>NZ_JAJMZI010000010.1:0-36852 GCF_021012935.1 Kocuria sp. LUK
CGTGCTCGCCGGCACGAACCCGGCCGTGCGGGCCTACGACCCGGCCTACGGCTACGAGATCGCCCACATCGTCCGCCACGGCCTGGAGCAGATGTACGGGCCCGACTCCGCCGACCCGGACGTCATGTACTACCTGACGGTCTACAACGAGCCCTACCAGCAGCCGGCCGAGCCGGAGGACGTCGACGTCGAGGGCATCGTGCGCGGCATCCACCGCGTCTCCCGCTCGACGGCCGAGGGGCCGAGGGCCCAGCTGCTGGGCTCGGGGGTCTCGGTGCCGTGGGCGCTCGAGGCCCAGCGGCTGCTCGAGCAGGAGTGGGGCGTGGCGGCCGACGTGTGGTCGGTGACCTCCTGGACCGAGCTGCGCCGCGACGGCCTGGCCGCCGAGAAGGAGCGGCTGCGCGACCCGGGCGCCCCGCGCCGGACCCCGTTCGTGACCCAGCAGCTGGCCGGGGCCGAGGGTCCCGTGATCGCCTCGACCGACTTCGTCTCGGAGCTGCCGGACATGATCCGCCAGTACGTCCCGAACGACTTCGCCACGCTGGGCGCGGACGACTTCGGCTTCTCGGACACCCGCGCCGCCGCCCGGCGCTGGTTCCGCACGGACGTGCACTCGATCGTGGTGCGCACGCTGCAGCTGCTGGCCGACCGCGGCGAGGTCGACGCCGCGGCCCCGGCGCAGGCGCACGAGCGCTACCGGCTGGACGACGTCACCGCCGGCACCACCGGCGGGGCCGGCGGCGAGGCCTGAGCGGGCCGACCGACGACGACGGCGCCCGCCCGCCCCGAGAGGGGTGGGCGGGCGCCGCCGTCGTCGGTCGGACCCCGCAGGGTGCCGCCGGCCCCCTGCGGGAGCTCAGACCCCCGCGGGGGCGAGATCGGCGGCGATCTCCTCGGCGATCCGGCGCAGCACCGGCACGGCGCGCGCGGCGAAGTCCTCGTCCACGCGGCTGATCGGCCCCGAGACGGAGATCGCCGTCGGCGTGGGCGCCCCCGGCACCGCCATGGCGTAGCAGCGCACCCCGAGCTCCTGCTCCTCGTCGTCCACGGCGTAGCCGCGCTCCCGGATCCGCTCGAGGTCGGCGAACAGGGCCTCGGGGCTGCCCAGGCTCTTCTCGGTGGGCGTGGGCATGCCCGCGGAGAGGACGATCTCGCGCACGCGCTCGTCCGGCAGGGTCGCGAGGATCGCCTTGCCCACCCCGGTGTCGTGCGTGTCGGCGCGGCGGCCCACCTCGGTGAACATCCGCATGGACCGGTTCGACTGCGCCTGGGCGATGTAGACGACCTGCTGGCCGTCGAGCACCGCCATGTTCGCGGACTCCCCGAGCTCGCGCACGAGCTGCTCCAGCCGCCCCCGCGCGGCGGAGCCGAGCTGGCGGCTCGCCCCCTCCCCCAGCGGGATGAGACGGGGCCCGAGGGCGTAGCTGCGGTTGGGCAGCTGGCGGACGTAGCCCGAGGGCACGAGCGTGCGCAGCAGGCGGTGGATGGTGGGCAGCGGCAGGTTCACGGTGGCGGAGAGCTCGCTGAGGGACATCTCGCCGCCCGCGGCGGTGATCACCTCGAGGAGCTCGAAGACCCGCTCCACCGACTGGACGCCGCCGGTGGCAGCTCGTTCGGCCATGGTTGTGCACTCCTGTTCGTCGCGGACGGGACGGGGCAAGCTGGACCTCGACACGTTCAGCGGATCCTGCTGTGACCTTGCCAACACCCCGGTCGTTCCATAATATCCATAATACGGAATTTTCATTCCGCCATACGATGAAACGCCCGTCCCGACCGGAGGAACCCATGGCCACTCCCAGCCCCGGATACTCGATGATCCTGCGCGTGCAGGCTCCGTCCAGCTTCACCGCCACGAGCGAGATCGCCTCCGCCGCCGCGACGGCCGGCGCCGCGGTGACCGCCCTCGACATCGTCGAGTCCCACCCCGACCACGTGGTCGTCGACGTCAGCTGCAACGTGGCCGACGCCGCCCACCGCGACGAGGTGCGCGACGCCCTGGAGGCCCTCGAGGGCGTGCAGGTGCGCAAGGTCAGCGACCGCACCTTCCTGATCCACCTCGGCGGCAAGATCGAGGTCACCCCGCGGGTCTCGCTGCGCAACCGCGACGACCTCTCCCGCGCCTACACCCCCGGCGTCGCCCGCGTGTGCACGGCCATCGCGGAGAACCCCGAGGACGCCCGCCGCCTGACCATCAAGCGCAACACCGTGGCCGTGGTCACCGACGGCACCGCCGTGCTCGGCCTCGGCGACATCGGTCCCGCCGCGGCCCTGCCCGTCATGGAGGGCAAGGCCGCGCTGTTCAAGGCCTTCGGCGGCGTGGACGCCTGGCCCGTGTGCCTCGACACCACCGACACCGACGAGATCGTGCGCATCGTCAAGGCCATGGCCCCCGTCTACGGCGGCGTCAACCTCGAGGACATCGCGGCCCCCCGCTGCTTCGAGATCGAGGCCCGCCTGCGCGAGGAGCTCGACATCCCCGTCTTCCACGACGACCAGCACGGCACCGCCATCGTGGCCCTCGCCGCCCTGTTCAACGCCCTGCGCGTGGTGGACAAGAAGATCGAGGACGTCCGCATCGTGGTCTCGGGCGTCGGCGCCGCCGGGCACGCCATCATCCAGCTGCTCAAGGCCCAGGGCGCCGGCGACATCGTCGCCTGCTCCCGCAAGGGCGCCATCCACCGCGGGGAGACCTACGACGACCCCCACCGGCAGTGGATCGCCGAGCACACCAACGAGTCCGGCTTCTCGGGCTCGCTCAAGGAGGCCCTGGCCGGGGCCGACGTGTTCGTCGGCGTCTCCGCGCCGAACCTGCTCGACGCCGCGGACGTCGCCACGATGAACGAGCGCGCCATCGTCTTCGCGATGGCCAACCCGGACCCGGAGGTCGAGCCCGCCGCGGCCGCCCAGCACGCCGAGGTCGTCGCCACCGGGCGCTCCGACTTCCCCAACCAGATCAACAACGTCCTCGCCTTCCCGGGACTGTTCCGAGGTCTGCTCGACGCCGGCGCCACCGACATCACCACGGAGATGCTCGTCGCCGCCGCCCGGGCGATCGCCGACTGCGTGGGCGCGGACGAGCTCAACGCCAGCTACGTCGTCCCGAGCGTCTTCGACCCCGCCGTGGCCCCGGCCGTGGCCGAGGCCGTGCGCCGGACCGCCCAGGAGGTCGGCGCCACCGTCGACGCCTCCGTGCCCGCCGCGGTCTGAGCCCGACCACCCGTCCGTTCCCACGCCCACAGGAGGCACCCATGACCACCAGCACCATCGAGCACGTCCTGCCGCCGGCGCTTGAGCGCGCCGGGGAGATCCTCACCGACGAGGCCCTCGCCTTCGTGGCGGAGCTGCACCGCCGCTTCGCGTCCCGCCGCGAGGAGCTGCTCGGCGCGCGCGAGGACAACCGCCGCGCCGCCGCCGCGAGCGGCACCCTCGACTTCCTGCCGGAGACGAAGCAGATCCGGGAGAGCGAGTGGACGGTCGCACCGGCGCCGCCGGCGCTGCAGGACCGGCGGGTCGAGATGACCGGCCCGGCCGCCCCCGCCAAGATGGCGATCAACGCCCTGAACTCCGGGGCGAAGGTCTGGCTGGCCGACCTCGAGGACGCCTCGAGCCCCACCTGGCACAACCAGGTCGACGGCATCCTCAACCTGCGCGACGCCGCCCGCGGCACCCTCTCCTTCACCTCCCCCGAGGGCAAGGAGTACAGCCTGCGCCAGGACGCGCCGCTGGCCGTCGTCGTCGCCCGTCCCCGCGGCTGGCACCTGCCCGAGCACAACGTCACGGTCGACGGGAAGCCGGCCTCCGGCTCGCTCGTGGACTTCGGCCTGCACTTCTTCCACACCGCCCGGCAGCTGCTGGCCAACGGCCACGGACCGTACTACTACCTGCCGAAGATGGAGTCCCACCTCGAGGCCCGGCTGTGGAACGACGTGTTCACCTTCGCCGAGGAGCACCTGGGCATCGAGCACGGCACGATCCGCGCGACCGTGCTCATCGAGACCATCCCGGCCGCGTTCCAGATGGACGAGATCCTCTGGGAGCTGCGCGACCACGCCTCCGGGCTCAACGCCGGGCGCTGGGACTACCTGTTCAGCATCATCAAGTACTTCCGCGACGCGGGCGAGAAGTTCGTCCTGGCGGACCGCTCCACGATCACCATGACCGCCCCGCTGATGCGCGCCTACACCGAGCTGCTCGTGAAGACCTGCCACCGCCGCGGCGCCTTCGCGATGGGCGGGATGGCCGCGTTCATCCCCAACCGCCGCGAGCCGGAGGTCACCGAGGCTGCCTTCGCCAAGGTGCGGGCCGACAAGACCCGCGAGGCCGAGGACGGCTTCGACGGCTCGTGGGTGGCCCACCCCGACCTGGTCGCCACCTGCCGCGAGGTCTTCGACGCCGTGCTCGGCGAGAAGCCCAACCAGGTGGACCGCCTGCGCGAGGACGTGCAGGTCACCCCCGAGCAGCTGCTCGACGTCCCCAGTGCCGGCGCCGTGCGCACCCAGAAGGAGCTCGCCCTCAACCTCTACGTCGCGATCCGCTACACCGCGGTGTGGCTGTCGGGCAACGGCGCGGTGGCCATCCACAACCTCATGGAGGACGCCGCGACGGCCGAGATCTCCCGGTCGCAGGTCTGGCAGCAGATCCGCAACGGCGTGGTCTACGAGGACACCGGTGCCACGGCCACCCGTGAGCTGGTGGCCGAGGAGCTCGAGCGGCAGAAGGAGGTGCTGCGCGGGGAGGTCGACGCGCAGAGCTTCGAGAAGCACTTCGAGCCCGCCGCCCGGCTGATCGCCGACCTCGTGCTCGGCGAGGAGTACGTGGACTTCCTCACCCTCCCGGCCTACGACCTCATCGAGGGCCGGTGAGCGCCCCGGGCACCAGCCTGCCCTCCGCCTTCGGGCAGCGCGCCGCGGCGCTGCTGGCCGGCACGGACGCCGATCTCGAGCGCCTCTACCCGGGCGACGACGGGAGCCGTCAGCCGGTGCACACCTGCTACGTCCCCGCCGACCTCGTCACCCCGGACACCCCGCGGGAGTGGGGCGAGGCGGCGCTGGCGGCGGCCGAGGAGGCCGGCGGCCCGGAGGTCCTCGCGGAGCTCGCCGGGGTCGAGGAGCACCTGCGGGCGGAGGTCGTGGCCCGCACCGTCCGGAAGCTGCGCGAGGAGCCGGTCGAGGACCTGCGCCTGGACCTCGAGGACGGCTACGGGCAGCGCCCGGACGCCGAGGAGGACGCCGCCGCGGTCGGGGCCGCGCGCACCGTGGCCGCGATGGCCCGCTCCCGCCACCGCGGGCAGGCGCCCCAGCCGGCGTTCGCCGGCATCCGGTTCAAGTGCCTGGAGGCCGCCACCCGCGAGCGCGGGCTGCGCACGCTGGACCTGTTCGTCACGGCGCTGGTGCGCGAGGGCGGGCTGGCCGCCGCGGGGGTCTCCGAGGACGGCCTGCCGCCGGGGTTGGTGCTGACCCTGCCCAAGGTCTCGGCCGTGGCCCAGGTCGAGGTCATGGTCGAGGCCTGCCGGGCGCTCGAGCAGGCGCTGGGTCTGCCCGGGGGGCGGCTGCGCTTCGAGATCCAGATGGAGACGGCCCCCATGATCGTGGGCCCGGACGGGACGTGCCCGATCCCGGCGATGCTGCGCGCGGGCGGGGGCCGGGTCACGGCCCTGCACTACGGCACCTACGACTACTCGGCCTCGCTGGGGGTCGCCGCGGAGTTCCAGTCGATGGAGCACCCGGTGGCCGACCACGCCAAGCAGGTCATGCAGGTCGCGGTCGCCGGCACCGGGGTGCGCCTGTCCGACGGGTCGACCAACCGGCTGCCGGTGGGCGATCCGGCCCAGCGGCGGGAGGCCTGGGCCCTGCACGCCCGGCTGGTCCGCCGCTCCCTGGAGCGCGGGCTGTACCAGGGCTGGGACCTGCACGCCCACCAGCTGCCGACCCGCTACCTGAGCACCTACGCCTTCTACCGCCGGTCCTTCGACGCCGCGGCGCACCGGCTGAAGGTCTACCGCTCCCGCTCCGTGCCGGGCATCGAGGCGGCCGATGTCGCCGACGAGCCGGCGACCGCCCGGGCCCTGGCCCGCTTCGTGCACCGCGGCGTGCTGTGCGGGGCGGTCGGCGCGGCGGAGCTCGCGGAGGCCGCCGGCCTCGGCGAGCGGGAGCTGACCGAGCTCGCCCACCCCGAGGCCGCCCTGAGCGCCCCGACCCCTGGAGGCAGATGAGATGACCGACCGCACCTACTACGCCCCGCACGGCGGGCACCCGCCGCAGACCGACCTGCTGACGGACCGGGCGATGTTCACGGAGGCCTACGCGGTGATCCCGCGCGGGACGATGCGCGACATCGTCACGAGCAGGCTCCCGTTCTGGGACGGGACCCGCGCGTGGGTCCTGGCCCGGCCCCTGTCCGGGTTCGCGGAGACCTTCTCGCAGTACGTCATGGAGGTCGGCCCGGGCGGCGGCAGCGACCGCCCCGAGACCGACTCGGGCGTGGAGTCCGCGCTGTTCGTGATGGAGGGCTCCCTGGCCCTGACCGTGGAGGGCGAGGAGCACGAGCTCGCCCCCGGCGGCTACGCCTACCTGCCGCCGGAGTGCGAGTGGACCGTGCGCAACCCCGGTCCCGAGCCGGCCCGCTTCCACTGGATCCGCAAGGCCTACGAGTACGTCCAGGGCCTCGAGGTCCCCGAGCCCGTGATCACCTCGGACCAGGAGGTCGAGCCGACCCCCATGCCCGGCACGGACGGGAAGTGGGCCACCACCCGCTTCGTGGACCCGGACGACCTGCGCCACGACATGCACGTGACGGTCGTGACCTTCGAGCCCGGCGCGGTGATCCCGTTCGCCGAGACGCACGTGATGGAGCACGGGCTCTACGTGCTCGAGGGCAAGGCCGTCTACCGGCTCAACCAGGACTGGGTGGAGGTGGAGGCCGGTGACTTCATGTGGCTGCGCGCCTTCTGCCCGCAGGCCTGCTACGCCGGGGGCCCGGGCCGCTTCCGCTACCTCCTCTACAAGGACGTCAACCGGCAGATGAAGCTGCGCTGACGCCGGGGCGCACCCGCCCCCACCAGACCGGACCCCGTGCCGCCTGCCACCGCGGCGGCACGGGGTCCTTCCACATCCCCGGACTTCCGCATCATGAAATCAATATTTCATTCAGGCGTTGACCTGCGTCACAACGGCCCGTAGGCTGTTCCACAAGACAGAAGACAAGTTCCGCATCATGAAATAGATGGCGCGAGCGATCGACCCCAGGAGGAACCCGATGTCCTATACCGTCAACTGCTCCATCCTGCTGACCGACCTGCCGCTGCTCGAGCGGCCCGCCGCCGCGAAGGCCGCCGGCTTCGACGCGGTCGAGTTCTGGTGGCCCTTCGCGGAGTCCGTGCCCGCCGACCGCGACGTCGACGCCTTCGTGCGCGCGCTCGACGACGCCGGGGTGCAGCTGAGCGGGCTGAACTTCAACGCCGGGGACATGCCCGCCGGCGACCGGGGCCTCGTGTCCTGGATCGGCCGCGAGGACGAGTTCGCGCAGAACATCGCGGTGGTCGCCGCCATCGGCGAGCGCACCGGCTGCCGCGCCTTCAACGCCCTCTACGGCAACCGCCGGGACGGGCAGCGCCCCGAGGCGCAGGACGAGCTGGCGGCGGCCAACCTCGTGGCCGCCGCCGAGGGCGTGGCCGGCATCGGCGGCACCGTGCTGCTCGAGCCGGTCTCGGGCACGGAGGCCTACCCGCTGAAGACCGCCCAGGACGCCCTGGACGTCATCGGGGCGGTCCGCGCCGCCGGACCGCAGAACATCGCCCTGCTCGCGGACTTCTACCACCTGGCCGTCAACGGGGACGACGTCGAGGCCGTGATCGAGGCACACGCCGCCGGGTTCGGGCACGTCCAGATCGCCGACGCCCCCGGGCGCAACGAGCCCGGCACCGGCGAGCTGCCCCTGCAGCGCTGGATCGACCGGACCTACGAGCTCGGCTACACCGGCCGGATCGGCCTCGAGTACAAGGCCTCCCAGCCCGACCCCTTCGCCTGGCTGGCCCGCGCCGCCTCCGCCTGAGCCCCGCCGCCCGGGCCGCCCCGCCCGGGACCCCGACCCCTTCCGCATCCCGCAGCCGCACCGGGCTGCCGCACCGTGAGGAGCACCGCATGACCACCCCCGCCACCACCACCGCCGCCGCCGGCGCGTCCACCACCGCCACCGTCGCCGTCATCGGCCTCGGCATCATGGGCCTGCCCATGGCCCGGAACCTCGTGGCCGCCGGCCACCGGGTCACCGGCTACAACCGCTCCCCGGAGAAGACCGACCAGCTCGTCGCCGCCGGCGGGCAGGGCGCCTCCTCCGTGGCCGAGGCCGTGGCCGGGGCCGACGTCGTGATCACCATGGTCCCCGACTCCCCGGACGTCGAGGCCGTCGTGGCCGGGGAGGACGGCGTGTTCGCCCACGCGGAGCAGGGCGCGCTGTGGATCGACGCCTCGACCATCCGCCCCGACGTCGCGGTCCGCCTCGCCGAGCAGGCCCGCGCGGCCGGTCTCCGCCCGCTCGACGCGCCGGTCTCCGGCGGGGAGCAGGGCGCGATCGACGGCGCGCTCTCCATCATGGTCGGCGGCGAGGCCGGCGACTTCGAGGAGGCCCGCCCCGTCCTCGAGGGCGTCGGGCGCACCATCGTCCACGTGGGGCCCTCCGGCTCCGGGCAGACCGTCAAGGCCGCCAACCAGCTGATCGTGGCCGGCAACATCCAGCTGCTGGCCGAGGCCGTGGTCTTCCTCGAGGCCTACGGCGTGGACACCGACGCCGCGCTGAAGGTCCTCGGCGGCGGCCTCGCCGGCTC
The DNA here is from genome assembly GCF_021012935.1 of Kocuria sp. LUK. Taxonomy (NCBI): domain Bacteria; kingdom Bacillati; phylum Actinomycetota; class Actinomycetes; order Micrococcales; family Micrococcaceae; genus Kocuria; species Kocuria sp. LUK. Next base: position 8,825 of record NZ_JAJMZI010000010.1, read on the forward strand.
CAAGGTCCTCGACCAGAAGGGCCAGAAGATGCTCGACCGCAGCTTCGAGCCCGGCTTCCGCCTCCAGCTCCACCACAAGGACATGGGCATCGTCACCGCCGCCGCCCGCGAGGCCGGGGTGAGCGTCCCGCTCGGCGCGCTCGTCGCCCAGCTCGTCGCCGCGACCGTCGCCCGCGGCGACGGCGGCCTGGACCACTCCGGGCTGTTCAAGCTCACCCAGGAGCTCTCCGGCCGCACCGACGGCTGAGCCCGCCCCACCCGATCCGCACCGACCCGCCCGACCCGCCCGGGTCCCGCCCGCAAGGAGTTCCACCATGGCCAGAATGCGCACGGTCGACGCCGTCGTCGCCATCCTCGAGAAGGAGGGCGCCACCGAGGCCTTCGGCCTGCCCGGCGCCGCGATCAACCCGCTCTACTCCGCGATGCGCGCCCACGGCGGCATCCGGCACACCCTCGCCCGCCACGTCGAGGGCGCCTCCCACATGGCGGAGGGCTACACCCGCGCCGCCGCCGGGAACATCGGGGTGTGCATCGGCACCTCCGGCCCGGCCGGCACGGACATGATCACGGGCCTGTACTCCGCCTCCGCGGACTCGATCCCGATCCTGTGCATCACCGGGCAGGCCCCGGTCGCGAAGCTGCACAAGGAGGACTTCCAGGCCGTGGACATCGCCGCCATCGCCGGTCCCGTCACCAAGATGGCCATGACCGTGCTCGAGCCCGGCCAGATCCCCGGCGCCTTCCAGAAGGCCTTCTCGCTGATGCGCTCGGGCCGGCCCGGGCCCGTGCTGCTGGACCTGCCCCTGGACGTGCAGCTGGCCGAGATCGAGTTCGACATCGACCTCTACGAGCCGCTGCCCGTGCACAAGCCGGCCGCCACGCGCGCCCAGGCCGAGAAGGTCCTGGACATGCTGGCCGCCGCCGAGCGGCCCCTGATCGTGGCCGGCGGCGGGATCGTCAACGCGGACGCCGCCGAGCAGCTGGTGGCCCTGGCCGAGCTGCTGGACGTCCCCGTGGTCCCGACCCTCATGGGCTGGGGCGCGATCCCCGACGACCACCCGCTGATGGCCGGCATGGTCGGCCTGCAGACCTCCCACCGCTACGGCAACGCCACGTTCCTGGAGTCGGACTTCGTGCTGGGCATCGGCAACCGCTGGGCCAACCGGCACACCGGCGGGCTGGAGACCTACACCCGCGGGCGCACCTTCGTGCACGTGGACATCGAGCCGACCCAGATCGGACGGGTCTTCTCCCCCGACCTCGGCATCGTCTCCGACGCCCGCGCGGCCCTGGAGGTGCTCCTCGAGGCCGCCCGCGAGCGCCGCTCCGGGCCCGGCCTGCCGGACCGCTCCGAGTGGGTCAAGGACTGCGCCCGCCGCAAGGGCACGCTGCACCGCAAGACCCACTTCGAGCAGGTCCCGATCAAGCCCCAGCGCGTCTACGAGGAGATGAACGCGGCCTTCGGCACGGACGTCACCTACGTCTCCACGATCGGGCTCTCCCAGATCGCCGGCGGGCAGTTCCTGCACGTCTACGGCCCGCGCAAGTGGATCAACGCCGGGCAGGCCGGCCCGCTGGGCTGGACCGGCCCCGCCGCCCTGGGCGTGGTGCGCGCCGTGCCGGAGGCCAACGTGGTGGCCCTCTCGGGCGACTACGACTTCCAGTTCATGATCGAGGAGCTGGCCGTGGGCGCGCAGTTCAACCTGCCCTACGTGCACGTGGTCGTGAACAACTCCTACCTGGGCCTGATCCGCCAGTCCCAGCGCGGGTTCAAGATGGAGCAGAACGTCTCCCTCGCCTTCGAGAACATCAACTCCCCCGAGACCCAGGGGTATGGTGTGGATCACCTGAAGGTGGTCGAGGGGCTCGGCTGCAAGGCGCTGCGCGTGACCGACCCGGAGAAGCTGCGCGAGGCCTTCGCCGAGGCCCGCACCCTCGCCGGCGAGCACCAGGTGCCGGTCGTGGTCGAGGTGATCCTCGAGCGGGTCACCAACATCTCGATGGGCACCGAGATCGACGGCGTGGTCGAGTTCGAGGAGCTGGCCGAGCGCGGGGTGGACGCCCCCACCGCGATCGCCCTGCTCGACTGAGACCGGCGCCCCACCAGGCCCCCGGCGCCGGCAGGCGCCGGGGGCACGGCCGGCCGCGGCAGCGGCCGGCCCCCGCAGCAGCAGAAGGAGGACCGGCCGTGCGCGTCGTCGTCGCCCCGGACAAGTTCAAGGGCTCCCTCGAGGCCGCCGACGTCGTCGAGCACCTCGCGGCGGGCCTCCGCGCCGTCGACCCCTCCGTCGAGGTGGTCGCCGTGCCGGTCGCCGACGGCGGGGAGGGCACCCTCGACGCTGCCGTCGGCGCCGGCTTCACCGCCTGCCCCGCGACCGTGACCGGGCCCGTGGGCGAGCCCGTCGAGACCGAGTACGCCCTGCGCGGCCGCACCGCGGTCGTGGAGATGGCCCAGGCCTCCGGGCTGGTCGCCCTCCCCACCGACGAGCACGGCGAGCCCGTGCCCGACGCCGGCGGCGCGACCAGCCGCGGCACCGGCGAGCTCGTCCGGGCCGCCCTCGACGCCGGGGCGCAGACCGTGGTCCTCGGCGTGGGCGGCAGCGCCTGCACCGACGGCGGCGCGGGCCTGCTCCAGGGCCTCGGCGCCCGCCTGCTCGACGACGCCGGGGACGAGCTCGGCCGGGGCGGGGCCGCCCTGGCCCGCCTCGCCCGCGTCGACCTCTCCGGACTCGACCCGCGGGTGCGCGGGGCCCGGTTCGTGCTCGCCGCCGACGTCGACAACCCGCTCACCGGCCCCCGCGGCGCCGCCGCCGTCTTCGGCCCCCAGAAGGGCGCCGACCCGGATACGGTCGAGCGCCTCGACGCCGCCCTGGCCGTGTTCCGCGACCGCCTCGCCGAGGCCCTCGGTCCGGACGTGCTCGAGGCCGCCGCCGCCCCCGGCGCCGGCGCCGCCGGCGGGGTCGGCTTCGCCGCGCTCGCCGTCCTCGGCGCCGTGCGCCGGCCCGGGATCGACGTGGTCCTTGAGCTCACCGGGCTGGCCGGTCGCGTGGCCGGCGCCGACCTCGTGGTCACCGGCGAGGGCAGCCTCGACGAGCAGAGCCTCGGCGGCAAGACCCCCATGGGCGTGGCCGCCGCCGCCCACGCCGCCGGCGTCCCGGTCGTGGCCGTGTGCGGGCGCACCACCCTGGCGCCCGAGGTGCTGCGCGGGGCCGGCTTCGCCCGGACCTGGGCGCTCGCCGACCTCGAGCCCGACCCCCGGGTGAGCATGCGCGAGGCCGGCCGGCTGCTCGAGCAGGTCGGCGCCGACCTGGCCCGGGAGCTGCCCGGGCTCGTGCGCGGCGCCACCCCCACCCACTGACGAGATCGGCCCCCGAGGCCGACGCCCCCGACGAGAGGACTTCCCGTGACGAAGAAGAACGACCCCCGGCAGCCCGAGGCCCCCGGCGGGACCGGCAGCCCGCAGCAGGCGACCACCTCCGAAGGACCCGCCGGGTCCCGTCCGACCGGGGCCGGACGCGCGCCCGAGGACGCCGCGGCCGAGACCGCCCGGGAGAACTCGGCGCGCTCCGTGACCGAGCCCGCCCAGGTCCGGGAGGCCGACGCGGCCGAGCAGGCGCACCAGCAGCAGGTCAGCGAGGACGTCAACGACCCCGAGCGGGTGCGCCGGCTCATCGCCGAGTACCGGCGCGAGCACGGCCTGCCCGAGGACGCCGTCGAGTCCCCGCGCGCCGGGGCCGACGCGAAGGGCGCCTTCGCGGGCGACCACCGCGAGTTCGACCTCGTGGTGCGCGGACGCAGCGTCTCGTGCGGCGACCACTTCGCCCCGCGGGAGATCGGGGTGCGCGACGGGCGGATCGTGGCCGTCGAGCCCCTGGGCGCCGGGCTGCGCGGGCGCGAGGTCGTGGAGCTCGCCGAGGACGAGACCCTGCTGCCCGGACTCGTCGACACCCACGTGCACATCAACGAGCCCGGCCGCACCGACTGGGAGGGCTTCGCCTCGGCGACCCGCGCCGCCGCCGCCGGCGGGGTGACCACCGTGCTGGACATGCCCCTGAACTCGGTCCCCTCCACCGTCAACGTCCCGGCGCTGGAGTACAAGCGCCTCTTCGCCCGGGAGAACGCCTTCGTGGACGTCGGCTTCTGGGGCGGGGCCATCCCCGGCAACAAGCCCCACCTGCGGGAGCTGCACGACGACGGGGTGTTCGGCTTCAAGTGCTTCCTGCTGCACTCCGGGGTCGACGAGTTCCCGCACCTCGAGGCCGACGAGATGGAGGAGTACCTCGCGGAGATCAAGACCTTCGACTCCCTGATGATCGTGCACGCGGAGGACTCCCGGGCCATCGACCGGGCCCCCCACCCCGAGGGGGACGTCTACGAGAACTTCCTGAAGTCGCGCCCGCGGGGGGCCGAGAACCTCGCGATCGCCGAGGTCATCGAGCGCACCCGCTGGACCGGGGCCCGCTCCCACATCCTGCACCTGTCCTCCTCCGACGCCCTGCCGATGCTGGCCACCGCCAAGCGCGACGGCCTCGACATCACGGTCGAGACCTGCCCGCACTACCTGACGCTGCTGGCCGAGGAGGTGCCCAACGGCGCCACCGCGTTCAAGTGCTGCCCGCCCGTGCGGGAGGTCGGCAACCGGGAGCTGCTGTGGGAGGGGCTGATCGACGGGACCATCGACTTCATCGTCTCCGACCACTCCCCCTCGACCCTGGACCTGAAGGACCTGGACAACGGCGACTTCGGCGTGGCCTGGGGCGGGGTCTCCTCCCTGCAGCTGGGGCTGTCGCTGATCTGGACCGAGGCCCGCCGCCGCGGCGTCGACCTGGGGCGCGTGGTCGAGTGGATGTCGACCCGCCCGGCCCAGCGCGCCGGGCTGCGCACCAAGGGCAAGCTCGCCCTGGGCTACGACGCCGACCTCGTGGTCTTCGCGGCCGACGACGCCTTCGTGGTCGACGCCGGGAAGCTGCACCACAAGAACCCGATCACCCCCTACCAGGGCAAGGCGCTCTCCGGCCGGGTGCGCCGGACGTTCGTGCGCGGACAGGCCGTCGACTTCGCGAAGCCCCACGGGCGGCTCATCCGCCGCGGCGAGAGCTGATCCGGGCACGCCCTGCGGCGGAGCGGGCCGGCGAGGACCTTCGGGGCCTCGCCGGCCCGCTCCGTCTGTGCAGGAGCGCGCCGTCGGACCAACCATGAAATGTCTTGACCGTGATCGGGCTCACAGCTACGGTTGTTCCATACCGCGAAATGAGATTTCCATATCGTGGAACTTAAAGAAGAACCGGCTCGCTCCCGAGCTCCCGTCCCCCGCACCGAGGTCGGCACTGTCCCACGGCTCCCGCCGGACCGCCCCCTCCGTGCCGCAGGAAGGCCTTCCCATGTCACAGCAGCACGCCCCGAACTCGCCGGTCGAGCAGTCGGCACGCGAACCGATCGTTCCCGAGCCCTGGGGCACCGGCGACCCGGCCGTGGACGCCGCCCTCCACGTCCGGGGCACCACCGGCCCCATCCCCACCGGCGTCAGCCCCCGGCTGTACAACCCCGACCTGGCGCCGACGACCAAGAAGGGGCGCACCTGGCACGCCTACAGCATCTTCACGCTGTGGGCCAACGACGTGCACTCCCTCGGCAACTACGCCTTCGCCATCGGGCTGTTCGCCCTGGGCCTCGGCGCGTGGCAGATCATGCTCGCCTTCCTGCTCGGGGCCGCGCTGCTGTTCCTGCTCCTGAACCTCTCCGGGTTCATGGGCGAGCGCACGGGAGTGCCGTTCCCCGTCATGAGCCGCATCGCCTTCGGCGTCCGGGGGGCGCAGATCCCCGCCATCGTCCGTGGCGGCGTGGCCATCGCCTGGTTCGGCATCCAGACCTACCTGGCCTCCATGGTCCTGCGCGTGCTGATTCTCGCTCTGGCCCCGTCCCTGGCCCCGCTGGACACCAACTCGTTCCTCGGCCTCTCCACGCTCGGCTGGATCGCCTTCGTCGCCCTGTGGATCGTGCAGGTCGTCATCGTCAGCTTCGGCATGGAGATGATCCGCAAGTACGAGGCCTTCGCCGGGCCGGTCATCCTGTTCACCATGCTCGCCCTCGCCGTCTGGATGTTCGTCGAGGCCGGCGGCTCCATCGCGTGGTCCACCGCGGACTCCCTGACCGGGGCCGAGATGTGGGTGCGGATCCTCCAGTCCGCGGCCCTGTGGGTCGTCATCTACGGGACCTTCGTCCTGAACTTCTGCGACTTCACCCGCGGCGCACCCTCCGAGCGCTCCGTGGTCCGCGGCAACTTCTACGGCATCCCCATCAACATGCTCTTCTTCGCCGCCATCGTCGTCGTCCTGGCCGGCGCCCAGTACCGGATCGACGGCACGGTGATCGAGTCCCCGACGGACGTCGTCAACGCCATCCCCAACACGTTCCTGCTCGTGCTGGCCTGCCTCGCCCTGATCATCCTCACCGTCGCCGTGAACCTCATGGCCAACTTCGTGGCGCCCATCTACACGCTGGCCAACCTGTTCCCCCGCACGCTGAACTTCCGCCGGGCCGCCATCGTCTCCGCCGTCATCGGCCTCGTCATCCTGCCCTGGAACCTCTACAACTCCCCCGTGGTCATCGTCTACTTCCTCGGCGGCCTGGGCGCCCTCCTCGGCCCGCTGTTCGGCGTGATCATGGCCGACTACTGGCTGGTGCGGAAGGGCAGGGTCAACATCCCGGACCTGTACTCCGAGGCCCCGGACGGCGAGTACGCCTACACGCGCGGGATCAACCGGAAGGCCATCCTCGCCGGCACCCCGGCCGCCGTCGTCGCCCTGGTCCTCGCCCTGGTCCCGGCCTTCACCTTCGTCGCCGGATTCTCCTGGTTCGTCGGCGCGGTCCTGGCCGCCGCGATCTACCTCGTCGTCGCGGACCGGCGGGCCACGTTCCACGCCGTCGACGGCGAGGCCATCGCCGTCGCCCCGAAGCACTGACCCGGCCCGCCGAGGGCAACGGCGGCCCCGTACGCATCGAACAGAAAGGCACCCATCGTGCGCATCCTCGTGGTCAACGTGAACACCACAGAATCCATGACGGCCTCCATCGGCCGTGAGGCCCGGGCCGTCGCCTCCCCGGGAACGGAGATCGTCCCCCTGACCCCCCTGTTCGGGGCGGAGTCGGTCGAAGGCAACTACGAGAGCTACCTGGCCGCCGTCGCGGTCATGGAGACCGTGAAGTCCTACGCGGAGCCGTTCGACGCCGTGATCCAGGCCGGCTACGGGGAGCACGGCCGGGAGGGGCTCCAGGAGCTGCTGGACGTCCCGGTGGTGGACATCACCGAGGCCGCGGCGAGCACGGCCATGTACCTGGGGCACCGGTACTCCGTGGTGACCACTCTCGACAGGACGGTCCCGCTCATCGAGGACCGGCTCAAGCTCGCCGGGCTCACCGACCGCTGCGCCTCCGTGCGCGCGAGCGGCATGTCCGTCCTCGAACTGGAGTCGGACCCCGAGGCGGCGGTCGAGGCGATCGTCGAGCAGTCCCGGCGCGCCGTGCAGGAGGACCGGGCGGAGGTCATCTGCCTCGGCTGCGGAGGCATGGCCGGGCTGAAGCAGCAGGTCGTGGAGCGCACCGGGGCGCCCGTCGTCGACGGGGTGGCCGCAGCGGTCACCGTCGCGGAGTCCCTCGTCCGCCTGGGCCTGTCGACGTCGAAGGTGCGCACCTACGCACCCGCCCGGCAGAAGGCCTTCGCGAACTGGCCGCTCGCCTGAGCCCGGCGCCTCCCGCGGTCCGCAGGCGCCCTCACCCGCTGTCCGACGGGCAGCCGGGCCGACGCCGCGGCACACCGCCCACGGCCCGGCCCGGCAGGAGCCAGCGCAGCAGCGGCACCGCGCCGGGCAGCGCCGAGACGAGCGCGAGCAGCCCGTAGCCCAGGGAGATCGCGAACCCGGTCCCGGCCCCCAGGCCGTGGGCGGCCGCGGCGAGGGCCGTCACGCCCTCCCGCGGCCCCCACCCGCCGATCCCCACGGGCACCGACATCCCCGCGAGCCCGAGCACGGTGGTGCCCCACAGCCCGCCCACCGGCGCCCCGGGGACGGTGGCGAGGGCGGCCAGCAGGAACAGCCCCTGGAAGCAGGCCCAGCTCAGCACCGACAGCCCCCACACGGCCGCCCGGTCCCGCCACTGCGCCCCGGCCCCGGCCCGCCACGCGGCCGCCCCCACGGCGAGCGCCCCGGCCCCCAGTCCGGCGGCGGCCCACGGGCCGAGGGCCAGGGCGGGCACGACCCCGGCCGCGAGCAGGATCGAGGTGCCGGCCAGCCGCTCCCCGACCACGGCCGCCCCGGCCTCGGGGAGGCTGTCGCCGCTGCGGCGGCGGCGCAGCACCCGCACGGCGTCGCCCGTCACCCCTCCGGGCAGCAGCAGGTTCACCAGCCCGGCGGCCCAGCACTCGGCGAAGGACTCGCCGAAGCCCAGCCGCACGCCGCGGGCGCGGGCCACGAGCCGCCACCGCTGGGCCTGGGCGGCGGTGGCGACGAGCCCGGCGAGCAGCGCGGCGGCCACGGTGGCCGGGGAGAGCATCCCCAGGGCGGCGCCGAGGGCCTCCGTGCCGAAGGCGCGGAACAGGGCCGCGAGCAGCACGGCGCCGGCGAGCACCTGCAGCGCGGCCGGAAGCGCCCGGCGCCGCGGGCGGGCGGGGACGGCGGCGCTGGGCATGGGCGCAGTCTAGCCAGGCACCGCCGGCGCCACCGGCGCCGGGACGGGCCCGGCCGGGGCGGTCCCCAGCGCCCGGGCCAGCCGGGCGGCGACCGGTCCCGGGGCCCAGGCCCCGGCGCCGTCGACGACCCCGACCGGGCGCACCCCGCGCAGCGCGTTGGTCACGAACACCTCGTCCGCCGCGGCCAGCTCCGCCAGGCGCACGGGCTCCTCGGCGACCTCGGCCCCCTCGGCGCGCAGCCGGGCGAGCACGCGCGCCCGCTGCACCCCGGGCAGGATCCGCCCGTCGGCCGGCGGGGTGCGCACCCGCCCGCCGGAGACCACGAACACGCTGGCCCGGCCGGCCTCGAGCAGCGTCCCGTCCGGCTCCACGAGCAGAGGGTCGCAGACGGGCCCCCACGGCCCCGGCGTCTCCTCGAGCACGCGCCGGTCGGCCCACTTGTGCCCGCCCAGCCCGCCCGGGAGCTCGAGCGGCACGAGGCGCCACGGCCGCCCGGGGTCCTCGCCCAGGGGCGCGGTGACGACCGTCGCCTCCGGGCCGCCCGGGCCCGGCACGACCGTCACGCGCAGCCGGTGCGGGCCCGCCAGGGCCGCCGCGCGGGCGTGCACCTGCTCGCGCAGGCGGCTCGGCAGCGGGGCGTCCCAGAGGACGCGCACGCTGCGCCCGAGCCGGGCGAGGTGCTCGTCGAGGCCCACGGGGGCGCCGTCGCGCACGGGCAGGGTCGTGAAGACCCCGCGGGCGGGGTCCGGCGGGTCGGGGGCGGCCAGGCGCGCCCCGACGGCGGCGAGCAGGGGCGCGGCCTTCACCAGGGTCTCGCGGGTCTCGTCGGCGGGGTCGGAGTCGGCCACGACGCCGCCGCCCACGCCCAGGCGCACGCGCCCGCCCGAGAACTCGAAGGTGCGGATCGCGACGTTGAGCGCGAGTCCCGCCCGGGGGCCCGCGAAGCCCACCGCCCCGGTGTAGACCCCGCGGGCGGCGGGCTCGAGGTCGTTGACGATGCCCATCGCCCGGATCTTGGGCGCCCCGGTGCAGGAGCCGGGCGGGAAGCTCGCCCGCAGCAGGTCGCCGTCGTCGAGGCCCGGGCGCAGCCGGCCGCGGACGTCGGCCACGAGGTGGTGCACCCCGGTGTGGGGCTCCACGCGGGGCTCGCGCGGGGCGCGCACGGACCCGGGCACGCAGACGCGGGAGAGGTCGTTGCGCATGAGGTCGACGATCATGACGTTCTCGGCCCGGTTCTTCGCCGAGGCGTGCAGCGCCGCGGGGTCCGTGTCCGCGGCGGCGGTGCCCTTGATCGGGGAGGTGAGCACGTCCGTGCCGGTGCGGCGCAGGAACAGCTCCGGGGACAGGCTCACCACCGCCGACCCGTCCGGGCCGCGCAGGAACGCCGCGAAGCGCGGGCGCAGCCGCTCCTGCCCGGCGCAGAACAGGTCCAGGGGGTCGCCGGCGAAGGAGGCCTCCAGAGTGCGGCAGACGTTGACCTGGAAGACGTCGCCGTCGCGGATGTGGCCCAGGGCCCGGCGCACCGCCGCGGCGTGCTCCTCCCCGGAGGCGTCGGCCGCGAACGGGCCGCAGCGCCAGTCCCGGGGCCGGTCCGGGGCGGCCAGCCCGGCGGCCACCGCCTCGGCGGTGCGCCGCACCCGGGCCGGGTCGGCGCCCGGCAGCGCCTCGAGGACCCACTCCCCCGTGGCCGCGCGGCGGCGCAGCACGTGGTCGTAGCGGGCCAGGTGGTGGTCCGGCAGCGTCGCCGCCCGGGGCGGGGCGGGCGGCAGCCGCTCCAGGTCCCGGGCCAGCTGGTAGCCCAGCCACCCGATCCAGCCGCCGCCGAAGACGCGGTCCCCGTGCGGGTCGGGGTCCTGCCCGGGCGCCGGCGGGCCGTCCTCCCCGAGCGCGGCGAAGGGATCCTCCCCGGGGCCCAGCACCCGCACCGGGTCCACGGCCACGACCGTGTCCCCGCCGTGCCAGTCCCCGACCAGCGCCACCAGTCCCGGCCGGTCCCGCAGGGCGCGCAGCATCCGGGCGGGGCCGACCCCGGCCGGGGCGACCACCTCGGGCCGGGTCCTCACGTCGTCGTCCATCGTCCCAGTCTCCCCCACGCACGGCCCCCGCGCCGCCCGCGCGTTGACCCCCGCCCGTGGCCGCGGACAGGATGGGGGCCCGACCCCAGGAGGAGCGCATGGCCCCGGACCACCCCGCCGCGCCGGGGCGGCCCCGCGCCCCCGGGGCACCCCCAGCCCCGGTGCGCCGCGACGCCGCCGCCGCCCTGGCCGCCACGGGCGCCGCGGTCGCCGCCGTCGCCGTCACGACCGGCCTCGGCCCGGCCGGGACGGTGCTCTCGGCCCTGGCCGCGCTCGCCGTGACCGGCGCGGTCGTGCGCAGCACGACCCGCCGGTCGGCGGAGCCCTACGGCCCCGCCGACCGGGTCACGGTCGCCCGGTCGGTGCTCGTGGCCGCCGTCGCGGCCCTGCTGCCCGCCGGGCTCGCCCCGGTGCTGGCCGGCGCGCCGCGCCCCCCGGAGCCGTGGTGCTGGGCGGTGGTGGCCCTGGCCCTGCCCGCGTGGCTGCTCGACGGGCTCGACGGCAGGGTGGCCCGCCGCACGGGCACGGCGACGGCGGCCGGGGCACGGTTCGACCAGGAGGTCGACGCCGCCCTGATCCTGCTGCTGGCGGTGGCGGTCGCCGCCCGGCTCGGGCTGCCGGGCGCGGCGTGGGTGCTGGTCATCGGCGCGCTGCGCTACCTGTTCCTGCTGGGGCTGCGGGGGCGCCCGGCCTGGCGGGCGCCCCTGCCGCCCAGCGGTTACCGGCGCACGACCGCCGGGGTCCAGGGCGGGACGCTGATCGGCGCGCTCGTGCCCTGGATCCCGCTGCCGCTGGCCGCCGCGGCCACCGCGGTGGCCCTGGTGCTGCTGGTCGTCTCCTTCGGCCGCGACGTCGTGGGCCTCGAGCGCAGGGCCCGCGCCGGGACCCCGGAGGCCTGAGGCGGCTCAGTCCTGCGGCGGCAGTCCCAGGACGTCGGCGTGGCCGACGGTGGCCCGCAGCCGGCCCCGGGCCACGTCCACGAGGCGGGTGCGCAGCCACGCGTGGGCCTCGGGCTCGAGCTCCGGGTAGTGCTCCACGGCGGCGTCGGCGCGGTCGGCCAGGAAGCGCTCGAGCAGCGGTTGCGCCCAGGGCTGGTCGGCGACCCACCACGGGGTGGGGGCCGCGTCCACGACCATGCCCTGCTCCCGCAGCGCGTCCATGGTCAGGGCCACGGCCTCCGTGCCGGCGAGCTCGCCGCGCTTCTGGTGGTCCTCGAAGGCGCCGAGCACCCGGGCGTCGAGCGGGTGCGGCGGGTCGAGGTGGACCTCGCCGTCGACGGTCAGGGCCAGCAGCGCGGGCACGGCCTCCGCGCGCAGCACGCGGGCCAGCTGCCCGATCTGCGCCGTGGTGAGCAGGTCGAGCAGCGCGGAGCAGGTCACGAGCCGGCGCCGGCCGGGGTGGCGGGCGAGCACGTCCGCCAGCTCCTCGACACCGGCGTGGACGGGCTCGACCTCGGCCCCGTCCGCGCGGGCCGCGGCCACCGCCTGCTCGAGCAGGCGGTCGTCGTGGTCCAGCAGCACCCACCGCTGGGGGCCCGGCAGCCGGGAGGACAGCCACGCGCGGTTCGCGCCCGTGCCGGCCCCGAGGTCGACGACGACGACCGGCTCCTCGGCCCCCGGCGCCCCGGCCGGTGCGGCCGCGGCCCAGTGCCGCTCGAGCCGCTCGAGCAGGAAGCGGGAGTCCTCGCGGGCGGCGGCGTCGGCGGCCTCGCGCAGCGCGAGCCAGTCCTCGGCCACGGGGCGCTCGGGCACGGGGCCCGCCGCTCCGGTGGGGCCGACGGTCTCGTGCGGGTCGGCGGAACGGTCCACGGTGTCTCCTTCGGTCGGTGGCCGGGGCCTGCCGCGGGGCGGGCGCCGGTACGGGTCGGCGGTGCGGGTCGGCGGTGCAGGACGGTCGGGCCGGGGCGGTGCGCCGGGCGGTCGTGCGGACGGGTCGGTGGGCCGGGCGGGTCAGGACGGCGCGCGGGCCGGGGCCTCGAGCGCGGCCAGGACGTCGTGGGCGGTGTCGCTCCACCGGCGCAGCCGCCGGCGGCGGGCCAGGGCCGCGGTCCGCCACCGTGCGCGCAGGTCCGGGTCGGTGAGCCACGCGCGCAGGGCCGTCGTCCAGGCGGCGGGGTCGGCGGGGTCCAGGACGGCCCCGGCGCGCTCGGCGGGGTCGACCCCGTGCGGGGTGCCGTCGAGGGCCTCGACCGCCCCGGTGCCGGCGGGGACGAGGGCGGGCACCCCGTGGGCGAGCGCCTCGGTGACGACCATCCCGTAGGTCTCGGCGCGGGAGGGCAGCACGAGCAGGTCCGTGGCGGCCCACTGTGCCTCGAGGGCCGCACCGGTGAGCGGGCCGGGGACGCGAACCCGCGCGGGGTCGGGCAGTGCGGCCACCGCGGCGTCGACCCGGGCCCGCCACGGCGGCGGTCCCGGGGCCCCGACGAGGTCCAGGGTCCAGGCCTGCCCGCCGAGGGGGGCGAGCGCCTCGAGCAGCAGCACCTGGTTCTTCATGGGCGTGAGCGAGCCCAGGCAGGTCAGCCGGGGCGGGTCCGACCCGGCGGCGACGGGGGCGGGCTCGGTGCCGGGCACGGCCACGGCGGCGTCCTCGGTGCCGTGGCGGCGGCGCAGGTCCTCGGCGGCCCACGAGCTGGTCACCACCACGCCGGTGGCCGCGGCCAGGGCGGCCGCCTCCTGCCGCTCCAGCGCCGCGGCGTGCCGGGGGTCCAGGCCGGTCTCGAGGGCCAGGGGCAGGTGCACGAGCACGTGCACGGGCACCCCGGCGGCCACGGCGTCGGCGACGGTCCCCGGGGCGGCGCAGCCCACCAGGCCGTCGAGCAGGACCGCCCGGCCCGGGACCGGGGCCCCGAGGGCGGCGCGCAGCCGGCGGCGGGCGGCGGCGTCCGGGTGCGGCCACGCCCCGGCGACCGGCACGGTGCGGGCCTCCCGGCCGAGCCCGCGCAGCGCGGCGGCGACCCGCTCGTCGTAGAGGGAGCCACCGGTGGGCCGGTCGTCGTCGGGGACCACCACGTCGATCCGCGCGCCGGCCGGCTCAGCCACGGCCCGACCCCCCGCCGAGCACGGGCAGCTCCAGGGTGTAGGAGGCCCACGCGTCGGGGTTCTCCCGCAGCGTCACGGTCAGCCGCTCGAGACCCTCGATCCCGGCGGCGGCCGCGGCCAGCCGATCGCCGACGTGCTGGGCGATCACCTCCGTGGTGCTCAGCCGCCCGGCGAAGTCGGGGTGCTCGTCGAGGTTGCGGTGGCGCAGGCCGTCGAGGACCTGCCCGAGCAGCCCCGAGGCCATCCCGATGTCCATGACCACGCCGTGCTCGTCGAGGACGGGCCGCGCCCAGGTGGTCTCCACCTCGTAGGTCGCCCCGTGCAGGCGCTGGGCGGGGCCGAAGAACGGGTCGGGGAGGCTGTGGGCGATCATGATGTGGTCGCGGACGGTCAGGGTGAACACGCGGTCTCCTCGGTCGGTGCGGGCCCCGGGCGGGGCTGGTCGTAGGCCACCACGTGGCACAGGACGTCCGAGGGCGCCCCGGCCAGGCGGGCCATGGTCGCGGGCAGCTCCTCGAAGGACGAGCCGCCCGAGAGCAGCGCGTCGAAGCGGGGGTCGCGCAGCGCCTCGAGGGCGGTGGCGAGCCGGTCGGCGGGGGTGCGCCGGGCCCGGCGGGCGGCGGCGACGGCGCCGACCTGGCTCGCGCGGATCTGCAGGCGGCGGGCGTGGAAGTCTGCGCCCAGGGGCACCACGGGGTCGTCCTCCCCGTACCAGGACAGCTCGATCAGCTCCCCCTCGTCGCCCAGCAGCTCCAGGCCGCGGGCCAGCCCGGCGGCGGTCGAGGAGGCGTGCAGGACGAGGTCGCACTCGCCCGCGGCGTCCTGCGGGAGCACGTGGGCCACGCCCAGGCGCGCGGCGAGCGCGGCCCGCCCGGGCTGCGGGTCGACGAGCTGCAGCCGTCCCAGCGGGAAGCGGGCCAGCAGGGCCGCGACGCAGGCCCCGATCATCCCGGCGCCGACCACGGCCACCCGGTCGCCGAGCCGGGGCGCGGCCTCCCACAGGGCGTTGACGGCGGTCTCCACCGAGCCGGTGAGCACCGCCCGATCGGAGGGGACGTCGTCGGGCACGGGGGTCACGGCGTCCGCGGGCACCACGTAGCGCTCCTGGTGCGGGTGCAGGCAGAACACCCGCCGGCCCAGCAGCTCATCCGGGCCCTGCTCCACGAGGCCCACGGAGAGGTAGCCGTACTTCACCGGCCCCGGCAGCTCGCCCTCCTGGAACGGCGCGCGCATCCGCTCGCGGACCCGCTCGGGCACCTTCCCCCGGTGCACGAGCGACTCGGTGCCGCGGCTGATCCCGGAGCGCAGCGCCCGGACCAGGACCTCGCCGGGGCCCGGGGCGGGCAGCGGGGCGGGGCGCAGCTCGCCGCGGCCGGGCTCGACGGTCCAGTAGGCGCGGGGCGGACGGGAGGGGTCGGCGGCGTCGGTCATGGTCCCATTGTGGCGCTCCGGCCCCGGAGCACCACCGCATGACCACGCCCGGCCCTCCCCCTCCGCCGAGTGACCACGGTTGCGTCGGCTGACCACGGGAGCGCGGGGTCGCTCGACGGGGCCGTGGTCACTCCCGGGCCGGCGCGGCGGGGGCTGCGGGCGAGGTCAGCCGGTCGCCCCGGGCGGGTCCTCGTGGAGCTCGGCCAGCGCCCGGCGCAGCGCGGCCCAGCGGCGCGCCCCGAGCTTCCGCCGCCACCGCTCCTCCACCGCGGCGACCACGCCGGCCGCGACCGCCTGGGCGGCACGTCCCCGCGCGGCGACGACGACGAGGCGGGCCCTGGCGTCGGCGGGGTCGGGGCGCCGGACCACGTAGCCCTCCTGCTCGAGGTCCTGCACGAGCACGCTGGCGGTCTGCTTCGTGACCCCGGCGTCCTGGGCCAGCTGCACCACGCGCGTGCCCTCCGGGCCGATCCGCTGGAAGATGCGGGCCTGGGCGAAGGAGAGGTCCTCGAACCCCGCCCCGTGCAGGGCGGCCATCACCTGCCGCTCCATCTCCCGGTACGGGTAGTAGAGCAGCAGCCCGGTGTTCGTGCCGGCGTCGTCGTCGGTCGCCACGCCCCTTGACCTCCCCTGCTCCGCGGCGGACAATTTGGTCAGGAAGACTGACCACTGGAGGTAGATTACCATGGACCGCACCGCCGTCTGGGAAACCATCCACCGGGAGCGGGCGGCGCTCGCCGACCTGCTCGGGACCCTCACGCCGGAGGAGTGGGAGCACCCCACCCTGTGCCCGGGCTGGTCGGTGCGGGACGTCGCCGCCCACGTCATCTCCTCGCCCCAGGTCGGACCCGGGGACCTGCTGCGCATGCTGTGGCGCGGCCGGGGGAACGTGGACCGCGCCCTGTTCCTCGACGCCCGCCGCCGCGGCCGCCGG
This sequence comes from Kocuria sp. LUK, assembly GCF_021012935.1. Lineage (NCBI taxonomy): Bacteria > Bacillati > Actinomycetota > Actinomycetes > Micrococcales > Micrococcaceae > Kocuria > Kocuria sp. LUK. Next base: position 24,986 of record NZ_JAJMZI010000010.1, read on the forward strand.
CCGGTCGAGCAGATCCTCGCCGACTACCGCCGCCTGGACGGCTCCCGGCGCCACCCCGTGATCACGAGCAGCCGCGAGCCGCTGGTCGACGTCCTCGTGCACACCCAGGACATCGCCCTGCCGCTGGGGCGCCGCCACCCCATGCCCCCGGAGGCGGCCCGGGCCGCGGCCGAGCGCGTGTGGTCCATGCCGTTCCCGTTCCGCGCCCGGCACCGGCTGCGGGGGCTGCACCTCGTGGCCGAGGACACCGGCTGGTCCGCCGGGCGCGGGCCGGAGGTGCGCGGGTCCACGGAGGCGCTGCTGCTCCTGCTCACCGGCCGCACAGTGGCCCTGGACCGCCTCTCCGGACCGGGCGCCGACCGCCTGCGGGAGCAGCCGGTTCCCACCTCCTCCGCCGAGTGACCACGGTCGCGTCGGCTGACCACGGGAGCGCGTGGTCAGCCGACGCGACCGTGGTCACTCACGGGCACAGGGCGGGCAAGGGCGGACCCGGGCGCCCTTGACACCCCGGAGCGGGCGCGAGGACGCTGGGTGCAGCGGTTCCTCCCGCGGCCCCGCCCCTTCCCCGAGGTGCTCCATGGTCCACCGGATCCTCTTCCTGCACGGCGCCGGCCCGCAGCCGGCCTGCAACCCCCTGCTCGAGGCGGTGCGCCGGCAGTGGCCCGAGGCCGACGTCGTCGCCCCGGCGCTGCCGCGCCCGGAGGACCCCGACCCGGACCTGTGGCAGGAGGCCATCGGGCGGGCGGTGCGGGAGATCCCCGACGAGCCGTGGGCGATCGTCGGCCACTCCCTGGGCGGGTCCGAGGCGCTGCGGTTCCTGTGCCACCGGATCCCCACGCTGCTGCAGCGGGTCGTCACCGTCGCCGCCCCGGCGTGGGACCCCGCGGACCCCGAGTGGGGCGAGCCGGGCTTCGCCCTGCCCCCGACCGCCGGCCGGACCCTGGCCGACCTCGAGATCGTCGTGGTGCACGCCGAGGACGACGACGTCGTCCCGCCCGACCACGCCCGCCGTCTGGCGGAGCAGCTGCCCTCGTCACGGCTCGTGCTGCTGCCCCGCGGCGGCCACCTGCCCACCGGGTGGACCGGGCGGGGCCTGATCCCCTGACGCCCCGACGGTTTCGGGTCCGCCGCGCACCGGCCCGCGGCGGGTGCGGCGGGCCGGGGGCGGCGGGGTCAGGCCGCGGCGTGCGGGGCGCCCGTGCCGGGGTCGATCCGGTGCGGGCCGGCCGCGGAGGGCCGGACGTCGAAGTCGAAGATCGCCGTGGGCAGGTAGACGGTCGCGCACGAGTTGGGGATGTCGACCACTCCGGAGAAGCGGCCCTCGATCGGTGCGGCCCCGAGCAACAGGTAGGCCTGCTCCGGGGAGTAGCCGAAGTTCGTGAGGTAGTCGATCGCGTGCAGGCACGCCCGCTGGTAGGCCAGCTGGGAGTCGAGGTAGCGCTGCTCGCCCTCCAGGGTCACGGACGTGCCGGAGAACGCGATCCACTCGCTGTACTGGGGGTCCGTGTTGCCGGGCAGGAAGATCGCGTTCTCGGAGACCCCGTAGGTCTCCATGCCGCCCTTGATGACGTCGACGTGGAAGTCGATGAACCCGCCCATCTCGATGGCCCCGCAGAAGGTGATCTCGCCGTCGCCCTGGGAGAAGTGCAGGTCGCCCACGGAGAAGTTCGCCCCGTCGACGAAGACGGGGTAGAACACGCGGGTGCCCTTGGTGAGGTTCTTGATGTCCTGGTTGCCGCCGTTCTCCCGCGGCGGGGCGGTGCGGGCGGCCTCCCCGGCGACCCGCTGCCGGTCGGCCTCGGGCACCCCGCCCAGCAGCGCGCCGTCCGGCTCCGGGGGCAGGGCCAGGGGCGGGACCCGGTCGGGGTCGGTGGCGATGAGCGCGCCCTCGCGCTGGTTCCAGCGCGCGAGCAGCCCGGCCGACGGCGCGGTGCCCATCAGCCCCGGGTGGACGATGCCGGTGAACGAGACCTCGGGGACGTGCCGGGAGGTCGCGGTCTGGCCGCGGAAGTCCCAGATCGCCTTGTAGGCGTCCGGGAAGCGGTCGGTGAGGAACCCGCCGCCGTTGCTCCGGGCGAAGATGCCGGTGTAGCCCCAGCCCTGGCCGGCGAGCGGCCCGGAGTCCTCCTGCGGGATCGGCCCGACGTCGAGGATGTCGACGACCAGCAGGTCCCCCGGCTTCGCGCCCTCGACGGCGAAGGGCCCGGAGAGCTTGTGCACGGTCTTCAGCGGGGCGTTGAGGATGTCCTCGGCGGAGTCGTCGTTGACGATCGCGCCGTCGAACCACTCCCGGCAGTGCACCCGGAAGGTGTCCCCGGGGCGGACCGTGGCCACCGGCGGGATCTCCGGGTGCCACCGGTTGTGCCCGACCAGCTGCTGGTCCTCGAACGGCCGTGACGAGTCCAGGGGAAAGACGAGCTCCGGCATGACGTGCCTCCTCGGTGGGATCGGTGCTTCGGGTGCGGTGCCGCTCAGGGCCGGGGAAGTCTGCGGTGGAGGGGGTTCGTGCTGCGCCGGGGGCCCGTGCGGGGGCCGGGCGGCGGGGCGGCGACGACGCCGGGCTCGCTCGCGGTGGCCTCGGTGCGCTCGATCAGGCGGGCGGCGGCGGAGCCGGTGCAGGAGAGGCCGGGGGCGCTCATCAGCCGCCGGGCGGGGGCGCCGCAGCCGGGACAGGCCTGCTCGGCGCCGGCCGCGCCCATGCTCCGCAGGGCCTCGAAGACCCCGCACGCGGGACAGCGGTACTCGTAGAGCGGCATGTGCGTCACCTCCGGGAGGCGGGCCGGTTGAGCCCGACCGTAGCCCGGGCCGTTGCGCAGGGGAAGGGCCGGCCCCGAGCCGGGGCCCGGATGACGCGCCGCGGGTCCCTCGACCGGGCGGCGACCGCCGTCGTCGGCGCAGGGATGACGGCGTGGCGGGGACGCCACGGGCGCGCGGTGACGGCCCCGTCGTCGGCGCGGCGGGAGCGGCACCGTGGAGGTGCCTCGGTGGCGCGGCGGGGCGGTGGTGCGGCCCGGTGGCGCGGCAGCCCCGGCGGCTACCCGGCGGCGGGCGTCCCGGCGGCCGGGGACGGGGCGGGCGCGGGAACCTGCTCCGTGCCGGCCGAGGCGGCGCCTCCGGTGGCCGGACCGGCCTCGGCGGCCGGTCCCGGCGCGGTGTCCGCGGGCTTCCCGGCCGGGGCGCCCGCGGCGGGCTCCCCGGCTGCGGGGCCGCTCGGGGCCTCGGGCGCGGCGGGCACGAACTGCTCCGGGTCCTCCTCGTTGGGCCGCCCGTCGCCGTCGATGTCCGGGTCGGCGGCGTTGGGCAGGCCGTCGCCGTCGAGGTCGTCGTCGAGCTCGTTGGGCACGCCGTCGCCGTCGAGGTCGGGGTCCTCGTGGTTGCTGAGGCCGTCACCGTCCAGGTCGTCGTCGACGGTGTCGTCGTCGACGTCCAGCTCGCCGTCGCCGTCCGTGTCGCGCAGCTCGTCCGGGACCCGCTCCTGCACGCCGGAGAGCGGATCGGGCTGCTCGGCGCCGGGGGCGCCGCCGTCGGCCGGGTCCCCGGGCGCGGGGGCCGGGGTGGACGGCTCGGTCGGCGCGGGGGCGGGCTGCTCGGCGCCGGGCGCGGGCGGTCCGGCGGGGTCCGGGACGGCGCCGTCCCCCGGCGCGGGGTCGGGCTGCCCGTCCGGGGTGGTCCCCGGGGCCGGCACGGTGCCCGTGCCGGGGGCCGGTGCGGGGGCCTCCTGCGCCGGGTCCTGCGCGGGCGGGGTGGTCCCGCCCGGCCGGGTGCCCGTGGCCGGTGCGTCGGCCGGGGCCTGGGGCGCCGGCTCCGCGGCGGGCCGCTCCGGCTTCCCGGTCGTCGGCTGCGGCGCGGGCTCCGTCCCGGCCGGCTCCCGCTGCTCCGGAGCCTTCTCCTGCCGCTTCTCGTCCCGCTGCGCCTTCTCCTGCTGCGCCTTCTCCTGCTGCCGCTTCCTGTCCTGCTGCGCCCTCTCCTGCTGCGCCTTCTTCTCCGCCTGCTCCGGGTCCTGCCGCTGCTTCTTCCCGTCCGCCGCCGCGTCCGCCCCGGGCGGGGGCGGGACCTCGAGGGAGTACTTGCTGCGGGAGGCGGGGATGACCCGGGAGCCGTCGAGCCAGTCGAAGGACTGCGGGTCCACCGCCCGGCCGTGGATCCAGGTCTCGAAGTGGAGGTGGGGGCCGGTGGTGCGCATCCCCGTGCTGCCGACCGAGCCCAGCTGCTCGGAGGCCGCCAGCCGGTCGCCGGTGCGCACCCGGACGTCCGCCAGGTGGTTGTAGGTGGTCTTCAGGCCGTCGGCGTGGGTGACCTCCACGCGGTTGCCGCCCCAGACGTCCCAGAAGACGGCGGTGACGGTGCCGTCGAGGGCGGCGACGACCGGCAGGCCGGCGGCGGCCGAGACGTCGGTGCCGTTGTGGAACTCGCGCCCGCCGCGGTCGGGGGCGATCCGCCACCCGAAGTCGCCGCCGGGCAGGACGACGCCCTGGGCGGGGGCGATGAGCGTGTTGACGGGCAGCTCGCCCACGTAGAGGTTCGGCGCCTCGCGGCCGGGGCGCACCGTCGAGCGGGCGCCGCGGGCCTCGTCGCCGCGGCCGGCACCGGGACGCCAGGAGTCCGTGCCGGTCCCGCCGTCGCGCACCGGGGACTCGTCGCGGTCCTCGCGGCGCGGTGCGTCCGGGGCAGCGGCCCCGTCGGGGCCGGCGGCCAGCAGCGTCCAGCTCTGTCCCGGCCGCCCGCCGGCCGCGGCGAGTCCGGCGGCCGGGCCCTGGCCGGAGCCGCCCTCCCGCTCCGCGCCGGGCTCGACCCCGGAGCTGACGGCCACGCTGAGGGCGACCAGCGCCGAGAACGCCGAGAGCGCGGCCACCGGCGACGACGCGCGGTGGCGCAGCGAGGCCGCGGCCCGGCGGCGGGCGTGGTCGCGAGACGGCATGACGGCATTCCCCCGGGTGGAGACGGACGGGCAGCAGAGGTGGAGCAGGTGCCCGGAGCGCTGGATCCAGCATGCTCAGCGTAGGTGAACGCCCCGCGGCCGCCGAGGAAACGGGCGTCCCCACTTCGGCGCGCTGTCACACTCCGTCTCAATGCGTTTACAACTTCTTGGGGGTGCCGCCGCGCGGGCGGGAGCGCTCACCAGGGACCGTGCCAGCCCTGCTCCGCCAGGCCCCGGGCGTAGCCGGCCTGACCGAGGTGCTGGGCGGCGTCGTCGAGCGTGCTGACGAGCCGGGCCCCGCGGGTGACCGGGGGATCCCACGAGCGGTCCACGACCTCGTCCAGGTCCGCGGCCGTGAGCCCGCGGACGTAGGCCGCCGTCCGCTCGACCACGGCCGCCAGGTACTCGCGCAGCAGGTCGGCCGAGTCCACCCGGACGCGGGCGACCTCCTCGGGCCCGTGGCCGAAGCCCGTGTCGGCGTCGGGCAGGTCGAGGCCGAAGCGGGCGTTCCAGCCCTGGCCGGTCCAGACCTCCTCCGTGCCGGCGAGCGCGGCGACCTGGGCGTCCTCCTGGCGCGCGGCGTGCCAGAGCAGCCAGGCGACCGGGTTCGCGCCGCCCGGCCGCGCGTGGAGGGCCTCGGCGCCCACGCCCTCGAGCACGTGGTCGGCGGCCTCGCACGGGCGGCGGGCGGCGTCCTCGAGCAGTTCCTGCGGGGTCATGGTGGTCCTTCCTCCCGGCGGGTGCGTGCCCCGAGCCTACGGCCGGCGGGCCGGCCCGCGCACCGGTCCGGCGCGTCACACGGAGGTCGTCCACCTGACCCCGTGCGCCGCCGCTCCTACACTGGTCAGCCACCGGTCGGACCGGATCCGGGACAGGGAGGCACCGGCATGGCACAGCACGAGGGCGCCGCCCCGCCCGCCCGGACGCTCGCCGCGCCCTTCGCGGGGCCCGGACGCGCCGGACGGGCGGTGGCCTCCTCCGTGGCGCGCTCCGCCGGCCTGATCGCCGGGCGGCGCCTGCACCAGCCGCGCCGGTGGCGCGGGACGCGCCTGTGCTTCGCCGACGGCACGGGCGGGCGGGTCTACCGGGAGACGGTCGTGACGCCCGCGGCCCCGGCCGGCCCGGCCGTGCTCGTGGTGGTCTTCCGGCTGCGCGGGGTGCGCGGCCCGGCCCACACCGCCTTCCGCTGGGAGAGCGAGCTGAACACCCCGCTGTTCGCCGGCTTCCCCGGGTTCGTCTCGAAGCTGTGGCTGGCCCACGACGAGCAGGGGCGCTACCGGGGCTTCTACGAGTGGGACGGGCCGGACGCGGCCCAGGCGTACGTGCTGGCGCTGGGCCGGGTGCTCTCGCTGGTGTGCGACCCGGCCACGGTGCGGGCCGTCGTCCTGCCCGGGCTGCACCGTGACGCGGTGCTGGCGGACCCTGCCGCCGCCGCCGGCCGCGGCGTCCCCGACTGGGGGCTGCTCACCGGCGTCCGGCCGGGCCGGGGCTGAGGCCGGCCGTGGCGGGCGACGGCGGGATCCTGGTGGTCGGCGCCGGGACGAGCGGGCTCGCACTGGCCCTGCAGGCCGACGCGCACGGGGCCGCGGTGCGCGTCGTGGAGCGGCGGGAGCGGCTGCGCCGCCCCTCCCGCGCGCTGATCCTGCACCCGCGCACCCTCGAGGGGCTGCGCCCGCTCGGGGTGACCGAGGCCGTCCTGGCCCGCGCCGACCGCTCTCCCGTGGTGGACCTGCACCTGGGCCGGCGGGTCGTGACCGCGCGGCTGGAGGACGTGCGGCTGCCGGGCACGGCCTTCCCGCACCCGGTGCTCGTGCGCCAGGCCGACGTCGAGGAGGTGCTTCGGGAGGCCCTGGCGGCCCGGGGCGTGCCGGTCGAGCGGGGCACCGCACTGACCGGTCTCGCGGGCCGGACCGCCGTGCTGGAGCGGGCGGGGACCCGGGAGCGGGCCCCGTTCCGGTTCCTGGCCGGGTGCGACGGCCCGGACAGCACCGCCCGGGCCCTGACCGGCGTCCCGTGGCGCGGGCGCCCGTACCGGGCCGACATCCTCCTGGCCGACCTCGAGCTCGACGGGCTCGCCCCGGACCGGGCGCACGTGGTCGCGGCGGCCGGGGGGATCGTCTTCCTCTTCGCGATCGGGGAGGCCGCCCCCTGGCGGCTGCTCGTCTCCGCCCCGGCGCGCCCCTCGGCGGTCCCGTTCGGGCAGCCGGGCCCGCCCGTGCCGGTGGAGGAGCTGCGGGCCGCGCTCACCGCGGCCGGTCTGCCCGCCCGGATCACCCGGGTGGCGTGGTCCGCGCGGGTCCGGCTGCAGCGGAGGCTGGCCGAGCGCTTCCGGGCCGGGGACGTGTTCCTGGTGGGCGACGCCGCCCACGCCCACTCCCCCGCCGGCGGCCAGGGAATGAACACCGGGATCCAGGACGCGCTGAACCTCGGCTGGAAACTGGCGTGGGCCGCCGCACCCGGGGCGGGCGGCGCGGCCCGGGAGCGGCTGCTGGAGTCCTACGAGCTCGAGCGCCGCCCCGCGGACCGCCGGGTCCTGGCCCTGACGGACGTGCTGTTCCGGGGCGAGGCCGGCACGGACGCCGTCTCCCGGCTGGCCCGCACGCGGCTGGCCCCGCTGGGGGCGCCGGCGCTGCCCGCCGTGCTGCGCACCCGGTTCCTCGTGGACCCGCCGCTGGCCGTGCTCGCGCAGCTGCGCGTGCACCACCGCGCGAGCCCGCTGTCGGTGACCAGGGGCCGGCCGCGCGGGCGGCCGCGGGCGGGCGAGCGCCTGCCGGACGGGCCGGTGCGCTGCGGCGGGCGGACGGTGCGGCTGCACGAGCTCACGGCCGCACCGGGCGTCCACGTCCTGCTCGAGCGCTCGGCCGTGGACCCCGGGCCGCTGGGGCCCGGGGTCCACGTGCACCGGCTCGAGGACCGGCCGGGGCGCGGCGGGACGGTCGTGCGCCCCGACGGGTGGGTCGGGCTGCGCGCCGACCCGCTCGAGGCCGCCGGGCTCAGCGCGTGGCTGGCCGCAGCACGCGGGCGACCGTGAGGGCCGCGAGCACGCCGACGACAGCCATGACCACGGCCGTCCAGTGCATGCCGGCCGTGAACGCCGCGAACGCCGCCTCCCGCACGGCCGGCCCCAGCGCACCGGCCTCGTCCGCGATCCCGACGGCCGCGCCCAGGGTCTCGTGGGCGGCCGCCGCGGCACCGGTGTCCAGGGCCCGGGGCAGGTCCAGGTGGTGCTGGTAGAAGGCGGTGAGCAGTCCGCCCAGCACCGCGGTGCCGGCCACCGCGCCCACCTCGTAGCCGGTCTCGGAGATCGCCGAGGCGGCCCCGGCCTTGTGCGGCGGGGCCGCGGCGAGGATGAGGTCGTTGGACAGCGTCTCGGCGAGGCCGATGCCCGTGCCCACCAGGCAGAAGGCCGCCAGGACGACGACGGGGCCCGCCGCGAGGTCCGCCAGCGCCACGCCGAGGAAGCCCGCCGCCGAGAGGAGCATGCCCGTGACGATCACGGTGCGCGGGGCGACGCGGGCCACGGCCCGCACGGCGGCGAACCCGGCGAGCACGGTGAGCACGAGGCCGGGGACCATGGTGAGCCCGGCGGTCATGGGGTCGAGGCCCACCACGAGCTGCAGGTACTGGGTGAGCATGAACAGGAACCCGTACAGGCCCACGTTGCCGAGCACGTTCACGGCCACCCCGCCGGTGAAGCCGCGCTCGCGGAAGAGCCCGAGGTCGAGCATCGGCGTGGCGAGCACGGCCTGGCGGCGGGCGAAGAGCACGCCGAAGAGCACGCCGAAGGCCGTGGCCAGCAGCCCGTCGAAGAGCCGGCCCGAGGCGGTCAGGGCCTTGATGCCGTAGACGACCGGGGTCATGGCCAGCATCGCGAGCACCACGGAGGGCACGTCCACGGGGCCGGGGCGGGGGTCGCGGGACTCGGGGATCAGCAGCGGGCCCAGCACGAGCAGCGGGACGAGCACGGGCACGGCCATGAGGAACACGGAGCCCCACCAGAAGTGGTTGAGCAGGAACCCGCCCACGATCGGCCCCAGCGCGGCGCCGCCGCTGAAGCCGGCGGCCCACACGGCGACCGCGATCCGCCGCTGGCGGGCGTCGAGGAAGATGTTACGCAGCAGGGACAGGGTCGCGGGCATGAGCATCGCGCCGAACAGGCCCATCGCGGCCCGGCCGGCCACGAGCAGCTCGGCGCTCGGGGCGAAGGCGGTCGCGGCGGAGACCAGGGCGAAGCCCGTGCCGCCGACGAGCAGCAGCCGGCGGCGGCCGACGCGGTCCCCCAGGCTGCCCATGGGGATGAGCAGCCCGGCCAGCACGAGGGCGTAGACGTCCACGATCCACAGCAGCTGCGCGCCCGTGGGCCGCAGGGCCTGGGAGACGGCGGGCAGGGCGAAGCTCAGCGCGGTGTTGTCGACCGAGACGAGCAGGACGGGGAGCATCAGGACCGCGAGCGCGGCCCACTCCCGCGCGCCCGCCGTGGGCCGGGACGTCAGCAGAGTGGTCATGGTTCACCTCCGGGGGAACGGGTCGGGGAGCGACAGCCTGAAACTGTACCGTCCAGACGGTACAGTTATTTTGCGACTGCCACAATGGGGGAAATCGCCACCACCAGGGAGGTCTTCGTCACATGCCGCGCCGGCCCGTCGCCCGGGACAAGCTCCTGGCCGCCTTCGAGCAGATCGTCCTCGACGACGGCGAGCGCGCCGCGACCCTCGACGCCGTGGCGGCCGCCGCCGGGGTGTCCAAGGGCGGGCTGCTCTACCACTTCCCGCACCGCCAGGCACTGGTGGACGCGACCCTGCAGCAGCTCGAGGAGCTCATGCAGCTGGACCTCGAGGCCATGGCCGCGGCGGAGGACGGCGCGGCCCGCTACTTCCTCACCACGTCCCTGTACGAGGACAGCCGGCTGGACCGGGCGCTCGTCGTCGCCTCCCGGCTCGTGCAGTCCGGGGACGAGAACGCGCGGGCCGCGCTCAAGCGGCTCGAGCAGTCCTGGTACGCCCTGATCCTCGCGGACGTGGGCGACCCGGTGGTGGCCACGGCGGTGCAGCAGATGGGCGACGGGCTCTACCACAACGCCTCGATCGGCCTGCTGCCCGACGCCCACGAGCAGCGCCACGCGATCCTCACCGCGCTGCTGGAGGCGGTCGATCGCCTCTCCCCCCGCCCCTGAGAAGCAGCCCGCTCCCTGCCCCTCCCCGCTCCTCCGTCCGGCCGCGAGCTCCCACGGCAGGCCCGGTACTCCACGTTCTCGAGGCCTGTGGCACGGGGTCCCGTCGCTGCGACGGGAGCTCGCGGGGAGGAGTCGGACGGGGAGGAGTCAGGAGCGGTCAGACGGGGCGGACGTGCTCCGGGCGCAGGCCGATGCCGATCGCCCGGCCCGTGAGGTGCGGCAGGAACGGCAGCGCCCGCACGAGGCCCAGCGGCACCGGCGGCCGGGAGCGGCCCCCGGGCCGGGCGGGCACGAGCCGGCGGGCCAGCAGCAGCTGGAACAGCTGGGTGGCCCGGGCGGGCCAGGCCCGGCGGCGCTGCACGCGGGCGAGGTCGCGCCCCCGCACCCCGCCCCGCAGCAGCCGGGGCCCGAGGAGGTTGGCCGCGGCCACGGCGTCCTGGATCGCGAGGTTGATGCCCACCCCGCCGGCCGGGGACATGGCGTGGGCGGCGTCGCCGAGGAACAGCAGGCCGGGACGCCACCAGCGGCGCAGGCGGTCCACGCGCACGCGCAGCAGCTTCACCTGCTCCCAGTCCCGGACCGTCCCGATCCCCTCCGCCAGGCCGGGGGCCAGGGTGCGCACCCGGTCGCGGAAGGCCTCCAGGCCCGCGGCGCGCAGGGCCTCGTGCTCGCCGGCGCGCACGATCAGGGCGGCCTGCCAGTAGCCGGTGCGGGGCAGGGCGACCACCGCGCCGTCGCCGGCGTTGAACAGCGGCTGCTCCTGCCCCTCGGCGCGGGGCAGCCGGAACCACAGGACGTCCATCCGGGACGGCGAGGAGCGCGGGACCAGACCGGCCGCCGCCCGCAGCACGGAGTCGCGGCCGTCGGCGGCCAGGACGAGGTCGGCGCGGACCTGCACGGGCGCCCCGTCGTCGTCGTGGGCCGTGACGCCCGTGCAGCGCCCGTCCGCCACGAGCAGGCCGTCGGCGGCCGTGGAGCGCAGCAGCCGGAAGCCGGGCAGGGCCAGGCCCTTCTCGGCGAGCAGGTCCAGGAAGTCCCACTGCGGCAGGAACGCGATGAACGGGCAGCGCACGGGCAGCCGGTCGAAGCGCCCGACCACGACCGCCTCCCCGCCGAGGGAGACCGTGGCCCGCTCCACGCGGGTGTGGGGCAGGGCCAGGACGTCGTCGAGCCAGCCGAGCTCGGCCATCAGCTCGAGGGTCGAGGGGTGGAGGGTGTCGCCGCGGAAGTCGCGCAGGAAGTCGGCGTGCTTCTCCAGCACCACCACGTCCACGCCCTGGCGCGCCAGCAGGACCCCCGCCATCAGCCCGGCGGGCCCGCCGCCCACCACGCAGCACGTGGTCCGCAGCCGCCGCACCGTCTGCTCCGTCGCCGCCACGGGTGCCTCCCGACCTCGCCGAACCGCCGTTGCTGCCGAGGGTCCCACCGGGGCCCCGGCCGCGCAAGGGAGATCTCCGCGCCCGGGCACCGGCGGCACCCGCCGGTGCCCGGGCGCCTCCGCGGCACCCGGCGCGAGCACGACGGTCCCGGGGGCGGGGCGGCCCGCGTAGTGTGCTTCTCAGGAGATCGTGCGCAGGAGGAGGAGCGGCTGATGCCCGACGCCAGACGGCAGTGGATGCCCGCCGACCAGTGGTCCGTGCGGGAGAACCTGCGGGAGTTCATCGACCACCTCACCGAGATGGGCTACACCGTGCCGCACGGGCACGAGGACGACCCCGACCTGATCGACCCGGGCGGCTCGGCGGTGGAGACCTGGCGGGAGGACTATCCCTACGA
>NZ_JAJMZI010000011.1:0-28905 GCF_021012935.1 Kocuria sp. LUK
GCTCAACGCGATGCGCTGCTTCCTGGACCAGTTCGACTACGAGGACAAGGACCCGGAGGTGGTCCACGCCCCGGACCCGCTCATCGTGCGCCGGGGCCGGGACGCGGTCGGCGACTGAGCCCGCCGCGCACGGCGGCGCCCGCCCCGCGGCCACGGGACGGGCGCCGTCGTGCGGAGCGGACCCGGGACACGGGGGTCCGGGCCTCAGTGGCCGGGCCGGTCCACCAGCACGAGGTTGGCCGTGGCGTTGGCGGCGGTGACCGCGAGCACCGAGGGCCAGGCCCCGAGGCGCCTGGCCAGCGGGTGGGAGGCCCCGAAGCCCAGGACGTAGAGCCCGGCGAGCCCGGCCGTGACCGCGGGCCCGCCGCGGTGCCACCACCGGTGGGCGGCGACCGCCCCGGCCGCGGCGAGCACGGCGCCGCCCAGCGGGCGCACCCCGGTGGCGCGGGCGGTCGCGTAGCCGCCCAGCAGCCCCGCGGTCACGGCCGCGGAGGCGGGGACGGCGTCGAGGGCGCGCACGGCGGCCGCGGCGCTCACGCCGCGCTCCCGAGCAGCTCCTGGAGCCGGCGCACGCCCTCGGCGAGGTCGTCGTCGCCCAGGGCGTAGGACAGGCGCAGGAACCCGGAGGGCCCGAACGCCTCGCCGGGGACCACCGCGACCTCCGCCCGCTCCAGGACCAGCTCGGCGAGCTCCGCCGAGGTCCGCGGGGTCACGTCGCCGAAGCGGCGGCCCAGCAGCCCCCGCACGTCGGCGTAGGCGTAGAACGCGCCGGTCGGCACGGGGCACTGCACGCCCTCGATCGCGTCGAGGCCGGCCACGAGCGCCCGGCGCCGGCGGTCGAAGGACTCCCGCATCCGGTGGACCTCGTCCAGCGGCCCGGAGACCGCGGCGAGCGCGGCGCGCTGGGCGATGTTGTTGACGTTGGAGGTCAGGTGGGACTGCAGGTTCGTCGCGGCCTTCACGACGTCGGGGGCGCCGATCAGCCAGCCCACGCGCCAGCCGGTCATCGCGTAGGTCTTGGCCACGCCGTTGAGCAGCACCACGTTCTCGCCCAGCTCGGGGACGGCGGCGGCGATCGAGGTGAACGGCACGCCGTCGTAGGTCAGGTGCTGGTAGATCTCGTCGGTGAGGACGAAGATCCCCTTCTCCGCGGCCCAGCGGCCCACGGCCGCGGTCTCCTCGGGGGTGTACACCGCGCCCGTGGGGTTCGACGGCGAGCAGAACAGCAGCGCCTTGGTGCGCGGCGTCCACGCCTGCTCGAGCAGCTCGGGGGTGACCTTGTAGCCGAGCTCGGGACCGGCGAAGACCTCGACCGGCCGGCCGCCGGCGAGCTTGATCGCCTCCGGGTAGGTCGTCCAGTACGGGGCGGGCAGCAGCACGTCGTCGCCCTCGTCCACGACGGTCGCGAAGGCCTGGAAGACGGCCTGCTTGCCGCCGTTGGTCACGAGCACCCGGGACGGGTCCACGTCGAGGCCGCTGTCCCGGGCGGTCTGCTCGGCGATCGCCCGCCGCAGCTCGGGCAGGCCGGCGGCGGGGGAGTAGCGGAAGTTCGCGGGGTCGCGCAGCGCCTCGGCCGCGGCGTCGACGATGTACTGCGGGGTCGGGAAGTCCGGCTCCCCGGCGCCGAAGCCGATCACGGGCCGGCCGGCGGCCTTGAGCGCCTTGGCCTTCGCGTCGACCGCGAGCGTCGCGGACTCTGCGATGGCGCCGACGCGCCGGGAGATGCGGGATGCGGTCATGACCGGGGGCCTCCTGGGACGGGGACGGGCGGGACCGGCGGGCGCCCGCCGGGACGGTCCCCATGCTACGTCCCGGCGGACGCCGCCCGCGGGGACGGCCCCGGCCCCGGCGCGCGGGCGCGGCCGCGGATTGCACCGGTGCGCCCGTTGCGCCTAGGATGGTCGACTGGTGTCGTCGGCGCCCGAACCGGCCGCGCCCCCCAGGCGGGGGCCGGGTGGTAGAGTCGGCGACCGGGTCCTGGTGAGCGGCCCCGGCGCAGCGCGCCGGGCGCGGCCCACGAGGCGCACAGGGCAGTGGCGCAATTGGTAGCGCAGCGGTCTCCAAAACCGCAGGTTGCAGGTTCGAGTCCTGTCTGCCCTGCTCCAGTCCGGGCCGGGTCCGGGCGCCCCCGTTCCACGGGGGTGCCCGCCCGGGCCCGCGGCGGCCCGCGCAGGGCCACGCCGTCCGGACGAGCAGGCGACGCCGCACGGCGCGCACGAGTCCACCAGGGAGAGCCGATGTCGCAGACCACCGCCGGCCGGGTCCCGGGACAGCCCTCCGGCCCCGGCGCCGAGGGGTCCCGCGGGGTCCTGGGCCGGCTCCTGCTGTTCCTGCGCCAGGTGGTGGGCGAGCTCCGGAAGGTCGTCACCCCGACCCGGCGCGAGCTGGTCAACTACGTCCTGGTCGTCCTCGTGTTCGTCGCGTTCATGATGGTGCTGATCTCCGTCCTGGACCTGGCGTTCGGCCAGGCCGCCCTGTGGGTCTTCGGGCAGGGGAGCAACGCCGCCGGCGGCTGACCCCCGCGCGTGCGCCGCAGGGCGCACCAGAGCACGACCGACCACGACCACAGCAGGGAGATCCAGTGACCGAGCACGAGCTCGACAACGGCACCGAGACCGCCGAGGCGGCGGAGGGCGCCGCCGAGCAGCAGACGCAGGCCGACGCGACCGAGCGGGCCGCGACCGAGCAGGCCGAGGCTCCGCAGGCCGCCGAGGACGTCGCCGTGCAGGACGCGGACGAGCCCGCGGCCGCCGAGCAGACCCCCGAGCCGGCCGTGGACCCCCTCGAGGAGTTCAAGTCGCAGCTGCGCCGCCAGGAGGGCGACTGGTACGTCATCCACACCTACGCCGGCTACGAGAACCGCGTGAAGACGAACCTCGAGACCCGCATCCAGTCCCTCAACATGGAGGAGGACATCTTCCAGATCGAGGTGCCGATGGAGGAGGTCGTCGAGATCAAGAACGCGCAGCGCAAGACCGTGCGCCGCGTGCGGATCCCGGGCTACGTGCTCGTGCGGATGAACCTCACCGACGCCTCGTGGGGCGCCGTGCGCCACACCCCGGGCGTGACCGGCTTCGTGGGCCAGGACGCCTACAACCCCGTGCCCCTGCGCCTCGACGAGGTCGTCGAGATGCTCAACCCGACCTTCGAGACCCCGGCCGCCGCCGGCGCCGAGGCCGCCGAGCGCCCGAGCGCCCAGCCGCAGGTGGACGTCGACTTCGAGGTCGGCGAGTCCGTCATCGTCAAGGAGGGCCCGTTCGAGACCCTCCCCGCCACGATCTCCGAGATCAAGGTCGAGTCCCAGCAGCTCGTCGTGCTCGTGTCCATCTTCGAGCGCGAGACGCCGGTGACCCTCGGTTTCAACCAGGTCTCCAAGATCTGACCCCGCGGGCCCCGGCCCGCTCCCCAGACCCCGGCCCCCCGCCCGCGCACGCTCTCGCGGGCAGGGGCCGTGCGGCCGCCGCGCCACGGCGGCCACCCGCCGTCGTACGCTCCTGTGCGCCGGTACGTCCAGCAAGAGAAGGACCAGCACATGGCTCCCAAGAAGAAGGTCGCAGGCCTGATCAAGCTGCAGATCCAGGCAGGTGCCGCCAACCCGGCTCCTCCCGTGGGTCCGGCTCTCGGTCAGCACGGCGTCAACATCATGGAATTCTGCAAGGCCTACAACGCGGCCACGGAGTCCCAGCGGGGCAACATCGTCCCCGTCCAGATCACGGTCTACGAGGACCGCTCGTTCACCTTCATCACGAAGACCCCGCCCGCCGCGCAGCTGATCAAGAAGGCCGCCGGCGTCGCCAAGGGCTCCGGTGTCCCGCACACCCAGAAGGTCGGCAAGCTCACCATGGACCAGGTCCGTGAGATCGCCGAGACCAAGAAGGAGGACCTCAACGCCAACGACGTCGAGGCCGCGGCCAAGATCATCGCCGGCACCGCCCGTTCCATGGGCATCGAGGTCGAGTGATCAGCACCCGCTGATCCCCACCCCACACCGTTATCCCGTGGCAGGGCCGAGCGCGGCCCGCAGACCACAACTGCACAAGGAGAAGAAGCAGATGGCGCAGCGCAGCAAGGCGTACCGGGCGGCAGAGGCCAAGGTCGAGCAGGGCAGGCTCTACAGCCCCGCCGAGGCCGTCGCCCTGGCCAAGGAGATCGACACCGCCAAGACCGACTCGACCGTGGAGGTCGCCCTCCGCCTCGGCGTCGACCCCCGCAAGGCCGACCAGATGGTCCGCGGCACCGTGAACCTGCCGCACGGCACCGGCAAGACCGCGCGCGTCGTGGTCTTCGCGACCGGCGACAAGGCCGCGGCCGCCGAGGCCGCCGGTGCGGACATCGTGGGCTCCGACGACCTCATCGCCCGCATCCAGGGCGGCTGGACCGACTTCGACGCCGCCGTGGCGACCCCGGACATGATGGGCAAGGTCGGCCGCCTGGGCAAGGTCCTCGGCCCCCGCAACCTCATGCCGAACCCGAAGACCGGCACCGTGACCATGGACGTCGCCAAGGCCGTGACCGACATCAAGGGCGGCAAGATCGACTTCCGCGTGGACAAGCACTCGAACCTGCACTTCATCGTGGGCAAGACCTCCTTCGACGCCGCCCAGCTCGCCGAGAACTACGGCGCGGCGCTCGAGGAGATCCTCCGCCTGAAGCCGTCCGCGTCGAAGGGCCGCTACATCACCAAGGCGACCGTCACCACCACCTTCGGCCCCGGCATCCCGGTGGACCCGAACGTCACCGAGGTCGTCGTCGGCGCCTGACGCCGGCACCCCCGGGCCCCTCGCGGGCCCACCGGGAGGGGCCCGGCCGGATCGCGGCCGGGCCCCTCGCCGTCCTCCCGGGCCCCGGCCCGGACCGCGTCCCCCAGCGCACCGGAAGGAACCACCGTGAGCGAGCACCCCTCGGTGCACATCGAGCTGATGCGCATCCCCGACGCGTTCGACGACGACGCCCGGCGCCGCCTGGGCGAGGTCGTCGAGCTGGTGCGCCGCTCCCGCCAGCACGTGTGGGGCATCAGCGAGCTCACCGCCGGCCCCGAGGAGCTCTACCGGGACCTCAAGGACCCCTTCGAGCGGGTGGCGATCCTGCGCGCCGAGGTCGACGGGCACCTCGCCGGCCGCGCGGAGGTGCGGATGCCCCTGATGGGCGCCACCGACTCCGCCCACATCGTCGTCGACGTCGACCCCTCGGTCACCTCGCAGGGCACCGGCAGCGAGCTGCTCGCCGCCGCCGAGCAGCTCGCGCTGGGGGAGTCCCGCCGGCGGTTCCGCATCCAGACCGAGCACCCCGGCCCCGCCGAGATCGAGGGGGACGGCAGCGTCACCGGCGTGCTGCCGGTGATCACCCCGGAGACCGTCGAGTGGGTCGACGCCGCCGACGGCTCCGGGCGCCTGCCCCTGTCCAACCGGCAGACCCGGTTCGCGCTGGCCGCCGGCTACCGGCTCGAGTCGGTCAGCGACTTCGCGGTCCTGGACCTGCCCCTGCCGCAGGAGCGGGTCCGGCGGCTGCTCGCGCCCACCGGGCAGGACGGTCCGTACCGCGTGCACACCTGGTCGGGCCCGGCCCCGGAGCGCTGGCTCGACGAGCTCGCCGTGCTGCACTCGCGCATGGCCGGGGACTCCTACCTCCCGCCGGCGGCCCCCGACCCCGACCCGTGGGACGCCGAGCGGGTGCGGCGCACCGAGCAGCTGCGCGCCGAGGCGGGGCACCGCTCCCTCATCGCGGTCGCCGAGCACGAGCCCAGCGGCCGGCTCGTGGGGATGACCGAGCTGGTCCTGGCCGGACCGCACCCCACGATCGCCATGCAGGACGAGACCGTGGTCCTGCGCGAGCACCGGCGCCGGTGGCTCGGCACCCGGCTCAAGCTGGCCAACCTGCGCCGCCTCGAGGCGGAGGCCCCCGAGGTGCGGACCGTGTACACCTGGAGCCACAGCGGCGACGACCGGATGGGCCGGGTCAACGCCCGCCTGGGCTTCCGGGTCGCCGGGCGCAGCGGCGTGTGGTCGCGCGAGGTCCCCGCCCTGTGAGGACCGGGCCGGCGCGGCCCGATTTGGTGCCCGCACCCGCGTGCGGTAGCGTGGGGAGCACCAAAGACCGCCGGTCGTGGTTCCCCATGCCTGCCGCATCCCGTTCGGGACGCGGTGCGCCGGGGGAGCAGCCGTAAGAGTTCCGTTTCCGGAACGGCCAGCGCAGGTGAACCAGCACAGCCGCGCGCGCCTCTCCACGGCCCGCAGCGGCCGGCCCCGGGCATCTGCGCGGGGCCTTTTCCGTGTCCGGGACCCCTCGGCAGCGCACCGGCATCGAAGACCGGAAGGAGTACCATGGCGAACCCGGAAAAGGCAGCCGCGGTCGCCGAGTTGAAGGAGCTGTTCTCCAACTCGGACGCTGCTGTCCTGACTGAGTACCGCGGTCTCACCGTGGCCCAGCTCAAGGAGCTGCGCCGCTCGCTCGGTGAGAACGCCGAATACGCCGTGGTGAAGAACACGCTGACCGCGATCGCGGCCAAGGAGCTGGGCATCGACGCGTTCGACGGCCAGCTCGCCGGCCCGAGCGCCATCGCCTTCGTCTCGGGCGACCCCGTCGAGGCCGCCAAGAGCCTGCGTGACTTCGCCAAGGCGAACCCGCAGCTCGTGGTCAAGGGCGGCTACCTCGAGGGCAAGGCGCTCAGCGAGGCCGAGATCAAGCAGCTCGCGGACCTCGAGTCCCGCGAGGTGCTGCTCGCCAAGGTCGCCGGCGCCGCCCAGGCGTCGCTGTCCAAGGCCGCCGCGCTGTTCCAGGCCCCGCTGTCCAAGACCGTCCGCACCGCGGAGGCGCTGCGCGCCAAGGTCGAGGAGCAGGGCGCCTAACCAGCACCCGCCGCGAGGCACATTCTCACCACGGAAACGTCCCGTCCCGCGCCGACGAACCCGGTCGGGACACCCCATCGAAAAGGAGCCACAACCATGGCCAAGCTCACCACCGAAGAACTGATCGACGCCTTCAAGGAGCTCTCCCTGATCGAGCTCTCCGAGTTCGTCAAGGCGTTCGAGGAGACCTTCGACGTCACCGCCGCCGCCCCCGTGGCCGTCGCCGGTGCGGCCGCCCCGGCCGCCGGTGCCGCCGAGGAGGCCGAGGAGCAGACCGAGTTCGACGTCGTCCTCGAGGCCGCCGGCGACAAGAAGATCCAGGTCATCAAGGAGGTCCGCGCGCTGACCTCCCTCGGCCTCAAGGAGGCCAAGGACCTCGTGGACTCGGCCCCCAAGGCCGTGCTCGAGGGCGCCAACAAGGAGACCGCGGACAAGGCCAAGGAGGCCCTCGAGGGCGCCGGCGCCACCGTCACCCTCAAGTAGCACCTCCGGACGCACCCCTCGCGGGTGCGCCCTGCCGAGGCCCCGGACGCACCGCGTCCGGGGCCTCGTGCCGTTGCCCGGGCCTCCCGGCGGATCCGTCCGGGGCGGGGGAGCGGCGGGGCATCTGTGCGACACTGGAGGCACAACCACATCTCGGCCGACCACGCGCGGCGGGAGAGTCCGGGACCGCCCGCGGAGGGCGGGACCGGCGCCGAAGGAGCAACTCCTCCCCGGGAATCTCTCAGGCCCCAGAACCGCCGCGAGCAGGCCACTCTGAAGAGGTCCCGCCTCCCCGGCCACCGGCCGGGGGTGCCGGCCACCGACGGTGCAGGCCGCCCCCGGGCGGCGAAAACTCTCAGGTCAGCGAACAGAGCGGGGAGACCGGACGGGCCCCGACCGGGGCCTCGAGAACGAGGAGCTGACCTTGTCCTTCCTGGCACGCCACCTCGGCCCCGACGCGGCCGAGACCCGGACCATGCTCGAGACGGTCGGCGCGGCCGACCTCGACGACCTCGTCGCCCGCGCCGTCCCGCGCGGGATCGTCGCCGACGCCCCGCTGCGCCTGCCCGCGCCGATGTCGGAGCACGAGGCCCTCGCGGCCCTGCGCCGGATCGCGGCCAAGAACCGCGTGATGACCCAGATGATCGGTCAGGGCTACGCCGAGACCGTGACCCCGCCGGTGCTGCGGCGCAACATCCTCGAGAACCCCGCCTGGTACACCTCCTACACCCCGTACCAGCCGGAGATCTCCCAGGGCCGGCTCGAGGCCCTGCTCACCTTCCAGAACGCGGTCATGGACCTCACCGGCCTCGACCTCGCCAACGCCTCCCTGCTGGACGAGTCCTCGGCCGTGGCCGAGGCGGTGCTCATGATGCGCCGCGCCAACCGGCGCTCGACGAGCGACCGGGTGCTCGTCGACGCCCGCACCCTGCCGCAGACCCTCGCGGTGCTGCGCGGGCGCTGCCGGGCCGTGGGCGTCGAGCTCGTCGTCGCGGACCTCACCGCGCAGCTGCCCGAGGGCGAGTTCTTCGGCGTGGTCCTCGCCCACGTCGGCGTCGACGGCGACGTCGCCGAGCTGGGCCCCCGCGTCGAGCAGGCCCGTGCCGCCGGCGCGCTCGTGACCGCGACCACCGACCTGCTGGCGCTGACCCTGCTGCGCTCCCCGGGGGAGCAGGGCGTGGACATCGCCGTCGGCTCCGCCCAGCGCTTCGGGGTGCCCCTGTTCTTCGGCGGCCCCCACGCCGCGTTCATCGCCTGCCGCAAGGGCTTCGAGCGCAACCTGCCGGGCCGCCTCGTGGGCGTGTCCACCGACTCCTCCGGCCGGCCCGCCTACCGGCTCGCGCTGCAGACCCGCGAGCAGCACATCCGCCGCGAGAAGGCCACCTCCAACATCTGCACCGCCCAGGCGCTGCTGGCCGTCGTGGCCGGCGCCTATGCCGCCTACCACGGCCCCGACGGGCTGCGTGCCATCGCCGAGCGCGTGCACGGGCTCGCCGCCCGCCTCGCCACGGGCCTGGCCGCCGCCGGCACCACCGTGGTGCACGAGCACTTCTTCGACACCGTCCTCGCGCAGGTCCCCGGACGCGCCGACGCCGTGGTCGCCGCCGCCGCCGAGCGGGGGATCAACCTGCGCCGCGTCGACGCCGACCGGGTCTCCGTCTCCCTGGGCGAGCCGCACGACGAGCGCGACGTCGACGCCGTGCTCGCGGCCTTCGGCGCCGCCGCCCCCGAGCAGGACGCGCCGCAGGACGCGTGGGCGCTGCCCGCGGCCCTGCTGCGCACCGACGGCTACCTCGCCCACCCGGTGTTCAACACCCACCGCTCCGAGACCGCCATGATGCGCTGGCTGCGCGGGCTCGCGGACAAGGACCTGGCCCTGGACCGCACGATGATCCCGCTGGGCTCGTGCACCATGAAGCTCAACGCCGCCGCCGAGATGGAGCCGATCAGCTGGCCCGAGCTCGCCTCGATCCACCCGCTGGCCCCCGAGGACCAGACCCTGGGCTGGCAGGAGCTCATCGGCCAGCTCGAGACGTGGCTGACCGAGATCACCGGCTACGCCGCCGTGTCCGTCCAGCCCAACGCCGGCTCCCAGGGCGAGCTGGCCGGGCTGCTCGCGATCCGCCGCTACCACCTCTCCCGCGGCGACCGGCAGCGCAAGACCATCCTCATCCCCTCCTCCGCCCACGGCACCAACGCGGCCTCGGCCGTGCTGGCCGACCTCAAGGTCGTCGTCGTCGCCACCGCCGCCGACGGCTCGGTGGACATGGCGGACCTGCGGGAGCGGATCGCGCAGACCGGCGACGAGCTCGCCGGGATCATGATCACCTACCCCTCGACCCACGGGGTGTTCGAGGAGCAGGTCACCGAGGTCTGCGCCGCCGTGCACGAGGCCGGCGGCCAGGTCTACGTCGACGGCGCCAACCTCAACGCCCTCATGGGCCTGGCCCGGCCCGGGCGCTTCGGCGGGGACGTCTCCCACCTGAACCTGCACAAGACCTTCTGCATCCCCCACGGCGGCGGCGGGCCCGGCGTGGGCCCCGTCGCGGTGGCCGAGCACCTCGTGCCGTTCCTGCCCGAGGACCCGGCGGCCGCCGCGGCCGACCCGGAGGCCGAGGCATTCCCGGTCTCCCAGGCCCGCTGGGGCTCCGCCGGGGTGCTGCCGATCTCCTGGATGTACATCGCCATGACCGGCGGGCAGGGCCTCACCGAGTCCTCGCGCACCGCCATCCTGGCGGCGAACTACGTCTCGGCGCGCCTGGCCGACGTCTTCCCGACGCTCTACACGGGCCCCGGCGGGTTCGTCGCCCACGAGTGCATCCTCGACCTGCGCCCGCTGACCAAGGCCTCCGGGGTCACCGCCGAGGACGTGTGCAAGCGGCTGATCGACTACGGCTTCCACGCCCCGACCCTCGCGTTCCCCGTCGCGGGCACGCTGATGGTCGAGCCGACCGAGTCGGAGAACCTCGCCGAGCTGGACCGCTTCGTCGACGCGATGCGCGCCGTCCACGCCGAGATGACGGCCGTCGCCGAGGGGGAGGTCGCGGTGGAGGACTCCGTGCTGCGCCACGCACCGCACACGGCCGAGGTGCTCACCGCCGACGACTGGGACCGGGCCTACCCGCGCTCCCTGGCCGCCTACCCCCTGCCCGAGCTGCGCCTGGGCAAGTACTGGTCGCCCGTGGGCCGGGTCGAGAACGCCGCCGGCGACCGCAACCTGGTCTGCAGCTGCCCGCCGATCGAGGCGTTCGCCGCCGCCGAGCGCGCCGAGCGCGAGGAGGCCCTGGAGCAGGAGGCCGCCCGGTGAGCGCCCGCACCACCCCGCTCGAGGCCGCCCACCGGGAGGCGGGTGCCGTGTTCACCGACTTCGGCGGCTGGCAGATGCCGCTGAAGTACGCGAACGACGTCGCCGAGCACCACGCGGTGCGCCGGGCCGCCGGGCTCTTCGACCTCTCCCACATGGGCGAGGTCGCGGTCGAGGGCCCGCAGGCGGCGCAGTTCCTGGACGCGGCGCTCGTCTCCCGGATGAGCGCCCTGGCCCCCGGCCGCGCCAAGTACACCCTGCTCGTGGACGAGGACGGGCGGGTGCTCGACGACCTGATCACCTACCGCCTCGCCGAGGACCGCTTCCTCGTGGTGCCCAACGCCGCCAACACGGCGACCGCGCTGCGGGAGCTGCGCGCGCGGGCGGAGGGCTTCGACGTCGTCGTCGAGGACCGCACGGAGGCCACGGCCCTCGTGGCTATCCAGGGCCCTGCGGCCGAGGACGTCCTGCTCGCCGCCGGCTGCGCCGACGCGGAGGCCGTGCGCGCCCTGCGCTACTACGCGTGCGTGCCCACCGAGGTC
This sequence comes from Kocuria sp. LUK, assembly GCF_021012935.1. NCBI lineage: Bacteria > Bacillati > Actinomycetota > Actinomycetes > Micrococcales > Micrococcaceae > Kocuria > Kocuria sp. LUK. The sequence goes on from NZ_JAJMZI010000011.1 coordinate 11,175, forward strand.
GCGGGCGTGCCCGCGCTGGTGGCCCGCACCGGGTACACCGGCGAGGACGGCTTCGAGCTGTACACGGCCCCCGAGCACGCCCGCACGGTCTGGGACGCGCTGCTGGCGGCGGGGGAGGACCGGGGCGTGGTGCCCGCGGGCCTGGCCGCCCGCGACTCCCTGCGCCTGGAGGCCGGGATGCCGCTCTACGGCCACGAGCTGGGCACGGGGACCACCGCCGCCGAGGCCGGCCTCGGCCGGCTCGTCGAGGCGGCCCTGCGGACCAAGGAGGGCCCGTTCACCGGCCGCGCCGCGCTCGAGGCGCAGGCCGCGTCCGCGCCCGCGCGGGTGCTCGTGGGGCTCAGGGGGCTGGGGCGGCGGCCGGTGCGCGCCGGCAACGCCGTGGTCTCCGGCGACGAGCAGGTCGGCGAGGTCACCTCCGGGGTCCCGTCCCCGACCCTCGGCCACCCGGTCGCGATGGCCCTCGTGCGCCCGGAGGTCTCCGCCCCCGGCACGGCGCTCGAGGCCGACGTGCGCGGCCGGCGCGCCCCCGTGGAGGTCGTCGAGCTGCCGTTCTACCGGCGGGGCTGAGACGCGCACCACGAAAATTCCTCATCCTACGGCCGGTGGGCGCCTGGCGTCCACCGGCCGTGTGGACAGACCTGCGCCGCGGCCCTAGACTGGTCATTTGCGTTGTCCCTCATTCTGCGTGCCTTCATATAGCGGTGGGCGCCGCCGGGACGCGGACCGACCCCTCACCGGACCGGTCCCCGACCTCCCGCGAACCCGATCGGGAACTGCGCGATTCAACTGCAGATCTGTGGAAGGAATCCATCTTGGTCGCCTCGAGCACCGAATCGAACTCAACCGCTAACCGGCCGGCCGACGGCAATCTCCCGGGCCGCGTCTCCTTCGCCAAGATCCACGAGCCGCTGGACGTGCCCAACCTGCTGGCCCTCCAGACGGACAGCTTCGACCGCCTCGTCGGCAACGAGCGCTGGCAGGGGCGGGTGCAGGCCGCCCTCGACGCCGGCGAGCAGGGCATCGCCACGACCTCCGGCCTCGCCGACATCTTCGAGGAGATCTCCCCGATCGAGGACTTCCAGGGCACCATGTCCCTGTCCTTCTCGGAGCCCGAGTTCTACGAGCCCAAGTACACGATGGACGAGTGCAAGGACCGCGACGCCACCTACTCGGCGCCGCTGTACGTCAAGGCCGAGTTCATGAACAACAACACGGGCGAGATCAAGCAGCAGACCGTGTTCATGGGCGACTTCCCGCTGATGACCGAGAAGGGCACCTTCGTCATCAACGGCACCGAGCGCGTGGTCGTCTCGCAGCTCGTGCGCTCCCCGGGCGCCTACTTCGAGCGCGGCCAGGACCGCACCTCGGACAAGGACATCTACTCCGCGAAGATCATCCCCTCCCGCGGGGCGTGGTTCGAGCTGGAGATCGACAAGCGCGACCAGGTCGGCGTGCGCCTGGACCGCAAGCGCAAGCAGTCCGTGACCGTGCTGCTCAAGGCCCTCGGCTGGACCGAGTCCCGCATCCTCGAGGAGTTCGGCGACTTCGACTCCATCCGCGCCACGCTGGAGAAGGACACGGTCGACACCCGCGAGGACGCGCTGCTGGACATCTACCGCAAGCTGCGCCCGGGGGAGCCGCCCACGGTCGAGGCGGCCCAGTCGCTGCTGGACAACATGTACTTCAACCCGAAGCGCTACGACCTCGCCAAGGTGGGCCGGTACAAGCTCAACCGGAAGCTGGGCCTGGACAAGTCCTTCGGCGACGACGACGCCTCCGTGCTCTCGGTCGAGGACATCGTCGCGATGATCCGCTACCTCGTGACCCTGCACGCCGGCGGCACCACCGTCCAGGGCGTGCGCGACGGCGAGGCCCGCGAGATCGTCGTGGACGTCGACGACATCGACCACTTCGGCAACCGGCGCATCCGCGCGGTGGGCGAGCTGATCGAGAACCAGATCCGCACCGGCCTCTCCCGCATGGAGCGCGTGGTGCGCGAGCGCATGACCACGCAGGACGTCGAGGCGATCACCCCGCAGACCCTGATCAACATCCGTCCCGTCGTGGCGGCGATCAAGGAGTTCTTCGGGACCTCGCAGCTGTCGCAGTTCATGGACCAGAACAACCCGCTCGCGGGCCTGACCCACAAGCGGCGCCTGTCCGCGCTGGGCCCCGGCGGCCTCTCCCGCGACCGCGCGGGCATGGAGGTCCGCGACGTCCACCCCTCGCACTACGGCCGCATGTGCCCCATCGAGACCCCCGAGGGCTCCAACATCGGCCTCATCGGCTCGCTGGCGACCTACGGGCGGATCAACCCGTTCGGCTTCATCGAGACCCCGTACCGCAAGGTCGTGGACGGCGTGGTGACCGACGACGTCGAGTACCTCACCGCCGACGACGAGCGCGGGGTGACCATCGCGCAGGCCAACGCGCCGCTGACCGACGAGAACCGCTTCGCCGAGGACGCCGTGCTCGCCCGCGCCGCCGACGGCTCCGGCGAGGCCGTGCTGGTCGACCCGACCGCCGTGCAGTACATGGACGTCTCCCCGCGCCAGATGGTCTCCGTGGCGACGGCCCTGATCCCGTACCTCGAGCACGACGACGCCAACCGCGCGCTCATGGGCGCCAACATGCAGCGCCAGGCCGTGCCGCTGCTCGAGTCCGAGGCCCCGCTCGTGGGCACCGGCATGGAGCGCTACGCCGCCCTGGACGCCGGCGACTCCGTCCTGGCCCGCAAGCCGGGCGTGGTCGAGGAGGTCTCCGCGGACCTCGTGCGCGTGCTCAACGACGACGGGACGACCACGGTCTACCCGATCAACAAGTTCGTCCGCTCCAACCCGGGCAACACCTACAACCAGCGCGTCATCGTCTCCGAGGGCGACCGCGTCGAGGAGCGCTCGGTGATCGCCGACGGCCCCTCGACCGACCACGGCGAGCTCGCGCTGGGCAAGAACCTGCTCGTGGCCTACATGTCCTGGGAGGGCCTCAACTACGAGGACGCCATCATCCTGTCCCAGCGCATGGTCTCCGACGACGTGCTGACCTCGATCCACATCGAGGAGCACGAGATCGACGCCCGCGACACCAAGCTGGGCGCCGAGGAGATCACCCGCGACATCCCCAACGTGTCCGAGGAGGTGCTCTCGGCCCTCGACGAGCGCGGCATCATCCACATCGGCGCGGAGGTCCAGGCCGGCGACATCCTGGTCGGCAAGGTCACCCCGAAGGGCGAGACGGAGCTGACCCCGGAGGAGCGGCTGCTGCGGGCGATCTTCGGCGAGAAGTCCCGCGAGGTGCGCGACACCTCCCTGAAGGTGCCCCACGGCGAGTCCGGCACCGTCATCGGGGTGCGCGTGTTCGACCGCGACGACGAGGACGACGACCTGCCCGCGGGCGTCAACCAGGTCGTGCGGGTCTACGTGGCCCAGAAGCGCAAGATCACCGACGGCGACAAGCTCGCCGGCCGCCACGGCAACAAGGGCGTCATCTCGAAGATCCTGCCGCTCGAGGACATGCCGTTCCTGGCCGACGGCACCCCGGTGGACATCATCCTCAACCCGCTGGGCGTGCCCGGGCGCATGAACCTCGGGCAGGTCCTCGAGGTGCACACCGGCTGGCTGGCCAAGCAGGGCTGGGACCTCGAGGGCAGCCCCGAGTGGATCGAGCGCCTGCCGAACTTCCCCGCGAAGTCCGGGCCGACCAACGTCGCCACCCCGGTGTTCGACGGCGCGCGCGAGGAGGAGATCTTCGACCTGCTCGACCACACCAACCCGACCCGCGACGGCGACCGCCTGATCGACCGCAGCGGCAAGGCGCGGCTGTTCGACGGCCGCTCCGGCGAGCCGTTCCCGGAGCCGATCTCCGTGGGCTACCAGTACATCCTGAAGCTGCACCACCTCGTGGACGACAAGATCCACGCGCGCTCCACGGGCCCGTACTCGATGATCACCCAGCAGCCGCTGGGCGGTAAGGCCCAGTTCGGCGGCCAGCGCTTCGGCGAGATGGAGGTGTGGGCCCTGGAGGCCTACGGCGCCGCCTACACGCTGCAGGAGCTGCTGACGGTCAAGTCGGACGACGTCCACGGCCGCGTGAAGGTCTACGAGGCCATCGTCAAGGGCGAGAACATCCCGGAGCCCGGGGTCCCCGAGTCCTTCAAGGTGCTCATCAAGGAGATGCAGTCCCTGTGCCTGAACGTCGAGGTCCTCTCGGCCGACGGCAACACGATCGAGATGCGCGACTCGGACGACGAGGTCTTCCGGGCGGCCGAGGAGCTCGGCATCGACCTCTCCCGCTCCGAGCCCAGCTCGGTCGAAGAGGTCTGAGACCCTCCGCCCACCCGACGAGACGTCAAGCTTTCTAGAGAAAGAGATAAAGGACCCTCATGTCCAACGAATCCTCACTCGGACTCATGCGGATCGGTCTTGCGACCGCGGACGACATCCGGACCTGGTCCTACGGCGAGGTCAAGAAGCCGGAGACCATCAACTACCGCACGCTCAAGCCGGAGAAGGACGGGCTCTTCTGCGAGAAGATCTTCGGCCCGACCCGGGACTGGGAGTGCTACTGCGGCAAGTACAAGCGCGTGCGCTACAAGGGCATCATCTGCGAGCGCTGCGGCGTCGAGGTGACCCGCGCCAAGGTGCGGCGCGAGCGCATGGGCCACATCGAGCTGGCCGCGCCCGTGACCCACATCTGGTACTTCAAGGGCGTGCCCTCGCGCCTGGGCTACCTGCTGGACCTCGCCCCGAAGGACCTCGAGAAGGTCATCTACTTCGCGGCGTACATGATCACCTCGGTGGACGAGGACGCCCGCCACGACGACCTGCCGAACCTGCAGGCCGCCGTGGACCGGGAGAAGGCCCAGATGGAGTCCACCCGCGACGCCGACATCGCGGCGATCGCCCGTGAGCTCGAGGCCGACCTCGGCCGCGTCGAGGAGGAGGGCGGCAAGGCCGCGGAGAAGCGCAAGCTGCGCGACGCCGCCGACCGCCAGATGGCCAACGTGCGCAAGCGCGCCAACCAGGAGATCGACCGCCTCGAGCAGGTCTGGGACCGCTTCAAGAACCTCAAGGTCAACGACCTCGAGGGCGACGAGGCCCTGTACCGGCAGATGGTCGACCGCTACGGCATGTACTTCGAGGGCTCCATGGGCGCCGAGGCGATCAAGAAGCGCCTCGAGTCCTTCGACCTCGAGGCCGAGGCCGAGTCGCTGCGCGAGACGATCGCCACCGGCAAGGGCCAGCGCAAGACCCGGGCCCTGAAGCGGCTGAAGGTCGTCAACGCGTTCCTGACCACGGACAACTCGCCGCTGGGCATGGTCCTCGACGCCGTCCCGGTGATCCCGCCGGAGCTGCGCCCGATGGTCCAGCTCGACGGCGGCCGGTTCGCGACCTCCGACCTCAACGACCTCTACCGGCGCGTGATCAACCGCAACAACCGCCTCAAGCGGCTGCTGGACCTCGGCGCCCCCGAGATCATCGTCAACAACGAGAAGCGGATGCTCCAGGAGGCCGTGGACTCGCTGTTCGACAACGGCCGGCGCGGCCGCCCGGTCACCGGGCCGGGCAACCGTGCGCTGAAGTCGCTGTCCGACATGCTCAAGGGCAAGCAGGGCCGGTTCCGCCAGAACCTGCTGGGCAAGCGCGTGGACTACTCGGGCCGCTCCGTCATCGTGGTGGGCCCGCAGCTGAAGCTGCACCAGTGCGGCCTGCCCAAGCAGATGGCGCTGGAGCTGTTCAAGCCCTTCGTGATGAAGCGGCTCGTGGACCTCAACCACGCGCAGAACATCAAGTCGGCCAAGCGCATGGTCGAGCGCTACCGCCCCCAGGTGTGGGACGTGCTCGAGGAGGTCATCACCGAGCACCCCGTGCTGCTCAACCGTGCACCCACCCTGCACCGCCTGGGCATCCAGGCCTTCGAGCCGCAGCTCGTCGAGGGCAAGGCCATCCAGCTCCACCCGCTCGTGTGCGGCGCGTTCAACGCCGACTTCGACGGCGACCAGATGGCCGTGCACCTGCCCCTGTCCCCGGAGGCCCAGGCCGAGGCGCGCATCCTGATGCTCTCCTCGAACAACATCCTCAAGCCCTCGGACGGCAAGCCGATCGCCCTGCCCTCGCAGGACATGATCATCGGGCTCTACCACCTCACCACCGTCCGCGAGGGCGCCGAGGGGGAGGGCCGGTCGTTCTCCTCCGTGGCCGAGGCGATCATGGCCCACGACGCCGGTCAGCTGCACCTCAACGCCCTGTGCACGATCGAGCTCGAGGACTTCGTGCCGTTCGAGGGCTGGGAGGCCCCCGAGGGGTGGGAGCCCGGGACGCCGGTGCGCGTGCAGACCACCCTGGGCCGCGTGCTGTTCAACGACACGCTGCCCGAGGACTACCCGTGGGACGAGGCCGTCGCCGACAAGAAGCACCTCTCGGCGCTGGTCAACGACCTCGCGGAGCGCTACCCCATGGCCTCCGTGGCGCGCACCCTCGACGAGCTCAAGGACGCCGGCTTCCACTGGGCGGCCCGCTCCGGGGTGACCGTGGCGATCTCGGACATCGCGACCCCGCCGACCAAGCCCGCCATCATGGAGGGCTACGAGGCGCAGGCCGCGAAGATCCAGGGCCAGTACGACCGCGGTCTGATCGACGACGACGAGCGCCGCTCGGAGCTGATCGACATCTGGACCAAGGCCACCGACGAGGTCGCCGAGGCGATGCGCGAGAACATGTCGGCGCTGAACACGATCAACCGGATGGTCTCCTCCGGCGCCCGCGGCAACTGGATGCAGGTGCGCCAGATCGCCGGCATCCGCGGGCTCGTGTCCAACCCGAAGGGCGAGATCATGCCCCGCCCGATCAAGTCCTCCTACCGCGAGGGCCTGTCGGTGCTGGAGTACTTCATCGCGACCCACGGCGCCCGCAAGGGCCTGGCCGACACCGCGCTGCGCACGGCGAACTCGGGCTACCTGACCCGTCGTCTCGTGGACGTCTCCCAGGACGTCATCGTGCGCGAGGCGGACTGCATGACCGAGCGCGGGCTCACCCTGCCCGTCGCCGACGTCGCGGAGTCCGGGGCGCGCACCCTGCACGAGGACATCGAGAACACCGTGCACGGGCGCGTGCTGGCCGTGGACGTCGCCGACGCCAACGGCGAGGTCGTGGCCGAGGCCGGCGCGGACCTCTCCGACGCCCTGATCGCCGCGCTGTTCGAGGCCGGGGTCGACACGGTGCGCGTGCGCTCGGTGCTGACCTGCGAGTCCGCGGTGGGCGTGTGCGCGGCGTGCTACGGCCGCTCGCTGGCCTCCAACCAGCTCGTGGACATCGGCGAGGCCGTCGGCATCATCGCGGCCCAGTCGATCGGCGAGCCCGGCACGCAGCTGACCATGCGCACCTTCCACACCGGCGGTGTCGCGTCCTCGGACGGCGACATCACCCAGGGTCTGCCGCGCATCCAGGAGCTCTTCGAGGCGCGCACCCCCAAGGGTGTCGCCCCGATCTCCGAGGTCGCCGGCCGCGTGAGCATCGAGGACACCGACAAGGCGCTGAAGGTCGTCGTCACCCCGGACAACGGGGACGAGGCGATCGCCTACCCGGTGCTGCGCCGTGCGAAGCTGCTCGTGACCGAGGGCGACCACGTCGAGGTCGGCCAGCAGCTGGTCTCGGGCGCCGTCGACCCGAAGGAGGTGCTGCGCATCCGCGGTCCGCGGCAGGCGCAGAAGCACCTCGTGGACGAGGTCCAGGGCGTGTACCGCTCCCAGGGCGTGGGCATCCACGACAAGCACGTCGAGGTCATCGTGCGGCAGATGCTGCGGCGCGTGACGATCATCGAGTCCGGCGACACCGACCTGCTGCCGGGCGAGCTCGTCGAGAACGTCCGCTTCCTGGAGGCCAACCGCAAGGCCGTGGCCGAGACCGCGCGCCCCGCGGCCGGGCGCCCGGAGCTGATGGGCATCACCAAGGCGTCGCTGGCGACCGACTCGTGGCTGTCCGCCGCGTCCTTCCAGGAGACGACCCGCGTGCTCACGCAGGCCGCCATGGAGGGCAAGTCGGACCCGCTGGTGGGGCTCAAGGAGAACGTGATCATCGGCAAGCTCATCCCGGCCGGCACCGGGCTCGCGCGGTACAACAACGTCGACGTGGAGCCGACCGAGGAGGCGAAGGCCTCGCTGTTCACGGAGCCCGGGTCGTTCTCGGACTTCAGCTACGCCGACGAGAACTCCGGGCAGACCCCCGCCGAGTTCCAGGCGATCCCGCTGGAGGACTACGACTTCGGCTCCAACTGAGGCCGGTCCACCGCAGGAGGTGACCGCCGCGGCGGTCACCACGGCAGCCCCGCCCCGGACCACGGTCCGGGGCGGGGCTGTCCCCGTTCCGACCCTCCCCCTCAGCGCGCCCGGGGGAGGGGCCGAGCCCAGGGCGCGCCGGCAGGAGGGCGAGGCGATGGCGAACTCACCGACGGGGGAGTCCGTGCTGGAGCGGATGGACCGGATCCTGGCCGCCTTCACGGCGGAGCACTCCCGCCTGACCGGCGGGCAGCTCGCGGTGCTGGCGGGCCTGCCCCCGGCCACCGCCCACCGGCTCGCCCGGGACATGGCCCGCCAGGGATGGCTCGAGCGGGTCGAGGGCGGGCGCTACGTGGTGGGCACCCGGCTGTGGGAGCTGGCCAACCGCGCCTCCCGCGAGCTGACGCTGGCGCGCACCGCACGGCCCTTCATGGGCGACATCCACGCGGTGCTGCGCCAGCACGTGCAGCTGGGGATCATGGAGGGCCGGGAGGTGCTGCTGCTCGAGCGGCTCTCCCACCCCGGGGCCGTGCCCGTGCGCGCCTCCGTGGCCGGGCGGCTGCCCCTGCACCTGTCGGCCACCGGGCTCGTGCTGCTCGCCCACGCCCCGGGCGAGGTCCAGCAGGCCTACCTCGAGGGACCCCTGGCGGCGTTCACCCCGCTCTCGCCGACCGACCCGCACGAGGTCGCCGCGGAGCTGGAGCGGATCCGCGCCCGCGGCCACGCCGTGCAGACCGGCTACCTCGAGCCGGAGACGACCGGGATCGCCGTGCCCGTGCGCGGGCGCGGCGAGCAGGTGCTCGCCGGGCTGGGGGTGATCACCCCCGCCGGGGACCCGGGCGGGCGGGCGGCCGCGATCGTGCAGGCCCTGCACACCGCAGCCCACGGGATCCGGCGGACGCTGCGGGAGACGGGCCGCGACCGCCAGGCCTGAGCGCCGACGCCGTCCCGATCAACGGGACGCCTGTGGTGGCCCCCACAGTGCGCTGGAACACTGGAGGCGATCCCCGCCGTATCACCAGGAGAACCCATGAGCGCAGAGCGCACCGTCCTCACCACCCGTGTCGGCATCGTCGGCGGCGGCCCCGCCGGGCTGATGCTCTCCCACCTGCTGGCCCGCGCCGGCATCGAGTCCGTCGTGGTGGAGAAGCGGGACAAGGACACGATCCACGCCACCCACCGCGCAGGCATCCTCGAGGCCGGCACCGTGCGCATGCTCACCGAGGAGGGCGTCGACGGGCGCGTGCTGACCGAGGGGCACGAGCACCAGGGCACCGTCCTGCGCTTCCGCGGGCACAGCCACCGCATCGACTTCCAGGAGCTCGTCGGGGAGTCGGTGTGGCTCTACCCGCAGAACGAGGTGTTCTGGGACCTGGCCGCCGCCCGCGAGCGCGACGGCGGCGACGTCCGCTGGTCCGTCACCGACACCGAGGTGCTCGACCTCGAGAGCGACACCCCGCGGATCCGGTTCACCGACGCGGACGGCACGCCCGTCGAGATCCGCTGCGAGGTCCTCGTGGGCGCCGACGGCTCACAGAGCATCTGCCGCCGCGCCATCCCGCGCGAGGCCCGCACCGACCACTTCATCGAGTACCCCTTCGCCTGGTTCGGCATCCTCACCGAGGCCCCGCCGAGTGCGCCCGAGCTGATCTACGCCAACTCCGACCACGGCTTCGCGCTGATCTCCCAGCGCAGCGACACGGTCCAGCGCATGTACTTCCAGTGCGACCCCGACGAGGACGTCGAGGCCTGGGACGACGAGCGCATCTGGGACGAGCTCCAGCGCCGCGTGGACGGGCCCGACGGGTTCCGCCTCCAGCGCGGTCCGATCTTCGACAAGACCGTGCTGAAGTTCCGCTCCTACGTGTGCGAGCCGCTGCGCCACGGCAACCTCTTCCTCGTCGGCGACGCCGGGCACACCGTCCCGCCCACCGGGGCCAAGGGGCTGAACCTCGCCTTCTGCGACGTGCGGGTGCTCGCCCCCGCCCTCGTCGCCGCCCTGCGCGACGGCGACGACTCCGGGCTGGCCGCGTACTCGGCGACGGCGCTGGAGCGGGTCTGGAAGGCGCAGAACTTCTCGTACTGGGCGACCAACCTCATGCACGTGCGCCGGGACGAGAACCCGTTCGAGCAGAAGCGGCGCTACGGCGAGTTCGCGGCCGTCACCGGCTCGGTGCACGGCTCGGCCTACTTCGCCGAGTCCTACACCGGCTGGCCCGACGCCTGAGCCCGCGGCCCCCGCCTTTTCTGTTCGCACAGCGAACAGTTGTGCGAATGATGCACAGTTGCGTATCCTCGGAGCAGATCTCCGCAGGGCGCGCCGGCGACCCCGCCGCCGCGGCCGGCCTCCCGCCCGGTCCGACGGCCCCGACCAGCGAAGGAGCACTCCCATGACCGACCAGGACCAGGGGCAGGAGGAGGCGTTCGTGCACCTCACCCCCAAGGGCCCCGACGACGCGGCGGACACCCAGGCCGACCTCGACCGGGAGATGGCGCAGATCGCGGAGCAGTACGAGGCCTCCGGGCGCACCGAGACCCAGCCGCGGCTGGACTACGCGCCCTACCGCAGCTCGATCCTGCGCCACCCCACCAAGGACCTGCACCACGCCGACCCCGAGACCATCGAGCTGCACGCCCCCGCCTTCGGCGAGCGCGACGTGCACCGCCTCGAGTCGGACCTCACCATCCAGTCCGGCGGCGAGCCCATCGGCGAGCGGATCAGGATCCGCGGGCGGGTCCTCGACGGCGACGGCCGCCCCGTGCGCCGCCAGCTCGTGGAGATCTGGCAGGCCAACGCCGCCGGGCGCTACATCCACAAGCGCGACCAGCACCCCGCGCCCATCGACCCCAACTTCACGGGTGTGGGCCGGTGCCTGACCGGCGACGACGGCTCCTACGAGTTCGTCACCATCAAGCCGGGCCCCTACCCCTGGAAGAACCACCACAACGCGTGGCGGCCCGCGCACGTGCACTTCTCCCTGTTCGGCACGGACTTCACCCAGCGGATGATCACCCAGATGTACTTCCCGGGCGACCCGCTGTTCGCGCTCGACCCGATCTACCGGTCGATCGTGGACCCGAAGGCCCGTGAGCGGCTCGTGGCCCGCTACGACCACGACGTCTCCGAGCACGAGTGGCTGCTCGGCTACACCTGGGACATCGTGCTCAGCGGCTCGAACCGCACCTGGACGGAAGGCGACTCCAATGTCTGAGAACACCGCGCGCACCGGGCTCGCCGCGACCCCGGGCCAGACCATCGGGCCGTTCTACGGCTACGCGCTGCCCTACGAGAAGGGGGAGCAGCTCGTCCACCCGTCCCACCCGCAGGCGGTGCGCCTGCACGGGGTCGTCACCGACGGGCACGGCGCCGTCGTCCCCGACGCCCTGCTGGAGATCTGGCAGGCCGACGGCGCCGGCGCGGTGCCCACCGCGGACGGCTCCCTCGTGCGGGACGGCTACACCTTCACGGGCTTCGGCCGCGCGGCCGTCGACAACGTGGGCCACTACACGTTCACCACCGTCGACCCGGGGCCGACCGAGCCGGGCAGGGCGGCCTTCATCACGCTGACGGTCTTCGCCCGCGGCCTGCTCAACCGGCTGTTCACCCGCATCTACCTGCCCGAGGACACCGCGGCGCTCGCAGCGGACCCGCTGCTGCGCTCCCTGCCCGAGGAGCGGCGCCGCACGCTCATCGCCCGGCGCGAGGCCGACGGCTCGCTGCGCTTCGACGTCCGCCTGCAGGGCGAGGAGGAGACCGTCTTCCTCACCTACCCCAACCTCGCGGACTGAGCTCCCCGCGTGCGGTGACCCGGCCCGCCCGGGTCACCGCACGGCACCACCGCACGGCACCACCGCACGGCACCGGGACGAGCCCGGAGCACCACCTCAGGAGGACGGCATGACCGACGTCGGACTGCTCACCCCCGGCGCGCACCGGGGGGCCGGGCCCACGGACGACACGGCCGTGCTCCAGGCGCTGCTCGACACCGAGGCGGCCTGGGTCGCGGCGCAGGCGCGCGCCGGGCTCGCGCCCGCCGCCGCCGCCGATGCGGCCCGCGCGGCCGCCCGGGCCGCCGACTACGACGCCGCGGACATCGCCCGGCGCGCCGAGGGCGGCGGCAACCCGGTCATCCCGCTGCTGGCGGACTACCGGCGCCGCGTGGAGCAGCTCGACCCGGACGCGACGGGCTGGGTGCACCGCGGGCTGACCAGCCAGGACGTCCTGGACACCGCCATGATGCTGCTCGTGCGCCGCGCCGCCGAGCCCCTCGCCCACGACCTCGCCCGCACCCGGGCGGCCCTGGCCCGCCTGGCGGAGGCGCACCGCGGCACCGTGATGGCCGCCCGGACCCTCACCCAGCACGCCCTGCCCACCGCGTTCGGGCTCAAGGCGGCCGGCTGGCTGGCCGGGGTGCAGGACCTGCGGGACGACCTCGCGGACCTGGCCCGCACGCCCGTCTCCTACGGCGGGGCGGTCGGCTCCCTCGCGGGCAGCGCCGCCCTGTTCGCGGACCGGCCCGGGGAGCAGGAGGCCCCGGACGCCGCACGCGCCCTGGCGCTGGCCGGGCACTGGGCCCGGGAGCTCGGCCTGGAGCTGCCGGGCCACGTGTGGCACACCACCCGCCGGCCCGTGCTGCGCGCCGGCCAGGCCCTGGCCGGGGTCTGCGCCGCGCTGGGCAGGATCGCCAACGACGTCCTGGTCCTGGCCCGGCCGGAGATCGGCGAGCTGCGCGAGCCCGCCGCCGAGGGGCGCGGGGTGTCCTCGGCCATGCCCCAGAAGCAGAACCCGGTGCTGTCGGTGCTGCTCAAGCGCACCGCGCTCAGCGCCCCGCAGCTCGTGGCGCAGCTGCACCTGGCCGCCGGGCTGGCCGTCGACGAGCGGCCCGACGGGGCCTGGCACACGGAGTGGCCCGCTCTGCGCGAGCTCGCCCGGCTGGCCGTCGCGGCGGCCTCGCACGCGGCCGAGCTCGCCGAGGGCCTGGGCGTGGACGCGGACCGGATGCGCGCCAACCTCGAGGCCTCCGGCCCCGCCGTGCTCGCCGAGCGGATCAGCGCCGCCCTCGCCCCGCTCGTGCCCGCCGCCGACGGGGCCACGGGCAAGGAGCGCGTCCAGGCCGCCGTGCGGGAGCACGCCCACGACGCCGACGCCCTCGTCCGCGCGCTGGTCGGCCTCGCCGGCCGGAGCCGACCCGACGGGCGGCCCGTGGACGAGGCGTGGGTGCGGCGGCTGCTGGAGCCCGCCGGCTACCTCGGGGCCGCGGACCTGCTCGTCGACCGCGTCCTCGCCGCCGGGCCCGAGGGCCCGGCGGAGCGCCCGTCCACCGCCGGCCCGGCCGCCGGCACGATCCCCGGAGGCACCGCATGACCGTCCCCGCCCTCGCCCTCGTCGAGCTCGCCGCCGGCCCGCGGCCCGCCCCGCACCTCCCGCCCGTGGTGCTCGGGCCCTCCCTCGGCACCTCGGTGCGCGCGCTGTGGGGCGCCGTCGCGCGCGAGCTCGGCCGGGACCGCCGGGTCCTGGGCTGGGACCTGCCGGGCCACGGCGCCTCCGCCGCGACGGACGAGCCCTTCACCATGGCCGAGCTCGCCCGCGGCGTGCTCGAGGCCCTCGACCGCACCGAGGACCTGAGCGGACGACCGTTCCACTACGCCGGGAACTCGGTCGGCGGCTGCGTCGGCCAGCAGCTGCTGCTCGACGCCCCCGACCGGGTCCTCGCCGCCGTGCTCCTGGGCACCGCGGCCCGGGTGGGGCAGCCGCAGGCGTGGGCCGAGCGCGCCCGCCTCGTCGCCGCGGCCGGAACACCCACCCAGGTCACCGGCTCCGCGCAGCGCTGGTTCGCCCCCGGCTTCCTCGAGCGCGAGCCCGCCACCGCCACCGCGCTGCTGCACGACCTGCAGGGCGCCGACCGCTTCTCCTACGCCCGGGTCTGCGAGGCCCTCGAGCGCTTCGACGCCCGCGACCGGCTCGGGGCCGTGCGCGCCCCGGTCCTCGCCGTCGCCGGCGCGCACGACGCCGCGACCCCGCCCGCGGACGCCACCGCCCTCGCCGAGGGCACGGGCGGGCGGGCCGTGATCCTCCAGGACGCCGCCCACCTGATCCCCGCCGAGTCGCCCGCCGAGGTCGCCCGCCTGCTGGCCGGGCACTTCGCCGCCGACCCCCACCCCGAAGGAGCACGAGCATGAGCAGCGACCCCCGCCGCACCGAGGAGCAGGCCCACGCCGAGGGCACGGCCGTGCGCCGCGAGGTCCTCTCCGACGCCCACGTGGACCGCGCCGAGGCGGCCGAGGACGGGTTCACCGCCGAGTTCCAGGACTTCATCTCCCGCTACGCCTGGGGCGAGATCTGGACCCGCCCCGGCCTGGACCGGCGGATGCGCAGCGCCATCACCCTGACGGCGCTGATCGCCGCAGGGCACTGGGAGGAGTTCGAGATGCACGTGCGCGCCGCCCTGCGCAACGGCCTGACCCAGGACGAGATCAAGGAGGTCCTGCTGCAGTCGGCGGTCTACCTCTCCGTGCCCTCGGCCAACAACGCCTTCAAGCACGCCAAGCAGGTCCTCGACGCCCTCGACGCCGAGGGCGCCTGAACCCGCTCCCGCGCCCCGTACCGGCCCCCGACCCCGACACCCCGTGACCGACCTGCAACGACGCAAGTGAGGAACACCATGACCCAGGCCTACATCTACGACGCCGTCCGCACCCCCTTCGGCCGCTTCGGCGGCGCCCTGGCGGGCGTGCGCCCCGACGACCTCGCCGCCCACGTGCTGGGCGAGCAGGTCGGGCGCGCCCCGGACCTGGACCCGGCCGCGATCGACGAGGTCGTGCTCGGCAACGCCAACGGCGCGGGGGAGGAGAACCGCAACGTCGCCCGCATGGCCACCCTCCTCGCCGGGCTGCCCGTGGAGCTGCCCGGCACCACGGTGAACCGGCTGTGCGGGTCCTCCCTCGACGCCGCCATCATCGCCTCCCGCCAGATCGGCGCGGGCGAGGCGGACGTGGTGCTCGTGGGCGGCGTCGAGTCCATGAGCCGTGCCCCCTGGGTGCTGCCCAAGACCGAGAAGCCCTACCCCGCCGGGGACATGACCCTGGCCTCCACCACCCTGGGCTGGCGGCTCGTGAACAAGCGCATGAAGCCCGAGTGGACGGTCTCCCTGGGCGAGGCCACCGAGCAGCTCGCCGAGCGGCACGGCATCACCCGCGACCGCATGGACGAGTTCGCGTACCGCTCCCACCAGCTCACCCAGCAGGCCTGGGACGAGGGCTTCTACGCGGACCTCACCGTCCAGGTCCCCGGCACCGAGCTGACCCGGGACGAGTCCGTCCGGGCCTCCTCCACCGTCGAGAAGCTGGCCGGGCTCAAGACCGTCTTCCGCCCGGAGGAGCAGGGCGGGACCGTCACCGCCGGCAACGCCTCGCCCCTCAACGACGGCGCCTCCGCCGCGCTGCTGGGCTCCGAGAAGGCCGCCGAGCTGACCGGCCTGCAGCCCCTCGCCCGCATCGCCGGGCGCGGGGCCGCCGCCAACGAGCCGCAGTTCTTCGGCTTCGCCCCGGTCGAGGCCGCGAACACGGCGCTGCGCCGCGCCGGCATCACCTGGGACGACGTCGCCGCCGTCGAGCTCAACGAGGCCTTCGCCGCCCAGTCCCTGGCCTGCGTCGACGCCTGGGGCATCGACCCGGCGATCGTCAACCGGCACGGCGGGGCCATCGCCATCGGCCACCCCCTCGGCGCGTCCGGCACCCGCATCCTCGGCACCCTCGCCCGGTCCCTGCAGGCCTCCGGGCAGCGCTGGGGAGTGGCCGCCATCTGCATCGGCGTGGGCCAGGGCCTCGCCGTCGTGCTCGAGAACCAGAACGCCTGAGAACCCGACCGGACCCCGAAGGAAGGCACACCGCATGCTCACCATCGCAGCCAGCTGCGCCGAGGCCGTGGCGCAGATCGAGGACGGCGCCACCGTCATGATCGGCGGCTTCGGCGTCGCCGGACAGCCCGTCGAGCTCATCGACGCGCTGATCGACCACGGCGCCACCGACCTGACCGTCGTCAACAACAACGCCGGCAACGGCGACGTGGGCCTGGCCAAGCTCATCCAGCTCGGGCGGGTGCGCAGGATCATCTGCTCCTTCCCCCGCCAGTCCGACTCCTGGCACTTCGACGAGAAGTACCGCGCGGGCGAGATCGAGCTCGAGGTCGTCCCGCAGGGCAACCTCGCCGAGCGGATCCGCGCCGCGGGGGCCGGGATCGGGGCGTTCTTCACGCCCACCGGCTACGGCACCCCGCTGGCCGAGGGCAAGGAGGTGCGCGAGATCGACGGCCGCCACTACGTCCTCGAGCACCCCATCAGGGCCGACTACTCCCTGACCAAGGCGCACGTCGCCGACCGCGCCGGCAACCTCGTCTACCGCAAGACGGCGCGCAACTTCGGGCCGATCATGGCCGCCGCGGCCACGACCTCCATCGTGCAGGTCGCCGAGATCGTCGAGCGCGGCGAGCTCGACCCCGAGGTCGTCGTGACCCCCGGCATCTACGTGGACACGGTCGTGCGGCTCGAGTCCCCGGCCCAGACCGACCCCCGAGAGGAGCTCTGAACCCCATGAGCGAGCGCACCACCCGAGAGCAGACCACCGCGGTCCCGCGCACCGCCGAGCACCCCCTCGGCCCCGAGGAGCTCGCGCGGGTCGTGGCCGCCGACATCCCCGCCGGCTCCTACGTCAACCTGGGCATCGGCCAGCCGACCCTCGTCGCCAACCACCTCACCGCCGAGCACGACGTCACGCTGCACACCGAGAACGGCATGCTCGGGATGGGCCGCGAGGCCCACGGCGACGAGGTCGACCCGGACCTCATCAACGCCGGCAAGATCCCCGTCGTCGAGACCCCCGGCTGCTCCTACTTCCACCACGCGGACTCGTTCGCCATGATGCGCGGCGGCCACCTCGACTGCTGCGTGCTCGGGGCCTTCCAGGTGGACGTCGAGGGCAACCTCGCGAACTGGCACACCGGCAAGCCCGAGGCCATCCCCGCCGTGGGCGGGGCCATGGACCTGGCCACCGGGGCCAAGCAGACCTTCGTGATGATGACCCTGCTCACCAAGAAGGGCCAGTCCAAGCTGGTGGAGAAGTGCACCATGCCGCTCACCGGCGTCGGCTGCGTCTCGCGCGTCTACACCGACCGGGCCGTGTTCCTCGTCGACGAGGACGGCCTGAGCGTGCGCGAGACCTTCGGCACCGACTTCGAGGAGCTCCAGGAGCTCGTCGGCCTGCCGCTGCGCCCCGCCGCCGGCTGACCGGCCCCCGCGGCCGGCCGGACCCGCCGGCCGCGGGGACGCCCTGCGCCCGCCCGGCGGGTCCCGCCCGGGCGGTCCGCCGGTCCGGGACGGTCCGGCCGGACACGGTGTCCCGGCCGGCCGTCCGGCTCCGCCGCCCCCCCCCCCCCCCCCCCGCCCCCCCCCCCCCCCCCCC
>NZ_JAJMZI010000012.1:0-5839 GCF_021012935.1 Kocuria sp. LUK
CAATAGTGTGCCATGTTTGTTGATACCGGATGTTTTATCTGGTTGATGGATCGCTGTGCCCTGCCTCCGTGGGGTGTGGTGGTCTTGTCGGCCGGGGTTTTGTTTTCTGTTTTTTTGACGGAGAGTTTGATCCTGGCTCAGGACGAACGCTGGCGGCGTGCTTAACACATGCAAGTCGAACGCTGAAGCTCCAGCTTGCTGGGGTGGATGAGTGGCGAACGGGTGAGTAATACGTGAGTAACCTGCCCTTGACTCTGGGATAAGCCTGGGAAACCGGGTCTAATACTGGATACGACGTCCTACCGCATGGTGGGGCGTGGAAAGGGTTTTACTGGTTTTGGATGGGCTCACGGCCTATCAGCTTGTTGGTGGGGTAATGGCCTACCAAGGCGACGACGGGTAGCCGGCCTGAGAGGGTGACCGGCCACACTGGGACTGAGACACGGCCCAGACTCCTACGGGAGGCAGCAGTGGGGAATATTGCACAATGGGCGGAAGCCTGATGCAGCGACGCCGCGTGAGGGATGACGGCCTTCGGGTTGTAAACCTCTTTCAGCAGGGAAGAAGCCACAAGTGACGGTACCTGCAGAAGAAGCGCCGGCTAACTACGTGCCAGCAGCCGCGGTAATACGTAGGGCGCAAGCGTTGTCCGGAATTATTGGGCGTAAAGAGCTCGTAGGCGGTTTGTCGCGTCTGCTGTGAAAGCCCGGGGCTCAACCCCGGGTCTGCAGTGGGTACGGGCAGACTAGAGTGCAGTAGGGGAGACTGGAATTCCTGGTGTAGCGGTGAAATGCGCAGATATCAGGAGGAACACCGATGGCGAAGGCAGGTCTCTGGGCTGTTACTGACGCTGAGGAGCGAAAGCATGGGGAGCGAACAGGATTAGATACCCTGGTAGTCCATGCCGTAAACGTTGGGCACTAGGTGTGGGGGACATTCCACGTTCTCCGCGCCGTAGCTAACGCATTAAGTGCCCCGCCTGGGGAGTACGGCCGCAAGGCTAAAACTCAAAGGAATTGACGGGGGCCCGCACAAGCGGCGGAGCATGCGGATTAATTCGATGCAACGCGAAGAACCTTACCAAGGCTTGACATCCACCGGACCGCACTGGAGACAGTGCTTCCCTTCGGGGCTGGTGGACAGGTGGTGCATGGTTGTCGTCAGCTCGTGTCGTGAGATGTTGGGTTAAGTCCCGCAACGAGCGCAACCCTCGTTCTATGTTGCCAGCACGTGATGGTGGGGACTCATAGGAGACTGCCGGGGTCAACTCGGAGGAAGGTGGGGATGACGTCAAATCATCATGCCCCTTATGTCTTGGGCTTCACGCATGCTACAATGGCCGGTACAAAGGGTTGCGATACTGTGAGGTGGAGCTAATCCCAAAAAGCCGGTCTCAGTTCGGATTGAGGTCTGCAACTCGACCTCATGAAGTCGGAGTCGCTAGTAATCGCAGATCAGCAACGCTGCGGTGAATACGTTCCCGGGCCTTGTACACACCGCCCGTCAAGTCACGAAAGTTGGTAACACCCGAAGCCGGTGGCCTAACCCCTTGTGGGAGGGAGCCGTCGAAGGTGGGACCGGCGATTGGGACTAAGTCGTAACAAGGTAGCCGTACCGGAAGGTGCGGCTGGATCACCTCCTTTCTAAGGAGCCGTTGACCGCCGTGTGGTGGTCGCCCCCGCCTGAGTGCCCGTTCGTGGTGCTGGTGGGGTGAGCTCATGGGTGGAATATCAACGAACGAGTGGCCGCACACCACGCACCGCCGTGCCCTGCTGCCCCGTTTCGGGGTGGTCGGTGCTGGTGGTGGTGGGGTGCTGGTGGTGCGGGTCTGTTCAGTACCTGCTTCTGGGGGTTCCTGTGAAAGGGGGCCTGTGGGGGTGGTGGAACGCGGGTCCGGTGCTGCTGGTGCCGGTGTGGTCCTTGGCGCACTGTTGGGTCCTGAGACAACAGGCCCCCCTTTTTTGTGGTCATGGTCCCGTCGTGGACGGCTTGCGGGTGTTGCCCGTGGTCGGCGCGGTGGGGTGGTGGTCCGGGGGGTGTGGTGTTTCGGTTGTTCCCGGCGCCCTGCGCCGGAGGCTTCTTCCGGGTCCGGTCTCGTTCTCCTTCGTGGGGGATGGGGTGGGTTCCTGGGGGTGGGCTCCGGGTGGTGTGGGGTGTGTGGGTTGTTGTTTGAGAACTGTATAGTGGACGCGAGCATCTTGAAGACGCCGCACCGTGCTCGCTCCGTTCGCGGGGTGGGTGTGCTGAGCCCGTTGTGTGGGCCGGTGGTGCGGTACGTTTTCGTGATTTGTGATCGCCGCCGGCTGCCGGTCGTGGTGCTGCCCTTCGTCTTCTCCTTGGTGGGGAGGTGGTGTGGTGGTGGCCCGGGTGTGTGGTCGGTCGGTGTGTTCTGTGATCATG
Organism: Kocuria sp. LUK; assembly: GCF_021012935.1. NCBI lineage: Bacteria > Bacillati > Actinomycetota > Actinomycetes > Micrococcales > Micrococcaceae > Kocuria > Kocuria sp. LUK. The sequence goes on from NZ_JAJMZI010000012.1 coordinate 2,401, forward strand.
TGGCAAGTTTTCAAGGGCGTACGGTGGATGCCTTGGCATCAGGAGCCGATGAAGGACGCGGTAATCTGCGATATGCCTCGGGGAGCTGATAAACGAGCTGTGATCCGAGGGTCTCCGAATGGGGAAACCCCGCCGCGTGTTATGCGTGGTGACCCGTACCTGAATTCATAGGGTGCGTGGAGGGAACGTGGGGAAGTGAAACATCTCAGTACCCACAGGAAGAGAAAACAACAGTGATTCCGTCAGTAGTGGCGAGCGAACGCGGAAGAGGCTAAACCGGTGGTGTGTGATACCCGGCAGGGGTTGCATCATCGGGGTTGTGGGGCGTGTTCGTCCTGGGTCTGCCGGCCCGGGCGTGTGAGTGCAGGGCGATAGTCGAACCGGTGTGAGTGCCGGGCCGTAGAGGGTGGAAGTCCCGTAGACGAAATCGTTGCTGCCGCATGGAGTGCGTGCCCAAGTAGCACGGGGCCCGAGAAATCCCGTGTGAATCTGCCAGGACCACCTGGTAAGCCTAAATACTCCCTGATGACCGATAGCGGACCAGTACCGTGAGGGAAAGGTGAAAAGTACCCCGGGAGGGGAGTGAAATAGTACCTGAAACCGTGCGCCTACAATCCGTCGGAGCCTTACGGGGTGACGGCGTGCCTTTTGAAGAATGAGCCTGCGAGTTAGTGTTACGTCGCGAGGTTAACCCGTGAGGGGTATCCGTAGCGAAAGCGAGTCCGAACAGGGCGTGTGAGTGGCGTGATCTAGACCCGAAGCGAAGTGATCTACCCATGGCCAGGTTGAAGCGCGTGTAAGAGCGCGTGGAGGACCGAACCCACTTCAGTTGAAAATGGAGGGGATGAGCTGTGGGTAGGGGTGAAAGGCCAATCAAACTTCGTGATAGCTGGTTCTCCCCGAAATGCATTTAGGTGCAGCGTTGCGTGTTTCTTGCCGGAGGTAGAGCTACTGGATGGCCGATGGGCCCTACAAGGTTACTGACGTCAGCCAAACTCCGAATGCCGGTAAGTGAGAGCGCAGCAGTGAGACTGTGGGGGATAAGCTTCATAGTCGAGAGGGAAACAGCCCAGACCACCAACTAAGGCCCCTAAGCGTGTGCTAAGTGGGAAAGGATGTGGAGTTGCTCAGACAACCAGGAGGTTGGCTTAGAAGCAGCCACCCTTGAAAGAGTGCGTAATAGCTCACTGGTCAAGTGATTCCGCGCCGACAATGTAGCGGGGCTCAAGTACACCGCCGAAGTTGTGGCATTGCACCAATGATACCCAACCGGTCCTTTCGGGGTCCGGTTCAGGTGGTGCGATGGGTAGGGGAGCGTCGTGTGGGCAGTGAAGCTGCGGGGTAACCCAGTGGTGGAGCCCACACGAGTGAGAATGCAGGCATGAGTAGCGAAAGACGGGTGAGAAACCCGTCCGCCGAATGATCAAGGGTTCCAGGGTCAAGCTAATCTGCCCTGGGTCAGTCGGGACCTAAGGCGAGGCCGACAGGCGTAGTCGATGGACAACGGGTTGATATTCCCGTACCGGCGAAGAACCGCCCCTATCGAACCGGGGACACTAACCACCCGAACCGGGCCATGCGGTGACCATTGGTCATCGCCGGCGCCGGGGAGCGTGGGACCTGAACCGGGGAGGTAAGCGTATTAACAGGTGTGACGCAGGAAGGCAGCCGAGCCGGGCGATGGTAGACCCGGTCCAAGCGTGTAGGGCGATCCGTTGGCAAATCCGCGGGTCATGGGCCTGAGACGTGACGGGACCCCCATTCGTGGGGGGATTCGGTGATCCTATGCTGCCGAGAAAAGCATCGACGCGAGGTTCCAGCCGCCCGTACCCCAAACCGACACAGGTGATCAGGTAGAGAATACCAAGGCGATCGAGAGAATCATGGTTAAGGAACTCGGCAAAATGCCCCCGTAACTTCGGGAGAAGGGGGGCCCGGACCGTGAACGGAACATGCTTCCGGGAGCGGGTAAGGGCCGCAGAGACCAGGGGGAAGCGACTGTTTATCAAAAACACAGGTCCGTGCGAAGTCGCAAGACGATGTATACGGACTGACTCCTGCCCGGTGCTGGAAGGTTAAGAGGACCCGTTAGCCTCACGGCGAAGCGGAGAATTTAAGCCCCAGTAAACGGCGGTGGTAACTATAACCATCCTAAGGTAGCGAAATTCCTTGTCGGGTAAGTTCCGACCTGCACGAATGGAGTAACGACTTCCCCGCTGTCTCAACCATGAACTCGGCGAAATTGCAGTACGAGTAAAGATGCTCGTTACGCGCAGCAGGACGGAAAGACCCCGAGACCTTTACTATAGTTTGGTATTGGTGTTCGGTGTGGCTTGTGTAGGATAGGTGGGAGACTGTGAAGCGGGCACGCCAGTGCTCGTGGAGTCATCGTTGAAATACCACTCTGGTCACTCTGGACATCTAACTTCGGCCCGTGATCCGGGTCAGGGACAGTGCCTGATGGGTAGTTTAACTGGGGCGGTTGCCTCCTAAAGAGTAACGGAGGCGCCCAAAGGTTCCCTCAGCCTGGTTGGCAATCAGGTGTCGAGTGTAAGTGCACAAGGGAGCTTGACTGTGAGAGCGACAGCTCGAGCAGGGACGAAAGTCGGGACTAGTGATCCGGCGGTACATTGTGGAATGGCCGTCGCTCAACGGATAAAAGGTACCTCGGGGATAACAGGCTGATCTTGCCCAAGAGTCCATATCGACGGCATGGTTTGGCACCTCGATGTCGGCTCGTCGCATCCTGGGGCTGGAGTTGGTCCCAAGGGTTGGGCTGTTCGCCCATTAAAGCGGTACGCGAGCTGGGTTCAGAACGTCGTGAGACAGTTCGGTCCCTATCCGCTGCGCGCGCAGGAAATTTGAGAAGACCTGTCCTTAGTACGAGAGGACCGGGACGGACGAACCTCTGGTATGGCAGTTGTACCGCCAGGTGCACCGCTGCTTCGCTACGTTCGGAAGAGATAACCGCTGAAAGCATCTAAGCGGGAAGCTCGCTTCGAGATGAGATTTCCACGCACTTCTGGTGCGAGAGGCCCCCAGCGAGACCACTGGGTTGATAGGCCGGAGGTGGAAGCACGAACCAACGACGTGCGCAGCCGACCGGTACTAATAGGCCGACAACTTACCCACAACCCCCACCCCGTTTCCGTGGTGGGGCACAGAACACCGCGTCCACTATACGGCTCCCAACCAACAACCCCACCCGCCGCCCCCCGCACCAGGGGGTAGGGTGAGGGGGAACCACAACTGCATACTCACGAACAATCGTGACGAGACGTCCCACCCACCCCCGGGCCACACCGGCCGGGGAAGGGTGCGGAGAACGAGTTACGGCGGTCATAGCGTGGGGGAAACGCCCGGTCCCATCCCGAACCCGGAAGCTAAGACCCACAGCGCCGATGGTACTGCACCCGGAAGGGTGTGGGAGAGTAGGACA
>NZ_JAJMZI010000013.1:0-4037 GCF_021012935.1 Kocuria sp. LUK
GTCGCGCAGCAGGTCCTTGAGGATCCGCACGAAGGCCATCGTGGTGGCCGCCATCTGCTTCCCGGAGCCCTTCTTCGCCGAGGCGTAGGCCGCCGCACCGGGCAGGGCGATCTCGCGCTGGGCGTGCGGGCGGTCCGGCAGGAACCCGCCGAGCTCCTTGCGGCGCTCGAGCAGGTACTTGATCTCCGGGGAGTCCGGGCCCGGGTGGTAGTACGGGGCGTTGTAGAGGTCGTCCTCGATCTGCTCGTCGGTCACCGGGATGCGCAGGTGGTCCCGGAAGTTCTTCAGGTCCTCCAGGGTGAGCTTCTTCATCTGGTGGGTCGCGTTGCGGGCCTCGAAGTGGCTGCCCAGCCCGTAGCCCTTCACGCCCTGGGCCAGGATCACGGTCGGCTGGCCCTCGTGGGCGACGGCGGCACGGTAGGCGGCGTAGACCTTGTGGTAGTCGTGCGCACCGCGCTTGAGCTCCCAGATCTCGTCGTCGGTCATGTCGGCGACGAGCTCCTTGGTCCGCGGGGAGCGGCCGAAGAAGTGGTCGCGGATGAACCCGCCGGACTCCGCCTTGTAGGTCTGGTAGTCGCCGTCGAGGGTCTCGTTCATGATCCGCACGAGCTCGCCGTCCTCGTCCTTGGCGAGCAGCTGGTCCCACTCGCGGCCCCACAGGACCTTGATGACGTTCCAGCCGGCCCCGCGGAAGAAGGCCTCCAGCTCCTGGACGATCTTGCCGTTGCCGCGCACCGGCCCGTCGAGGCGCTGCAGGTTGCAGTTGACGACGAAGGTCAGGTTGTCCAGCTTGTCGTTGGCGGCCAGCTGGAGCAGCCCGCGCGACTCCGGCTCGTCCATCTCGCCGTCGCCCAGGAACGCCCAGACGCGCTGCTCCGAGGTGTCCTTGATCCCGCGGTTGTGCAGGTAGCGGTTGAACTGCGCCTGGTAGATCGCGTTCATGGGGCCGATGCCCATCGACACGGTCGGGAACTGCCAGAAGTCGGGCATGTTCCGCGGGTGCGGGTAGGAGGGCAGCCCGTGGGGAGCCTTCGTCTTCTCCTGGCGGAACCCGTCGAGCTCCTCCTCGCTGAGCCGGCCCTCGAGATAGGCGCGCGCGTAGTTGCCGGGGGACGAGTGGCCCTGCCAGAACACCTGGTCCCCGCCGCCCGGGTGCTCCGGACCGCGGAAGAAGTGGTTGAGGCCCACCTCGTAGAGGGTGGCCACACCGGCGTAGGACGAGATGTGCCCGCCCACCCCGATCTCGGGGCGCTGGGCGCGGTGCACCATCACGGCCGCGTTCCACCGGTTGATCGCGCGGTACCGGCGCTCGATCTCCTCGTCGCCGGGGAACTCCGGCTCCTGGTCCACCGGGATCGTGTTGACGTAGTCGGTGGTCGTCACCATCGGCACGCCCACGCTGCGGGTGCCCGCGTGCTGGAGCAGGGCACGCATGATGTACTGCGCCCGCGCCGTCCCCTGGGTCTCGATGAGGTCCTCGAAGGACTCGAGCCACTCCTGGGTCTCCTCGTTGTCGGAGTCCTCCAGGTTGTTGGTCAAGCCGCTGAGGATGTGGTGGTTGCTGGATGAAGGCACGTTCAACCTCTCTTCATGGGACTGCCCGAGATGCGGTCACGGGCGGGTGCGCGCGCAGGTGCGGGCGGCGGCCCCGGAGCTCGCGCCGCGGGGACGCCCCGCCCGCCCCGCCGGCGGGTCGCGCCGACGGGTCCGTGCGGTGCGCACGATGTCTGTCGGGTCCATCGTTCCACACCGCGGCGAGCCCGTTCCACGGCGCCCCGCGGGACGGACGCGGGGGCGCCGGAGGGGCCGGGAGCTTGAAAGCGGCCCTGATCCGGTGTTGTCTGGAGGGTGAAGCCGGTATCCGGCCCGGCCCGCGGGGTCGGGCCGGGCGGAGCCCCGCACCGGCACGCAGTGCGTGGTCGTCGACCGTCGGCCCGATCCCAGAAGGAGCAAGCAGTGAGCGAGGCCCAGACCGCCGCGGGTGACGCGGTAGTCCAGCTCGGTTTCAAGGATGGCGACTACATCCAGGAGTTCGGCTACGACGAGGACGTCGACCTCGACCTCCGGGAGGGGATCGAGGAGCTCGTCGGCGGCGACCTGCTCGACGAGGACGACCAGGAGGTCGTCGACGCCGTGCTGCTGTGGTTCCGCGAGGGCGACGGCGACCTGGTGGACACCCTCGTCGACGTCCAGACCACGCTGGACGACGGAGGCGTGGTGTGGCTGCTGACCCCCAAGGCCGGCCGGGACGGCCACGTCCCGCCCTCCGAGGTCAACGACGCGGCCCCGACCGCCGGGCTGCACGTGACCACCACGGCGCGGGTCAGCTCCGACTGGTCCGCCACCCGCCTGATGCCCAAGCGCAACACCTGAGCCGCCCCACGGCCGTCCCTCCCGGGCCGGGCCGTTCCCGGACCCCTGGAGAGCCCGCATGACCGAGATCGGCAGTCCGGCGCCGGACTTCACGCTGGACAACCAGTACGGGGAGCCCGTGACGCTCAGCGCGCTGCGCGGGCGCCCCGTGGCCCTCGTCTTCTACCCCTTCGCCTTCTCCGGCGTGTGCACCGGGGAGCTGTGCCAGCTGCAGGACAGCCTGTCGGTCTTCGAGGACGCCGGGGTGCGCCTGCTCGCGGTGTCCACGGACTCGAAGTACGCGCTGCGGGCCTTCGCCCGCGAGGAGTCCTTCGACTTCGACCTGCTCTCCGACTTCTGGCCCCACGGCGCCGTGGCCCAGCGCTACGGCGTGTTCGACGCCGACTCGGGGATGGCCGAGCGGGCCACGTTCGTGCTGGACGCCGGCGGCACCGTCGTCGACGCCTTCCGCTCCGAGCCCGGCACCCCGCGGGAGCTCGCGTCCTACCGCGCGGCCCTGGCCCGGCTGGCGGGCTGAGCCGCCAGGACGCCCCCGATGCGCACCCTCCGCACCGGCTACGGCCGCCCCGAGGTCCCCGACCAGTTCCCCGACCCGGACGCCGCCGACCTCGGCGCCGGGCTCCCGGCGGCCGTGGACCTGCTGCGCGGGCGCCGCACCGCGGTGCTCACCGGCGCGGGGATCAGCACCGACTCCGGCATCCCCGACTACCGGGGTCCGGGCGCCGCGCCGCGCACGCCGATGACCTACCAGGACTTCCTCTCCAGCCCGGCCCGCCGCAGCCACTACTGGGCCCGCAACCAGTACGGGTGGCGCCACCTCGCCGAGGCCCGCCCGAACCCGGGCCACGCCGTGCTCGCCCGGCTCGAGGAGCGGGGGGCCGTCACGGGCGTGGTGACCCAGAACATCGACCGCCTGCACCAGGCGGCGGGCTCGGTCAACGTCGTCGACCTGCACGGGCGCTACTCCGTGGTGCGCTGCCTGCAGTGCGCCACCCGCATCCCGCGCGCCGTGCTCTCCGACGTCCTCGACGAGCTCAACCCCGGGTTCTACGACTCCCTCTCCTCCCCGGAGGACATCGAGTTCGCCCCGGACGCCGACGCCGTCATCACCGAGACGGCCGGCTTCCGGGTGCCCGACTGCCCGGTCTGCGGCGGGATCCTCAAGCCCGACGTCGTCTTCTTCGGCGAGAACGCGCCGCGCCACCGGGTGCTGCGGGCCCTGCGGATGGTCGACGCCGCGGAGGCACTGCTCGTGGTCGGCTCCTCCCTCACGGTCAACTCCGGGCGGCGCTTCGTGCGGCACGCGGTGCGCGCCGGGCGGCCCGTGCTCATCGTCAACCACGGCCGGACCCGTGCGGACGGGTCCGCGCGGGTCAAGATCGACGCCCGGGCGGGGGAGTTCCTCACCGCTCTCGAAGCCGCCCTCGGAGCCGCCTAGAATGGGCCGCGGCCGTGGCGAAGGTCACGGGGAAACCACCGGTTACCGATGAGTAGCGTCGAGTAGCCTGTTCGGGAACCGGGTGCTGGCGGTTGCACAAACCGTCCACCCGGTTGTCCAGGGTCTTTAGCTCAGCTGGTAGAGCGCCACGTTTACACCGTGGATGTCATCGGTTCGATCCCGGTAGGACCCACTGCCCCCGTTCTTCGCCCCGCCCGCCCTCGAA
>NZ_JAJMZI010000014.1:0-2042 GCF_021012935.1 Kocuria sp. LUK
CCACGCTGGTGCTCGTCGAGGTGCTCTACCCCGCCCACGACGTGGGGCGCTGGCGCGCGGAGGCGCTGGCCTCGGTGCTCTACGCCGAGAACTGGGCTCTGGCCCTCGGGGCGGTGGACTACTACGCGGCCGATCACTCCAGCGCCTCGCCGTTCCAGCACTTCTGGTCGTTGTCGGTGCAGGGGCAGGTGTTCCTGCTGTGGCCGGTGATCTTCGCGGCCGCCGCGGTGGTGTGCCGGCGGTTGCGGTGGCGGCCGGTGCCGGTGCTGGCGGTGGCCTTCGGGGCGGTGTTCGCGGTCTCGCTGGCCTTCTCCGTCCAGCAGACCGCGGTGCGCCAGGAGTTCGCCTACTTCGACACCCGCACCCGGCTGTGGGAGTTCGCCCTGGGGTCGCTGCTGGCGCTGGCGGTGCCGCACCTGAACCCGGCCAGGGGGCTGCGGGTGGTGCTGGGCTGGGCCGGGCTGGTGAGCATGGTCGCCGTCGGCGTGGTCGTGGACGTGCAGGGGGCGTTCCCGGGGTGGATCGCGCTGTGGCCGCTGTGCTCGGCGGCGGCGGTGATCGTGGCGGGGTCCTCGGGCTCGCGCTTCGGGGTGGACCGGATCCTGGCCTCGGGGCCGCTGGTGCGGCTGGGGGACGCGGCGTATGCGCTGTACCTGGTGCACTGGCCGCTGCTGATCACCTACCTGGTGCTGCGGGACCGGCCGATGGCCGGTCCCCGGTCGGGGGTCGCGATCGTGGTGGTCTCGCTGCTGCTGGCGCTGCTGGCGACCCGGTTCGTGGAGCAGCCGCTGAAGCGGTGGGCCTGGCCCGAGCGGTCGCGGCGCCGGCTGGCGGCGGTGGTCCTGGTGTGCGTGGGGCTGGTGGCCGTGCCGGTGCTGGCGGTCCAGCAGGCCGAGGCCCGCCGGATCGCGGAGATCACCGCGCAGGCCGACCGCAACAACCCCGGCGCGGCCGCCCTCGCCCCCGGATTCGAGTACCAAGGCGACCCCGACGCGCCCGTCATCCCCGTCCTCACCGGCGAGCACTACCCGAAGCCGCCGCTGGGCAGTCCCTGCCCGGCGGAGATCGGCCTCGGCGAGCGGTGGCAGCAGTGGTGCTTCGACACCGTGCCGGCCGAGGACCCGGCCGCGACCCTGCTGGTCGTCGGCAACAGCCACGTCCACCAGTGGCTGCCCGCCGTCGAGCACCTGGCCGAGCGCAACGGCTGGCGGGTCGTCACCTACATCCGCGGCAACTGCTTCTACTCGACCCTCGACGAGCAGCTCTTCCCGGACGAGTGCGCCCGGTGGCTCGAGGGCACCGGTCCCGCCGTCGACGCCGTCGACCCCGACCTCGTCCTCGTCCAGGGCACCCGCAGCACCGACGAGAACGAGGAGACCTTCACCCCCGGCACGGAGCAGCGCATCCGGGACCTGGCCGCCCGCGGCATCCAGGTGATCGGGGTCCGCGACAACCCGCGCTTCGACTTCGTCCCCGCCCACTGCGCGGAGGAGCACGGGGCGCAGGCCCCGCAGTGCGCCGCGACCCACGCGGTCCTCGACCCGGACAGCCCCCTGGCGCCCGTGGCCGCGGAGCTGTCCCGGGTCTCGGCGGTCGACCTGGGCGACCTCGTCTGCCCCGGGGGCACGTGCCCGCCGGTGATCGGCAACGTGTGGACCTACTGGGACAACAACCACCTCACCGCCGAGTACGTCGGGACCCTCGCCCCCGAGTTCGCCCGGCGGACCGAGCAGGCCCTCGCCGCCGACGGCGCCCAGGGCCTGCTCCGGCGCTGAACCCGCCCACCGCGGAACCTGCCCGGCGGGGGCGGGACGGCAGGGCCCGGACCTCGGGACCGGTGCGGTGGGACCGGTGCGGTGGGACCGGCCGCCCGTGGGCCCGCCACCGGATCCGGTAGGCTCCACCAGTCCCCTCCGCGCCGCCCACCCCCCCCCTCGACGCCGGCGCGGTGTCCCCCCAGGAGGTACCCCCATGCCCACCGCACTCGGCCCGGCCCCCTGGGCCCGCACCCCGGCGCAGGAGCGCCCGGCGGACCGTCCCAG
>NZ_JAJMZI010000015.1:0-1416 GCF_021012935.1 Kocuria sp. LUK
TAGGGTGGGTGTCATGGTGGCTGAGATGAAGAAGGCGCAGATCGGTGTGACGGGTCTGGCGGTGATGGGGGCGAATCTGGCCCGCAACTTCGCCCGCAAGGGGTACACGGTGGCGTTGCACAACCGGTCGGTGGCGCGCACGGATGCGCTGCTGGAGGCGTATGGGCACGAGGGGTCGTTCGTGCGTACGGAGTCGTTGGAGGAGCTGGTGGGGGCGTTGGAGTCCCCGCGGCGGATCCTGGTGATGGTCAAGGCCGGGGATCCGGTGGATGCGGTGATCGAGGCGCTGGTGCCGCTGCTGGAGCCCGGGGACATCGTGATCGACGGGGGCAACTCGTACTTCCAGGACACCCGCCGCCGGGAGGCCGCTCTGGCCGAGGTCGGGTTGCACTTCGTGGGGGTGGGGGTCTCCGGCGGGGAGGAGGGGGCGCTGAACGGGCCCTCGATCATGCCGGGGGGTCCGGAGGAGTCCTATGTCTCGTTGGGGCCGATGCTGGAGTCGATCGCGGCGCGGGCCGAGGACGGGTCCCCGTGCTGTGCGTGGATCGGCCCGGACGGGGCGGGGCACTTCGTGAAGATGGTGCACAACGGCATCGAGTACGCCGACATGCAGGTGATCGGGGAGGCCCACGAGCTGCTGCGCTCGGTGGCCGGGCTGGAGCCGGGGGAGCAGGCGGGGGTGTTCCGCCAGTGGAACACCGGGGAGCTGGCCTCGTACCTGATCGAGATCACCGCCGAGGTCCTGGCCCAGGTCGATGCGCGCACGGGTAAGCCCTTGATCGATGTGATCGTGGACGCGGCCGGGCAGAAGGGCACCGGCACCTGGACGGTGCAGGAGGCGCTGACCCTGGGCAGCCCGGTGACGGGGATCGCCGAGTCGGTCTTCGCCCGGGCGCTGTCCTCGGCCGAGCCGGCCATGCGCGCCCAGGCCCAGCGGCTGCTGCCGGCCGGGGTGGGGGACACCACCGAGGACGTGGTGGGGGATGCGGGGTTCGTGGAGGACGTGCGTCAGGCGCTCTACGCCTCGAAGCTGGTGGCCTACGCCCAGGGGCTGGACATGCTGACCCTGGCCGGGGCCGAGTACGGGTGGGAGCTGGATCTGGCCGCGATCGCCTCGCTGTGGCGGGAGGGGTGCATCATCCGCGCCCAGCTGCTGGAGACGATCATGGAGGCCTACGCCGGGGGGTCCGCCCCGGCGAACCTGCTCTTCGCCCCGGCGTTCACCACCGCCCTGGAGGCGGCGCTGCCGGCGTGGCGGCGGGTGGTGGCCCGGGCGGTGGAGCGCGGGATCCCGGCCCCGGTGTTCTCCTCGACCCTGGCCTACTACGACTCCCTGCGCCGCCCGCGGCTCAACGCGGCCCTGACCCAGGGGCTGCGCGACTACTTCGGGGCCCACACCTACCGGCGCGTCGACGA
>NZ_JAJMZI010000016.1:0-1065 GCF_021012935.1 Kocuria sp. LUK
TGCTGCCGCTCTCGCCCCCGGGTTCGAGTACCGGGGCGACCCCGACGCCCCGGCCGTGCCCCTGGCCAGCGAGCTGCAGAAGGAGTGGGTGGGACTGCCCGAACCGTGCTCCGGGCGCTTCGCCCCGCAGGGGCCGGGGGAGGAGGTGCTCACCGACCACTGCCGGCAGACGCCCGCCGTGGAGGACCCCGCGCGCACGATCGCCGTGGTCGGCAACTCGCACATGGAGCAGTTCATGGGCGCGGTCATCCCCCTCGCCGAGCGCAACGACTGGCAGCTCGTGGCGGTGCTCCAGCCGGGCTGCCCGTTCGGCGTCCGCCCGGAGGGCGACGCGTGCAAGGAGGGCGCCGACGCGGCGCTCGAGTACGTCGAGCGGATCGCCCCCGACGCGGTGATGACCACCTCCACCTACGCCGCCCGGATGGACGGCTCCGCGGAGAGCGTGGTCGGCGGGCTGCCCGAGCTCGTCGACCGGCTCGCCCCCCGGGGCGTCGAGGTGATCGGCTTCCGGGACAACCCCCGCTTCGACTTCGACCCCTTCGCGTGCGCGGAGCGCCACGGCGCCGACGCCGCGCAGTGCCAGGTGCCCGTTCCCGAGGTCCTCGCGCCGGTCGACCCCGCCGAGGCCCTCCGCGGGCGCCCCGGCTTCACCGGGGTGGACCTCACCGACCTCATCTGCCCCGACGGGCTGTGCCGGCCGGTCGTGGGCAACGTCCACGTCTTCATGGACCCCCACCACCTCACCTGGACCTACGCGCGCACCATGGCCCCCGCGCTCGGGGAACGGCTCGCCGCCGCGGGGTGGTGACCCCCGGCCCGGGCCCGGCGCTCCGGTAGAGTCGCGCCCGTCGCGCCTCGTCCCCCCCCCCGTGCGGTGCGACGTCCCCCCAGGAGGTCTGCCGTGCCCGCCGTCGTCGATCCTTCCGCCGTGCCCGCCGGCACCCGGTCCCCGGAGCGGGCCGGGCCCGCGGGACGGGCCAGCCGCTTCTCGGGGTTCCGTCCGGAGGTGCAGGGGCTGCGGTTCGTGGCGGTGCTGCTGGTGGTGGCCTACCACGTCTTCCTCGG
>NZ_JAJMZI010000017.1:0-946 GCF_021012935.1 Kocuria sp. LUK
CCGGGGTTGTTGCGCTCGGCCTCGGCCGCGATCTGCGCCGCCCGCCGCGCATCGGCCTGGGCCCACCCCAGCACCGGCACCGCCACCAGCCCCAGGCACACCACCACGACCACCGCCAGCCGCCGCGCCGAACGCTCCGGCCACGCCCACCGCTTCAGCGGGTTCTCCACCCACCGGGTCGCCACCACCGCCAGCACCAGCGACACCACGATCAGCACCACCCCCGACCGCGGCCCCGCCACCGGCCGGTCCCGCACCACCAGATACGTGATCAGCAGCGGCCAGTGCACCAGGTACAGCGCATACGCCGCGTCCCCCAGCCGCACCAGCGGCCCCGAGGCCAGCACCCGGTCCACCCCGAAGCGCGAGCCCGAGGACCCCGCCACGATCACCGCCGCCGCCGAGCACAGCGGCCACAGCGCGATCCACCCCGGGAACGCCCCCTGCACATCGACCAGCACCCCCACCAGCACCATCGACACCAGACCCGCCCAGCCCAGCACCACCCGCAGCCCCCTGGCCGGGTTCAGGTACGGCACCGCCAGCGCCAGCAGCGACCCCAGGGCGAACTCCCACAACCGCGCCCGGGTGTCGAAATACGTGAACGCCTGGTCCCCGGCCGTGCGCACCACCGAGAACACCAACGACCCCACGAACACCGCCCCGAAGGCCACCGCCAGCACCGGCACCGGCCGCCACCGGAACCGCCGGCACACCACCGCGGCGGCCGCGAAGATCACCGGCCACAGCAGGAACACCTGCCCCTGCACCGACAACGACCAGAAGTGCTGGAACGGCGAGGACCCCGAGTCGTCCACCGCGTAGTAGTCCACCTGCGCCACCGCCAGCGCCCAGTTCTCCACGTAGAACACCGACGCCAGCGCCTGGGAGCGCCACCGCGCCACGTCGAACTCCGGGTAGAAGAGCGCCACCAGCACCAGCGTGC
>NZ_JAJMZI010000018.1:0-633 GCF_021012935.1 Kocuria sp. LUK
CGGGCGCGCTTCTTGTCGTTGGACTTCACCGTGATCCACGGGGCGTGGTCGGTGTCGGTGCGCAGGAACATCTCCTCCTTCGCCTCCGTGTAGTCCTCCCACCGGTCCAGGGACGCCAGGTCGTTGGGGGAGAGCTTCCACCGCCGCACCGGATCGATCTGGCGGATCGCGAAGCGGGTGCGCTGCTCCTGCTGCGTGACGGAGAACCAGAACTTCGTCAGGTGGACCCCGGAGTCCACGAGCATCTTCTCGAACACCGGGGCCTGGGCCATGAACTGCTCGTACTGCTCCGGGGTGCAGAAGCCCATGACCGGCTCGACCACCGCCCGGTTGTACCAGGAGCGGTCGAACATCACGATCTCCCCGGCCGTGGGCAGGTGCTGGACATAGCGCTGGAAGTACCACTGCCCCCGCTCCCGGTCCGAGGGCGTGGTCAGGGCCACCACCCGGGCCGCCCGGGGATTGAGGTACTCGGTGAAGCGCTTGATCGTCCCGCCCTTGCCCGCCGCGTCGCGGCCCTCGAAGACGATCACGTGCTGGAGCTCGTGGTCCTGGGCCCAGTACTGGAACTTCAGCAGCTCGATCTGCAGCCGGTACTTCTCCAGCTCGTAGTCCTCCCGCGACATCAGCTCG
>NZ_JAJMZI010000019.1:0-413 GCF_021012935.1 Kocuria sp. LUK
GGGGAGTGGCCGTCGGCGTGCTGGAGGCCCTCGCCGGTGAGGGTGGTGCGCCCGGCGGTGGCGCCGATGATGAACCCGCGGGTCATCTGGTCGGCGGCGGCCCAGAAGGAGTCGCCGGTGCGCTGGAAGCCGAACATCGAGTAGAAGATGTAGACGGGGACCATGGGTTCGCCGTGGGTGGCGTAGGAGGTGCCGGCGGCGGTGAAGGCGGCGGTGGAGCCGGCCTCGTTGATCCCGGCGTGGAGGATCTGGCCCTGGGGGGACTCCTTGTAGGCGAGCATGAGCTCGCGGTCCACGGAGAGGTAGTTCTGCCCGTTGGGGTTGTAGATCTTGGCGGTGGGGAAGAAGGAGTCCATGCCGAAGGTGCGGGCCTCGTCGGGGACGATCGGCACGATCCGGTGGCCGAACTCCTT
>NZ_JAJMZI010000002.1:0-627824 GCF_021012935.1 Kocuria sp. LUK
GCGACCCGCGGTGCCGGGACCGCGCGGTGGACAGGAGTTGCCGCGGACCGGGACGCGCCGGCGCCCGCACCCCGGACGGGGAGCGGGCGCCGGCCGGCCGGCACCCCCGAGAGCGATGCCCCAGGACGCGGCCGTGCGGGACCTCAGCGCAGCGAGGCGAGGAAGTCCAGGACCATCCCGAGGATGGCGGTGAAGTTGGGGTTGAAGAAGGCGTCGAGGACGAGGGACAGCTCGATCATGGGGGTTCCTTCCGAAGGGGGATGAAGGCGGTGCACGGACGACGACGGGGGTGCCGCCGCCCGACCTCAAGTTAGCCGAAGCGAACGCGGCGGCCCAGGGTCACGGCCCAGATGACGGCCCCGGCGGCGGTCCGTCCGCGGGCCGGGTCAGGCGAAGGGCCGGGAGGCCTCGTCCAGGGCGGCGACCTCGTCGGCGGTGAGCTCGAGGCCGGGTGCGGCCACGAGGGCCGGGACCTGCTCGGGCGCCGAGGCGGAGGCGATCGGGGCGGTGGCGCCCTTGGCGAGCAGCCAGGCGAGGGCGACGGTCGCGGGCTCGGCCCGGTGCGCCCCGGCCACGGCGACGAGGGCGTCGACGACGGCGAGGCCCTGCTCGTTCAGGTGCGCGGCGGCGGCCCCGCGGCGGGCGCGGCCCTCGAGGTCGGCCGGGGTGCGGTACTTGCCGGTGAGGAACCCGGAGGCCAGCCCGTAGTAGGGCAGCACGGCGGCGCCGTGCTCGCGGGCGACGGGGGCGATCTGCCGCTCGTAGTCCCGCCGGGCCACGAGGTTGTACTCCGGCTGGATGGCCGCGGGCACCGTCAGGCCCTCCCGCTCGGCGGTCTCGAACCACTCGCGCAGCCGCTCGGAGCCGTAGTTGGACAGCCCCACGGCGCGGATCTTCCCGGCGCGCACGAGCTCGTCGAAGACGGCCGCCTGCTCGGCGACGGGCACCGACTCGTCGTCGTGGTGGGCGTAGTAGAGGTCGATCCGGTCGGTGCCCAGCCGCCGCAGGGAGTCCTCGAGGGCGGCGACGACGTTCGCGCGCGCCAGCCCCGGCCGCTGCGGGTGGGCGCCGACCTTGGTGGCGAGCACGATCTCGTCACGGTTGCCGCGGGCGGCCAGCCACTGCCCCAGCACGGTCTCGGACTCGCCGCCGGTGTGGCCGTCGACCCACGCCGAGTAGACGTCGGCGGTGTCCACGAAGTTGCCGCCGGCGGCGGTGTAGGCGTCGAGGACGGCGAAGGACGCGTTTCGGTCGGCGGTCCAGCCGAAGGTGTTGCCGCCGAGGTTCAGCGGGAAGAGCTCGAGGTCGGTGCGGGGCAGACGGGCCATGGCGGGGCACTTCCGTTCTCTCGGGGGGCATCTCGTGGGGTCTCCACCCGGCACAAGCGGCGGCGGGCCCGGGCTGTTCCCGGCGGCCCCTTCCCCTGGCGGCGGGGATCCCTAGAATCGAGGGGTCCCGCCGCGGCGCCCGTCGTCGTCGGCGCCCTGACCCGAAGGATCCCCGCGCATGACCGCCTCCCCCGCCGCCCCCGCGTGGCCCGTGCCCCGGACGACGACGAACCGCGTGCTGCTGGCGTGCTGGCTCGCGATCCTCGCCGAGGGCTACGACGTCGGCGTGCTCGGCGCCGTCCTGCCCGCCCTCGCCGAGTACCGGGCGTGGGACCTGACCCCGCTCGAGCTGGGCGGGCTCGGCTCCTACGCCCTGGTCGGCATGCTCGTCGGGGCGATGGTCATCGGCACGCTCTCCGACCGGGTCGGCCGCCGCCGGATGATGCTCGTCTCGGTGGCGCTGTTCACCACGATGCAGCTGGGCGCCGCCCTGGCGCCCAGCCCGGAGCTGTTCGGGCTCTTCCGCCTGCTCGGCGGGCTCGGGATGGGCGGGATCATCCCGGTCGCGGCCGCGCTGACCATCGAGTACTCCCCGCCGCGGCGGCGCTCCTTCAACTACGGGGTGATGTACTCCGGCTACTCGCTGGGCATCCTCGTCGCGGCCCTCGTGGCCCTGGCCCTGCTCCCGGAGCTGGGCTGGCGCTGGGTCGTGGGCGTCGGCGCCCTGCCGGTCCTGCTGCTGCCCCTGCTGTCCTTCCTGGTCCCGGAGTCCCTCGAGCACCTCATGGCCAAGGGGCGCCACGAGGACGCCGCCCGCACGGCCGGGCGGCTGGGCGTGGACCCGTTCGTGCCCGCCGACTGGACCCCGGCCCCGGCGGCCGGTGCCACTGCCCGTCCGGTGGGCTGGAGGCAGTCCCTGGCGGCGATGTTCGCCCGCGGCTGGCTGCGCCCGACCGTCTTCTTCTGGATCTCCCTGTTCTGCGGGATGGTCCTGGTCTACGGGCTGAACACGTGGCTGCCCGCGATCATGCGCGCCGCCGGCTACGAACTGGGCCCGGCCCTGATGTTCCTCGTGGTCTTCAGCCTGGCCTCGGCGATCGGCGGCATGGTCCTCGGGCGGGCGGCCGACGCGTGGGGCAAGAAGCTGGTCCTCGTGGTGTTCTACCTGCTCGGCGGGGCCGGGATCCTGCTGCTGATGTTCCCCAACAGCCTCGTGGTCAACTACGTCTTCGTGGCGCTGGCCGGGGTCGGCTCGATCTCGACCTCGCTCGTGCTCACCGGCTGGGTCGCCGAGTACTACCCCGCGCACTCGCGGGCCACGGCCACGGGCTGGGCGCTGTCCTTCGCCCGCGTGGGGGCGATCTCGGGGCCGCTGATCGGCGGCTGGATCGGCTCGGCCCAGCTGCCGTTCCAGTGGAACTTCGGGGTCTTCGCCGCCGTGGCCCTCGTGGCCGCCGGCGCCGTGGCACTGATCCCGCGCACGCCGCGCACCCCGGCGGCGGGCGGACCGGCCGCGGCGGACGGTCAGGCCGCGGCCACGCTCGCCCGGTAGGCCTGCAGGGCGGTCCCCACGATCCCGGCGGCGTTGCGCAGCTGCGCCGGCACCACCCGGGCGCGCAGGCGCAGGTGCGGGACGAACTCCTCCTGCCGCTCGCTGATCCCGCCGCCGAGCACGATCAGGTCCGGGGAGATCAGCATCTCCAGGTGGGTGAGGTAGCGCTGCACGCGGTCGATGTAGGTGGGCCAGTCGAGGCCCTCGGCGATCCGCGCGGAGGCACCCGCCCAGCCGTCGACGTCGCGCCCGTCCAGCCACACGTGGCCGAGCTCGGTGTTGGGCACCAGGGTGCCGTCGAGGAACAGGGCGGAGCCGATGCCGGTGCCCAGGGTGATCATCAGGACGGTGCCCGGCTCGCCGCGGGCCGCGCCGAAGCCGGCCTCGGCGAGACCGGCGGCGTCGGCGTCGTTGAGCACGGCGATGCTCCGGTCGAGCCCCTCCGTGAGCAGCCGGCGGGCGTCGACGCCCAGCCAGGAGTCGTCGAGGTGGACGGCCGAGCGCACGATCCCGTCGTCGACGATCCCCGGCACACCCACGCCCACCGCGGCGAGCGGCTCCTCCGCCTCCGCCTCGAGCTCGGTGAGCACGCCCTGCAGGGCGGCCACCACGGCCGCGGGGGTGGCCGGGGAGGGGGTGGGCACGCGGCGCACCGGCCCGGTCGTGGTCCCGCGCAGCGGGTCGACCAGGGCGTACTTGATCGCCGTGCCGCCGATGTCCAGGCCCGCGCACAGCGGCGCGGACCGGCGCCCCTCCGGGGCGGCAGGGGGTGCGGGGATCGCCACGCCGGGCGAGGAGGTGCAGGTCATGAGGCGGTCCTGGTTCGAGGGAGAGCTGCGCGCCCACGGCAGGACGGCATCTCGTCGACTTTACCGCCGGACCCCGACGACGGACGTCGCCGCGGGCCGGCGCGGAGGAGCACCCCGGGCGCGGGCGTCCCGCCCCGGGCGGGACGGGCACACGAAGCGGCCCGGCGCGGGCGGGGCGCCGGGCCGCTTCCCCACACTCGAGGGGCGGTGTGGTCGGGAATCCGCTCGACCGTCCCGGGGAGGGTGGGAGCCTGATTCACCTCGCCGGGCGGCGGCCCGACGTTCCTCAGATTCTAGGCGCGATCCGTGTCCCTGTCACCCGGGACAGGGGAATCCCCGGGCGGTCACAGCGGCAGGGGCCGGTCCTCCACGACGCTCTTCATCACCAGCGTGGAGCTCAGCCGCTGCACCCCGGGCAGGGTCGCCAGGCGGTCGTCGTAGAGCACCTGGAAGGCGGGCAGGTCGGCGGTGACCACCCGCAGCAGGAAGTCGGGGTCGCCGAACAGCCGCTGGGCCTGCACCACGTTCGGGATCTCGGCGATCGCCGACTCGAAGGCCGCGACCGTGCCGCGGTCCTCCTCGCGCATGGTGACGAAGACCAGGGCCTCGAAGGCCAGCCCGAGGGCCCGGGCGTCGAGCTGGGCGCGGTAGCCGGTGATGGCCCCGGAGGCCTCCAGCGCGCGCAGCCGGCGGTGGCACGGCGAGACGCTGAGCCCCACCCGCGAGGCCAGCTCGGTCAGGCTCAGCCGCCCCTCCTGCTGGAGCTCGGCAAGAATCGTGCGATCGACGTGGTCCATGGAGCTGATTCTTCCCCGAACACCCCGGTTCCGGGGGAATCCTGGAAGCACTTTCGGCCCCGTGGCGCCTAGTCTCTGTCGAGGACCCGCCGGGTCCGGGGAGTCCAACTGCGGGCAGAGCGAGGTCGGGCATGGAGCTGAGCACGGTGGCCGCCTTCTGGGCGGTGTCCTTCCTGCTGGTACTGGTGCCGGGCGCGGACTGGGCCTACGCGATCACCGCCGGGCTGCGGGAGCGCACGGTGCTGCCGGCGGTCGGCGGGCTGGTCGCGGGCTACGTGGGGCTGACCGCCGTGGTCGTCGCCGGCGTGGCCGCCCTGGTCGCAGGCTCGCCGCTGGTCCTGACCGTGCTCATGACCGTCGGGGCGGGCTACCTCGTGTGGCTGGGCGTCGGGGCCCTGACCCGCCCGTCCGCGCCGGCGGCGGCCGGGGCCGCGAGCACGGGGTCGTGGCTGCGCCAGGCCGTGAAGGGGGCGGGGGTGAGCGGACTCAACCCCAAGGCGCTGCTGCTGTTCCTGGCGCTGCTGCCGCAGTTCACCGACCCGGGTGCGCCCTGGCCCTTCGCCGCCCAGATCGCCCTGCTGGGGCTCGTGCACACCGCCAGTTGCGCGGTCGTCTACACCGCGGTGGGCACCGGGGCCCGCCGGGTGCTCGGTGCGCGCCCGGCCGCGGCCCGCGCGGTGACCCGCCTGTCCGGTCTCGCGATGGTCGCCGTCGGCGTGGCCCTGCTCGTCGAGCAGCTGCCGGGCTGATCACCGCCGCGGACCGGTTCCGCGCCCGGCCGACCGGACCGGGGCACGACCGCGCCGCCCATCGGACAGGCCCCCGCAGCTCCCGGGCCGGGGCGCGGATGACACCCCGTCCCTGCAGCCCCGGTGGCGCGCCGGCGGCCTCCCGGGAGGTCGACCGGTCCTCAAGCGTCGTCCGGCTGCACCTCGGGTTCCACCAGCAGAGCGGTGCCCCCGTGGGCCGGCAGGGTCAGGAAGAAGCTGTGCAGGTCGTCGACGGTGCCGACCTCCTCCCCGGTGAACGCGTCGGTGATCCTCGCCCCGGTCTCCAGGTGGGCGGACCGGACGCTGCCGCTGACCTCCTGGGCCGAGAAGTTCAGGACGGTGAGCTGCAGCCGGCCCGTCGCCGGCCGGTGGACCATCACCAGCAGCCCCCGCTGGGAGACCTCCGGCACGTCCAGCAGCGCGGCCGTGGCGATCCCGTGCTCCTCCCGGACGGCCAGCACACGTGCCAGCCGGCGGGCGAAGGAGCTCTCGTCGGCCAGCTGGTCCGGCAGCGCCTCGTAGAGGGCCCTGGCCCGGGGCATGCCGGAGGCCGAGACCTCCGCGTCGGGCCCGGTCCCCATGAGGTCGTGGGCGCCGCGGTTGATCCACCGGGTGTCCCCCTGGGCGATCAGCGGCGCGACCTGCTCCCTGCTCAGCGGCAGGACGCCGCGCAGGTCCCAGCCCGACAGGGCGAAGACCCCGGGCTGCAGCGCGTTGTACATCGCCAACAGCACGTGGACGTCGCGGATCCGGGCGGTGTCCTCCTCGGTGATGGTGCTCAGGTCGCTGATGCCCAGGGCGGCGGTGATCACGCTGGCGGTGGTGCAGGCGATCCCGTTGGTGGTGAACACGAGGTTGTAGGGGGCGGCCTCCCCCGTGATCCGCTCCCGCAGGGTGGACTGCACCTGCTCGGCCAGCTCGGCCCCGGTGAGCTCCTGGCCGCCGAGCTCGAAGACCTCGTCCTTGTGCCGGGTGGTGAAGTGGACCAGTTCGTAGGTCAGCTCGTCGTGGTTCTGCATGGCGTGGACCAGCCCGGCCTGGTCCACGCCGATCTCCATCGCCTGGCGCAGGGTCAGGCGCAGGAACTCGGTGTCCCCGGTGACGAGCGCGTGGTGGTAGCCGGGGCGGGTGATGAAGTCGTAGGAGAGGTCCGGGCCGGTCCGGGAGGTGGTGTGGATGTCGTCGATGCTGAGGTTGAGCTCCTGGAAGGTGAACCCGCCGACCTTGCGCACCATCGAGCCGATGAGCTGGTTGGCGGCCTCGGACAGCGGGTGGCCCTCCGACCAGCCGGCGGCCTCCTCCGCGCCCTTCTCCACCCCGAGGAAGCCGTTGGCGTCCAGGCGCAGGGCGCCGGTGCCCAGGTCGACCAGGGAGTGCAGGGCGTCGCCGATGACCATGCGCATCCCCGAGAAGGTGGGGTCCAGCCAGTTCAGCGAGGGCTGCCCGGCCTTGAAGTAGTGCAGGTACACCCAGCGGCGCACCTGCCCGGTGGTGTCCACGACCGGGCGGGTGACGCTCCAGTTGGTCTCCTTGACCCCGGGCTCGTAGAAGATCACCCGCTGCAGCTCGCCGATGATGTACCCGGCCTCCTGCAGCGCCCGCTCGGCGTCGCGGTCGAGGTTGACCGAGTCCTCCCCCGCGGGCACCTCCGGCAGCAGGTGCCAGTCGGACTCGGGGATGTCGATCATGTGGTAGAGGCCCGGGTAGTCGCGGTAGTTCATCTCCGCCAGCCGGAAGTCCGCGCCCTTGCCGGTGTGCCCGGGCACGATGTCGTCGATGATCGTGCCCCCGTGCTCCTTGGCCACCTCGCACATGGCACGGAACTCCTCCTCGGTGCCGAACACGGGGTCGATGGCCATGCTGATCCGGTCGAAGTGCCCGTCCACGCTGGGGGTGTACTCCCAGCCCTTCAGTCCTCCGGCCCGCTTGACGGGACCGGTGTGCACGGCGTCGATGCCGATCCGCTCGAAGGTCTCCCAGAGCCCCGGATCGCCCATCGCGGCCAGGAACGACTGCCCCGGCGCGGTCATCAGTCCCAGGGGGTAGGCGGTGAACCACACCGAGGCCGCCTCCACCGCGCGCCGGGGGCTGGGGTGGGCGTACGGGTTCTGCCACATCCCCGCCTGGCCCGACAGCTGCCGGGCGAGGATCCGAGCGTCCCCGAGCATCGACTGGTTGCGCAGCCACTCCACGTAGGCCCTGTTGCGCCCGTCGGGCTCGAAGGGCGGCTTCAGGTCCGCGTACTGCTGGTTCCGCCGCGCCCGGGGCCGCAGGGCCCGCGGGCGCGCCGGGTAGAACGCCTCGTCGTAGGTGACCTCCGCGGGCGGGGCCTCGGGGAGCTCCTCCTCCGGCGGGGCACCCGCGGCGTCCTCGGCGGCCGGGCGCTCCCGGGTCTCCGGCACCTCCGGGGAACGGGACGCCGGACGGGAGTCCGCGCCGGGGGCGGGCGCGGCCGGGGCGGCATCGGCGGGCTGCGAGGGATCCGAACGGGACATGGTGCGGGCTCCTCCATCGAGGTCGCTGGGCCGGGGGGCCCAGAAGGTCCGGCTGGGGAACGGGACCTGGACCGGAACGTCCGGGGCCCCACCAGCCTTCACCAGCCTACTGATCAAGAACCCGGCCGTGCTACGGCCGGGCTTTCAGCGGGACGGCGCGTCCAGCAGCAGCTTCCCGCCGAAGGCCATCAGGACCGCCCCGGTGACCCGGTCGACCACCGCGAGCGCCCGCGGGTCGGAGAGCCACCGGCGGGCCCAGCCGCCGCCGAGGATCAGGGCCGCGAACCAGGTCATGGTCAAAGCGCAGTGCACGCCGGCGAGGACCGCGCCCATGAGCAGCGGGGAGGTGTCCGGCGGGAGGAACTGCGGGATCGTGGCGATGTAGAAGACGCCGACCTTGGGGTTGAGCAGGTTCGTCCCGGCACCGACGAGCCAGCCGCGCCAGGCCGAGCCGGGGACCTCCGGCGTCGTCGCGCCCGTGGCCCCCGTCCCGGGGCCGCCGCGGAAGGAGGCCCGGATCATCGAGATCCCCAGCCAGAGCATGTAGGCGGCCCCGGCCGTGGTGAGCACCCGGTAGGCGAGCTCGGAGGCGGTGAGCAGCGCGGAGATCCCCACGGCCGCGGCGACACCCCACACCATCGCGCCGGTGGCCACGCCCAGGGCCGTGGCCCAGGCGTAGGAGCGGGTGCGGGTGAGGGTGAGGGCGGAGCGCAGCACGAGGGCGGTGTCCAGGCCGGGGACGAGGGTCAGCAGCCCGGCGACCACGGCGAAGGCGAGCACGGCGTCGAGGATCGTCACCGGATCAGCATAAGGAGCCCCGTCCTACGATGGACGCATCCGCCCGCACCGCACGAGGAGTCCCGTGGACCGCATCCCCGAGCAGATCGACACCCCGGACGTCCTGATCGAGAAGGACGTGCTCGAGCGCAACGTCGAGCGGACGGCCGCGGCCGTGCGCGGGAAGGGGCTGGCGCTGCGCCCGCACGCCAAGACGCACAAGGTGCCCGAGATCGCGGCGCTGCAGCTGGCGGCCGGCGCGGCGGGGCTGACGGTGGCCACGATCGGGGAGGCCGAGGTCTTCGCCGCGCACGGGGCCGAGGACCTGTTCATCGCCTATCCGCTGTGGGTGGGCCCGCGGCAGGCCCAGCGCCTGCGGCGGCTCGCGCGGGACGCCCGGGTCGCCGTGGGCACGGACTCGGCCGAGGCCGCGACCACGATGGGCGCGCACCTCGGGGACGCGGCCGGGCGGATCGCGGTGCTCGTGGAGGTCGACAGCGGCCACCACCGCAGCGGCGTGCGCCCCGAGGCCGCCGGGGACGTCGCCCGCGCGGCGGTGCGGGCGGGACTGCGGGTGGAGGGGGTCTTCACCTTCCCCGGCCACAGCTACGCCCCCGGGATGCCCGCCGAGGCCGCCGCGCAGGAGCAGGAGGCGCTCGCCCGCGCCGCCGCGGCCCTCGAGGAGGCCGGGATCGAGGCGCGCGTGCGCAGCGGCGGGTCCACGCCCTCCGCGCTGCTGACCGAGGCCGGGACCGCGACCGAGGTGCGCCCCGGGGTCTACGTCCTGGGCGACGCCCAGCAGCTCGAGCTGGGCCGGTGCGCCCCGGAGGAGATCGCCCTGACCGTGGCCGCGACCGTGGTCAGCCGCCACGAGGGCGGCGGCGGGATCCCGCGGCGGGTGGTCCTCGACGCCGGGAGCAAGGTCCTCGGCAGCGACCGCCCCGCGTGGGCCACCGGCCACGGCCGGCTGCTCGACCACCCGGAAGCCCGGATCAGCGCGCTCTCGGAGCACCACGCGACCGTGCTGTGGCCCGCGGACCAGGAGCTGCCCGCGCTCGGGCGGCGGCTGCGGGTGGTGCCCAACCACGTGTGCCTGACGATGAACCTCGTCGACGACGTCGCCGTGGTCCGCGGCGGCGACCTGCTGGAGCGGTGGACCGTGGCCGCCCGCGGCCGCAACTCCTGAACCCCGCCGGGGCCGCTCAGATGTTGGAGCCGTCCGGGGGCAGGTCCGCC
The DNA here is from genome assembly GCF_021012935.1 of Kocuria sp. LUK. NCBI lineage: Bacteria > Bacillati > Actinomycetota > Actinomycetes > Micrococcales > Micrococcaceae > Kocuria > Kocuria sp. LUK. The sequence goes on from NZ_JAJMZI010000002.1 coordinate 9,765, forward strand.
GGCGGGCGCGGGGAGCCCGCGCCGTCGGCACCCTGCGGGCACTCCAGGCCCAGGGTGTAGGCGGTCATCGACAGCGACCCGTAGGAGTAGCCGTCGACCAGCACCGAGGTGTCCGCTCCCCCGGCCGCGCCGGCGAGGCCGGCCAGGTACAGGGACGGGATGAAGTGGTCGGGGGTCGGCACGGCGTGGCCCCAGTCGCGGTGGGCGTCGAGGGTCGTCAGCTCGGTGGGGTCGGTGAGCATCCGCTCCTTGGCGTCCTCGTTGAACCGCCGCGCCCAGTCGTAGCCGTCGTCGGTGAGCGCCCAGTCCATCCCGCCGAGGTTGTGCACGATGTTGCCGCTGGTCACGATGAGCACGCCCTGCTCCCGCAGCGGGGCGAGCCGGGCACCGAGGTCGAGGTGGTAGTCCAGCGGCTTGTCGGCGTTGATGCTCATCTGCACCACGGGGATCGAGGCGTCGGGGAAGGCGTGGGTGAGCACCGACCACGTGCCGTGGTCGATCCCCCAGCTGTCGACGTCGGCCCCGACCCAGGTGGGGCGGACGGTGTCGCTGATCTCCTCGACCAGCCCGGGCAGCCCGGGCGCCGGGTACTGCACGTCGAAGAGCTCCTGCGGGAAGCCGTAGAAGTCGTGGATGGTGCGCGGGTCCGGCATCGCGGTGACCGCGGTGGCGTTGATGTACCAGTGGGCGCTGACCACGAGGATCGCCCGCGGCCGCGGCACCGCCGCCCCGAAGGCCCGCCACGCGCTGGTGTAGCGGTTGACCTCGAGGGCGTTCATGGGGCTGCCGTGGCCGAAGAACGCGGCGGGCATCGTGGTGGTCGGGGCGGGGGTCTCCGGGCTCATGGCGTCTCCTCGGCCCCGGGCGCCGGGGCCCGGTCGTGGCGGGTCTCCGTCGTCGTCATCGTCCCCCCGGGGACCACCGCGGGACAAGACCGGGACTCGGAGCGGGAGCTCGGGCCGGGAGCTCAGGCCGGGGGCGGCGGCGGGGCGGGCGCGCCCTTGGGGGGCGCGATCCGCGGGTAGGCGCGAGCCGAGCCGGCGGCGGCCGCGGCCGGCTCCTCCTCGCCGGCGTCCCCGGGCCAGGGCCGGCCCGGGGACGGGTCCCAGCGGGCGTCGACGACCTTGCGCTGGACCAGCACCGCCAGCCCCAGGACGGCCAGGCCGATGAGCGCCATGACCACGATCCCACCCACGGCGCCGATCCGCGCGGCGGAGCCGACGGCGACGCCGAACCAGCCGAAGTCGGCGTCGCCGAAGGTCGTGTTCTCGGAGCCGAAGGTCCCCAGCACCGAGAGCAGGAAGGCCGGCAGGAAGGTGATGAGCAGGCCGTTGACGAAGCCGCCGGCGAGCGCGCCGCGGCGGCCGCCGGTCGCGTTGCCGTAGACCCCGGCCGCACCACCCGTGAAGAAGTGCGGGACGAGCCCGGGCAGGATCAGGGCGAGCCCCAGGGCGGGGTTCAGCCACGCGGAGAGCACGAACAGTCCCACGAGCCCGCCCACGAAGCTGGAGACGAAGCCCAGCAGCACGGCGTTCTGGGCGTAGGGGAAGACGATGGGGGCGTCGAGGGCCGGGATGGCCCCGGGGACGACCTTCGCGGCGATGCCCTGGAAGGCCGGGACGAGCTCGCCGAGGATGGTGCGCACGCCGAAGAGGATCACGGCCACGGCCACGCCGAACTGCAGGCCCTGGGTGATCGACATCATGATGTAGTTGCCCACCCCGGTCGCCCCGTCGGCGAACGCGGTGAAGGCCTCCTCCTCCCCGGCACGCACGAGGAAGAGCACGGCGAGGACCACGTACATCAGCGCCATCGACAGCGCGGTGGCGACCATGGAGTCGCGCAGGAAGCGCAGGCCCTCCGGCAGGTGGGTCTCCTCGGTGGAACGGCTCCTCTTCCCCACCAGCTGCCCGACCGCGCCGGCGGCGACGTAGCCGGCGGTGCCGAAGTGGCCGATCGCCACGCTGTCGTCGCCGGTGATCCGGCGGGTCCACGGGTGGGCCAGGGCCGGCAGGGAGACCATGAGGATGCCCAGCAGCAGCGCGCCCAGCAGCACGGTCACCCAGGCGTCGTAGCCGGCGGTGGCGAGGATGATGGTCAGCATCGTCGCCATGAACAGCACGTGGTGGCCGGTGAGGAAGACGTAGCGCAGCGGGGTGAAGCGGGCCAGCAGGAGGCTGACGGCGAAGCCGAGGATCATCAGCCACGCGACCTGCGCCCCGTACTCGGCCTGGGCGATCCCGGCGATGGCCTCGTTGGTGGGGATCACGCCCTGGGCGCCGGTGGCGCCCAGGATCATCGCGCCCAGCGGCTCGAGGGAGGCGACCACGAGCGTGGCGCCGGCGCCGATGAGCAGGAAGCCCAGCGTCGCCTTGATCGCCCCGCCCACGATCTGCCCGACCCCCTTGCGCAGGGCGGCGAGGCCGACGGCGGTGATGATGCCGATGAGGAACGCCGGGACGGCGAGGATCTCGCTGACCAGGAACTCGGGGATGCTGACGAGCCAGTTCACGCTGCTCCTGCTCCTAGACGTCGTAGAGCTCGCGCAGGGCGGCGTCGAGCTCGGCGGTGCTGGTGAAGTTCTCCACGACCCGCACGGGCACGCCCACGTCCCCGAGGGTGCGGGCGATCTCCCCGGAGGTGAGGATGCAGTCGGCCTCCTTGGCCTTGCCGCGGGCCGAGATGGTGTCGGTCGCCTCGACCGTCAGGAACGGGGACCAGCCCCAGCGGTCCAGGACCTGCTCGAGGGTGTTCTTCAGGAACAGGCTCGTGCCGAGGCCGTTGCCGCACACGGTCAGGATCTTGTTGCGGCTGGCCGCGGCACCCGCCGTCGTCGCCCGCTCCGCCCCCGCGTCCGGCGCCGCGGCCCCCGCGGGGCGCTCGCCGGCCGGGGACGACGACGGGGCGCCCTCCGTGAGCACGGCGAGCACCTCGTCGGGCGTGGCCGCGCGGTCGAGGGCGGCCCGGCGCTCCGGGGAGCCCAGCACCGTGGCCAGCCGGCGCATCGCGCGCAGGTGCTCCTTCGGGTCCTTCGCGGCGAGGGCGACGACGAGGCTCACGGGGTCGTTGGCGTCGTGGCCGAACTCGACCGGCTCGGCCAGGCGGACCCAGGACATCGCCGTGCGGTGGACGGCCTCGGAGGGGCGGGCGTGGGCGAAGGCGAAGCCCGGCGCCACCACGATGTAGGGACCCTTCTCCTCGACGCTGTCGATCATCGCCCGCGTGTAGGCGCCGGTGACCGCGCCCTCCCGCTCGAGCAGCTCCCCCGCCGCGGCGATCGCGGCGCGCCAGTCGGCGGCGGCCGCGTCGAGGTGGATGGAGTCCCTGGTCAGCAGCCGGTCGAGGTCGGACATGTCCCCATGTTACGCCGGTGCCCGTGGGGTGTCCCGGGGTCGGCGCCGCCGGGGCCCGCGCTACCGCGTCTCGACCGCACCCGGCAGCAGGCGGTGGTCGACCCTGAGATCCTCCAGCAGGTCGATCGTGACGAACGGCATCCGGTACGTGCCGTCCGCGGCGGCCAGGCGCTGCGGGTCGGCGGCGTCGAGCAGGTCTACCAGCTCGCGGTTGTCCGCGCAGCCGTCCCGGTCCCGGTCGCGGGTGTCGACGAGAAAGACCTTCTTGAACTGTGCGTCCTCGGCCTGGGTGTCGTCGCGCTCGAGCATGAGGAACTGGTGGGCACTGACCGCGACGAGGTCGCCCACGCTGCACTCCGGCCGCTCCATCCGGTAGCCAATGAACTCGCCCGTGAAGGCCGTGGCCCGGTTCCCGGCCCCGAGGCGCACCTCGTAGATCCGGCGGTCGGCGGCGAGGCCGGCGGCCCCGTCCTCCGCCGTGACGCCCGCGAGCATCAGGTACAGCGTCCGGGAGCTGGGGACGATCGCCATGCCCTCGAAGCCCTTGGAGTCGGCGAAGTTCGCCGCCGGGGCCTGCGTGTCCGGGTCGGCGGGCGAAGTGACCCCGGGCAGCTTGACCGGTGCTTCGAGCAGCCGCCCCTGCGCGTCGGTGTGCAGCAGGCAGGGGCCGAACTCGTCGCCGAACCACAGGGTCCTGTCCTTCGCGACCTGTATCGACTCGAGGCCGAAGTCCCAACCGGTAAGCATCCGGTCCGGCGCGGGGCAGACGCAGCCGGCGGGCAGGTCACCGGCGGCCGCACAGCCGCCATCGCGCCAGATCTCCCAGCCGATGTGGCCCTCGGGGTCGGAGAAGGTCGTCGTCCCCAGCGCCCGGGTCCGCCCGCCGTCGAGGGCGGCGGCGATCCGGTGCACAGCCAGCTGGTAGTCGCGGCTGTTGGCCTTGGTGCCGAAGCCGTTGTCCGACATCGCCAGCTAGGTGCCGTCCCCGTTCGAGTGGACCCCGGAGAAGCCCTGGACGGGTGCGGCCGGGTAGGCCGCGTCCGAGCGGCCGTCGAGGAACGCGCCGGAGGGCCCGGAGCCGGGCCACGAACGTGTCGGCCAGCAGCACGGAGAACCCCGAGACCTCGGGCACGGCGGGACACTCCCCCACCGGTGCGTGCGGGTGGGCGGCGGCGAGGCAGGCGAGAGCAAGGACGGCGGGGACGAGGGTTGCGCGCGCGAGGTGCTCCTGGGGACGGGCCGCACAGGCCGGGGGCCGGGGCACCGCCGAGCGCAGGGGCGCCGCCCGACCGAGAGGTGACGAGGTGGTGAACGACTTCTGCCAGGCTCTTTCGTGCGCTCCCTTGCACGGCTACGAGAACTACGCATCCTCGGCCGAGTAGGCGATCAGTTCACCCAGGCGGATCCACTCCTTTGCCGGAGATTTACCTCGGAGAAGGTCGGCCCGCAGGGTGGCCAGAGTGGGATCGGTTTTGGCCCACACGAGCATGTCATGGCTGGAGCGTATGCGGTTGGACATAGGAGAGACGTCGCTGTAGTGATCAAAAACCTGCAAGAGCTCGTTGACGGACTCGTTCTTCGCACCCAACAGCGCCCATGCACAGGCTCGTTGATATCGCATTTTCAGAGACATGACCTCTCGTCCGCTCGCCTGGAGTCCGTACTGCTTTTCGGAAAGTTGCTCCTGGATGGTCAGCAGGGACATTGAATGAGGCCGATATCCTTCCGATGTGACATCCGGTCCTATTCCGTTCTTGACGAAATGCAGACCTTTCCTCTCCAGCCCAGCCTGGAGCCTTTGGGCAAGCCTCCTTGCACGCGGCGTGCCTCTTGGCGCAGAGTACACCGCCAGACATACCAGTAGTTTGTAGACCTCTTCGATGGACAAAGCGGAGACATCATCGACGATCACCCAGTCCCTGGCGATGTCATGCGCTCCTTCGGGGTGTGCATTGGTGGCACGGCTGTCCATGATGGCCATTGGAGCCACCCACAGGGTGGCCAAATCCGCACCGTCCCGATTAAGGAGATAGCTCAACTCTCTTCGACGCTTACGCGGAATACTCCACTTCCTCCACCTGCTCCGCAGGGTCAGCTCCGTAGCACCGACCGCCAGAGCTAGCTCCCGGCCCAACCGAAGTGCTTGCGTCAAGTCATCCTGAGCCCTCACCTCATACGCACGTTGCTCCTCCACCAGGTCAGTGACTTGATGTACGGGAAATGCAGGGCCCTCACCATCTGCTCGAACCGGCCTTCCGATTTCGGCCGCAGACCTGTAATCCATCAATGCGCAGTGCCGATTGATGTAGAAGCCCAGGAGAGCGTACGTCGTCTGATACCAGGTGAGATCCGCCCGCGCCCCCGGGAATTCCCACTGCCGCCAGGTCTCAAACCCTCTGCGCTCGTCCGATATGAGGTCTCGAGCCACTTCCATGTGATTCTTCCTTGTCGCGGAAGAACGCAAATAGTCTGAATCGTGCATGTCCAGACGTGCCAGGTCGACGAGGGCCTTGATATTCCGGTGATCTTCCCACAATGCCCCGTTCAACCACTCCCGCTTTTCGGATTTTGAACCTTCTGGTACGTGAGACGCCATGCGCATGAATGCGTAGCTCTCCCAGGATTCTGACTCGAAAATTCTGACGGGCTCGCACTTCTTCCGCTGTCGCCGGGTCCTGGAGTGGTGAGCAAGCATGAATACGAGCCACGCTCCGATCAGCGTCCCTACTTTTTCCCACAGATCAACTCCGGTCATCTTGTCAACAGACTGTGAAAAATGACGCTGTTCGAGGATTTGTCCCGATGAGGAATGCAACTCCACCTGCACCTCGATCTTCTTGTCCGTGATTCCATAGGGTCTGACCAGGACCGAAAGAGACCGTCGTCCGAGCCATCCGTTGACCACCGGTTCAGCCCATTTGAATTTGTCCGGCAACGAGACTGCGGGAGCAGGGATGTCCGCCTCGGCCCCATCAATGCGCGTCAGCGTGTCCGCCTCCTTGCGCGCGACATGGAGCTCATTGGTGATCTGGCTCCGCAGAGCGACCTGAACAGCCTGATGACTTTCGGCCCCCTCTGCACACTTGATGACGTACCTTCGGCGGAACGAATTTCTGATCAACAGAAGGAAAATAATGACGGCTACAGTGGCGAGCAGAATTGCAGGCGGATTCATAGCCTCCGCCAACCGCTGATTCCATTCTTCGAACCATGCCAACACCGATTCAGCCCCTTGGCCGAAAACGCTGGCTGCCGACGGCCCGATGCTTAGTTGACCGACCATAATTCCCCCGTCTCGTGCGAACCCGACCTTGGAGCACTCCCTCGAAACGGATGGTGCCGAAACGGCGGAACAGGAACCTCCTGCGGCAGTCGCTTCGAGACCTCCATCTGAAGTTTCCGCACGTCAAAGCATCAATACAATGGGCGGCCTCCAGTATGTCGATGCGGAACAGCGCTGCCCCGAACGCGAAGCCTGATTCGTTTGCAGGTGACGCAGGAGCACGCCTACGACATCGACATCCGCGTGATCACGACCTTCGGGTGGCGCAGATGAGGTACGTCGCTTGCGCATCCAGGCAGGGGAAGAATGCCGTCTCTGCTCACCGTTGCCTCGAGCCGGGAATCCCGTCTCAGCGGCGGAACTCCCGGCCGTGGTCGCGGGCGTAGTCGGCGAAGACGGCCTCGGGGTCCTCCCCGCCGCCCACGAACTCCCCCAGCTTCGCCCCGAGCTGCTCCAGCGACCGGTCGAGGACCTCGGCCGCGGCGGCCACCTCCGGCGCGGGGCTGCCCGCCGCGGCGTCGCGCAGCGCGAGCGCGGCGGGCAGCTGGGCGGCGAGGGAGAGATCGGGGTCCTGCTCCTGGAAGAAGTAGGTCTCGCTGTGCTGGGTGAAGTCGATGCGGGCCCGCCCGATCTGCCCGGCCAGGGGGTGCAGGACGCCGGCGGCCGCCACGGGGTCCAGCCGCGGCAGACGGTCCGCCCAGCCGGTGTCCGCCAGGCCCTTGAGCTCGAGGGCCAGGGCCCGGCGCCGGGACAGCGGCGGGTAGATCTGGGTGAACCACGTCAGGGCCGCGGTGAGCAGCGCGAACCCGGTCAGGGCCTCCAACGGGGCGGCCAGGCGCACCCACGCGTCCGTGGCGACCACGTCGCCGAAGCCGAGCGTCGCCAGGGTCACGAGGGAGACGTAGAGGGCCTCGGCGAAGTCGCCGTACCGGGCGGGGTCCACGCCCGGGGAGTACGTGAAGCCGCCGGGGACGTGCGGGAGGTAGACCAGGGCCCAGCCCAGGGCCTGGAGCCCCACCCACAGCAGCACGGCGGAGCCCATGGCGGCCGGGCCGACGGCCGAGCCGAAGCGGTGCCCCGTGGCCCTCGACAGCTTCCACACGCCCACCATGAGGCCGTGGCTGAGGGAGCCGCTGCCGCTGGGGTGCAGGAGGCTGTGGTACATGTCGCGCAGCCCCAGCACGACGATCGCCGCCCCCAGGAGCGTCAGCACGATCGGCACGGGATTCTCCTCCTCCAGTCTTCGGCGCCGGATCCCGCCCGGGGAACCGCGCGGGGCTCCCGCGGAGCACACCGGCGGGGCACGGTTGCCCCGCCCATCGTTGCTAAGGCTACTGTGGGATCGGCCGCGGCGCACCGCACCGGCGGGACCGCGGCCCCGAGGACTCCGACCGGGTGCAGGAGGGAGGAACACCGTGGACATCAACCTCGTGCTGGCGCTGTTCGCCGGGCTGATCCTGGTGCTCTCGGCGTTCTCGACCCTGCTGCAGCGGGTGAGCCTGCCGGGACCGGTGCTCGCCCTGGCCTTCGGGGTGCTGATCGGCCCCTACGCCACGGGACTGCTGCGGATCGAGGACTTCGGCGTGCCCACCGGCACGCTGCTGGAGCAGGCCGCGCGGATCACCCTGGGGATGGGCCTGGCCGGGGTGGCACTGCGCCTGCCCCACGGGTACTGGCGGGCCGAGACCCGCTGGATCGCCGTGATCATCGGCGCGGGCATGGTCCTGATGCTGGCCGTGGCCACCGGGGTCCTGTGGGGACTGCTGGGGGTGCCGTTCGTGCTGGCGCTGCTGCTGGGCGCGATCATCACGCCCACCGACCCGGTGGTGACCACCCCCGTGGTGACCGGCTCCCTGGCGGAGCAGCGGATCCCGGAGCGGGTCCGCCACAACCTCTCGGCCGAGAGCGGCCTCAACGACGGGCTGGGCTACCTCTTCGTGATGCTCCCCGTGCTGCTGCTGACGGCACCGGACCGGGCCTGGTCGGAGCTGCTCACCACGGTCCTGCTGTGGGAGGTCGTGGGCGCGGCGGTGTTCGGGGCCGTGGCCGGGTACCTGCTGGGGAGGCTGTTCGTGGCCGTGAAGGACAGGGGGCTCATGGAGGAGAGCTCCTACCTGGGCTTCCTCGTGCCGCTGGGGCTGTTCGTGCTGGGCGCCGGCAAGCTGCTGGGCACCGACGCCGTGCTGGCCGTGTTCGTGGCCGCCGCCGTCTTCGGCCAGGTCATCCCCCAGCGCGACGAGGAGCAGGAGGACAAGGTCGACGACGCGGTCAACCGCTTCGTCCTGCTGCCGGTCTTCGTGCTCGTCGGCCTGTCCCTGCCCCTCGACGAGTGGGCGCGGCTGGGCTGGACGGCCCCCGTGGTCGTGCTCGCCGCCGTGCTGCTGCGCCGGCTGGTCGCCCTGTGGGTGCTGCGCCCGCTGCTGCGGGGGGTCCACGACCGCCCCGAGACGGCGTTCCTGAGCTGGTTCGGGCCCATCGGCGTCTCGGCGCTGTTCTACGCCACCCTGGCCGAGCGGCACACCGGCCACCACGAGATCTTCACCTGGACCACCCTGGCGATCACCGGGTCCGTGCTGGTCCACGGGCTCTCCACCGCTCCGCTCAGCGCCTGGCTGCAGAAGCGGGAACCGGAGCAGACGCAGAAGCAGGAGGCCGACGCATGACGAACACGACCCCCTTCGCGCACGAGCGCCCCCGAGCGAGGTGACCGGCATGTGGTTCGACTCCTGGACGGACATCGGCCGCATCCTGCTGGTGGGCGCGGCCGCCTACACGGCGCTGGTGGTGATCCTGCGGGCCTCGGGCAAGCGCACCCTGGGCCAGCTCAACGCCTTCGACTTCGTCGTCACGGTCTCCCTGGGCTCCACGCTGGCGACCATCCTGCTCAGCTCGGACGTCTCCTGGGCCGAGGGCGCCACGGCCCTCGCGCTGCTGGCCGGGCTGCAGCTGCTCGTCGCCTGGATCTCGGCCCGGTGGCCGCGGGCCCGGGGCGTGTTCACGGCCGAGCCGGCCCTGCTGCTGGCCGACGGGCGGATCCGGCACGAGGCCCTGCACCGCAACCGCCTCACCGAGTCCGAGCTGCGCCAGGCCGTGCGGATGCAGGGCACCGGGGACCTGACGACGGTCAGGGCCGTGGTGCTCGAGACCAACGGCAAGCTCAGCGTGATCACCGACGCCCAGTACGGCGACGGCTCCGCGCTCCAGGACGTGCGCGGGCGCGAGGACCTGTGAGCCACGCGGCGCCGCCGGAGGAGCCGGCCGAGCAGCTGCGGGCCGCCGAGGCGCTGGCGGCCCGCCTGGACCGCCCCATGGGGTTCCTCGGGATCCTGTTCCTCTTCGTGGTCCTGGGCCAGCTGCTGGTCACCGACCCGGGCTGGAGCCGCGCCCTGACGGTGCTCGGGTGGGTGTTCTGGGGGATCTTCGTCGCCGAGTTCGGGCTGCGGGCCTATCTCGCCGGGTTCCAGGCCTCCTTCTGGCGGCACAACTGGTGGCAGGTGCTGTTCCTGCTGCTGCCGTTCCTGCGCTTCGTGCGCGCCCTGCAGGCCCTGCGCCTGGTCCGCCTCGCCCGGCTGAGCCGCCTGGCCCGCGCCGGGGGCATCGTCTCGGCGAGCGTGCGCGGGTCCCGCTCGGCCGGGCGGCTGCTGTCCAGCCGCATCGGGTGGCTGTCGGCCGTGACGGCCGTGGTCGTGCTGGCCGCCAGCCAGCTGCTCTACGCCTTCGAGGCGCACACCGACTACGGGACCGCCCTGCACGAGGCCGCACTGGCCACCGTGACCGGCAGCGGCATCACCACCGACGACCCCTTCTCGAAGGTGCTCCAGGTGGTCCTGGCGGTCTACTCCGTGGCGGTCTTCGCGACCCTGGCCGGCTCCCTGGGGGCCTACTTCCTGCGCGACCACGGCGCCGCACCGGCCGCGCCCCCGGCCCCGGGGCCGCCGCCCGCACCCGACCCCCGACAGGAGAACCCTCGTGGACTTCCTTGAGCCGAGCACGGCCGACAGCGTGTGGATCGCCGCGGCCCTGACCGCGGTGCTGGCCGCGCTGCACCTGGCCGCCCCGCGGATCCGCAGCCTGCCCCTGGTCCCGGAGCGCCGGATGGGCTCCTTCGCGGGCGGGCTGGCGGTCGCCTACGTCTTCCTGCACCTGCTGCCCGAGCTCGCCGCCGGCAACGAGGCCGTCGGCGAGGCGCTCTCCGACGTGGTCGAGCCGACCCCGCTGCTGGAGCTGGCCATCTTCCTCGTGGCGCTGACCGGGTTCACCGCCTTCTACGGCCTGGAGCGGCTGGCCACCGCTCACGGTGACCGGAACGGCGGCACGCCGTCGTCCGGAGGCTCCCCCACCGCCCGTGGACGGGCTGGAGTGTACTGGCTGCACCTGGGGTCGTTCATGGTCTACAACGTGCTGATCACCTACACCATGGTCCTGCGGGTGCGCACCGGCCTGCTCTTCGCGGTGCTGTTCACCGTGGCCATGGGCCTGCACTTCGTGCTCACCGACCGCGGGCTGGCCGAACACTATCCCCGCCGGTTCGCCACGAGCGGGCGCGCCCTGCTGGCGGCTGCACTGGTCGCCGGGTGGGTGCTGGCCTCCGTCCTCGCCCCCACGAGCACGGTGCTCGTGGCCGTGCTGACCGCCCTGCTGGGCGGGTCCGTGCTGCTGAACGTCTTCAAGGAGGAGGTCCCGACCAACCGCAGCTCCAGCTTCGCGTGGTTCTCGATCGGCCTGGTGCTGTACTCGGCGCTCCTGGCGGTGATCACGGGCGTCGGGGAGTAGGCGCGGCGGCGCTATCCGCCGTCCTCGGCGCACGCGTCCGCGAGCCACCGGCGCAGCGAGCCCAGCGAGTCCTCGAGCGCCCGCCGGTCGAACCGGGCCCGCGGGCCGTCGGGGGCGGCGGTGGCGGACTGCTCGGCGGCCAGGTCCTCGCCGTAGGAGTCGACCGTCAGCTGGATGCGGGCCAGGTCCGCGACGAGCTCCTCGGGGGCGGCCTCGGCCAGCTCCGCCACCCGGTCCTCGACCTGCTGCACGTCCTCGACCCGGTCGGTGACGGACAGGCTCGAGGGCAGCACCGAGAGCGTGAGCACGTGGTCGGCCACGGCCGCGCAGGCCTCCGCCCGGCCCCCGTAGCTCCCCCAGCGCCCATCGGCCGGGGCCGTGGCCGTGGGGGCCGGCGCCGACGACGACGGGCCCGGCGCGGCCCCGGTCTGCTCCGTCCCGCCCGGCCCCGGGTCGGCGCAGCCGGCCAGCAGCAGGCCGACCGCGACCGGCACGGCCCACCGCCCGACGCGGGCGGGGGCGCGCCGCGGTGTCGGCGTGGGGAACGGGTGCATGGTCGGGGTCCTCACCGGCGGGACGGGCTGCGGGTGCTGACAGCCTAGGCGCCGCCGCCCGCCCGGGAACACCCCCGCGCCCGCCGGGAAGCCCTCCGGGGCCGGAGGGCTTCGGTCCCCGGCGGGCGGCCCCTATCCTGGGCGGGTCGGGGCGGGCCCGTGCCGCCCGGACGGGAGGAGGACCCGTGCGCGTCGCCGTGCCGCTGCTGCGCGTCGCGGCCCTGACCGTGGCAGTCGCCGCCCTGGTCGCCCGCTCCCGCTGCGCCGTGGTGACCGGCACGTGCCTGGGCACGAACCTCTTCAGCTACTTCACGATCCACAGCACGGTCCTGCTCGTGCTGGCCCTGGTGCTCGCCCTGGCCCACCACGCCCTGCGCGGCGGCGAGCCCCCGTGGCTGACCGCGCTGCGGGCCCTGGCCACCACCTACGTGCTCGTCTCCGGGATCGTGTTCACCGTGATGCTGCTCAACGCGGAGCTGTTCGGCCACCTCTTCCTCGTGCCCCGGTCCTCGCAGGTGCTGCACTTCGTGCTGCCCGTCTACGCCCTGCTGGACTTCCTGGTGGGGCCGGGCCGGCACCGGCTGCGCCTGTCCACCGCGTGGGCGGCCATGGTCTACCCGGTGCTGTGGTCGCTCTACACCCTGGCCCGCGGGCGCCTGGTGGGCTGGTATCCCTACTTCTTCCTCGACCCGGACCGGGTCGGCGGCTACACCGCCGTGGGCGTCTACGCGATGGGGGTCTCCGCGCTGATCGTCGTGGTGGCCGTGGGCGTCACCGCGGCCACCCGCCTGCCGACCCCGGCCCCGGGGCGTGGCCTGCTCAGTCGAGCTCGACGACCGTGATCGGCAGGGGCAGCTCCTCGGCGTCGAAGCTCGTCTGCGCGGAGTAGGGCTGGCCGGTCTCGTCGCGGCCGAAGCACATCGCGAGGACCTCGCCCGGGCTCGTGCCCAGCATCAGGGTCCAGTGCTGGCCGGCCCCGTCCACGGCGTGGGCCTGGTGGTCCAGATCCAGCTCGCCCTCGACGTCGGCGAAGCGCTCGCGGTAGGCGGCCAGCTCCTCGGGGGTGTGCAGCACCCCGGCCGAGACGACCGACTCCTCCCCCGCGCCCACGGCCGGGGCCACCGGGTAGGCCACCCGGAACGGCGGCTCGAGCACCGACAGCAGCTCCTTGGCGGGGGTGGCGTCGTCGCCCTTGAGCCAGATCCGCCCCGTGCCGTCGAGGAAGCCCTCGTACTCCTCGTCGTTGGGGTAGAAGCACAGGAAGCCCGAGCCCGGGATCCGCTGGGCCAGCCCCTCGAGGTCGGAGGCGCTGTCCACGGCGAAGTAGCGCATCAGGGGTTCCAGCAGCTCGGGCTCCACGGGCGGGTCTCCTTGCGGTGGGGCCGTCGTGGGGGCGACGGCGGGGGCGCGGAGGCGGTCGCCTCCGGACGCTCCAGGCTACGCGCTCCGCGGCGCCCCGTGGGCCGGACGGGCTCCTGTCACGAACCGAGAGCGTCAGCCCCACCCCTCGGTCGCGTCCCGCAGCCGCCCGTACTGCTCCACGAGCCGGTCGCGCAGGCCGTCGTCCGTCACCGGCAGCGTCCGGGTCTCCGAGGCCGCGGGCCACGCCGGGGGCTCCGCTCCTCCGGCGAGCGCCCAGGCGGCCTGGCGCGCCGCGCCGAGGGCCACGTACTCGCCGGGAGCCGGAACCTCGACCTCGTGCCCGAGCACCGAGGGGGCGAGCGCTCGAACAGCCGCCGAGCGCGCTCCCCCGCCGATCAGCACGATTCGGCGGGGCGCTGTGCCGGTCGCCCGCACGAGGGCCTGGACGGCGTCGTCGAGGGAGCACAGCAGGCCCTCCACCACGGCCCGGGCGATGTCCTCCCGGGTGGTGGCAGTCGTGAACCCGTGCAGGGTGCCGCGGGCACCGGGCCGGTCAGGGGTGCGCTCGCCACCGAGGTAGGGCAGCAGCACGAGGCCGTGGGCCCCGGGGGTCCCGGCGAGCGCGAGCCGGTCGAACTCCTCCGCTTCCACGCCGAGCATCCGCCGGCCGAGCTCGAGGACTCGGGCGCCGTTGAGGGTACAGGCCAGCGGGAGACAGCGGCCCGTGGCGTCGGCGAACCCGGCGACCAGGCCTGAGGCGTCGTGCACGCTGTGCGGAACGACCATCGAGGCGACCCCCGAGGTTCCCACGGACACGCACACATCACCGGGACGGAGGTGGAGGCCGAGGGCGGCGCCCATGTTGTCCCCCGTGCCCGCGGCGACCACGGCTCCGCCGGCTGTGGTCCCCGCCCGCTCGGCCGGGTCCAGGATCCGGGGCAAGCCGGCCTCCCGGCCGAGCGCTTGGGTGGCCAGCTCGGGGTCGAAGGCCCGCTCCCGCGGGGACCAGTAGCCCGTGCCCGAGGCGTCCCCGTGGTCGGTGGTGGGTTCTCCGCGGCCGGTGAGCTGCCAGGTGAGCCAGTCGTGCGGAAGGAGGACCTCCCGGGTCCTCCGGGCCGAGTCCGGCTCGTGGTCGCGCAGCCACCGCAGCTTCGAGGCGGTGAAGGAGGCGACCGTGACGGAGCCCGTCCGCTCCGCGCAGGCGGCGGGACCGCCCAGCTCGGACACCAGGTCCCCCGCGGCGGCGGCCGAGCGCGTGTCGTTCCAGAGGAGAGCGTGGCGCACCGGCTCACGCCGGGCGTCCAGGGCGACGAGCCCGTGCTGCTGCCCGGCCACGGCCACGGCCCCCGCACGGGGCAGGAGATCCCCGGCGGCCCGGTGCAGCGCGGCCGTCCACTCCGCCGGGTCGACCTCGGTCCCTTCGGGGTGCGGTGCCCGGCCTGTGGCCAGCACCTTCCCGGTGGCGGCCGCCACGAGGACGGCTTTGCAGGACTGGGTGGACGAGTCGATGCCGAGGACGGCGTCGGGAATCAAGGGGCGCTCCGTTCGGGTGCTGGATGCGGTCAGGACCGGCCGATCCGGCGGTAGGCCGAGGGCGTGGTGCCGGTGGTGGCGCGGAACTGGCGGTTGAAGTTGGACAGGTTGGTGAAGCCCACCCGGTAGCAGATCTCCGAGACGGGCAGGTCGGTGCCGCTCAGCAGCCGGCGGGCCTCGCTGACCCGCATCCGGATCACGGTGCGGCTGAAGCCCACTCCCGTGGCCCGGGCGAAGAGCCGGGAGAAGGCATCACGGCTCAGGCCCACGACCTCGGCCACCTCGGACACGAGCATCCGTTCGCCCAGGTGCTCGGTGATGTGGTGCAGGGCCAGGTTGAAGACCTCGGCCTCGGCGGTGTCCAAGCGGTAGGTGCCGCCGTGGCTGTCGAGGAGGCGCCGTTCGGACTCCGGGGACTCGGCGAGGACCCCGAGCAGCTCCGCCACGGCGGCCAGCCGACGCAGGCTGAAGGTGCCCTCGATCGCTTCGAGGGCCTTCGCGCCCCGCAGGGCGGTGCGTCCGGAGAACTCGATGCCGCGAGCGGCGTCCTCCAGCAGCGGGCGCAGGGCATCCAGCTCAGGCAGAGCCCCAGCCGCGGAGAGGAACCGGTCCTGGTCGAACTGCAGCACCGCGTCCCGGTGGTGGACCACCTCGTCCTCGTCGAGGTGGGAGATCCAGTTGTGCGGGAGGTAGGGGCCGATCAGGCACAGGTTGCCGGGGCCGAAGGGCCCGGCGTGGTCCCCGACCATCATCGTCCCGGCGGACCGCCGGATCAGGTGCACCTCCACCTCGGGATGGTGGTGCCAGCGGGCGAGGGGGTGTGGCCAGTCGTGCTGGTGCCACCGCACGGAGCTTTGCGGGTCCGGGAGCACCAGCTCCCGGACCGGGGAGGTGACGTCCTCCGGCGTCGTGCTCCGTGCGGCGGCACCCACGGTCAGGCCCCGGCCACCCGGATCTGGATCTTCGTGTCGGTGGGCCGCCCCTCGGCGCCGCGCTCGAACGCGGCCACGGCCTGCTCGAACGGGTAGGTCGCGCTGATCAGGGCCGCGAGGTCCACGGCCGGCGACGCGGCGAGCTCGATGGCCCGCTGGTAGGAGTTGGCGTAGCGGAACACGGTCTCGATCCGCAGCTCCCGCGCCTGGGCCGCGGCGACGTCCAGCGGCACCGGGTCCACGGGGATGCCCACCAGGACCACGGTCCCGCCGGGGGCGGGGAGCTCCCACAGGCTGCCGAACACGTGCGGGCTGCCGCTGGCCTCGAAGACCACGTCCGCCCCCCATCCGTCGGTCGCCTCCCGCACGACCACCCCGAGGTCCTGCCGGGTCGCGTCCACCGGGTGGATCGTGGGGTAGGCCTCGAGCGCGGCGAACTTCTCGGGGGCCACGTCGGAGACATAGACCCGGGCGGCCCCGCTCGCCGCGGCGGCGACCGCGGTGAGGACACCGATGGTGCCGGCGCCCACGACGGCGACCACGTCGCCGGGCGCGATGCCGGCCTTGGTCACCGCGTGCACCGCTACCGCGAAGGGCTCGATGAGCGCGCCCTCCTCCAGGGAGAGCTGCCCGGGCAGCCGGTAGGTGAAGTCCGCCGGGTGGACGACCTCTGGCTGCAGGCACCCGTCCACGGGGGGCGTGGCCCAGAAGCGCACATCCGGATCGACGTTGTACATGCCCATCCGTGCGGCGCGCGAGCGCGGGTCGGGGATGCCCGGCTCCATGCAGACCCGGTCCCCCACGGCCAGGTGCTGCACGCCCTCCCCGATCTCGAGCACCGTGCCGGAGGCCTCGTGCCCCAGGACCATGGGACTCTCGACGACGTACGGGCCGATCCGCCCGTGCGTGAAGTAGTGGACGTCGCTGCCGCAGATGCCCACGGTGTGCACGGCGATCCGCACCTCACCGGGGCCGACCGGCGGAGGGCCGGGAACGGGCCGGACCCTGATTTCGTGCCGGCGCTCGAGGACCACGGCGTCCATGGTGGCATCCTCCTGGGGGTGCGGGGTGGTCGTGCGGTCGGGGGTGTCGGTGATCGTGCTGGGGTTCATGGTCTCAGGTCCTCTCAGGCGGCGACGGCGAGGCGGTCACGGCGCGGCAGCAGCCGGCCGTCCTCGGTGGTGAGCCCGGGCTGGGGCGGGCGGATGAAGAAGGTGAGGACGGTCCCGAGGAGCATCAGGCCGGCGAAGACCCAGCACACCCCAACGGGGCCGAGAACCGGCAGCAGCGCGGTGGCGATGCCCGGGCCCACGAAGGTGGTCAGCCCGGAGGCGAGGTTGTGGGCGGAGATCGCCGCGCCGCGGTGCTCGGGGGCCAGGGCCGGGAAGATCGCCCCCATCGGCACGAAGGCGGTCACGGACAGCGCGAAGAGCACGGCGGCACCGACCATCATCGGGAAGCTGGGGCCGAACCAGAGGGGGAAGTAGGCGAAGGCGAGGGCCGCCAGCGCCATCCCCCCGAAGCCGAACCAGCGCATCTGGCGCATCCAGCCGTAGCGGTCGCCCAGACGCCCCCAGACGATGTTGGTGACGATCGTGATGGTGTTCATGATCGCCCAGAGAGTCATCCACTCCGTGAGGCTGAACCAGGCCTCGCCGCCGATCTCACCGGTGGTGAGGTACAGGGGCATCATCATGGGGAACGCGTAGAGGGTGAGGTTGCACAGCACCCGGATGACCACCGAGAGCGCGATCTGGCGGTTCTCCACGAGGATGGTCACGCCGCGCATCAGCTCACGGGTCTTCTGCCCGCCGTCGAGCGTCCGGGACGGATCCGCCCCGGGAGGGGGACCCGGGACGAGGAAGAGGCACATCAAGGTGCCGGCCGCCACGAAGAGCAGGGAGACCCACAGTGTCGCGTACTCGCCGATGACCGGCACGAGGAGGCTGGGCACGTAGGCGCCCATGACGCCGATGCCGAGGGAGAACGAGGCCCAGAACCAGCCCATGGCCGAGGCCAGCCGGCCGGGGTGGACGGACTGGGCGATAAGCACCACGAACGAGTACATGAACAGGGGATAGGCGATCCCGCGCAGACTGTAGATGAGGATCGTCCCGGTCACGCTCTGCAGCCCCACAGTGAGGAACAGGACGTGCAGGACCATCCACAGCACGCCGCCGAGGACCATCAGGCGCTTGGCGCCGACGACCTCCGCGAGCACTCCGGTGGTCCAGGCCGAGAATGCGACGACCAGCCCGTAGACGGTGAAGGCCAGCCCTGCCTGGGTCGGCGTGAAACCGTTCTCGACGAGGAAGCGGGAGAGGAACGTGAGCTCGAAACCATCACCGGTCATGAAGACGGCGAGGGCGAGGTAGCCGAAGAGCAGGCGGCGTGGCATGCCGAACATGCGGGCACTCCTTCGTGGACACCGGATGTGGGGGCACCTGGCGAGCGGAGGAGCGGTCGGCCGGTGCGCGATGTCCTCAAAGCTACGAGGAGGTGACCGGTGCCACTAGCCGGTTAATTCGCCGTGAACTGATACTTTTGTGCGATCTGCGGTGGATCGACTCGCGGCAGGGATCCGGAACAGGCCGTGCCGGACCCCAGCCCGGTCACCGGTCGAGCCGCACGCTCAGCCGCGGCATCAGCGGCTGGACCAGCGGCCCGATGGCCAGGGCGTAGAGGACCGTGCCCAGCCCCACGGTGCCGCCGAGCAACCAGCCGACGAGCACCACGACCGCCTCGATCGAGGTGCGCACCACGCGCACGGAACCCCCGGTGCGCCGCACCAGGCCGGTCATCAGCCCGTCGCGCGGACCCGGCCCGAGGTGCACCCCGATGTACGCGGCGGTCGCCACGGCGTTGAGCGCCACCCCGGCGAGCACGAGCACCACCTGCAGCGGCAGGGTCCCGACCGGCGGGAGCAGGGCGAGGGTCGCGTCGAGCGCCAGCCCGACGACGACGGCGTTGGCGAGGGTGCCGATCCCGGGCCGTTCGCGCAGCGGGATCCACAGCAGGAGCAGCAGGAGGCTGAGCCCGATCACCACCGTGCCCATGCTCAGCCCGAGCCGCCCGGCCAGCCCCTGGTGCAGGACGTCCCAGGGGATCACGCCGAGCTGCGCGCGCACGAGCAGGCCCATGGAGAACCCGTAGAGCACCAGCCCGGCGAGCAGCTGCACCAGCCGCCGGGGCATCCGTCGCGCGGCCGGGGGCCGCTGCCCGCCGGGACCGGGGAGCTGGGGCGGGGTGCGCGGCGGAGTGCTCATGGGGACCATCCTCCCCCGGGCGGCGGACCGGGCAGCACCGGCGCAGCGGGCACCTGCGCTGCACCTCGGCACTCGCTGGGAGTCCGGTCCGAGATCCTTGAAAGCGGAAATATTGACGGCACAACACCTCGTTGTGCCGGATGCCCGCCCAGGAACGCCGCAGCGCGCCGGGCGGACCGATACGCAACCAGCACAGGACGAGACCACGCAGAGGAGAACCACCAGCATGTCCCAGCCCACCGCCGTTCCCGCCACCGCCGCCGTCGACTACCGGGTCCTGCGCACCGTGCCGACCTACGCGGAGGCACAGCGCGTCGTCGACACCCTCTCGGACGCCGGGTTCCCGGTCGAGCACGTGCGCGTGGTCGGCACGGGCCTGCGCTCGGTCGAGCAGGTCACCGGCCGGATGACCAACGGCCGGGCCGCGCTCTACGGCGCCGGCTCCGGTGCCTGGATGGGCCTGCTCCTGGGCCTGCTGCTGGGCATCTTCACCGTGGGTGCGTGGCTGTCCGTGGTGCTGTGGGGAGTGCTCCTGGGCGCGGTCTGGGGCCTGGTCCTCGGTCTGGTCGGCCACGCGGCCACCCGCGGGCGCCGGGACTTCCGCAGCGTCCAGGGCCTCGAGGCCGACGCCTACGACGTCCTGGTCGAGGCCGGGCACGTGGAGGCCGCCGCCGCGCACCTGGACGGCGTCCGCCCCACTGCCTGACCTGCGGTCCGGCGCGGGAGCCGCTCAGTCCCGCGCCGGGCCGGCGTCGGCCGGCACGACCGTCACGCCGTTCTCCCGCAGCAGCCGGAGCTGGCCCTCCCGCACCCGAGTCCGTCGGGACCCGGGACAGTACCTGCAGTCGCGCGCCCCGGCCTAGGGCCCGGGTGCGGATTCGGTCCCTGTGCCACCGGGTGCGACGGGATCGCCGGCGTGCAGGTGCGCGCGCTCGCCGTCGCGGTCGAAGATCGTGAGGATCTCGACCGGACCGCCGTGGGCGCCGATCGAGTGCGGGACCATGGTCGAGAACTGGGCGGCGTGGCCGGCCTCGACGAGCAGGGTCCGCTCCCCCAGGTGCAGCCGGGCGGTGCCCGAGAGCACGGTGAACCACTCCCGACCCGGGTGCACCGCGAGCCGGTCGCGGCCGGAGGGGTGCTCCTCGGTGAAGCGCATCTTCGCCACGGTCATCCCGTGCAGGTCCCGCTCCGGGGACAGCAGCCAGGTGGTCACCCCGCGGGCGTGCTCGGGCTCGGGCCGGATCACCACGTCCTCGTCCGCGGGGGACTCCACGAGCTCGTCGAGCGTGGTGCCCAGGGCCCGGGCGATGGGCACGAGCTGGTCCAGGGCGATCCGGCGGTGGCCGGTCTCGATCCGGCTCAGCGTCGAGGGGCTGAGCCAGCAGCGGGCCGCGAGCGCGTCGAGGGACCAGCCCCGGGCCAGTCGCAGCCCGCGGATGCGCCGGCGGATGACGGTGTCCAACTCGATCTCCTGCGTCATGGGCAAGAGTCTATGCTCCGGCAGCACGACCGGGGGCACCCGCCGACCGCACGTCAGGG
The DNA here is from genome assembly GCF_021012935.1 of Kocuria sp. LUK. Lineage (NCBI taxonomy): Bacteria > Bacillati > Actinomycetota > Actinomycetes > Micrococcales > Micrococcaceae > Kocuria > Kocuria sp. LUK. The sequence goes on from NZ_JAJMZI010000002.1 coordinate 30,360, forward strand.
GTTCCCGCGCTGCCGGGGCGCAGGGTTGACTGGGCACCGTATCGGGTGCGCCCCGCCGCGCTCCGGACCCCACCGCCCCGACCCCCGGGACGGACCCCATACCCGCGAGGAGCACTCGTCATGCGTGGAGTCCTGCTGTACGCCCCCGGCGACGTCCGCGTCGAGGAGCGCGAGGTCCCGGCGATCGTCGAGCCCACCGACGCGATCCTGAAGGTCGCCGCCGCCTGCGTGTGCGGCTCCGACCTGTGGCCCTACCGCGGCCTCGAGGACGTCGACGGACCGGCCCCGATGGGCCACGAGTACGTCGGCACCGTGGAGGAGGTCGGCGGCGCGGTGCACGGCGTGGCGGTCGGCGACTTCGTCGTCGGTTCCTTCTTCGCCTCGGACAACACCTGCGAGATCTGCCGGGCCGGCTACCAGACCCACTGCGTGCGCCGGCAGCCCGGGGCGGCCACCGGTGCCCAGTCGCAGTACGTGCGCGTCCCGCTGGCCGACGGCACGCTCGTGGCCACCCCCGGACAGCCCGGCCCGGAGCTGATCCCCTCGTTGCTGGCGGCCTCGGACGTGCTGGGCACCGGCTGGTTCGGCGCCGTGGCCGCCGAGGTGGGCCCCGGGAAGACCGTGGCCGTCGTCGGCGACGGCGCCGTCGGGCTGCTCGGCGTGCTGGCCGCGAGGCAGCTGGGCGCGGAGCGGATCATCGTGTTCTCCCGCCACGCCGACCGGCAGGCCCTGGCCCGGGAGTTCGGCGCCACCGACGTCGTGGCGGAGCGCGGCGACGAGGGCGTGGCAAGGATCAAGGAACTCACCGGTGGGCTGGGGGTCCACTCGGTCATCGAGGCCGTCGGCACCCAGGAGTCGATGCTGCAGGCCATCCGGTCGACCCGCCCCGGCGGCCACGTCGGCTACGTCGGGGTCTCCCACGACGTCTCGCTGCCCGGCCAGGAGCTGTTCTTCTCCGGCGTGCACCTGCACGGCGGTCCCGCGCCGGTGCGCCGGTTCCTGCCCGAGCTGATCCGGCTGATCTGGGAGCGGGAGATCGACCCGGGCAGGGTCTTCGACCTCACCCTGCCCCTCGAGCAGGCCGCCGAGGCCTACCGGGCCATGGACGAGCGCCGGGCGATCAAGGTCCTGCTCACCACCGACTGAGCTCGACCGGGCACCGCCATCCCTGGCGCAGGCCGGCGTCCCGCGGCCGTCCGCGGCTCAGGCCTTGCGCACGGTGAGGCCCACGTTGGGGCAGGACGCGGCGATCCGGGTGAGGGCGGCCTTCTCGGCGCTGTCGACCTTCAGGCCCCAGCGGATCTTCACAGCGACCCACTCCCCGACGTAGCCGCAGCGGTGGCGCGGCGGCATCCACTGCTCCGGGCCGCGGGCCTGCTTGGCGGAGTTCAGGGCGGAGGTCTGGGCGCTGAGCGTGCGGGAGTCGCCGAGGTCGTTGTAGAAGGCCACGCGCTTCGCCTTCGTCCAGTACCGGGCGCCGGAGCCCCAGGCCTCGTGGACGGGCACGGTGTGGTCGATCTGCACGGTGGTGGCCGAGGTGTGGGTCCGCCCGTCCCAGCTGGTGACCCAGCGCCCGCTCCGGACGGTGCACCGCTTGGCGGTGGTGAAGGTGAGGGACGCCCGGGTCTCGTTCTGCAGCACCTCGGCGCGGGTGTTCCGGCAGTCCCGGTCGGCGTCGTTCCAGGTCCCGAACTGCCGGTCGCGGTCGTAGCCGGCGTTGTTCTCCGCGGCCACGGGCAGGGACTTCACCGCGGTGCGCAACGGGGCGCTGTAGGTGGACGCCGCCTCGGCGGGCACGGCGCCGCCGAGGAGCACCAGTCCCGCCACGACCGCGGAGGCGGCGGCCGCCCGGAGCGGGCCGGCGGGGGAACCGGCGGAGCGGGTGCGAGCAGGGGACAGCAGTCCGAGGAACATCGGGGGCCTCCAGGATGGGGGGTGGAGCGCCGTCGGGGGCGTACCCTCATCCTGGCATTACAAATGCAAATGCATGCACTGTGTCGTGCTCGCACTTCTGGGGACAGTCTCCCGGCCGACGGCGGGCCCGTCCGCTCACAGCCCCTGCGGGCCGGGCACGTGCTCGAACACGAGGCTGGTCTGGGTCGCGGCCACGACCGGGTTCGAGGACAGGTGCTCGATCACGAACTGGCGGATGTGCTCGGTGTCGCGCACCCGGACGTGGATGAGGAAGTCGTCGACCCCGCCCAGGAAGAAGTACTGCGAGACCTCGGGGACCGTCTTCAGCGACTCCCCGAAGGCGGCCATCTGCTGCCGGGCCCCGGGACGCAGCCGCACGCTGATGAGCGCCTCGATGGTCTGGCCCAGGGCCTTGGGCTCGACCTCGACCGTGAAGCGGCGGATCACCCCGGCCCGCTGCAGCGCCTTCGTCCGGGCCAGGCACGTGGACGGCGCCACCCCGAGGGCCTCGCTGAGGGCCTGGTTGGTGGCCCGGGCGTTCTCGCGCAGCAGCCCGAGCAGGCGCAGGTCGAGGTCGTCGAGCTGATGGGCCGGCCGCAGATCCTGCGGCGGCCGCGGTGTGGGGTGCGTCACATTCCGTTCCGTTCTGCCGGTTCTGCGGCATGTGCCGAATGATCTTCGATTCTACTGCGCGACCGGGGAAGGAAGCGTAGGTTTTTCCCACCGAACCACCGTTTCTTCGGAAGGCCCCGCCATGATCGTCTCCGTTCCCCGCGAAGTGAAGAACAACGAGTACCGGGTGGCCATCACCGCCTCGGGCGTGCACGAGCTGGTCGCCCACGGCCACGAGGTCCTCGTCGAGGCCGGCGCCGGGACCGGGTCCGGGATCGACGACGACGCCTACACCGCCGCCGGCGCGCAGATCGTCGCCGATGCGGACGAGCTGTGGGCCCGGGCGGACATGGTCCTGAAGGTCAAGGAGCCGGTGGCCGCCGAGTACCACCGCTTCCGCGAGGGCCTGGTGCTGTTCACCTACCTGCACCTGGCCGCCGAGCCCGAGCTGACGGCCGCCCTGCTGGAGGCCGGGGTCACCGCGATCGCCTACGAGACGGTCCAGACCGCCGACCGCCGCCTGCCCCTGCTGGCCCCCATGAGCGAGGTCGCCGGGCGGCTGGCCGTGCAGGCCGGGGCCGCGGCCCTGACCGCCCCGGCCGGGGGCAAGGGCGTGCTGCTGGGCGGGGTGCCCGGGGTCCGCCCGGCGAAGGTCACCGTCCTGGGCGCCGGCGTGGCCGGCACCAACGCCGCCGCGATGGCCGTGGGCCTGGGCGCGGACGTGAGCATCCTCGACATCAACGTGGACCGGCTGCGCGCCCTCGACGCGCAGTACGCCGGGCGCCTGCGGACGATCGCCTCCAACGCCCTGGAGGTCGAGCGCGCCGTGACCGAGGCCGACCTCGTCGTCGGCTCCGTGCTGATCCCCGGGGCGCGGGCCCCGAAACTGGTGAGCAACGGGATGGTCGCGGCGATGAAGCCCGGCAGCGTGCTCGTGGACATCGCCGTGGACCAGGGCGGGTGCTTCGCCGACTCCCGCCCCACGACCCACGAGGACCCGACCTTCCGCGTCCACGACACGGTCTTCTACTGCGTGGCCAACATGCCCGGGGCCGTGCCGAACACCTCCACCTACGCGCTGACCAACGTCACCCTCCCCTACGCCGTGGCCCTGGCCGACAAGGGCGCCGAAGCCGCGCTGACCGCCGACCCGGCCCTGGCCGCCGGGCTCAACGTCCACGCCGGGCGGGTCACCCACCGCTCGGTGAGCGAGGCCCACGGGCTCGAGTACACCGACCGGGCGGAGCTCGTCCGCGCCGCCTGAGGCCCCGGGTCCGGCCGGGCCCCGGCCCCTCGGTGTCCGGGCCCCTTCCGGGACGGTCGGCCGTGCGACGGCGGCGGGCCGTCCCGGGAAGCGCCCAGCCCCGGTGGATAGGCTTCGCGGATGAGCCCCTCCCCCGCAGCGGACCCCCACCTCCTCCGCACGCTCGTCCTGCGCTCGGCGGCCGGCTTCGCCGCGGTGCAGGCCGCCGTCGTCGTCACCCTGGTCGGCACCGACGCGATCAAGCGTCAGCAGCGCGTCCGGCGCAGCGGCTTCCCCCGCCCGGGCACCTTCGAGGGGGAGGTCGCCGGGACCGGCACCACCGCCTACACCTACGGCGAGGACCTCTACCGGGACATGCTCGCCGCGATCCGCGGCGCGCAGCAGCGCATCCTGCTCGAGACCTACCTGTGGAAGGACGACGAGGTCGGCACCGCCTTCCGCGACGCCCTCAACGAGGCCGCCGAGCGCGGGGTCGAGGTCTACGTGATCTACGACGGCTTCGGCAACCTCGTGGTGCCCCGCTCCTTCTACGCGTTCCACCCGGACGTGCACGTCTACCGCTTCCCCGCGGTGCACGTGCGCCGGCTGCTCACCCCGCTGCAGGCCTCGGGGCTGACCCACCGCAAGCTGCTCGTGGTCGACGACGAGATCGGGTTCGTGGGCGGCTACAACATCGGCGACCTCTACGCGACGCAGTGGCGCGACACCCACGTGCGCCTCACCGGCCCCTCGGCCATGGAGCTCGGCCACTCCTTCACCGCCGTGTGGAACCACTCCTCGGGCCACCGGCCGGACCGGCTGCCGCACCTGAGCCCCGGTGAGTGGGACTCCCGGGTGCACGCGGTCAACAACATCCCGGCGAGCCTGGTCTACCCGATCCGCAGCGTCTACCTCGACGCGATCCACCGCGCGAGGCACCACATCCACCTCACCACGGCCTACTTCATCCCCGACCAGCAGATCCTCGAGGCGCTGATCGAGGCCTCCCGCCGGGGCGTGGACGTGCGGGTGATCATCCCGGAGAACTCCAACCACGTCCTCGCCGACTGGCTGGCCCGCGGCTTCTACTCGGCGCTGCTGGCCGAGGACATCACGCTGCTGCTCTACCGCAACGCGATGATCCACGCGAAGACGGTGACCGTCGACGGCCAGTGGTCGCTCGTGGGCACCGCCAACATCGACCGCCTGAGCCTGGGCTTCAACTACGAGACCACCCTCGAGATCCACGACTCCGCCTTCGCCGAGGACATGGAGCGGATCTTCGCCGCCGACAGCGGGAACTGCCGGAGGCTCACCGCCGAGGAGTGGGCCCGCCGCAACCCCGCCGCCCGCTTCGCGGAGGTCGTCCTGCGGCCGCTGTGGCGGTTCCTCTGATCCCGGCGAGGAGGCTCCGCGGACCCGCGGGTCAGCCGGCCCGGGCCACCGTGGCCGCGAGCATCTCCGCGGTGGGGTAGCGCGAGCGCAGGAAGTCCACCGGCAGGCCGGTGCGCCGGGCCACGAGGTCGTGGGTGGGCCGCCGGCCCTGACGGCTGAGGTCGAGCACCGTGGCCCCGATCAGCTCTTCGCGCTTCCGGTGACGCCGCTCGAGCAGGTGCTGGACCTCCTCGGGGCTGAGCCGCCGCTTGCGGCGCACCGGGTGGCGGCGGCCGCCGGCCGCCCCCTGCTCCGGCGCGCCCGGCGAGGAAGCGGGGGCCCGCCCGTCGTCCCGGCGGGAGGCCCAGGCCCGCACCCCGGTCACGTCGCGGTGCAGCTGCTCGACGAGCTCCGTCGACCCCGCGTACCGCCGCTGCGGCCGGAGCCGCTCGTGCAGCCGGACGAGGACGGTGCGCCCGTAGAGGTCGCCCGTGAAGTCGAGCAGGTGGGCCTCCAGCAGGCGCTCGCCGTCCCGGCCGTAGTAGGTCGGCCGGCGCCCGACCGACACCGCGGCCAGGTGCACCGGTCCGGACCGGTCCGGGTCGAGCTGCACGGTGGCCGCCCAGACCCCGTCGCGCCAGGGCTGGTCGGGCACCGCGACGTTGGCGGTGGGGAAGCCCAGCAGCCGGCCGCGCTGGTCCCCGGCGGCGACGGCGCCCTCGACCTCCCAGGCCGTGGCACGGGACCGGCTCAGCGCGAGGGCGTCCGGTGCGGAGGGCTCGGAGGAGGACGTGCTCGGGCGCGCGCCCGGGGCGGGCGGGCGCGGGGGCACGGCGGTCGGTGCGGCGGTGCGGAGGGTCGTCATGCGGGGCTCCCGTGGTGCTCGGGGTCGGTCGGGGACGGTGCGCCGGTCCCGGGAGGGGACGGCTCCGGTGGTGCGCTCAGGCGTCCCGGAGTCCGGCGGCGGCGTAGCGGGCGTAGTCCTTGCGGGCGGAGGTCCGGAGGGTCTCGGTGACCTCGGCGGCCGCGTCCTGCATGGCGCGGACCCACTCGTGGACGGTGGCGCCGTCCACCGCGGCGGGCAGGTGGCACAGGCGCAGCACCAGTCCCGAGTTGGCGGGCTCGTCGGTGTCCGGGGCGAAGACCGGCACGACGACGCTGGCCGGCGCGATCCCGGTCTCGGAGGTCTCGACGGAGCCGCCGAAGAAGGAGCTCGCGCCGGCGATGGTGGTGCGCACGGCGCGGTCGCGGGCCGGGGTCAGCTCGCCGCCGGCGTACTCGCTCAGCGCCTCGCCGAGCCGCTCGTAGCCCTCGGGGTCGTGGTCCGTGCGGGAGATGGCGTAGCCCTGCTCGCGGACCCGCTGCGCGGCCTCGCGGTAGGCGGTGCTGACCTGCTCGTCCGGCGGGTGGATCCGGGAGACCCAGCGCTCCACCTGCTCCGGGCTCCAGGCCACGGCGGCCTCGCCCAGCGGCGGGATGAGGGGCACGCGCACGCCGATGCGCTCGTCGGCGTCGGTGTCCCCGCCGTAGGAGGTCGCGCCGATCGTCTGGTCCAGGGCGCTGACCTGCACCAGCGCCGCGGCCGAGCAGCCGAACCGGCGCGCGAGCCGGTCCAGCTGCGGGCGGGCGGCCTCCGCGATCCGCACGGCGGAGATCAGCGACTCGTCCACGTGGGCGGACAGCCCCGTGGTGGAGAACCCGCCGTAGCCGCCCTGGAAGAACAGCAGCGGCGTCACCGGCCGGTTCACCGCGATGTCGTCGACGGCCACCAGGGTGATGTAGTGGTCGCCGGCCTCGACCTCCCGCTCGATGCGCCCGTGGATGTGCGCCACGGCGCCGGCGATCACCGGTGCCCCGGAGGCAGAGCGGCTCCACTCGATCTTGGCGAACTTCTCCGGGTCCTTCGAGGCGAGGGTCCGGCAGGCCTGCAGCTGGTCGTGGGCGAAGACGCTGATGCACACCCCGTCCGCCGCCCGCAGCTTCGCGTAGGTGGCGGAGGTCGTCATCGGCATGAAGGAGACCAGCGGCGGGTCCAGCGAGACGGAGCTGAAGGTGCCGACGACCATGCCCACGGGCTCGTCGTCGACCTCGGCGGTCACCACCACCACGCCCGTCGGGTAGTGGCCCATGACGTCGCGGAACGCCCGCGGGTCGAAGGTGGTCGGGGTGTCGAGAGTGCTCTCGCTCATGGCGTTCTCCTCGTGGTGTGGATCGGCGACCCCTCGGCCGACGGTTTGCACTTTCAAGAACAGAATATATTCGTGATACGGATCACGCCACCCCTGGTGCGAACTTGTTCTACTGCCCACCATTCCACGCTAGTGGGGACAAGATTTTTTGAAGTGGATTATGCACAATCCGTTGACAGTGTCATAAATCACACCCAGGATGGGGTTCCAGCACCCGGCCCCGCGAGCTCACGCGGGACGTGCCGGAGACACCCACGGAGAGGCCATCGTGAACCGACTCAGATCGCTCAGCGCACCGCTGCTCGTGTTCCTGCTGTTCATCGGCGCGTTCTTCGGCTACCCGCTGCTGATGCTCGTCTACGGCGCGTTCCGCAGCGGCCAGCCGGGGACCGACGGCGACCTCACGCTCTCGGGGTTCACGAACGCCTACGGGGACCCGGCCACGTGGGAGACCCTGTGGGCCTCCGTGCTCTACGCCGTCGGGGTCCAGACGATCGGCATCGTGGGCGGCTTCGTCTTCGCCTGGCTCGCCACCCGGACCAACACCCCGGGGGCCAAGGCCATCACCGCCACGATGGTCACCATCTTCGCCATCCCGACCCTGTTCTTCGCGATCAGCTGGGGCATGCTCACGGGCCCGACCGGGCTGGTCACCCAGGTCCTCGGAACGGGCGCGGACGGCCAGGCCCGCCTGGACGCGTTCTCCTGGACCGGGCTGATCCTCGTGAGCGGGCTCAAGGGCATCGCGGTGATGTACCTGCTCCTGCTGGGCCCCGTGCGCGCCCTGAACCGCTCGATGGAGGAGGCGGCCCGGCTCTCCGGGGCGAGCCGGCTCCGGCTGTTCGTGGACATCAACATCCCGATCCTGCTGCCCACCCTGTCCGGACTGGCGATCCTCGGCTTCGTGAACTCCCTGGGACAGCTCGACGTCGCCCTCATCCTGGGCGTGCCGGCCGGCATCTACGTCTTCCCGACGCAGATCTACGACTTCCTCGCCACCACCCCGATCCGCTACGACTCCGCCAGCGCGCTGTCCCTGCTGCTGATCGCCATCATCTACCTGCTCGTGCTGGTGCGCTCCAAGGCGCTCGGCAACCGGAACTTCATCACGGTCACCGGCAAGGCCTACCGCCTCGAGCGGGAGGACATCGGCGCCTGGCGGTGGGCCGGCCTGGCCCTGTTCCTGGCCTACGCCGCGGTGGCGCTGCTGCTGCCCCTGGTGCAGCTGGTCATCGGCTCGCTCCAGCCCGTCCTGGGCGTCTCCGGGATCACCCTCAAGCACTACCTCGACCTCTTCGACTCCCCCGACGTCCTGCGGGCCCTGCAGAACACCTTCTTCGTGGGCGTCATCGGCGGGTTCTTCGCCACGGCACTGGCCGTGCTCATCAGCTACGTGGCGCTGCGCAGCACGTCCCGCCTGGCCAAGGTCCCCGAACTCGTCGTCTGGGCCGTCGTCGCGGTCCCCGGCATCGTCCTGGCGCTGGCCATCACCTGGGCCTACCTGAGCGTGCCGGGCCTGAAGAACCTCTACGGCTCGATCTGGATCGTGCTGATCGCCCTGACCATCGTGGTGACGCCGATCGCCCAGCGCGCGACCAGCGGCCCGGTCGGCCAGCTCGGCGTCGAGCTGGAGGAGTCCGCCAGGGTCCACGGGGCCTCCGCCCCGCGCATGATGGGCACGATCGTCGTGCCGCTGATCGGGCCCACCTTCCTGGCCTCCTGGTTCATCACCGGCGTGATGGCCGCCGGCAGCCTGGACATCCCGATCCTGCTCTCCAGCACGCGGACGGAGACCGTCTCGCTGCTCGTCTACAACTACTACACCCAGCTCGGCAACGGGTCGCGGGCCGCCGCCCTCCTCCTGCTCCTGCTCGCGCTGCTGGCCCTGGGCGGGGCGGTCATGCTCGGCATCGGGCGCCTCCTGCGCCGGCGCGCCGAGCGCCGGACCCGGTCCCGCGGCGCCCTGGTGGACGCCGTCCGGCCCGACCCGCAGCCCGAGCGGACGGCGCCCGCGCCCGACGCGGACCAGATCCCCGACGACGCCCGCGCGGTCAGCGCGGCCTCCACCCGATAGGAAGACCCATGGCAAGAGTGAGCATCGAGTCCCTGGAGAAGCGGTACTCCCCCAAGGCGGCGCCGGCCGTGCCGTCGCTGGACCTGCAGATCGAGGAGGGCGAGTTCCTGACGCTGCTGGGCCCCTCCGGGTGCGGCAAGACCACCACCCTGCGCTGCGTCGCGGGCCTGGAGCGCCCGACCGGCGGGCGGGTGTCCATCGGGCACGAGGTGGTCGACGCCCCGGCGGAGCGCCGCCACGTGCCCCCGGAGAAGCGGGACATCGGGATGGTCTTCCAGAGCTACGCCCTGTGGCCCCACATGTCCGTGGCCGCCAACGTCGGCTACCCGCTGCGGATGCGCAAGGTCAGCGTGCCCGAGCGGGCCCGCCGGGTGCGCGACGTCCTCGAGATGGTGGGCCTGGACGAGTACGCGAGCCGCATGGCCACGGACCTCTCCGGCGGGCAGCAGCAGCGCGTGGCCCTGGCCCGCGCGCTGGTCGCCGACCCCCGCCTGCTGCTGTTCGACGAGCCGCTGTCCAACCTGGACGCCCGGCTCCGCCAGGACATGCGCAGCGAGCTGCGCGACATGCACCGCCGCGTGGGGACCACCTCCATCTACGTCACCCACGACCAGGAGGAGGCCGTCTCCCTGTCCACCCGCATCGTCCTGCTCAACAAGGGCCGGATCGAGCAGGTCGGCACGCCGCGGGAGATCTACTGGCACCCCGTCTCGCACTTCGTCGCCGACTTCGTGGGCTACGACAACTTCCTGCGGGCGACGGTCGTCACCGCCGGCGACCACGGCGTCGCCGTCCGCCTGGACGGCACCGACCTGCGGCTGGACTGCCCGGCCCGCGACGGGCTGCGCGAGGGGGACCAGGTCGAGATCGCCATGCGCTCGGCCTCCGTCATCATGGGCGAGCCGGCCGAGGCGATGCCCAACCGGTGCACCGGCACGGTGGTCGACATCGTCTACCTGGGGGACGAGTACATCTACGCCCTCGAGATGGGCCCGCAGCGCTTCTCCGTCTCCCTGCGCACGGCGGAGGTCGCCAACATCTGGCCCCACGGCGCGCCCTCCCGCGGCGACACCGTCACCGCAGCCATCCCGCCGGACTCCCTCGCCTGCCTGCCCCTCTGATCCCGCTCGCCCCACCCTCACGAAAGGTCCATCCATGAAAGCACGCAAGAGTCTCACCGTCCTGGGACTGGCCTCGGCCCTGGCGCTGACCGGCTGCGGCGGGGACGCCCCGGCCGCGGAAGGCCTCGGCCAGCGGGACGGGGTCGACGCGGAAGCCGGCCTCGGCGGTGCGGAGGCCGTCGCGGAGTTCGAGCAGATGTACGCCTCGGCGGTCGAGAGCGGGCAGACCACGATCAACGTCTACACGCCGCTGACGGCCACCTGGCCCGACGTCTTCGAGGGCTTCCAGGAGCGCTTCCCGGACATCCAGGTCGAGCCCCTCCAGATCGTCGGCGCCGAGCTCGACACCAAGGTCTCCCAGGAGCAGGCCTCGGGCCAGCGCATCGCCGACGTGGTCATCACCGGCGACACCGGTGCGGTCTCGCTCGCCGACCGGGACTACTTCTCGGAGTACCGCCCGTTCAACGCCGAGGAGCTCACCGGGGATCCGCAGTTCTCGCTCGGGACGGGGACCCTGACGGCGGTCTCGGCCTCCCCCCGCGGGTTCGTGTACGACACGCGCCAGGACGTGGGCCTCGTGCCGGAGAGCTGGGAGGACCTGCTCGACCCGGCGCTGAAGGGCAGGATCACCATGACCGACCCGGCCACGGACGGCGGCGGGATGCAGTGGGCCGACCTCGTGCTCAACGAGGAGTCCCTCGGGAAGGAGTACCTCGAGAAGCTGGCCGGCCAGGACGTGGTCATCTCGTCCAACACCGCCGAGTGCCACAACGCCGTGGTCCAGGGGCGCGCCTACGTCTGCCTCATGGGCGCCATGGGCAACTACCTGACCCTGACCGGGGACGGCGCGCCGGTCGAGATCACCTACCCCGTCGAGGGCGGCAACTGGGCGACCTACTGGTACGCCGGGGTCGTCGACGGCGCCGAGAACGCCGACGCGGCGAAGCTGCTCACCGCCTGGCTGAACAGCCCGGAGGCCAACGGGATCAAGGCCGAGGCCGGCCACGGCCCGGTGACCAACGCCGAGGACGTCGACCTCGAGTTCGAGAACCCGGCGGACGTGCCGCAGCTGCCGCGACCGGACCTCGCCGACGTCGCCGACCGGCAGAAGTCCAGCCAGCCGGTGATCGCGAGCATCTTCGGCTGATCCCCGCGCAGCGGCGGCGGGACCACCGGGTGCCGGTGGTCCCGCCGCCGCTGCGCACCGGCCCGCCCGCACCGGGCCACCCGCACCGACGCCGCCGCCCGAGGCGCGCACCCCGGACCGGCGCACCGGCCGGCCGGCGAACAGGAGAGCACCGTGGAACACGATCCCGCGCACGGCATGCGCGTCGTCACCCTGGGCACCGCCGGGGGCCCGCTGCTGCGGCCGGCACGGGACACTCGCCACCGCAGCGGCATCGCCACGGCCGTCGTGGTCGACTCGGCCGTCTACCTGGTCGACTGCGGGCACGGCGCGGGGCTGCGCCTGGCCGAGGCCGGGCTGTCCGTCACGGACCTCCGGGGCGTCTTCATCACCCACCACCACTCGGACCACACGATCGACCTCAACTCCCTCATGGTCCTGGGCGGGCTCGCCCTCCGCGGCCACCCGGAGCGGACCGTTCCCGTGCTGGGACCGGGCCGGCGCGGGACGCTCCCGCCGGCCTCCGGCCCCGGGGAGCAGCCCGACCCCGTCTTCCCCGACGCCCCGACGCCGGGGACCGCGGACCTGGTCGAGCTGCTGCTGCGCGCCCACGCCACCGACCTCAACGACCGCCGGCGGGACTCGCGCGCACCGGACCTCTCCCGCGTCTTCCGCGGCGAGGACATCGTCCTCCCGTCCCACGTGGGCTTCCACCCCGACGAGGCGAACCACCCCGAGATGGAGCCGCTGGAGGTCTTCCGCGACGACCGCGTGACGGTCACCGCCACGCTGGTCCAGCACCGGCCGATGGCGCCGGCCTTCGCCTTCCGCGTCGACTCCGCCCACGGGTCCGTCACGGTCTCCGGGGACACCGCGCCCAGCACGAACCTCGTCCGCCTGGCCGCAGGGTGCGACCTCCTGCTCCACGAGGCGATCGACCTGGAGGCCGTGGCCGGCAGCTACCGCGCCCCCGCGCAGCAGGACCTGGAGGCCAGCATGGGGCACCACCGGCGGGCGCACACGACCCCGGAGGACGCCGGGCGCATCGCGACGGCGGCCGGGGTCCGGACCCTGGCCCTGCACCACCTCGTCCCGGCCCACGCCCCGGAGGAGACCTGGCTGCGCGCCGCCGACACGTTCGCCGGGGAGCTGCTCGTGCCCGCGGACGGGGAGTCCATCCCGGTCCGACGCTGAGCGCCGCCCGCGGCGAGCGGCTTCGCACGGGCCCGGGCGCGTGCTGCGGCGGGCGCCGGACGAGGCGACGAGCCCGGCGTGCGTCGACCCGATCCAGGTCGCAAAGAATACATTCTTTGTTGACCTTTACACGATGACTAGTTTATTGTGATCGCAGATGTGATGTGCATTACCCCCTCTCCGCCCTGCCGGAGCGCGGGGAGCGGCAGCGGACACCCGTCCGGCCCCGGACACCGGCGGGCCGTCGACGCCAAGGAGGCACAGTGGAGAACCGATTCGACCCGGAGCGGAACGTCATCGTGGTGGGGGCCGGCCCCGTCGGCCTCACCGCCGCCCTGCTGCTGGCCGAGGCCGGCGTGCGCACCACGGTCGTGGAGCGGTCCACCGCCCCCGGCGACCTCCCCCGTGCCATCAGCCTGCAGGACGAGTCGTTCCGGATCCTCGAGCAGATCGGGATCGCCGAGGACCTCAAGGCGGAGTCCCTGCTGGACACCGGCAGCCGCTACTTCGGCCTCGGCGACCGCCTGCTGGCGGAGGCCCGGCCGATGCCCTCGCGGCTCGGCCACCCCGCCAAGACCCAGTTCGACCAGCCGGTGCTCGAGCAGCTGCTCTTCGACCGGGCGCTGGCCCACCCGCGGCTGGAGGTCCTGCTCGGGACCGAGGCCACGGAGCTGTCCCAGGACGCCGAGGGCGTCACCCTGGAGGTGCGCACCCCGGACGGCCCGCGCACCCTGACCGCCGGCTGGCTGGTCGGGGCCGACGGCGGGCGCAGCTTCACCCGCTCCGCCGTGGGGATCGACCTGGTCGGCACCACCCAGCCCCAGCGCTGGATCGTCATCGACCTGCTCAACGAGACCGCGCCGCGGGACCCGTACGCCGAGTTCCACTGCGACGGCCGGCGCCCCTACGTGCTGGTCCCCGGGATCAAGGGCCGCCTCCGGCTGGAGTTCATGCTCTTCGACCACGAGGACGCGGACGAGATGACCTCGCCGGCGCAGATCCGGGAGCTGATGCGGCCGTTCCGCGCCGAGCTGGATCCCGCCGACGTCCGGCGGGCGGCCGTGTACGTGGCCCACCAACGGGTCGCCCGCTCCTACCGCGCCGGCCGGGTCTTCCTGGCCGGGGACGCCGCCCACCTCATGCCGCCCTTCGCCGGGCAGGGGCTCAACGCGGGCCTGCGCGACGCCTCCAACATCGCCTGGAAGCTCGTCGAGGCCGTCCGGGGCGGTGCCACGGACCGGCTCCTGGACACCTACGGGACCGAGCGGCGCACGCACGGGGCCCGGATGATGGTCCTCTCGCGCCGGATCGGGGCCGTGGTGATGGCCACGAACCCGGTCGCGACCCGGGTGCGCGACGCCGTCGTCCAGCTGCTGCGCAAGGCGCCCCCGGTCCACGAGTTCCTCGCGACCATGCGGTTCGTGACCCCGCCGGACTACACCGGCGGCGTCGCCGTGCCTCCGGGCGAGGGCTCCCCCGAGCTGCCCGGGATCACGGTGGGCCGGTCCCTGGCCCAGCCCGTGGTCACCGACGCCTCCGGCGGCTCGGCCGGCCTCGACGCCCACCTCGGACGCGGCTGGGCGGTGCTCGCCCTGGGCGCCGAGCCCGGGGACCTGGACCCGTACTTCGCCCGGATCGGCGCCACCGTGCTCCGCCTGGACGGCCCCGGGGCCCCCGCACCCGCCGAGGACCGGGACGGGATCGTCCGCCTCCGGGAGGAGCGGGCGGTCCTCACCGCCGGCCTGCCCGCCGGGCCCGTGCTCGTCGTGGTCCGTCCGGACCGCTACGTCGCCGCCGTCCTCGCCCCGACCGAGCAGGCACGGGTCGTCGAGGTGCTGCGCACCCACGTCGACGACCGCGTCCGCGCCTCGCGCCAGCTCACCGCCTGACCGGCCGCACCAGGCCGCCCACCGCCGCACCAGGAGGACCGATGACCGCTCTCAGCACCCCGCTCACCGCCCAGCCCACCCACGGCGACCTGTACTGGACCGACGAGTTCCCGCCGATCACCGAGGACGACGAGACGCTGCGGCGGATGGTCGCCGGGGCGGAGGCCCCCGTGCTGCTGGCCGCCCTGGCCGCGGCGCTGCGCGACACCTCGGTCCTGCCCCCGGAGCTCTCCCCGCCCCTGCCGCCGATGGGCACGGCGCTCCAGCCCCACGGCGGGCTGACCCCCGAGCAGGTGGAGCAGGCCCGGGCGCTGGCGTTCGAGGGGCTGCGGCGGCTGCGCGACGAGGGCGTGCGGACGCTCGAGCCGCTGACCCCCGAGCAGGCGGACACGCTCCTGAACTGGTTCACCGGCGGGCGCACGGAGCGCGACCCGGCCTGGATGGGCCAGCTCAAGCACGAGTTCACCCTGGCCCCCGACCGCAACGGCTCCCCGGACTGGCACTACGAGGACTACCGCACCGACCCCGGGGCCGAGCCGTTCGAGACGCTGATCGTGGGGGCGGGGATCTCCGGCATCGCCGCCGCCCACCGGCTCCAGGATGCGGGCCTGCCCTTCACCTGGATCGAGGCCTCGCACCGCGTGGGCGGCACGTGGTGGAAGAACCACTACCCCGGGGTGCGCCTGGACACCCCCACCTACGGCTACAGCTTCTCCTTCGCCCAGCGCACGGACTGGCCGCACCAGTTCGCCCAGGGCCACGAGGTCCTCGACTACCTGGAGACCGTGGCCGAGCGGGCCGGGTTCGCCGAGCGGATCGAGCTGAACACCTCGCTGGTGCGCGCCGTGTGGGACGAGGACTCCGCCACGTGGTCGGCCACCACCCGCACCCGCGACGGCGCGGAGCAGGTCCGCCGGTTCAACGCGGTCGTCACCGGGGTCGGCCAGCTGGACCACCCCCACATCCCCGAGTGGCCGGGCCAGGAGGGCTTCCGCGGCGCGCAGATGCACTCCCAGGAGTGGGACCACGGCGTGGACCTCGCCGGCAAGCGCGTCGCGGTGATCGGCACCGGCGCCAGCGCCTACCAGATCGTGCCGGCGATCGTGGGCGAGGTGGAGCAGCTGTACCTGTTCCAGCGCAGCGCGCCGTGGATGCTGCCCGCCCCCACCTACCACGACCCGATGTCCGAGACCGCCGACTGGCTGCACACGAAGGTCCCCGGCTACGGCCAGCTGTTCCGCCTGTGGGTCACCGCCGGCGGCATCGACGGGCGCCTGCACATCGCCACCGCCGAGGAGGGCTGGGAGGGCGCCCCGCTGAGCGTCTCCCGCGCCAACGAGGAGTTCCGCCGGGCGATCGTCCGGCGCATGGAGGAGCAGTACGCGGGCCGCCCGGACCTGCTGGAGAAGGCGATCCCGCAGTACCCGCCCTCGGCCAAGCGCATGCTGCGGGACAACGGCGTGTGGGCCGCGGCGCTGCGGGCCCCGCAGACCGAGGTGATCTCCGAGGGGCTCGAGTCCTTCACCCCCGGCGGCCTCGTGACCGGGGACGGCCGGGAGCTCGACGTCGACGTCGTCGTCTACGCCACCGGCTTCCGCCCCTCCGACTACCTGGACCCGATCGAGATCGTGGGCCGCGGCGGGGTCGAGATCCACGACTACTGGGGCGGGGACGCCAAGGGCTTCGCCGGCATCACCGTGCCGAACTTCCCCAACTTCTTCATGCTGATGGGCCCCAACACCGGGGGCGTGGTGGCCGGCGGCCTCCACTTCATGATCGAGCGGGCCGCCGAGTACGCGGTCGAGGCCGTCCACCAGCTCCTCGAGCGCGGGGCCCGGGCCCTGGACCTCAAGCAGGAGGCCCTGGACCGGCACATCGCCTGGGTGGACGCCGAGAACTCCCGCATGACCTGGGGCCAGCCCTACGTGCGGACCTGGTACAAGAACCGCTTCGGCCGCGTCTCCCAGGTCTGGCCCTTCCGCACCACCGAGTACTGGCGGATCACCCAGGACGTCGCGGCGGACGACTACGAGTTCCTGCGGTGAGCGCACCCGGCGTCGACGTCGTCGTGCGCTACGCGCAGCCGGCGGAGCCCGGCGACCGGTTCGCCGAGGCCGTGGCCCCGGACGACGACGGCGCCCCTGCCGGCGCGGAGCCGCCCGCGGCGTTCCCGCAGCGCCCCGGCGCCCTGGACGCCCTGCTGGGCGGGGCCAACGGCGAGCTCGCCCGGAGCGGGATCGCGTTCCAGCTCCGGGTCCAGGCCCCGGCCGGCGCCGAGGGGCTGCCGGTGGTGGTCTTCGTCCCCGGCGGCGGCTTCCTCTCCGGCACCGGCCACGCCCGCTGGTTCACCTCCCCCGCCCTCGTGCAGGGCGGCCCGGTCGTCCTCGTGACCGTGAACTACCGGCTCGGCGTCCTGGGCCACCTCGGCCCGCGCGGGGACGCGCACGAGTCCCAGCGCCCCCTGCGGGACCTGCTGCAGGCGCTGCGCTGGGTGCGGGACGGGATCGCCGCCTTCGGCGGGGACCCGGACAACGTCACCCTCGCCGGGGACTCCGCCGGCGCCTGGTACGGCTACGCGCTGGCCGCGCACCCCGGGGCCGCGGGACTCTTCCGCCGCCTGGCCCTCGTCAGCCTGCCGTGGGAGCCGCCGCTGACCCCCGAGGCCCTGGAGCAGCGGTGGCGCCCGGTCGCCGACGCCCTGGCCGGCTCCGGCGGGTTCGCGCAGGCGCCCCTCGAAGCCGTCCTCGACGCCCAGCAGGAGCTGTCCCGGGCCTTCGCCGGCCGGGGCATGGCCCTGATGCCCGCCGCCGGCGGACCGGTGGGCGAGGACCTGCACGACTACGGGGCCTCCGCCGCGCGCCTGCACGTCGAGTCGCTGCTGCTGCTCTCCACCGCCGAGGAGGCCACGGCCTTCCTGCGCGCCGCCCCCGAGGAGGCGTTCCCGCCGGCGGCCGTGGACGGCTACCTGCGCTCGCGCTTCGCGGACCCGCAGGCCGCGGCCGCCTGGATCGACCGCAAGCGCCCCGGGGCCACCGGCAAGCAGCGCATGGCCGAGGCGATGACGCTGCACCAGTTCCGACTGGCCCACCTCGAGCTCGCGCACGCCGCCGTCCGGGCCGGCCTGGACGTCCACGTCGCCGGGTTCTCCGTGCCGAGCCCCCTGCCGGGGGCCGGCAGCCCGCACTGCATGCCGCTGCCCTTCCTCTTCGGCGAGCGCGGCTGCTGGGCGGACGCCCCGATGCTGGAGGGCCTGGACCCCGCCGTCTTCGACGCCACGGCGGGCGCGCTGCAGGAGTGGTTCCTGGGCTTCGCCCGCGACGGGCGGCCCCGGGCCGGCGGCCGCCCGGTCCCCGGCTTCGACCCGGCCGCACCCCGGCGCCTCGAGTTCGACGGCGGCGCCCCGGCCCTGCGGGCCCCGGCCGAGGAGCACCTGGTGGCGCTGCGCCCCTGAGGGCCCACGGCAGGGGCAGCTCCGCACACAGCGCCCTGCACGGCGGAAGGAGGGGGGGCGGGACCGGTCGGTCCCGCCCCCCTCCTTCCGCCGTGCCCGAAGCACCGGGCGGCACCCCCGGTGCACCCGGACCGGCACGGCTGCGGCCCCGGCCGGCACGTGCACCGGGCCGGGGCCGCAGAACCCGCTCACCGGGCGTTCAGCGCTCCGGGACGAAGCAGCCCGTCAGCGCGCCGAGGTCCTCGAGGTCCTCGAGGTGCGCGACCAGCTCCGCCGCCCGCTCGGCGCGGGCGGGACCGATCCGGCCGGAGAAGGCGGTGTTGAGCCGGTACTTCTCCAGGATCTGCGCCTCGGACAGCGGGGCGTGGTGGACGTCCCCGCGCGGGGTGTCGACCCGCTGGCGGGCCACGGTGCCGTCGCTCAGGTGCAGCTCGACCTCCGCCGTGAGCACCTCGCGGTCGTCGAGGCTCCCGCGGATCTCGACGACGTCCAGCAGGGCCCGGACCCGGGGGTCCGCCACGACCTCCGGCCCGAGGTGCTCGGGGCGGACCGTGCCGAAGACCAGTGCGGCGGCCGCGGTGTAGCGGATGCTGAAGGCCGCGGAGACCTCGGGGCACTCCCCCGGCTCGAAGGGCTGGCCCACGAAGCCGCCGGCGGTCCGCGGCGTCACGTGCACGACCACCTTCTCGATCCGCTCCGGGTCGACCCCGCCCTCCTCGACCAGCCGCACGCAGGCGTCCAGGGAGGGGTGCGCGGCGCGGCAGCACGACCAGGGCTTGATCACGGCGTCCGCGTAGAACTCCTCCCCCAGTCGCTCGAGCATCACCTCCGGGTCCGGGTCGGCGCAGTAGGTCTGCAGGAACCCGAACCGCCCGCCCAGCGGGTCCTCGGGCCCGGTCGTGCCGGCGGCGGCCAGCTCGGCGGCGGTGATCGCGTTGCGCGCCGCGAAGGCCATGGGCAGCGTGAAGGCGCTCGCCCGGTCGAAGATGGCGGCCACGGTGCCGGCGAGCTGGTTGACGGCGATGCCGAGCGCGTGCCGGGTGCGGGTCTCGTCCAGGCCCATCAGCAGGCAGGCGACCACGGTGGCGCCCACGCCGTTGACGGTGCCCGTGTTGTCCTGCCCGGAGTAGACGTCGAAGCCCGAGCCGAAGGCGAGCCGGGCGGCGATGTCCTCGCCGGCCAGCAGGGCCGTCAGCAGCGCCCGGCCGTCGGCCCCCTCGCGCTCGCCGACGGCGAGGGCGACGGGCACGGTCGTACCCGTGAGGTGCGCGGCGACCTGCCGGCGCCCGGGTCCCTCCGCGCCGACCGGCTCGAAGTCGAACGAGCGCATGAGGGCCGCGTTGAGCATCGCGGCGTGGTGGGCCGGGATCCGGCGCCCGTCCCCGAGGACGGGCGCGTCCGGGCGCCCGCCCCAGCCGACGACGGTCTCGACCAGCCGGCCCGTGCCCTGGGCGCGGTGGCCGGCGGCGGTGTTGCCGAGGGCGTCGAGCACCCGGTGCCGGGCGCGCTCCAGCACGGAGGGGCCGAAGTCCTCGAACCGGACCCGGTGGGCGTGCCGGACCAGGCGGTCGGTGAGGGTGGCCTGCGCGGTGAGCTGCCCGTCGCCGGCCATCTCAGGCCTCGTCCCCGGGGGTCCCGTGGCCGGCGCCCACGCTCTCCCGGGGGGCGCGGCGGGTGGCGATGCGCTTGGTGGCCTTGAACCGGGCGCGCTCCAGGTGGGTGCTCTGCATGCCCTCGGCGCCCTCGGGGACGCGGCGGATGCAGATCAGCCCGGCCACGAGCACGGCGACCCAGAAGACGCCGACCAGCGGCAGGCCGCCGGCGATCATCAGGCCTGTGACGATCATGGGCGTGAAGCCCGCCCCGAGCGTGGAGGCCAGCTGGTAGGACAGCGAGGCGCCGGTGTAGCGCACGCGCGGCGGGAACAGCTCGGAGATGAAGGCCCCGATCGGGCCGGCGAGGATGCCCTGGACCAGGCCGTTGCCGATGAGGATCGCCGCGACGAACAGCCAGGGGCTGCCGCTGGTGAGCATCACGAGGATCGGCCAGGCGAGGACGATCCCGGCCGTGGCGCCGATGGTGAGCACGGTCCGGCGGCCGATGCGGTCGCTCATCCGGGCGGCGAGGAAGGAGACGGCCACGGTGACGACCGCCGCGACGCCCTTCCAGTTGAGCACCCACTCGCGGTCGATGCCGTTGTTGACGGCCTGGGCCACGCCCCAGGAGGTGAGGATGCCCTGGCAGGCGTAGAAGCCAAGGCTGGCGACCAGGGTCAGGCCCACGGTCTTCGAGTGCCGGGCCAGGATCTCGCCCAGCGGGGTCTTGCGGGTCTCCTTGACCTGCTCCGCCTCGGCGGACAGCTGCTGGAACACCGGCGACTCCGCCACCTTGAGGCGGATCACCATGCCGATGGCGATGAGCACGGCGCTGAGCAGGAACGGCACGCGCCAGCCCCACTCGAGGAACTGCTCGCCGGTCAGGGCCGAGGTCGCGGAGACCACGAGCGTGGCCAGCAGGCCGCCGGCCGGGCCGCCGGCGTTGGCGAAGGCCGCGGCGAACCCGCGGCGGGAGGCCGGGGCGTGCTCGAGGGCCATGAGCGTGGCCCCGCCCCACTCGCCGCCCACGGAGATGCCCTGCACCATGCGCAGGAGGACCAGGATCACCGGGGAGATCCAGCCGATCACGTCCGGGGTGGGCAGCAGGCCGATGGCGATCGTGGCGGCGCCCATCATCATCATCGAGACCACGAGCATCTGCTTGCGGCCCATCCGGTCGCCGAAGTGCCCGAAGACCACCCCGCCGAGGGGCCGGGCCACGTACCCGGCGGCCAGGGTGCCGAAGGAGGCGAACAGCGCCAGGGCCGGGTCGAGGTTCGCGAAGAAGACCTTGTCGAAGACGATGGCGGCCGCCGTCGCGTAGAGGATGAAGTCGTAGTACTCGATGATCGAGCCGAGCATGCTGGACCCGAGGACCCGGCGCAGGTCCTTGGTGTTCAGGGTGTCGGGACGGGACGGCGATCCGCCGGGGACCGCGGGGTTCTGGTGCTGCTGAGACATGGGCTCCGACTTCCGGGTGCCGCGGTGGCACCGGGTGGACCCGCCGCTGCCGGGCCGGAGGGCCCGGGCCGGCGGCGAGGACGGCTGGCAGGGGAGGTGGCGGGCGCCGCGGCTCGTGGCCTGCGCCCGGGGAACGGGTCGGGTCAGACCGCGGTGAGGCGGCGGACCACGGGCGGGATGCCGAAGTCGCGGAAGTCCAGGGGGCGGTAGTCGCTCCACATGTTCCACCAGTTGTCCTCGGGCCCCCACAGGACCGGGTCCCGGTTGTCGTCGTAGATCTGCTCCAGGTCCGTGTACAGCTCCACGACCGCTCCCGAGTGCTCGACATAGTACGCCGCGATGTTGTGGCCCGCCCCGTGGCGGACGGGCCCCCAGATCAGCTCCCGGCCGGCCTTGTGCAGCCGGTCGCCGAGCTTGGCGAGGTCGGCCACCGACTGGGTCTGCCACGCGTGGTGGTGGAAGGTGCCCTTCCCGGGCAGCAGGGCGATCCCGTGGTGGTCCGGGTTGCAGCGCATGAAGTAGGCGTAGTCGTCGCCGATCACGTCGGAGAGGCGGAAGTCCAGGACGCGCTGGAGGAACTGCATCATGGAGCGGGTGTTCCGGGGGTGGAAGTTGAGGTGGCCGTAGCGGTCGGGCCCGAAGCCCTGCCGCGCGGCCACGTCCGCCTGCCGGCCGACGGTGATCTCGAAGACCCACCCCTCGGGGCCGACGAAGCTGAAGCCGTCCTCCACCCCGGCGGTGCGGGGCCGGTCGGCGAGCACCTCGAGGTTCTCGTCCTCGACGCGGCGCCGGACGGCCTTCAGGGCGTCGCCGTCGCGGGCCACAAGCCCGAGGGAGTCCACGCCGTTGACGTCCGACTCCCGGTAGACGAGCTCGTGGTGGACGTCGCCGGCGGCCAGGTAGACGGCGTCGCCGGCCTGCTCGGTGACGCGCAGCCCCAGCAGCTCGGTCGCGTCCCGCACGGAGGCCTCGACGTCCGTGGTCTGGATGCCCACGTGCCCCATCTCGCTGATCAGTCCCCAGGACATATCTGCTTCCTCAATTCCTTGTCGTGCCTCGTCGGTCCCGGCGCGCGCCACGGCGCGCCGGTCCGCTCGGCGGGGTTCAGTGGGCGACGGCGACGGGCTGCGGCAGGGCGGCGTCGTCGGCCTCCGGGACGCCGGCCTCCTCGAACAGGGCGCGGTAGGCGCCCGTCTCGCCCTTGGCCTGGGCCTTGCGGTGGTCGAGGCCGCGGGCCCGGCCCACCGAGCCGAGGTAGAAGCGCTCGTAGAGCTCGTTGCGCGAGCCCAGGGCGGACCCGGCGAAGTCCCAGGCGGTGCGGAAGATCCGTGCCCGCTCCCGGGCGGAGATGCCTTGGGCGCCGGGCAGGTACTTCTCGACCAGCGGGCCCAGCCGGGGGTGGTCGAAGGCCGCGGCGGTCGGGGTGGCCAGGAGGTTGTGCGAGCCCAGGGTCTTGATGATGTCGTTCACCCGCGCCATCCAGATCGGCATCATGGTGCGCAGCGACGAGATGTCGTCGTGGCAGAACCAGGCGCCCCCGCCCCAGTCCGAGGACCGCACCTCGGCGGAGTGGACCACGGCCCGGGCGATGCGCAGGTAGGAGTAGATCTCGCCCAGCATCGCGGCCGTCTCGGGCTTGGCGTCGGTGCCGGTGACCTTGGCCATCTGCACGCACAGGTCGTACGCGAACTCGAGCTTCACGCAGGCCCGGATCGCCGTCTGCTGCTGGGTGTTGCCGGTGGCGGTGCCGCCGTTGAGGCGGTTGTAGACGTCGAGGTTGCCGTCGATGAACACCCGGTGCCAGGGCACCAGGACGTCCTCGAAGATCACGACGGCGTCCTGCTCGTCGAAGCGGGCGGAGAAGGGCCGGTCCACGACCTCCATGTCGACCACGTACGGGTCCCGGCACACGGAGACCACCCCGGGGGTGCTGACGGGGATCGCGAAGGACACGGCGTGGGCCTCGTCCCCGGGGCGGATCGGGGTGGCGGGGTAGACGTAGAGCTCGTCGGCGATCGGGCCGAGGGTCGCGAGCATCTTCGCCCCGCGCACCACGAGGCCGTCGACGGTGCGGTCGACCACGCGCAGGGTGAGGTCCTCGTTGACGCCCTCGAACTCGCCGGTGGACTTGTCGATCGCCGCGTGGACGATGGTGTGGGTCAGGGCCAGGTCGCCCTCGATCACCTCGCGCTGGTAGGCCGCGAGGCGGTCGTGGAAGACCGGGTCGCCGTACTGCTCGAAGATGTCGCGGCGGGCGACGTGGCCGGCCAGCACCACGTTGACGTAGTCCGGGGTCCGGCCCAGCATGCCCACCGAGTAGCGGGCGAGGCGGTCGAAGGCCGTGTGCCGGCGCTCGAGGTCCTGCGCGCTGCGCGGCAGCAGGTGGGAGACGTTCATCTGCCCCCCGCCCGGTGCGGGCATCAGGACGTCGTCGGCGTGGGCGTGCTGGTAGTCGAAGTAGCCCGCCATCCCCTCGATGGACCGGGCCAGCGCGGGGTGGGTGGTGATGTCGATCCGCTCGTCGCCCAGCCACACCTCCCGCCCGTCCTTCAGGCCGGCCGTGTACTGAGCTCCAGTCCTGGCAGTCATGTCGTCTCCCGTGGTCTCTGCGGTGCATTGTGAGCTTGAAAATATTTTCTCTGCGGTCGAGTCTACGATGGCTCTGTGATGCACGCAATAGTCGGTGCTGCATTCATGAAGACATTCTGGGCGCAGAATGCAGAAGCTCCGCCACGGGAAGACCGGTCGTTTTTCGGGTGCGGTGTACATGATCCGCGCAGAACGTAGACTGGGCGCATGGCCAAGAGGACAGACGCGGAGACGCTCTCCAAGCACATCCGGGACGAGCTGCGCACCAACATGCTCAGCGGGCGGTGGGCGCCGGGCGACCGGCTCCAGCTCAACCAGATCTCGGAGCAGTTCAGCACCTCGTCCACGGTGGTGCGGGAGGCGCTCACGCGCCTGGCCGGCGAGCGGCTGGTGGTCCTGCGCCCCAACCGCGGCTTCTTCGTGCCGACCCTGTCCCTGGACGAGCTGCGCGACATCACGGAGCTGCGCTGCGTCAACGAGCAGTTCGGGGTCACCCTGGCCATCGAGCGCGGGGACCTGGCGTGGGAGGGCGAGCTCATGGCCGCCCACCACACGATGGAGCGCACCCCCAGCCGGGACGCGGAGAACCGGCTGACCGCCGAGTGGGCCGCCGCGCACCAGGCCTTCCACGCCCAGCTGCTGGCCGCCTGCGGGATCCCGGTGCTCATCGACCTGACGAACACGCTCTCCGACCTGGCCCAGCTCTACAACTGCTGGGCGACCTCGGCCACGAACTGGACCGGGCGCGACCTCAAGGCGGAGCACCAGGCGATCCTCGACGCGGCCCTGGCCCGGGACGCGGAGGCCACCTCGAGCCTGCTGGCCGAGCACTACCGGGGCACCCTGGAGGCGATCGCCCGGCTCGGCGTGGAGGTGGGCCTGCCGGCGTCGGCGTGAGCGCCGCCCGCCGGCAGGCCCGGCGGGCTCAGCGGCCGTCCCGGTACCGGGCGGGCCACACGCCCTGCTTGCCCGGGGCGAGGATGCCGGCAGGGTCCACGGCGTCCTTGAGCCGCTCCTGGAAGCGGAGCACGGCGTGGTCGTTGAAGTCGAACCCGGCGGCGATGCGGTCCATGTAGTCCACGTGGCTGCGGTAGGGCGCGTAGCCGCGGCGGCGGGCGGCGTCGAGCAGGCGCTCGTACAGCTCCCGGGCCCGGCCGAGCATCTCCTCGTTGTCGTTCTCGAAGTAGATCATCGTCACGTGCACCATGTGGCGCGGGTACAGGTGGTAGCCGATGTAGAGGTCGAAGCCGTACTGCGTGTAGAGCTCCTTGACCTCCTGGTAGAACTCCCAGACCTCCTCCCCGCGGGCGGGCAGGATGGGGGCGGCGTCGATGTGCCCGCCGTTCTCGGCCACGTAGTTGATCGTGTCCAGGGGCTTGAGGGTGGGCACGCCGGCCATCTGGGTGCGGTCGCGGTCGGCGATGTCCGCGTAGGCCACCCGCGCCCCCTCGGCGCCCTCGTAGAGCCGGGCGGTGACCGTGAAGCCCTCCAGGTCCGCGAAGCGCTCCCGGATGATCTCCAGGCGGCGCTCGGCCATGCCCTTGTCCCCGTAGATGCCGAACTTGGCGTTCCACTGCCCGATGCCCAGCTCCTGGCGGATCTCCTCGAGGCGCTCGGGCGGGATGGAGCCCTCCCCCTCGTACCAGCGGGAGCGCGGGCCGTTCATGGTCACCGCGCGCACCACGTTGCCGCACAGCGCGTTGTTCTGGATGACGTCCTCGCGCCGCAGCCGGGTGAGGACGTCGATCAGCTGCGGCAGGTCCTCCTCGCGCTCCACGGTGACCTCGCCGTTGACGTAGACCTCCGGCCACGGCATCAGCCACAGCCCGATCTGCGTGACGACCCCCAGGTTGGACTGGGTGAACAGCCCGTCGAGCGTGGGCCCGAAGCCGCCCTGGAAGATCGGCCCGAGGTCGGTGCCGTCCATCGCGCCCATCCCGGTGCGCAGCAGCTCGCCGTCGGGCAGGACGACCTCCATGCCGCAGATCTGCTTGGAGTGGTCGCCCAGCGGGGTCATGCCGTAGCCGCGGTCCAGCGCGTTGCCCAGGACCGAGCCCCAGCCCAGCGCCGGGACGGAGAGCCAGACCTTCAGGCCGCGCTCCTGGATGTGCTCGAACAGGTCGAAGAACGTCACCCCGGGCTCGACGACCGCGTAGCACAGCCGGTCGTCGACCTCGAGGATGCGGTTCATCCGGCCGAGGTCGAGGGCGACCGTGGCCCGGTCGCGCGGTTCCGGCCCGCCGTAGCCGAGGTTCTTGCCCCGGGAGAAGGTCCACAGCGGGGTCCCGGTCTCGTTGGCGAGCCGCACCAGGGCCTGGACCTCGGCGGTGTCCGCGGGCCGCACCCCCGGCCAGGGCGACCGGCCGGGCTGCAGCGGGTAGGGGTCCCGGTAGCCCTCGGTCGTCTCCGGGCGGATCACGTGCTCGGCCCCCACGATCGCCTCGGCCCGCCGCAGGAAGTCCTCCCGGGCGTCCTCGACGTCGAGGCCGGGCCCCACGGACAGTTCGGTCATTGCACTACCTCTCTCGGATGGGTGGTCGGGCCGGGCGGGCTCAGGCCGGCAGGAGCGTCGGGGAGACCTCGGGCAGGCCGAGGTTCTCGCGCAGCGTGGTGCCCTCGTACTCGGTGCGGAAGTACCCGCGGTCCTGCAGCTCGGGCACGAGCTTGTCGCAGATCAGCTTGAAGCCCCCCGGGTTGAACGGGGAGTTCAGGTTGAAGCCGTCGCAGGCCTTGGACTCGAACCAGTCGACCATCCGGTCGGCGACCTGCGAGGGGGTCCCCGCCATCCACTGGTGGCCGGTGGAGCGGGCGAGGTCGACGATCAGCTCGCGCAGCGTCATGCCCATCTCCACGGACTTCATCCGGTAGATCGTGTAGCGGCTGCCGTAGGCGTCGTCGTCGCGGAACCACTCCGCCGGGATGCGCTCGTCCCAGTCCAGGGAGGACAGGTCCATGCGCAGGTCGGCGCCGACCTGCGCCCGGCCGTTCTCGAGGTGGACGTGGCGGCCCAGCTCGTCGGCCAGCTCGCGGGCCTCCGCCTCGGTGTCGCCGAGGATCGGCAGGATGCCCGGGACGATCTTGACGTGGTCCGGATTGCGCCCCTTGGCCTTGGCCATCTGCTTGAACTTCGCATAGAACTCGATCGAGGGCTGCTTGTTCGGCTGCGCGGTGTAGATCATGTCGCCGATCGAGGAGCCCAGCTCCATGCCGGGGCCGGAGGAGCCGGCCTGCGCGAGCACGGGGTGGCGCTGCGGGCTGGTGGGCATGTTCAGCGGGCCCTGGACGCGGAAGAACTCGCCCTCGTGGTCGATCGGGTGCAGCCGGGCCCGGTCCAGGTACTCCCCCGACGCACGGTCGGCGATCACCGCGCCGTCGTCCCAGGAGTCCCAGAGCCGGCGCACCACGTCGACGAACTCGGTGGCCCGGCGGTAGCGGGTCGCCGGGTCCGGGGCCTCCTCGATCCCGTAGTTCCGGAAGCCGTCGGAGGAGGTCACGATGTTCCAGCCGGCGCGCCCGCCCGACATGTGGTCGAGGCCGCACAGCTGCCGGGCCACGGTGTAGGGCTCGGAGAAGGAGGTGGAGATCGTGCCCACCAGGCCGATGTGCTCCGTGCGGGCGGCGAGCGCCGCGAGCACGGTGACGGGCTCGTAGAAGCCGTTCATCTTGATGTCCCCGCGCAGCAGCGTGTTCGCGTGGACGACGTCCCCGAAGAAGACGGCGTCCAGCTTCGCGGCCTCGGCCATCTGCGTGAGCTCGAGGACGAAGTCGAGGTTGCCCAGCTCCTCCGCCCGGCTGCCGTCCATGCGCCAGCTGTCCTTGTGGTACCCGGCGGGGAGCATGAAGGTCGTCAGAACCATGTGCTGGGCCGGCGTGGGAGTGCTCATCAGCGCTCGTCCTTTCCAAAGAGTTCGAAACCCCTCCCGGCGTCGAGCGGGAACGGCGTGGCGCGGGGCCGCTGAGATCGTCATCACACAGCATGTCCCACTCGACGACATTTTTCCAGCGTTCGCGCACTATCGAGCAAAGAATATTTTCTGCTTGCCAAAGGCGTACGAGCGTGACTAGCGTGAGGCCCACGTCACTGCGCGGCACCACGCCCTTCCCGAGGACGGTGCGGGGACGCACGCCACCCGAACCCGATGGGAGAACCCTGTGAACTACGTCAGCTTCTCGACCCCGGACGGCACCGCCACCTGGGGCGTGGCCGAGCGCGGCACCGTGCACGACCTCGGCCCGACCGGCAAGGACCTGGCCCCCTCACTCCACGCGGCGGTGGCTGCCGGGCTCTTCGGCCGGCTGACCCCCGCCGACCTCGAGGGCGCCCCCGTGCACGCCGAGGAGGACGTCGCGTTCCTGCCCTGCCTGACCGAGCCCGGGAAGATCATCTGCATCGGGGTCAACTACCGGACCCACCAGGAGGAGTCCGGCAAGACGGGCCAGACGGCCCCGACGGTCTTCACCCGTTTCGCCGACACCCAGATGGGCCACCTCGCCCCGGCGGTCAAGCCCGCCTCGACCGGCAAGTTCGACTACGAGGGCGAGATGGCCCTGGTGATCGGTAAGGAGGCCTGGCACGTGGCCCCCGAGGACGCCTTCGACCACGTCGCCGGGTACGCCAACTACAACGACTTCTCGGTGCGCGACTGGCAGAAGGCCGCCAGCCAGTGGATCCCGGGCAAGAACTTCCCGGCCACCGGCGGGTTCGGCCCCTACCTGGTGCCCGCCTCGGACGTCGGCGACGTCCGCGAGCTGACGCTCGAGACCCGCGTCAACGGCGAGGTCCGCCAGCACGCCTCGGTCGCCGATCTCTACTTCGACATCCCCACGCTGATCGCCTACGTCACCGGCTTCACCCGGCTGCGTCCCGGCGACGTCGTCGTCACCGGCACCCCCGGCGGCGTCGGGCTGTTCTGGGGCGAGGACGGGCTGCTGAACGCGGGTGACGAGGTCGAGGTCGAGGTGACGGGCCTGGGCGTGCTGCGCAACACCGTGGTGGACGAGCCCGCCGCGGACCCCGCCTCCGAGGAGGCCGGCTCCCTCGCCCACGCCGGCTGAGCCCGGGGCCGAAGGCCCCGGCCGCGCGCACCGTCAGAGGACGCGCAGCGCGGTGAGCTCGTAGACCCGGGCCGAGCTCGGGGCCGTCCCGCGGCAGGTCAGCCGGTGCGGCGGGGCGGCCCGGGAGCACAGCTCGACCTCGACGGGACCCGGCCCGGACGGGCGCCCGGAGAGGCGGATCCGCCAGCGGCCGCCGTCGCGGGCGGTCCCGGTCACCGTCCAGTCGTGGCGGCCGGCCGGGCCGAAGCGTCCGAGCGCGGCCGCGACCGCGGCCTGCTGCGGCGGGTAGAGGTCGGTGTAGCCGCGCAGGTGCTCCGCGCCGATCCGGCCGGCGAGGTGCTCGGCGACCGTGGTGACGGCGGACTCCGCGTCGAGGCCCCCGTAGTAGACGCCGTCGGGGACGACGACGACGTTGGGGGCGAACCGGTCACCCCCGACGTGCGAGCACTCCCAGACCAGCTCCGGCCAGCGCTCGTCCAGGGCGTCCGCCACGGGGCGGCCGCGCACGGCGCAGCAGGGATCGTGCTGAGCGTGCGCGCAGACCAGCACCACCGGCGGACGGCCGGTCTCCCCGGGGCCGTCCAGGGCCGCGACGATGCCCGCCAGGTCCTCGTCGCGCCGCCACGTGCCCCAGTGCTGACGGTCCTCGCCGGAGCCGTCGTGGCGCAACACGGCCCACCGGGCGGGGCCCGCCTCGTGCCGGCGGCGGCCGTGGCGCCGGACCAGGAGGATCCGGGCCCCCGCGGCCTGGGCGGCGGAGACCACGCGCGCCTTCGTTCCCGGCTCGAGCTCGAGGCCCTCGAACCCGTTCACCGGCCAGCCGCCGCGGTGCTCGACCAGGACCCAGGCCAGCCCGCGCGGGGCCGTGCCCGCCATCGGGTCCCCGCGCTCCCGGGCGGCCTCGGCGCAGAAGAAGCGCTCCTCCGCCGTCACGGCGCCGTCACGGGGGCCGCGGGCACGAGCACGCCCGCGCGCAGCAGTCGTGCGGTGAGCTCGGTCCCGAGCTCCCCGGCGGTGCGGACCCCGCCGTCGAGCAGGCGGGCGACGGCGGGCAGGTCGGCCTCCGGGAGGTCGAGCCACCCCACGCGCGTGCTCAGGCGCGCTCCCTCCAGCCGTGCCTCCAGGGCGCCGCGCAGCCGGACGGTGGATCCGGGGTCCAGGCCCTGGACCGCCGCGAGCTGGGCCAGCGGTCCCAGCGGGGCCGGGCGCCCCTGGCCGCGCCGGGCGCGGTGGAAGCGCGGGGTGGGGTCGGCCGCGGCGAGCGCGGCGGCCAGGCGCTCCCGGACGGTGTCCAGCTCCGCGTCCGGTCCGTCGACGCCCAGGGGCAGCGACCGGCGCATGGCGGGGTCCTCGGCCAGCAGCGCCAGCGCCTCCTGGGCCAGCTGCTCGGCCAGGCCGTGGCGGGTCCAGGTGTGGATCCCGAGCGTGAGGTGGACGGAGACCGCCCCCTGCGCCTGAGCCGCGTGCAGCCAGCCGCGCGGCAGGTAGAGGGCGTCGCCGGGCTCGAGCACGACGTCGAGGTGCGCCCGGCCCTTCGCGGCCTCGGCCACGGCGGCGCGGCGGCCGGTCCACGGCTGGTCCCGCAGCGGGTCCGGGTGCACCGGCTCGTGGAGGACCCAGCGCTTGGTCCCCTCGATCTGCAGGACGAAGACGTCGTGGACGTCGTAGTGGTCGTCGAACCCGCGGTTCTGCGGCGGGGTGACGTAGGCGTTGGCCTGCACCGGGTGCCCGAGCTCGCCGCTCAGCGCCGCACTGAAGGCCGCGACCGGCTCCCACGTGCGGTGCAGGGCCTGCAGCACCAGCGTGGCACCGTCGGCGAACTGCCGCCACAGCGCGGTGTCGTCGAGCTGATCCGCAATGGTGGCGCCGACGCCGGCCGGCGCGGTGAAGGAGGCGTCGGGGAACGTCGAGCCGTCCTTGGCCACGCGCAGGAAGGGCGTGCGCAGCCCGCGGCGCGAGATCAGCTCGTCGACGGCCCCGGCGGAGAACAGGTCGGCGAAGCCCTCGACCCTGCGGGTGAGCAGCGGTTCCCGGCCCCAGACCTCGCGGGCGAACCGCTCCCGGCCGATGTCGATCAGACGGGTCTCCAGGACCCCGGAGCCGTCAGGGGCTCCGGGGTCCTGCCCGTCGGTGGGGAGACGGTCCACGCTCAGAGGCCTCGTGCTCCGGCTTCTCCGTCGGCGCCGCCGTCCGCACCGCCATCGGCGCCACCGTCCGCGCCACCATCGGCACCGCCGTCGTGGACACCCGGGGCCCCGGAGGCGCCACCGTCGGCCGGACCATCGGCGCCACCGTCGGCACCGCCGTCGTGGACACCCGGGACACCCGCGGCGCCGCCGTCGGCCGGGCCCTCGGCACCGCCGTCGGCACCACCGTCGGCACCGCCGTCGTGGACGCCCGGGACACCCGCGGCGCCGCCGTCGGCCGGGCCCTCGGCGCCGCCGTCGGCACCGCCGTCCGCCCCGCCGTCGTGGGCCCCCGGGGCGCCGAAGGCACCGCCGTCGGCGGGGCCCTCCTGCTGGTTCGGATCCTGCTGTGCATCGCTCATGCCGGCCTCCTCGAGTTCGGGCGGCCGGGCCGTCACCGGCCGGCCGCCAGGACGGGCGGTCCGTGAGCGGCACCGCCCACCCCGAGGCTATCCGCGCGGCGCGGGCGAGGGAACAGCTCAGCCCTCGGCGGGCAGCATCGGCCGGTGCTCGTAGAAGGTCTGCAGCACCACGGTCGTGCGGGTGCTCACGGAGGCCACGTGGCGCACCTCGTTGACGAGGGCCTCGAGCGCCTTCGGCGAGGCCACCCGGACGAAGAGCATGTAGGCGGCGTCCCCGGCCACCGAGTGGCAGGCCTCGATCGCGCTGATCGGCTCCAGCAGCTCGGGCGCGTTGTCCGGCTGGCGCGGGTCCAGGGGGGTGATCTCGATGAACGCCGCGAGCGGCTTGCCGATGGTCTCGGGGTCGAGGATCGCCTGGTAGCCGGTGATCACCCCGCTGCTCTCGAGCTTGCGCAGGCGCGCCTGCACGGCCGAGGTCGAGAGCCCGATCCGCTCGGAGAGCTGGGCGAGGGTGGCCCGCGGGTCGTGGGACACCTCGGTTGCCAGTCGCACGTCCACGGGGTCGTCCATGGGCCGAACGCTATCAGCTGCTCGCGCCGGAGGGGTTGACACCCCCTCCCCCACGTGTGAATGTTCCTGTGTGTGATCCCGATCACCGGAAAATTTCCGTTGACTTGACGACAGGAGGGTTTCAATGTCCACGTCTCTGCAGGCGGTGCAGGCCATCATCGGCGAACCTGAGGTCGTCGAGGACGTCCGCGCCGTGGAGACGCACCCGGCCTGGCTGCGTCTGAAGGCGGCGGCCACCGCGCTGCAGGGCCTGCAGGTCAAGGACGGCTCGGTCCCCGACCCCGCCGACCACCCGGCCGCCCGCGAGCACGTCGCGGTCATCACGGCCGCGGTCGCCGAGCTCGCCCCGCTGTTCCCGCACGACGCCGCCTACCTGGCGGCCCTGCCCCGCGACTTCGACCGCTGGGCCGAGGGCGGCTTCGGCGTGCCGGACTTCCTCGACTCCCTCGTGGCGTTCCGGCCGCAGGAGCACCGCGTCGACGGGATCCGCCACCTCGTGGTCTTCCCGATGCTCACCCAGAACGGGTCGGCGGACCGGCACGTCGAGGCCCTGGTCGTCGAGGCGATCTGGCCGGAGTTCATCGCGGCGCTGGAGGCCGGCGACTACGGCAACAAGCTCTTCCTGTCCCTGCGGCTGATCGACTTCACCCCGGGCTACGACACGAACTCGGCGGTGCTGTTCCCCGAGACGGTGGCCGTGCGGGAGGTCCCGGCGTTCACGTGGGGGGCGATCTTCCAGGACCGCGAGGCGGCCCGCTACCGCCGCGTGGTCACCGCGGCCGCCGGCATCACGAAGCTGGAGCTGCCCGAGGACGCGGCGGCGCTGCTGGCCGACCAGGACCTCGCCGAGAAGACCTTCGTGATGTGGGACCTCATCCACGACCGCACGCACATGCGCGGGGACCTGCCCTTCGACCCGTTCATGATCAAGCAGCGGATGCCGTTCTTCCTCTACACCCTCGAGGAGCTGCGCTGCGACCTGACGGCGTTCCGCGAGTCGGTGACCATCGAGCGGGCGCTCACGGCTCGCGCGGCGGCCGGCGAGGAGCTGACCGGGCTCGAGGAGCAGACCCGCCGGCACGCGAAGCTCGTGCAGTACGCGGTGCTCTTCGACCGGATCTTCCGCTTCGCCCTCACCGGGTCCCGGGTGCGCAACTACGACGGGCTCGGCGGGCAGCTGCTGTTCGCCTGGCTGCACCGCAAGCACGTGCTGCAGTGGCGCGACGTCGAGCTCAGCGTCGACTGGGAGCGGGTCGCGGACGCCGTCGTCGAGCTGGGCGAGGCGATCGACCGGCTCTACTGGGAGTCCATCGACCGCCCCAAGACGGTGCACTGGCTGAAGGCCTACGAGCTGATCTCCTCCGTGGTCCCCCCGCACCCGGCCTCGGCGTGGGCGCAGGGCCTGCCCCGCGAGGTCCTCGCCGGACCGCCCCGGGGCTACACGGACCTCGTGCTCGACGACGAGTTCCCGCTGTCGATGTTCTTCGAGGCGCTCGGGAAGAAGCTCAAGGGCGTCATCGAGTCCACCGCCGGCATCCGCGCCACGGACGCCTGAGCGATGCCGGAGCTGACCGGACGCACCGTCCTGCTCGCGGGCGCCACCAGTGCGTCCGGTCGGGCGGCGGCGCGGACCCTGCTCGCGCGCGGGGCCCGCGTCGTCGCCACCGGGCGCAGCGCGGAGAAACTGGAGCCCCTCGCGGCCCTGGGCGCGGAGACCGAGGTCCTCGACCCGGCCGACGAAGCCGCCGTGCGCGCGCTCGTCCGCCGGCTGCACGAGCGCGGGCTGTCGGTCGACGGGCTGCTGCACCTCGTCGGCGGCTGGCGCGGGGGTGGCGGGCTGGCCGGGCAGACGGAGGAGGACTACCGCGCGCTCGAGGCCTCCTTCACCGCGCTGCGGCACCTGAGCCGGGCCCTCGACGACGACCTGCGGGCCTCGCCGGCGGGGCGGCTGGCGATCGTCTCCTCGACCGCGGTGGCCCGGCCGCTCGCGGGCGGGGCGAACTACGCCGCGGTCAAGGCCGCGGGCGAGGCCTGGACCCGGGCCGTGGCCCAGGGCTGGGCGAAGGCCGCCCGCGAGGCCGGCGAGCCGCTGCGCGCCGCCGCGGTGGTCCTCCGGGTGAAGACCCTGGCCGGGCTGGAGGAGCGCCTCGCCGAGGCCTACGCCGAGCTGTGGGCCGACGACCCGGCGCAGCTCAACGACTCGATCCTGACGATCCAGGAGAAGGGAACCGACTGACATGCAGACCATCCACGACCCGCAGGTGCGCGGGTTCGCCTCGGACAACTACTCCGGGGTCCACCCGGAGGTGCTCGAGGCCCTGGCCGAGGCCAACGGCGGCCACCAGGTCGCCTACGGCGAGGACGTCTACACCGCGCGGCTGCAGGAGGTGGTCGCCCGCCACTTCGGCGAGGGCGCCACGGTGTGGCCGGTGTTCAACGGGACGGGCGCCAACGTCGTCGGCCTCCAGTCGATGCTCCCGCGCTGGGGCGCGGTGATCTGCGCGGCCACCGCGCACATCCACGTCGACGAGGGCGGGGCGCCCGAGAAGTCCGCCGGGCTCAAGCTGCTGCCCGTCCCCACCGACGACGGCAAGCTCACCCCCGAGCTCATCGCCGCCGAGGCCTGGGGCTGGGGGGACGAGCACCGCGCCCAGCCGCTGGTCGTCTACCTCACCCAGTCCACCGAGCTCGGCACCCTCTACACCCCGGAGGAGCTGCGGGCGATCACCGACTACGCCCACGCCCGCGGGATGTCCGTGTTCCTGGACGGGGCCCGGCTGGCCAACGCAGCGGCCGCCCTGGACCTGCCCCTGCGCGCGTTCACGACCGACGCCGGGATCGACGTGCTCTCCCTGGGCGGGACCAAGAACGGGGCCCTCGCCGCCGAGGCCGTGGTGGTGCTGAACCCGTCCGCCTCGCAGGGGCTGGTCTACCTGCGCAAGCACCAGATGCAGCTGGCCTCCAAGATGCGCTTCGTCTCGGCGCAGCTGCTGGCGCTCTACGACGGGGACCTGTACCTGCGCAGCGCGGGCCACGCGAACGCGATGGCCCGGCGCCTGCGCGCGGGCATCGAGGCCGGGCTCGCCGACGGGTCGATGCCCGGGGTGGCCTTCACCCAGGAGACCCGGGTCAACGCCGTCTTCGCGACCCTGCCCGCCGGCATCGCCGACCGGCTCCGGCAGCGCTTCCGCTTCTACGACTGGGACCCCGCCACGGGCGAGGTCCGCTGGGTGTGCAGCTTCGACACCACCGAGCAGGACGTCGACGCCTTCGTGGCCGCCCTGCGCGCGGAGCTCGTCCCGGTCGGCTGAGCCGCCGGGCACCGCCGGCCCCGTCCCACCGGGCGACCGCCCGCTCCCTCCCGCCGTGCCCGCGGGGGCAGGATCCTGCCCCCGCCGGCCCAGCACACCCTCGCCCGCCCCGGAAGCCCGTCCGCGGCGCGCTCCCGACCCCGCTTCCGCACCCGGAACGCCGCACCCGCGCCTGCCCGTGTCCGTCCCTGCCCACATGCCCTCCCCTGCCCGAAGGAGAACCGCACCATGACCGCCGCCCCGTCCCTGTCCGCCCGCACCGACCGGTCCGCCTACCGGTCCGTCGACCCCGCCACCGGCGAGCTCGTCGCCGAGGTCCCCACCGCCACCGACGCCGAGGTCGAGGAGGCGCTGACCGCCGCCGAGACCGCCTTCCGCGCCTGGCGCTCCCGCCCGATCCGGGAGCGGTCCGCCGTCGCCGCCCGGGTCGGCGAGCTCTTCGCCGAGCGCGCCGAGGAGCTCGCCGCGATCGCCACCCGGGAGATGGGCAAGCCGCTGAGCGAGGCCCGCGAGGAGGCGCAGTTCTGCGCCGAGATCTTCGCCTACTTCGCCGAGCACGGCCCGGACCTGGCCGCCGACCGGCCCCTGCCCACCCCGCACGGGACGGGCCGGGCGGTGCTCCAGCGGCGCCCGGTCGGGGTGCTGCTGGGGATCATGCCGTGGAACTACCCCTACTACCAGGTGGCCCGCTTCGCCGCCCCCAACCTCGTGCTCGGC
The DNA here is from genome assembly GCF_021012935.1 of Kocuria sp. LUK. Taxonomy (NCBI): domain Bacteria; kingdom Bacillati; phylum Actinomycetota; class Actinomycetes; order Micrococcales; family Micrococcaceae; genus Kocuria; species Kocuria sp. LUK. The sequence continues at coordinate 66,393 of NZ_JAJMZI010000002.1, forward strand.
AACACGGTCCTGCTCAAGCACGCCGAGTCCTGCCCGCGCTCGGCCCTGGCCCTCCAGCGACTGCTCGACGACGCCGGGGTGCCCGCCGGGGTGTACACCACCCTCTTCGCCACCCACGCCCAGATCGAGGACGTCGTCGCCGATCCCCGCGTGCAGGGCGTGTCCCTGACCGGCTCCGAGCGGGCCGGGGCGGCGGTCGGGGCGCTGGCCGGGCGGCACCTGAAGAAGGCCGTGCTGGAGCTGGGCGGGTCCGACCCCTACGTGGTGCTCGACACCGACGACGTCGCCGCCTCCGCCCGGGCCGCCCTCGCCACCCGGATGGGCAACACCGGCCAGGCCTGCAACTCCAACAAGCGCATGATCGTCTCCGCGGACATCTTCGACGAGTTCGTCGCCGAGCTGACCCGCGCCGCCGCCGCGCTGGTGCCCGGCGACCCGTCCGTGGAGGCCCCGGGCACCTACGCCCCGATGGCCTCCCGCGCCGCCGCCGAGGCCCTGGCCGATCAGATCCGCGAGGCCGTCGAGGCCGGCGCCACGCTGCACACCGGCGGGACCCTCGCCGAGGGCCCCGGGGCCTACCTCGCCCCGGCCGTGCTCACCGGCGTCACCCCCGCGATGGCCGCCCACCACCAGGAGCTCTTCGGTCCCGTCGCGGTCGTCTACCGGGCCGATGACGACGACGCGGCGCTCGCCCTGGCCAACGACACCCCCTACGGACTCGGCGGTGCGGTCTTCAGCACCGACCCCGAGCGGGCGCGGCGGCTGGCCGAGCAGCTGGAGTGTGGCATGGCCAACGTCAACGCCGCCGAGGCCGAGGGCGCCGGCATGCCCTTCGGCGGGGTCAAGCGCTCCGGCTACGGCCGCGAGCTGGGCCCGCTGGGCATGGACGAGTTCGTCAACAAGCGCCTGCTCTACATCAACGACTGACCTCCCGGGCCGGGGCGCACCGCCCCGGCCCTCTCCCCCGGCGTGCAGACCCGCCACCTCCGAGGAAAGGTTCCCGTGGACACCATCGCACCGCCCCAGACCACCGCCCCGGCCAGACCGGGCCCACCGGCTCCCGCCGAGGCGCACGCCCGGCTGCGGCGCAGCCTCAAACCGCGCCACCTGACGATGATCGCGATGGGTGGTGCCATCGGCACCGGCCTGTTCGTGGCCTCGGGCAACACCATCGCCACCGCCGGCCCCGGCGGGGCCCTGCTGGCCTATGTCGCCATCGGTTTGATGGTGTTCCTGCTCATGCAGTCGTTGGGTGAGATGTCGACCTACCTGCCGGTCTCCGGGGCCTTCGAGGAGTACTCCACCCGCTTCGTCAGCCCCTCCTTCGGCTTCGCCATCGGCTGGAACTACTGGTACAACTGGGCGATCACCGTCGCCGCCGAACTCGTGGCCGCAGCCCTGATCATGCGCTACTGGCTGCCCGACGTCCCCTCCTGGATCTGGTCGGCCCTGTTCCTGGCCGTCCTCTTCGGCCTCAACGCCCTGTCCACCCGGGCCTACGGGGAGAGCGAGTTCTGGTTCTCCCTCATCAAGGTCGCCACCGTGGTGATCTTCCTCGTCCTGGGGGTGCTGATGATCGTGGGCATCCTCGGCGGCACCTCCCCGGGCTTCGACAACTGGACCACCGGGGACGCCCCCTTCGTCGGGGGCGGGGCGGGGATCCTGGCGATCTTCATGGTCGCCGGCTTCTCCTTCCAGGGCACCGAACTCGTCGGTGTCGCCGCCGGTGAGGCCGAGGACCCCGAGAAGAACGTCCCGAAGGCGATCCGCACCGTGTTCGTGCGCATCCTGCTCTTCTACGTCGGGGCGATCACCATCGTCGGGTTCCTCATCCCCCACACCAGCCCGCACCTGCTGGGCTCCGGGGTCGAGGACATCTCCATCTCGCCTTTCACCCTGGTCTTCGAGAACGCCGGGGTCCTGGCCGCGGCCTCGGTGATGAACGCGGTGATCCTCACCGCGATCCTGTCGGCCGGCAACTCCGGGCTCTACGCCTCCACCCGCATGCTCTGGGCCCTGGCCGACTCCGGCAAAGCCCCGCGCTTCCTGGCCAAGGTCAACCGGCGCGGGGTGCCGATGAACGCCCTGCTGGCCACCACCACCGTCGGTGCGGCCTGCTTCCTGACCACCCTGATCGGGGACGGGGCCGCCTACGTCTGGCTCGTGAGCGCGTCGGGGCTGGCGGGGTTCATCGTGTGGATGGGCATCGCCTGGAGCCACTACCGCTTCCGCAAGGCCTACCTGGCCCAGGGCCACGACCTGGCCGACCTGCCCTACAAGGCCCGGTTCTTCCCGCTGGGGCCGATGATCGCCCTGGCGTTGTGCGCGATCGTGATCCTGGGACAGAACTACCAGGCCTTCATGGGCGAGGTCGACCTGCTCGCCGCAGCCACCGCCTACATCGGCCTGCCCCTCTTCCTCGCCCTGTGGGCCGGCCACAAACTGGTCACCGGCTCGAGGATGGTCCGCTACGAGGACGCCGACCTCACCCGCAGCTTCGACTGACCAGATTCATAGCGCAGGGACTGCCGCACCGATAGGTCAGGAATCCACCTATTTGCGCGGCAGTCCCGCTCATTCGTCGGTCCTCCTCGACAAACGGCATCACTCATCGCGTCTGAGGCCTCACTGTGCCAAGGAGGCCATGCTCCTGAGGTCGTCCAGCATCTGCTGCAATAGTCCGCGCTCCACCTCCATACCGCCGAACAGCAGCTGCCGGTCGAGCAGAAGGTTGCGGTTTTCACATGAGGTCTCGCTGATCAGGGCACACCCATGACACGCAGATAGATTCAGGTTCGATGCACCTTGACGGTCGGATTCAATACAGACCGGATCGTTGGAGCAGACCTCCGCATCACTGACTGCGGCAAGGAGCATCGGCAGCAGCTTGTCCTCGGCTCCCAGCCTTACGAGACCCCCGAGAGTGCCCTGCGCGTCTCCTGCCGCCGTGTAGATAAGGATCCCGGCCATCGGCTCTCCGCGTTGTGTCGAGGCGTAGATTCTCTCCTGGAGCGCGGCGGAGGCGTAACCGCTGGCGAACGCCAGCCGACGGACCAATAGATGGGCCAACGTATGGAGGGCAACGAACCGCGGTTCGGGATAGTCCAAGCGGTCAGTGAGGCCCTCGACGTCCAGCCGTTTCATCAAGGTTTGAGCCCGGTGCTGAACATCGGGGCGCGATTCCCATTGACGGACTCGATCCTCATCCAGACGCAGGAAGATTCCCTCACCGAAGAGCTCAAGGGCGGGATAACTGCGGCGGGTGCGGCCTGGTGGCTCTCCTGGATCCGCCGCAATCAGCCGGGCGTCCTGCCCGTGGCGTCGGAATCCCTGGAGCGCGCGCACCAGACGGAGGCGTCTGACCTGGCCGACGTGGGTGAACACCTCGAACACGGATGCCGGCACGTTTGGGTTCGTAGGGATTCGCCGCCCATCGACAATGAAACCGCTGGTCTCCTCATCGCGGCCGTTCTCGAGTTTCCCCTGAAGGGCGAGCCATTCACCGTCCTTCAGACCGAGGACCGGGCGTTCGTCCTCGTCGGACGTCTTGGCCGCCTCGTCGACCGTGTGCTCCGGGACGCCGAGGTCTTGGGCGATCTTCGTACGGAGCATTTCCGCAAGGAGGCCCCCGTTGTCCTGGACGAACATGGCGAAGGCATCGTGGGTGCGAACCCGCTCCAGGTCTCTCTCCTCACCGGCCTGGCCCTCCGGGATGTCGATCGCCGCAACGATCTCGGCGAGATAGTTGCTCGTGGCACCCCGCTGCTTTGCCACCAGAGGATGCTCGCATTCGGATGCAGTGCTACCTCGCCACGGTTGTCTCCCGAGACACCGCAATCCGTCCGCCGCCAGCGCCTTCTTTCCGACCAGCGCGGCCAGGCTTCGCTCCCGCCGGCAAGCCATGCAGCGGACGAACATGGACCCCAGTCCCTCGCCCCTGTCCGACCGCCTGGCGAACTTGAGCTGGTCGTCGGCTCTGCAGAGTCCCTGCTCTTCCGATAGGTCCTCATCACGGCCGCGGTGCACCCACAGTGGCCAAGGGACGTCCTGGAGATGGCTACCTCCCTCGCACGCAGCCACGTACCGCATCGGGATCAAGGTGCCGCCGCAGGGGCACTCGTTGGCGAATTTGCCCTTCTTCACCAAGGTCTTCCGGGTCATCCGCTCGCATCGTTCACAGAAGCGCCATTCGGGGAACCGCGAGTACTCCAGCGATCGCACGTCGGCCTCCAGGGGGCCCGAGAACGTGGGGGCAGCGAGCAGTCGTCCGCCGCCGAGCTTCGACGACAGCCGATCGCAGACGATCTCCTCGGCATGTTTCGGGTTCCATCTCGTCATATCGGGGGCCATCAGCGAAGCTCCGCTGACGTCCGTGATTGCCCCTGGGCCGAAGGGCGAGACCGTCTCCGATTGCCGAAGGCTGTACTTGATTTCCTTAGCCACGTCACTTTCCCCGCTCGTAGGGTTCCTGGACTTCGATCGCCACACTGGGTTCGACCGTTCGCATGGAGTCGGCGACGAGCCATCCATCGAAGCGGTCCTCGAATCGACGCAAGAGGACATTCTGGTCCTTGGACTGTCCTTCTTTCTCGTATTTCAGCGGGGCCTCAGCGCCCGACATCTGCGCTTTGTCATGCCATTCGGCCAAGTACTTGTCCACTTGGCGCCGCGTCGCGTCTCGCTCGGCGGTGTCAGCACGCTCGACCCGGCGAAGAAGCTGGTCCACGAGGCCGTCGACGGCCCGACTGACCCGTGCGTTCGTCCGGTCATATCGGCCCGCGTCATTGTTCTCGCAGAACGGCTGTAGTCCTTGTCGCACGAGCATCACCAGTGCGCCGGCCAATGAACGTTCCCTGGATGAACGCGACCAGGGAGTGACACTTGTCGGCTCGACGTTTCGATAGAGCGACTGGTGGAAGGCCCGGAACGACTCGTACTGGGATCGATCGCGGGCCCGGTTCGAGCGGAACAGGGTGACGACGACGCCGGCGATTTCTCCGCGACCGACCCGGCTGGTTGCCTGGATGTACTCGGAGGTGGTTTTCGGCTGGCCCACCATCAGCATCAGGGCGAGACGAGACACATCGATTCCCACCGACAGCATGTTCGAGGACAGCACGATGTCGATGGCCTCGTCGCTCTGGTCAACGCGCGTCTCCATTCGCTGGAGGTCACCCCGCAGCTCGTTGGAGTGCCTCCGGCTTGTCAGTTCGATGAGGCGGCCGCCTTCGAGGCGACGAGGTGGCCACCCCATCCGGTCTGCCCTCACAGCCAGGCGGGCATCGATGTCGTCGGCGATCAATGTCTCGCTCCGGCCCAGCTCCCGCAGGCTGTTGTGGTAGAAGACCGACGTCCAGTAGTCGTCGGAGACTTCGTCCGGAACATGTGGGTCCGCCAGGACCTGGGGAAGTTCAAGCAGCGGTGTCGCGGCCGCGATCAGTGCTGTCGTTTGTGGCAGCGACTGGGGCATGAGGCCGACGTAGAGACGTCCCTCACCGGAAGGGACGGGTCGCGAGAAGAAGCTGTGGTCCTCGTCGAGTCCGGCGGGTGGATAGAGAGCAACGGGCCGTCCGTACAGGCCTCGGATCTGCTCCTCCGAGGCCCTGATCGTCGCGGTCGAGGCGACGATCTTCGGATGCGTCCCCTGCCGGGACAGCAGGATCTGCAGGACCGCCTCGAACACCGCGACCGTCGTTCCCAACGGTCCAGACAACAGATGGAGTTCGTCTTGGATCAACAGCGAGGGCTGCAGGGTTGTCCCCCGGAGGCCCAGCAGTGATCCAGCTTTGGGCAAGAACTGGAGACGGGCGAACTTGTCGACGGTACCCAGCAGGAAGGTCGGTGGATTCTCGTACAGGTCGTCGTCGACCACGCTGAGCGGGATGGCGTCGTGGAACGCGCACTCAACCCGGGGGCAGTAGACCACCACCCGACCTGATTGCTCCCGGAAACCGTAACGGGACCGGTCTCCGGTCCACTCTTTCGGCACGAGTTCGGTCCGGCACCAGGGACAGTCGGTGACCTGGAACTGGTTTGCCTCTTGGGGGTGTTTGGCCTCGAAGAGTCTCTGCAGTGCTGCGATCGCGTCCTTGCTGTTGCCCGGAGTGACCTCGTTGCCCACCCACAGGCCGATGGTGAACGGCACCATCTTGGCTGCGCTGGCATCGGTGCGGCGGAGCGTCTCCATTGCGCAGATCAGCGCGGCCGAACGCTGGAACTGTTGGGAGGTGAGGAGGCGCAGCGTATATCGGGTGATGACCGCCGTCCCACCGCCCTTCTGCCCGTGCTCCAGCCGACGGCGGAACATCTCCACGGCTGCAAGGCCGAGGTACGCCTCGGTCTTCCCGCCTCCCGTGGGGAACCAGATGAGGTCCACGAGCTCCCGGTCCGGGTGCTGCGCATCGACCGTCGATGACAGCGAGACCAGGAGGAAACCCAACTGGAACGGCCGCCAGGCAGGCTCTTTCGAGCTGGCCTGGGTCTTCGTGGCAGCAGCCTGGCGCATCTGAAGTCGCATGGCCTTCATCGCCAGGGCGAAGGCCGAGCGCAAGGTGCCCTGATCTGGTTCGACGAGCAGGTCGATCGTCGCACCCATCCGTTCGGCCGCGAGGCGAGCACGAGCGACGATGCGTTCGGCCGGTTCGCGGTGCATGTCGAGTTCCTGGACCCGGGCTGTTTCTGCCTGGACCCAATCCCCGTAGGCGTCTGCGAATGCGCGGAGCTTCGCGGTTACGCCATCAGGATCCTCCACGATCCGGGCCAGTACGTCCAGGCGCAGCGCCTGCCCTTGGGGAGCGTCTTCCGGCATGGTGGTCCCTTCGACTGCGGGCACCACATGGGCCGGGACGGCCTCAAGGCGAACACTGACACATCGATCCCCCTCCATGGTCCAGTTCGCTGCCAGACCGTGCCCGACGGCAAAGGTCTTCCGTTTCCTGAATCTGAGCCGGAGTTCGGCCGCTTCGGGGTCGGCGTCCAGGACCTTGTCGAGGTCGTATTCCAGGATTTGGCCATCCGCCGGCGTGACAGCCAGACTGACCTGGAACATCGTCCGTTGCGCGTCCTGCAGTTTGGCCTCGGGCGTAGCGTCCTCGTCGCGCCCGATCGGCGAGATCTCCAGGTTCCGCAGGTGGACCGTCACCAGCCAGTTGTCGCCGTACGGTCGCCATCGTGAGCCGACCTGGAACAGGACGTCGCCGGCTCGACGGTTACGGGGCTGGTCGCCGGTCCTGGTGACGCTGATGCCTTCGAACAGGTGTGGTGTCCGTCGCCATTCGGAGACGCCACCACTCTCGACGTGCTCGTAGATGCCGAACGAAAGATCGACCTCGAGCTCCTCCGCATTTGTGACGAAGGAGATCCCCGTCGACGACGGCCGCCAGGCTTCAGCCAGAGAATTGCTTTCGGCCGGTTCCTCGATATCCCCGAGGACCGTATCCGCCAGGACGGTTGCTTCGTCGGTCGAGCCTGCGGACTGTCTGGCTTCCCGGGGGAACAACATGCCGACGACGTACTGGTAGACAGGGTTGTTCTTGACGATGACCTCGTGCGCGCCTCCTTCAGGACCCGCGTAGGTGTCCCGGAGATGCCCGAGGGCGGCCTGCTGTGATGGAGACAGGTTCATACGGCCATCACTTTCATGAGAAGTTCCTTGAGCTTCGCCTCTTCGTTGACGGACACCAGGATGGATAGCGAGACCCTGGCTCGAGTCAAGGCGACGTAGACGGACGCGATGGTCTCATCGGTGAACTCACTCGGCCAGCCGTACGCCACGACGTGTTCACGCTCCAGTCCTTTGACGGCTCGCGGCGAGACCAGCCGGAAACCTTCGACGGTTCGGGACTCATCGGCGCTCGTCATGTCGATCAACCAGAGCGAATCCCGTGCGACGCCCTGATCGACGAGCTCGCGCGCCCGGTTGATCGCTGCGCTCAGGTCGCCCGTGGATCCTCGCTTCCATTCGACCTTCTCCCCGTGGACGGTCCCCGGATCCCCGATGTCAGCGCCGAGATACTGACGCACCACCTGCACGATTGACTCCGTGTTCCGGACGTTGTTCGGCAGGGTGAGGACTGTCGCACCGGTTCTGACCAGCTCGAACACCTCGGAGTCGAAGGCGCCGTCGACATGGGTCTGGTTGTTCGGATCCATGAGCATCCTCCACCTCCCATCCTCGCGACCACCTTTCACGAGGGCGTCCAGATGGTCCATGTCGTCCACCGTCATCAGGTCTTGAGCCTCGTCGATCACCACGACGTCGTAGCCGCCTGAACCTGTCGTTTCGGCGAACGGCATGACGTCCACGGAGTGACCTTCGACGTACTTTTCAACGACGGTCCGCAGGGTCGGCGAACGGAAGGTGAGCAGCGTCGACCTCCCCAGAGCCGCTTCCTGCTTGGCGAGCTCGGCCGCTACGAGGGTCTTCCCCGTGCCCGCACCTCCCTTGACGATAATCCGGTCGTTCTCAGTGCTGATGGCCAGGATGCGCGCCTGCTCAGCGGTCGCCCGATGCTGCTGCTCGAGCACTCTCCCGGTGCTGCTGTCGACCGACGGCAGGCGGGTGAAATCCTTGTAGAACTGCTTGCGCAGATCCGCATCCGATGCCCTCCTGCTCGTGCGCGGCGGCTGGGCCACGTCGCTGAGGACTCTCCGCAGGGCGTTCGCCAGGCCTTTCGACGTCATATCCTCCCCGGTCAGCCAGTGAGTGGACTTCCACTCCGTCGACCCGGGAATGTTCGTCACGTCCGGAGTGATCACGAGCGCCTCCCATGGGTACCACCCCACGTTCTCGTCCCTCAGGATCTCCTGCAATGCGAACCCGGCGTCCTGAGCCTGCTTCATGGGCGGCTCCGCAAGGCGGTGGGACTCCCCTCGACGCGTCACGGTCCACCACTCCCGGTCACGCTGGACGATCCCGCCGCCCTTGACCTCGATGATGAGCACGACTCCCTTGATCAGGACCAGGAAGTCGATCTCGGCCTGCCTCTTATACCGGTGCGAGCGGAGCCGGAGGGAATGGAACGCGCGAGCGTTGTCCCCGAAGTCGAGTTCCGAAAGCAGGGTGGCCACGAGTATTTCGGCAGGACTGTTAGAGGTCCGCCTGATCTCCTCGAGAGTCGGAACCAGGATCATCGCGCCAGCTCCTTCCACTGGTCGACGTAGTCCAAATGCCCCAGCAGATGGTTCTCAGCTCCGAAGTTGTCCTCGATATCGACGATGAGGCATTCGTGCTTTCCGCCGTTCCTGGGCCCACGCAGCCCGCGTCCGACCATCTGGATGTACGCACTCGGACTGAAGGTGGGACGGGCGACATACAGGGCCCGGACTCCCGGGGCGTCGAACCCCTGGGTCAGGAGATCGCAGTTCGCGAGCACACGGATCTTGCCCGCTTTGAAGTCTTCAATGATCTTCCGACGTTCGTGGCGTCCCGTCTCCCCGCTGACGGAGGCGGCGGAGATGTCCTTGTACCGGAGAGTCGCGGCGAGCACCTGAGCCGAAAGAACGGAAGGAGTGAAGACGAGAACGGGCCAATCGGGGTCCAACTGCTCAATGTCGTGAACGACCATCTGCAGGCGGTTCCGGTCCCGCCCGATGCGTTCGAGCACCGTCGAGCTCACCCTCCGATATTTCTTCGCGTCCTTGAGCTCGTCCTGTCCGAGGACCACGTCGATACCCGTCATCCGCCGGTAGGCCACGCGCGCGAGCACTCCTGCCTGCGCAGCCTCCTCGAAGGGTGAGCCCGACTCGAAGGCACGGATGAGGTTCCCCCCGTACCGTCGAATCAAAGCGGTGGTGCCGGCGTCACCGCCCTTGAAGGGCGTCGCCGACAGGCCGACCAGCGGTTTCTCGTGATTGCGACCATCCACACTCAGCCAGCGGAAAAGCCTCGTGTAGAGCTCGGAGGAACCGGACCGGTGTGCCTCATCGACCACTACCACCGAGCAATCGCGCAGCCATTCGAATCGGGCGGCACGCGCGGGATCCGACACGATGGCATCGAGTTGCGCGTCCGTCGCGACGATTACGCTGAATTCCGTCTCCGGCTCTTCCATCCTGTCGTTCCCCCCCCACAGGCGACCGATCGTGAGGGGGCGCTCATCGAGCAGGCCCCGCCAGACAAAACCCCATGTCTGGACGGCCTGCTCGCACAGCTCCTGGGATTCGGCGATCCAGAGTACAGGTCCCGCCAACCGGTCACGGGAGAAGAGCTCGAGCACGGTCTGTGATGCGACCCGAGTCTTTCCGGCGCCCGTGGGCATTTCGACCATGGCCTTCGTGCGGTGCCCTTCCGGGGACACTGCCAGAATGGCCGATGCCAACTCGTCTCTGACCTTCTCCTGGTAGTCGTGGAGGGGCGGGAGGTTGACCGCGCCGGGGACCACGTGACTGATCGGCAAGTTGTCCGCCGGTTGGCTCGCGAAGTCGCCGCTGAACCCCATCTTGCGCAGCCACTTCAGCGTCGTGGAAGTTCGATTCCACCGATCCGGGACATCGCGGTAGCCAAGATCCCGGAAAAGCGGCCGGAGGTTCTTCACGGCGTCGTGGCCATTCACCGTCAGGTACAGCTCGGCAACGGAGGTCGTCGCGTCCACCAATCCCTGGTCCTCTAAGGTGCCCCAGAGACCTAGAGGGAGCTTGTCCTTGAGATCCTCGGGGCTGAAGTAGACCTCCAAGCGGTCCGCGTCCGACTCCATGCTCTGCGCCTCACGTCGCAGACCTTCCAGCATGTCGTCATGCCCGGTCTGGATGACCTCCTCGAGTTCCTTCGCAGTGAGTTCCAGAGTAAACGCCTCGTTGATGTTGCGCAGAACGGCGGTGTCATCGAGGTCGGACTTCACATAAAAAGTGTTTCCGTCGCGGTGCCACGGCAGGGAGATTGGTTCGACACCTTCGCCGGTCGAGGTGGTCACCCGTTTGACGATCTCCTGCGCCCTCACCAGGTAGGCCCCGCGCACTGTGTCGAGAGAGAAGGTGTTCCGAAGGCCGGTGAACACGTCAGTGATCACTTCCGCGTCCTGTTCACCTCCGATATGGAGTTCGAAGGAGAAGACCGCGGAGAAGGAGTTGGTGGACGTGAGCTCCACGAACTCCTCGGCAGCCTCCGCGGGAACACGCAAGAAGTACTTGCCCTTGTCGAGCAGATAGCCGACCTGTTCGTCGTCGACGGCGACGTAGACAGAGTCCACCGGAGCCGACTCCACGTTCCGTCCGATTCGTGCCGGAATCCGTCGCAGTCCTCCTTGATCAGCCAGTGCCCGAGCCGCTGCCGTCAGAAACTCTGTCAGGACGGCGTCGAGGTCTTTGGTGCTCACGAAGGCATATCGATCACGAGCGAGGGCTTCGCGGAAGAGGTCGGCGGAGACCCCCGAAAGCTCGGATTTGAGACTGAGCTGCTGCTCGAGACGCATCTCGTCGGCGAAGAGGGGAAGCAGCCCCTGGTACCGCAGCAGCCGACGCGACACCAAGTGATCTGGACGGCGGTAGCCCCAATCCGATTTCAGCAGACCCGCCTGTGCGACAGCCCATTCGCGGGGGGAGGGAACGTCGAACACCCTGCGGCTGTCCGGGTCTTCGGCTCTCCATGTTCCATCCGGCTGGGCCAGTAGACGGGTGGTCCACTGATTGATGAGCACCGGGTCCGCCGCCGAGTCCCTCAACAGGATCAATGCAGACACCGGGCCCGGCCCTTCCTCGAGGGACAAATCGATCTGGTCGATCGTTCTCTCGCCCGGCCCCAGGCTGCCGTTCACATGCTCCCGGATGAACTGCCGATAAGCGGCCTCTCCGACTTCATCGCTGAGCGCGAAGCGGGAGACAGGCTGGTCGATCACCCCCAGGCTCCGTGCGACAGGCACGACGCAGCGGTCGACGTCCAGGAGGTGCGCAGCGGCGACGGCCGCATCGATCCCTCCGAGATGGAGGACCTGTTGCGGCCAGGACCAATTCCCGTCGCGCGTGGGGACCTTTAGCATCTGCCCCTGCCTTTCGGCCGCTTTCACCGCCTGGGCTGGCGGCACCTCTTCGCGGACGATCTTCCACACCGCCTCATAGTCCTCAGCCACAGAAGTGGGCGTGAGGCGCGACATCAGTGCTTCCAAGCGCGTTTGGGCGTCGAGTTTCCGGAACCCCCGCTGTTCCAGTGCAGCTCTTACTCCAGGGACCTCCAGGAACGTGCTCGACACAAAGGTCGCGGCCTCGACATCGAACCCCTCGACGATGTCGAGAAAAGTGGTGGTCCGGTCCTTAAGCGTGACGAGTCCTTGATTCGTCGGAATGACTTTGGCGTCCCGTAGAAGCGGAACACTGCTTTCATGACGCAGGACGAAGTTCAGTGCACCTGCCGCGTCGATGTCTGTCCCGCCTTCAGCCCATTCTCGAATCCATGAAAGAACGCCGCGCTTGGGCATCTTCCCGAGAACACGTTCCTCGAGAGACTGTGACCACTCGGTCGCGGCATCGATCCCCGGAGCGGCGAGAATATGCCGCAGGCGATTGACCCTCGTGGGAGATGTATAGCAACGCCAATGGGGCACGTCGTCCCCGGTGTGCGCAGCAGACTGCCAGGCCCGATGGTCCTTAGCGTCAACCCTTTCAATGTTGAAATCGAGGGGCTTGAGATCGTCGGGCTTGGTCAACATTCCCACGGCATTGGGAACCAGTCCAATTGCGGCGGACCGGACTGGCCCGATTGCCCGGAAGTACCGATCGGCCGTCGAGAATGCCTCTCGTGGTCGGGACGGCAGGTAGTCGAGGTGCCGTGCGGGGTCCTCTTCTGTCCGGAGGCTCGGCATCTTTTCGAGGAAAAGATCCAAGAGCGTGGATAAGATTTCCCGGTTGTACGAGTTGTCGAGCAGGGTCGTGCGATCGCTGTTCAGACTCCAAGGTGCATTGAATAAGCCAGAGGCAGAAGTCTCGTCTTCGATGGGGAAGTACGCCCAAAAGCGCCCCTTGAAGCCAGAGCCGCCAGAGACCGGAATCGCGACTGACACCTTCATGCGGTCCCGTGATACGGCCTCACCGACCTCTCGACGCGCGGAGGCGCTGGGCGAGTGCATAGCCTCCGCGACGATCCACTCGTTGGCGGTACCGTGAGGGGTCTCAATCGAAAATCGGCCATTTCCTAGATCTCGGGACATGTGAGTTTTATCAATCGGCTCATCGCCGATGATGCGAATTTTGATTTCACGCACAGCAGTGACGAAGAGGAGAAATTCAGTCGAGAAGTTGAGCAGATCTCTCCGGAGCGAGGCCGTGTCGTCGATCTCAGGCAATCGGACGACTGTCGCCGCCCAATCCCCGAGCTCAGCCAATATGGGGTCCGTCTCCATTTCGGTGCTTGCATCGAGAAGGGATGGCGTTCTCAAGACCGGCACTTTAAGGCTGCTCGGCTGGACGCTGCCGATGATAGCTCGAGCTTCGGGCGCATTAAACTCGAAAGATACCGATCGACTGAAGACCTGTGGTCGGTCCGTGACGGCCAAGACTGACTTGAAACCGAGACCGAACCGCCCGATCTCGTCGCCTCTTTTGGCACTCAGATGCGCGTGAACGATGGCACGCAATCCGTTCTGCGAAAAAGGCCGGCCGCCATTGGCGACATAGAGCTGGCGATTGACCTCGTCGAGGACTACTTCGATGCGTCCGCCGGACATCGATGAATTAGCCGTGCCCGCTAACGCGTCAGCCGCGTTCTGCACGAGCTCCCGAACGGTCCGGCGGGCGTACCCCCCCACCTTGATGGACTCCTCCTGGTTGGTGTGCTCCTCGATGAGGTTTGGATTCTCTCGGTAAGCCGCCAAGGCACTGGAATTAAGCTGTTGGACGTAAACAATCAGCGATTTATCGGCATTCCACGCATCCCGCAATGACACCAAGTCCCCTTTCCCCATCCAGGCCCAGCGCCAGATGGATGAGCCGTTCAACGACCTTCACCCGACTCTATATCCGCCCGGGGCCCGTTACAGTCGGCCTCACGACGGGGCTGCCTGGCGTGTCGATGCCGTCCGCATACTCCATTTCAGGCGCTGGGCGGGTTAAACAACTCGCCAACGCGGTGTCGCCCATCCAGGACCTTCCGCAGCCGCGTGTTCATCAGGTGCTTCACTCATGCGTGGTCTGTGGCCGTGTGGACGCTCAGATCCGCGCCTTTTGGCCAGTACTGACACAGCAGCCCGTTCATGTTCCGGATCCCTCTCGTGCCCCCGGAACGGTTAGTGCGGTCAAGTACACGGCTTCGCTGAACCAGGCAGCCACCAGGTCACGGCGGGTCAGGTCCGAACGCTTGTCCCAGGTCAACGTCCTCTGTGTCGGCTGCGGTAGGCCCTCCTACCCCGGCGCGCCGCGACAGCGTTCACCCCGAAAAAGATCAGTGTTCAGTATTTGCTTTCCAGGGCCAGCCGCCGTTTGCGTCCCTTGAGTCCCTTATCTACGCCTTTTCCCTACGGGAGGTTTCGATAGCCACCGGGAACCACTCGGCGAGCGAGGAACACGGTGCATACGACACCGACGTCCGAGCGAGAATTTGGGTACTGCTGAAGAAACGCAGGTGGATACTGGTTGGACGTGGTCGAGAGACGGATAAAATTGACGGCCATGACCTCCATGCAGCTGGGCCCTCCCGCATCACCCTCCATCGATGTGGTGGACCTATTCGCCGGTCCCGGCGGGTTGGACGTTGCGGCCCACTGGTTGGGCCTATCGGTGGTTGGCATCGAGTGGGACGAGAACGCCTGCGCCACACGGCGCGCGGCCGGTCTGACCACGGTTCACGGGGACGTCCGCGAGTATGGCCCGGGGAACTTCCCAGAGGCGACCATCCTCGTGGGCGGTCCACCCTGCCAGACCTACACCGTGGCGGGCACAGGCGCCGGCCGTCAGGCGCTGGAGCAGGTCCAGAAGTACATCAGACGCATGGCCAGCGGACAAGATGTCACCGATGACCTGTCCCGGCTGGACGACGAACGCACCGGGATGGTGCTGCAGCCCCTGCGCTGGATCTTGGAAGCACACCGGCGAGGACACCCCTACAAGACCGTCGTATTGGAACAGGTTCCCGCTGTGCTGCCGGTCTGGGAGGCCATGGCGGGAGCTTTGCATGGTCTCGGATACAAGACGACCAGTGGGATCCTACGAGCGGAGGAGTTCGGGGTTCCTCAAACCCGTCGACGAGCCATTCTGATCGCCCACCAGGATTACATGCCCCGCCTGCCGCAGCCGACGCATTGCCGATTCCGGAAAAGAGAGGCGAGAAGCGACGATCAGTTGTCCCTGCTGTCCTGGGACTCCATGCTCCGGCCGTGCGAAACCATCCGCGGCACACTGAATCGCCCCGGGCCGTTCGTCATCGTCTCCAACTACGGCAGCGGTGGCGACCCGAAGGCCCGTGGTCTTCGCAGTTGGGAGGAGCCTGCCGCCACGGTCACCGGCAAGGTCTCACGCAATCGCGTGAGGTCCTACGACGGTACGGACCTCGGGTCGCTCGAGCTGTTCGAGGCCGGTCAACTGCAGACCTTCCCCGCGGACTACCCCTGGTCCGGGGGCGACCGGGCCCAGCAGATCGGTAACGCGATTCCCCCACGCCTGGGCGCCCATGTCCTGGCCGCTGCCCTGTGTCGAAATCTCGATCCAGCGGCCCTCGACCAAGTGGTACGGAGCAGTTGGACGGTCACCGGCAGCAGGCCACCGTTGCTGACCGACACCCCGGACACCGGATCACTGCCGCCAGTACGCCCTTCCCCGCCCAACAGCGTCGACGCACAACTGACACCCCAGCAACGGTGACTCTCTGCCGCCTCCGCCTCTTCTGAGAGCTGAACCCCCAATAGTGGTGTAGCGCGGTGGCCCTGCTCGTCGTGGCAGACGAGGGCACCGCCAGACCTACATTCCCGGGGCTCAGTTGGGGCTGATCCGAGCTGCGATGTGCTGGCCCAGTGCGCGTCCCAGAGGAATGGGGACGGCGTTGCCGATCTGTTTGGTGATCTGAGTCAGGGACCCGACGAATTTGTAGTCGTCAGGAAACCCCTGGATGCGGGACCCCTCGTGGATCGTAATGGCTCTCGGCTGTTCCGGGTGCAGGTACCGGCCCTTCTCGGGCTTGGTGAATTCCGTGCGGACGGTGACCGAGGGTCTGTCCCATCGCAGCCGGCCCATGACATCCATGGAACCTTTCGTATGCTTTCGCCAACACTCCATCTTCAGATCCTCGGGCAGGTCCTTGCGGCTCCCTCCCTGGGGGATGGCGTGAAATCGCGCGAGCGAAATGTCCTGATAACGACGGGTCAGATGCAACTCGTCCGCGCGGAAGGGACCGTCAAATCGGGTATCGCCGAACACTGTCCGCCTGTTCTCCGGGCGGAGCGACGTGACCACAGGATTCAAGTTACCGATCACTTCGCGTAGTGAAACCCACGAATCAACTGTGGGATGCGTTGGCTCCGGAAATCCAGGAGCGGGAACGGACCGGTGATGCCCGATCACGATGACCCGCTTCCTGACCTGCGCAGCGCCGTACTGTGCGGCGTTGAGCACCCGCGCCTCGAAAGCATAGTCCTCCAGAGCTCCTCCGCGAGAGGTTTCCTTCTGGAGCAGAGGAAACTGCGGGGATGTCAGAAAAGCGGGTACGTTCTCCATGACGAAATACAGAGGCTGCGCTTCACGGACGGTGCGGGCGTAGTAGCGCCACAGCGTATTCCGAACATCGTTCTCCTCCTGTTTCCCCAGGGTGGAGAACCCTTGGCAAGGCGGGCCGCCGAGAACGATATGGGCGCTGGGTACGAACTCGTCGTCGAGCCAGTCCTGGATAGTCCCGTTGTAAACGACATCACCGAAGTTCTCGGCATAGCTGGCCGCTGCTTCCGGGTTCATCTCCACAGCACGGACCACTTTGTAACGGTCGGATGCCTCGTGGAACCCCTGACTCAGTCCCCCGGCACCGGCGAAGACATCGAGGATCTCCAGAGGCCGGACTCGGGAGGGACCGGAGGTGACGCCGGGGGAAGCGTCCGAGGGGGACAATGTTGGGGTGGACACAGCAACGGAGTCTAGCCGGCCCGACGGACGCCGTGTGTCACCGCGGACCCCGGGACCGGGTGAGTCGACCTCCACGAGTACGTCCCATCGGATGTCGTTGCAGCGACGTCGTGACACTGAGCCGGAAATGCTTCTCCGTCGGGAGCTGCACCGGCGAGGTATGCGATATCGGGTGGACGCCGGGCTTCCCGGAATACCCAGAAGACGCGCCGATGTTCTTTTCCCCCGCCGTCGGATTGCCGTTTTCGTCGATGGGTGCTTCTGGCATGCCTGCCCTTTGCATGCCACAACTCCTCAGAACAACGGAGCGTGGTGGCAGAAGAAGCTGGAATCCAACGTGGCCAGGGATCGTGACACCGATTCTCGATTGAAGGCTCAGGGGTGGATCGTGCTGCGATTCTGGGAACACGAGGACATGGTGGTGGCCGCTGATGTGGTGGAGGCATCCGTCCGGTCGTGGGCCCTTCAGCAGCCGAACACCTGACGTCGTGGGCGGTCCCGCGGGCTCTGGTGCAGGCGCGCGACTGAATTGCTCTCGGCCGCAGAGCGGGGAGCCGGTCGACACCACGAACGGAGGATGTCCGGTGGAGTGTTCGCGCAGACGGACCCGTTGCCGGTTCTCTGCCGACCGAATTCACTCCCAGCGCTGCTGTTCCCGACAGGCGACGATCGTCTCATGGGCAACGGCTCGCAGCTCGACCTTCCGGTCGTGTTCCTGGACACTGTCGAAGTCCACGAAAGGGAAAAGCCGCAGTAGGCGCTTGAGATAGTCCTGCAGCACTTTTCGTTGTCCGAGTCCTCGGAGAAGGCCTTCCTTTTCGAGTTCCTGCCAGACCTCGAGGATTCCGCGCACAAGCGCCGGACTACCACCCAAAACCGCCCGGCGGGCGTAGATCTGGTCGAAGGCCGCCTCGCCCATCACCTGCAGGCCTGCGTACGGGTCGTGTGACTTCGGGTCGTGGACCAGTTGGGCCCGCCACCACAGACGTCCGAACACATGCCGGGTGAGGTCGGTGCCCAACACCCGATCACCAGGAGGATTCGGGTAGCGCCAGAACGCGACGTCGGGCAGCAGGCACAGCGCGAGGAACTGCCACACGTCACGAGCGGCGGCCTCGGCCGGCACCATGCCGGAGCGCAGATGAAGGAGTTGAGCGAGCTGGGTGTCGAACCAGGCCATGTTCCGGGATTCACCCGGGAACCCTGCTCCATGAGCCAGAGCAAGAATTGCGTCGCGTAGTGATCGGAGATGCTCACCGGTCGCGCGGCTCCCGCCCGTGGCGACATAAACGGCGGCCAAGTGCATCGTGCTCGCCCGTTCGGACAAATACTCGATGCCGTGGCCGTCGGCGAGCGCACTCCGGTATTCGGTGAACAGCGGCACGGCGTCGGCGTCGAGTAGCCGAGGATAGAGGATCGTCATCGACCACGCTCCTGGAAGAGGCCGGAGTCGGATTGCAGGGTGGAGAGGAACATGCCGGGGTTGCCTGCCAGCTCCAGCTTCACATCGGCGATGCTGCGTCCGGAGAAGGTGCGTTGGAAAAGGTCTGCGCACGTGGCGCCCAAGCTTCCTTCGGTGTATTCGGCGTCGTCGATGAAATCATGGTGCTGCAGGGCGTGCAGAAGGAGTCGAACGGCAATGTCCGTGTACGCCGTGGACAGTACGAGGCGATCGGCTTCAGTGGGTTTCGCAGCATTGCGGAAGGCGGCAAGGACGCGTTGATTCGTCTCGTTGAGCAGTAACAGGAGAGCTCCCATGGCTGCGCCGTCGAGACTTCCACCGATCTGCAGATGCCAGGGGGCGTCATCGGGGAAGGCCGTGTCGCGGAAGTCGATCACGGCCATCGGGAACTGCACGGCATCCCCTTGCAGTCGGACGGTGGAGGTCTCGCTCCAGAGGATGGAACCAGCGCGGTGAGCCACTCCGGGCACGGTGTTGTCCAGGTGTTCTGCGAGCACGATGCGGGTGTGAACGCTGAGCGTTCCTCCGAGGTCGCTGCCCGGAAGATGCACCGCGAGGGTGTGGGATTCCGTCTCCGCTCCCAGCTCGGTGTACGTCGCTCGACCGGAGACGTTGGGCCCACTGGCCGACCACACCACGACCAGAGCGATACGAGCGCCGTCCGGCAAACCACTGGTGGCCCGTACAGCCGCGGCATCGACAGCGACGGGTCGCCGAAGGGCCAGGTCCAGCTGATAGTCCCAGTCGGGCAGGAAGCCAGGAAGAGATACTTCTTCGTTCTCGACAGCGAGCAGCCACGGGCCCGCGGTCACCGCGTCGCGTGCAGGACGTCGGTACGGGAAGGCGTGGCGGCTCATGCCGGCTCCACCATCGCCGCGCCCAGGTCCAGGTCCGTCACCGTATCCGGCACCGGCCGGATCAGCACCTTCCACACTCCGTCGCCGCCCCTGGTCATCGGGCTGGTGGCCGCTACGAAGACACCGTGTGGGTCCTGCCAACCGATCAGTTCGGGCACACGAGCGTTGAGTGGCGGCACGTTCTCGCGTCCGGCTCCCTCACGGGCGATGAGGATGCCCAGGCGGGCCGAGATCCTCTGCATGCCGACGACAGGTGCGGTGAACTCCTGCACCAGAACGGATTCACCACATCGCTCGGTGAAATACGGCTCTCCCAGATACTGCACTTTGGCGCGCGGACCGGTGCCCCGGGAAGAGCCGGAACCGCGACGACCACCGCCCTCATCGACAGGCATGCTCGCCCCGCCGCTTCCCCAAGCTCCAGGCATGAGATCCGCGAAGACACTGCTGGCCGCTCCGAGGGAGAAGGTGTTCTTGCTCGGCCCCACCGCGGTGGACTCCCCGAACCGGCGATTCAGTACCTCACCGATACGGGTGAAGGTCGTGCGCACGTACGTACTGTCCGGCTTGTCGAGCATGCTCGGGTGCCAGGCGTCGTGTGTCGGAGGCTCCGCGGCGGCGAAGACCTGATCGAGATCTTCATCCGCCCGGAAGACTCCGGCGTACCCGAAGTTCTCACTCTGGGGCTTGGGGCCCTTGTGATACGTGACGACCAGTTCAGCCGGTCGCATCAGACACACATGGTGCACGACGTTCTCGATGTCGACCGTCTCCGAAGCCCGCGTGGGCTCCAACCCGACCATAGGTCTCTTGGCCACTCCCAGACGACCGAGGAGCTTCTTGGGGTTGCCGCACCACAGTTCCTCACCGGCCTCCCCGGACATGGCGTCGTAGGCTTTCACGAAAAGGTGCAGCGGACGGAAGGTCCGTGGGTTCGGCACCTCGTAGTCGACGTCATCGGAGCACACCCTGAACTCCATGGGGACAGATCCATCGGCGCGCGCCAACATCTTCGGCCACAGCTGCCAGCAAATCGTCTCCGCCAGGTATTGACCGAGTTCCGTGGGTCCCATGTCGCCCACGTTCGGGCTGAGCACCACAACAGTCGTTCCGGTCTCCTCAGCAGCGAAGGACTTCAAACCCAGCCGCGCAGCCATGTTCTCGGCGTCCTGATCGACCAGTGGTTCCATCAGGCCGTCCTCGCCGGGAACACCCCACCAATGACGCCCCGTGTACCTGCACGGCCGACCGTTCTCGGCATCGATCCACGTATAACTCTTGCGCAGCGCGCATCCGATCAGCCGAGTCTCCAGGACTCCGTCAGCGTTACGTGCCCGGGTGTGGATGAGGACCGTTCCGACCGACGACAGGAGGTAGAAGATGCCCTTGCCGAACCCGTAGGTTCCCCCACCCAAGTGACGATCGCGCGGTTCACCGATATTGCGCACGAACGTCACGAAGTCCCGAGAACCGTCCGTGACGACGTCGGCTCGCGTCGGTCCGCCCAATCCCTTGGTGCCCCGATCCGATACCTCCAGGACCTGCAACGCGGAATCACGAAGTCGCGCGCGGAGTTCGAACCCGTCGCTGTCGGGAGGAATATTCGGTTGGAGAGCTGCACGCCATGCCGGCATTTGCGCCGGACCGATATCCCTGAGTGAGATCTCGAACTTCACGGGTTCCGTGTCGGAGGCCCTGGCGTCCCAGCTGTTCTGCGCGGCTTCACGAACCAGGATCGTCAGCATGTCCAGTTCGGGGCGTCCGAGTTGGTTGCGGATGCCTTCGGCAGCGCTGGCGCCCTCAGGGGGAAAGGGCTGGGAGTGCCACGCAGCTTCGCTCATGCTTCCTCGCTGATGAAGTCGTCCAGGAGTTCCTCCACGGCGCCGGCCGGTGAGGGAGCCGGCAGGTCGCCCGACAGGTCGACCGTGTAGTCGATGTCGGTCACCCGCGGCGGTAACCACTCTCCGTCCAGCGACGAGACGGACAGCCGCGGGAAGTCAACGTCCACGGGATACCAACGTTCATCCAGGATCCGGAACCGGTCGTCGTCGTAACGGCTCTGGTCATAGCGTCGATAACCGATCTCGGCCAGGAGATCCAGGACCGCCGGTTCGTCATCGGCGAGTGCTAACACCTGACCCACGAGGTCGTTGAGGCCGAGCGCATCGTCCGCCTCGGAGCGCTCGAGGCGGAACCACGCGATCGTCAATGTTCCTCCGGCGGGAGGTTCGAGCTGATCGATGCCGTGGATGCGTATCCTGCGACCGTCGGTCCGGGTGGTCGCCTTGACCTCGATGGCCGTTGTCCGTGACAGGAAGTCCTTGGACGTTCCGGTGGGTCCCGTCCAGGTCCTGTGCGCACTGGGGTCCCGTACGAGCAGTCGTTCCAGCACGACGAGTTCGGCGAACAGTCCGGCGACTCCTTCGGCCGAGATCGCCGGGGAGGTCTGGAAGAGCGCTCGCCATCTGTTGATGACGCTGTACAGCGCTTTGGTCGGGCTCGAGGCGTCTTCCCGGAGCTCCTCGATCACCTCGTCACACAGCTCTTCGAACAGATCATCAATGCCCGGGTTGAGACACGCCAGGTCGGCATAGGTCTGATAAGTCGTATCGTCCTCCAGCGGACGCTTCCGCAGCATCAGCCCCGGGCCGTCCAGGCCCTGCCGCAGTCGGGTGCTGCCGGGGATCGGGATGAAGAGGTGACGACGATCCTGTGAGTCGAGACCGACCAACACTGCGCTGCCCTTCACTTCCACGGACAGCGCCTGGGTCCGGTAAGCCGTCGACGTACTGGGTGGACGGCTTGTCAGGACGGACCATGCAGCTGAGAGGTTCTCTCGTGTCGGGTTCATTCCTCGGCCTCGAGAAGGCTCAAGTCCTCTTCCTCGAGTTGGACTCGGGAGAGATCCGCACTGACGTACTCGTACTCGACAGTGTCATCAGATCCGGACGGCCGCGGGAACACCAGGCCCACGCCGATCACGTGCTCCGGTGCCTCGAGGGATACACGAGATTGCTGCCGGCCCGGGGCAGGTTGAGAGCCCTTGTCGATGGCATAGAGCACGATGAGACCGGTATCCGGTGCGACCTGCCGACGAAGTCTCCTGATCCCTTCTTCGTTCAGACTCGGATCCGCTTCCGGGATATCGGCAACGGCATCCGGCCGACTCATGAGGGTCTTGATATCGGCGAACGTCCGGTCCTGGGCGCCTTCCTTGAGCTTGGCGCGACTGACGAGTCCGACCACGGCTGATCCCGAGTATGCGAACTTCTTCTCCTCGGACTTCGGGGTACTGCCCAGAAGCACCAGATTCCAGCGCCGCAGGGCTCCGGCGTGCGTCACCCGCTGCTCGATGTACTTGGTGAGGAGCTCGGGACGGGCCTCGGTCGCATCCGGGTGGAAGGCATATGAGTTGAGGAACGCCAGCACATCTCGATACGGCACCTCGCGGTAAATGATGCGGTTGTCCGTCCCCTCGACGCGTGCTACCTGGCTCTCGACAGAACGCACGAAAGAACGCGCGGCTTCGATGTTCTGCTCGAGACGCGCCTGCGTGAGATCGAAGTAGTGCGTCTGGACGCGCTGCCCACCGTACGACGACGCGGCTTTCACGGCGGTCTTCATCTTCGCCGCAGCTGTGACCTGCAGCGCCGGGTGCGTACGCAAGCGGACCGCGAAGTCGAGTGGAGTCTTGTCCTCGGTCATGTAGACGTCGATGTCGCGACGCATCTCCGCTTCGACCGTGGCGAGGTGGCGGAACCAACGGGCCAGCTCGTCCGTCATCCAGATTCGCGGCAGATCCGCGTACCCGTGTCGGAAACCGAACCATCGGCCCATCTGGAGAAGGGTGTCGTAGGCGGACACCGCTCTGACGAAATAGCTGACCGCCAGACCTTCGAGGGTGAGTCCTCGCGAAAGGGTGTTCCCCCCGACGGCGATCGCGATCACCGGACCGTTGTCGTAGTCGAGCCGATCCTGGCTGTTCGAGTTGTCCATGATGATGCGGCAACGTGCGAGAACGGTCGGCAGGTGTTCCTCGAGCTCCTCGAACTCGATCTTCCTCTCACCGAAGTCCTCGGCCCGAACGGACGATGTCTCGGTATTCCACAGGTCACGCAGATGACGTCGGTACTCAGGGCTGTCGAGCTTCTTCGATGCCTCAGAGCGCAGTGCCAGCAAAGGCTCTCGGAAACTGTCGTGTACCGAGGTGTTGACGCTGGTGTGGATCAGCATCGTGCTGTGTTTCTTGCCTGTACCCCGGACCAGACGTGCAGCCGTGGCGAGCCAGAAGTACTCCACGGCAGAGCGCAGCGTGTCGGTGATCTCTGGTTCGAAACCCTCGACCTCCGCCTTCGTCATGGGCCGCACAAAGGGCTCGTCCGTGTCCGGGATACTGCGGATCATGTCGTAACCGTCATCGACGTCCTCGGCACTCTCTCCCTCGATGGATTCACGTCCGAAGAGCACCTCGGTACCGAAGTGGCCCTCCGGCTTCGGGAGGTTGACGATGAAGTCGCGTGGGTAGAGTCCACCGGGCTCCGCCGGGTCGATGAGCAGATTGGCGAACGGTGAGGCTGTATAGGCGAGATACACATTCTTCGGCAGACTGTCCAGGACGCCACGAATGAGCGGGTTGATGGATTTGGTGGCGACGGTGGCCTGATCGGCCTCATCATCGATGACCAGCGTCGGGCAGTCCTGTAGGTAGGCGCCCGCCTTCTTGAGCCAGATCGACAGCTTTCGGAGCACGGTGGCGTTCTTCTTCACCACGCACAGCACGTGAGTCCTGTTCTGAGCTCCGAAAAAAGCCGCGGGATTGGCCGGAGGGGTGAAGTCGTGCTCGAGTTCCGTCAGTTGTGTCCACTGTGTCGGGTTCGGTTCGACCAGCTGCTGCACGAGGCGGGCCTGAGTCTGTCGCCGCAGGCCATTATGGATTCCAGCGAGGACGATGACGAGTTTGTAGCCACGGTCGACCGCCTTGGCCGCGACCGAGGTGAAGCTCGTCGTCTTGCCGGACTGGACGTATCCGACGACCAGACCACGCGTCTGGAAGCGCTTTTCCTTCGGGTGGTTGAGGAGTGAGACGATACGCGTGGAGGATCGGTCCAGGGATCGGAGCGATTCCTCGCTCCAACCGTCGCCTCTCAGCAAACGCTCTACTGCGGGCCAGCAGGAGTCACCGGCTTTGGGCCCGGTGTACCAGGTGTCGCGCCCATCGGTGACGACGGTCCGAGGTTCTTCCAGTTCCCGAATCCTGAGAACTTCCGCTTCGTGGCGTTCCCGGATCGCGGAGATGATTTCCTCGTCGATCCTCCAACGCCGTAGCATCTTGACCGCACCCTCCGGCGTATCGGTCTCCAGGAATTTCACAAAGTCCTGATACCAGTCATCGATGTCGTCGACCACCGCACGCACGTGTTACCCCTTGTCACCGTGTCCGCTTCTCGGCCCGATGTACACAGCCGAGGATCCTTCACGGTAACAAATGCAACCGTATGCATGGGGCGAAAACAATGCTTGACGCCCTGCCGTCGTGTCGAGTTGCCCGGTCATCGAATCCGTACGGGCCCCACCATTCCGCTGCGGTGCCGGCCACAGCCTGCAACCGGATCACCGCAGAAAGACGCACCGTGCCCGCGATGCCATCGGATCGCTGACCCGTCGAATCGGCGGACAGCACCGCCCGCGCCGTCGGACGTCGCGGTCCACATGCGGTGCACCCGAATCCTTCCGCGTCTATCGGCCGAACGGCCACCGGGTGCTCCGCTCCCCACCGCTGGTGGAGGACTCAGAACTCGATCACCTGCCGCACCGCCCGGCCCGCGTCCAGCTCGTCCATCGCCTCGTTGATCTGCTCGAGCCGGATGTGGGAGGTGATCAGCTTCTCCAGGGGCAGCACGCCGTCGCGCCACATCTGCTCGTACTTGGGGATGTCGACGGCCGGCACGGCGGAGCCGAGGTAGCTGCCGATGACCTGGCGGGCCTCGGCGGTGAGCTTCAGGGGCTCGATCTCGGACATCGCCCCGGGGGCGGGCAGGCCCACGGTGACGGTCACCCCGCCCACGCCGGTGGCATTGAAGGCCGTCTCGAAGGCGCGGGGGTGGCCGGCGGCCTCGATGACCACGCGCGGCTTCTCCTTGAGCGCGACGACCTCGTCGGGGGTCAGCGTCTCGTCGGCGCCGAAGTCCTGGGCGATCCCGAGCTTCTCCGGCAGGGCGTCCACCGCGATCACGCGGCGGCAGCCGACCGCCTTGGCCACCAGCAGCGCGGCCAGGCCCACGCCGCCGAGGCCGACCACCGCCACGGCGTCGTCGGGGGTGGCCCTCGCCGCGTTGATCACGGCTCCTCCCCCGGTGAGCACGGCGCACCCCAGCACGGCCGCGACGGGCGCGGGGACGTCCGCGCCCACGGGCACCACCGAGCGGCGGTCGACCACGGCGTGGGTCGCGAAGCCCGAGACTCCGAGGTGGTGGTGGACCGTCCCGCCGCTGGGCGAGCTCAGGCGCCGGGCGCCCTCCATGAGCGTGCCCTCGGCGTTGGCGCGGGAGCCGACCGTGCACGGCAGCAGCCCCTCGGTGCGGCAGGCGGCACACCGCCCGCAGCGCGGCAGGAACGCCATGACCACGTGCTGGCCGACCTCCAGGTCGGTGACCTCGGGCCCGAGGACCTCGACGACGCCGGTGGCCTCGTGCCCCAGCAGCATCGGCAGGGGCCGCGGCCGGTTGCCGTTGACCACGGACAGGTCGGAGTGGCACACCCCGGCGGCGGTGATCCGCACGCGCAGCTCGGTGGACCCGGGCTCCCCGAGCTCGAGCTCCTCGACGGCCAGCGGCCGCGACGCGGCGTAGGGGGCGGGGGCCTCCATGGTGTGCAGGACGGCTCCACGGATCTTCACGGCGGACCTCCGGGACGACGACGGGGTGACGGTGCTCACGCTACCGCCGGGCGCTCCCCCGCCGCCGCAGGGCCGTGTCGCAATCCGGCCCGTTGCCATCGGCCTCTTGACGCACGACTGGTCCGGTGGTTCATTAGTGGAGTAACTAACCGACCAAGCAGGAGGCCCCGGTGATCGAGGAAGGCAAGCCCCTGTTCGTGCAGATCGCCGAGCAGGTCGAGGACTCGATCGTCGACGGCAGCCTCGCCGAGGAGGACCGGGCGCCGTCGACCAACGAGCTCGCCGCCTTCCACCGCATCAACCCGGCCACCGCCGCCAAGGGGGTGAACCTGCTCGTCGACAAGGGCGTGCTCCACAAGCGCCGCGGGATCGGCATGTTCGTCTCCCCCGGCGCCCGCGAACTGCTGCTGCGGGAGCGCCGCGATGCCTTCGCCGTCCGCTACGTCCGCCCGCTGCTCGCCGAGGCCCGCAGGATCGGGCTCGAGCCCGAGGACGTCGCCGAGCTCGTCCGCGCCGGCGCCGCCGAGCCGGCGTCCTGACCACCCGTTCCGCATCCCGTCTGCCGATCGAAGGACACCATGGAACCCGTCATCGAGGTCCGCAACCTCACGAAGCGCTACAAGGACAAGCTCGCCCTCGACGACGTCAGCTTCGACGTCCGGAAGGACACCATCTACGGGTTCCTGGGACGCAACGGCGCCGGGAAGACCACCACGATGTCGATCCTCACCGCGCAGAACCTCGCCACCAGCGGCGAGGTGCGCGTGTTCGGCGAGCACCCCTACGAGAACCCCCGCGTGCTGAGCAGGATGTGCTTCGTGCGCGAGGGCCAGAAGTACCCCGACGACGCCACGCCGCGCCACGCCTTCGCCGCCGCCCGGATGTTCTTCCCGCGGTGGGACCAGGAGTTCGCCGACGCGCTGGTCGAGGACTTCCAGCTGCCCCTCAAGCGCTGCATCAAGAAGCTCTCCCGGGGGCAGCTCTCCGCCGTCGGCGTCGTCATCGGTCTGGCCTCCCGCGCGGAGATCACGTTCTTCGACGAGCCCTACCTCGGCCTGGACGCGGTGGCCCGCCAGACCTTCTACGACCGGCTGCTCACCGACTACGCGGAGCACCCGCGCACGGTGCTGCTCTCGAGCCACCTCATCGACGAGGTCGCGAACCTCATCGAGCGGGTGCTCGTGATCGACGAGGGCCGGATCCTCATGGACCGGTCCACCGAGGAGGCCCGCGCCCAGGCCACCAACGTGGTCGGGGACGCCGCCGCGGTCGACCGCGCCGTCGGCGGCCGAGAGGTGATCCACCGCGAGCGCCTCGGGCGCGTGGCCTCCGTGACGTTCCTGGGCGCCCTCGACGACGCCGAGCGCGCCGCCCTCACCGCCGCCGGGCTGGACCTCGCTCCGGTCTCGCTGCAGCAGCTGATCGTGCGCCTCACCCAGCACCGCGCCCCCGGCCGCGGCACCACCGCCGCGGCCGCCCAGGAAGGAGTCCTCCGATGACCGCCCTGACCGCCGACCACGCCCCTGCCGGCGGGCGGCACCGCACGCTCAACGTGGTGCGCCTGCAGTTCGTCAACACGCAGACCTTCGTGTGGGTGCCGGCCCTGGTGCTCGGCGGCGCGTGGGTGCTCACGCTGCTCATCCACGCGATCATCCACAGCGCCGGCGGCACGGACCCCAAGTACGGCGGCGGCTCGCAGGCCCCGCTGTGGTACTTCCTGGTCATCGGCGTCCAGGCCATGACCATGACCTTCCCGTTCTCCCAGGCGATGAGCCTGACCCGCCGGGAGTTCTATCTCGGCTCCCTCGCCGCCGCGGCCGTCAGCGCGCTCGGGATGTCCCTGGCGTTCGTGCTGCTGGGGCTGGTCGAGCAGGCCACGGACGGGTACGGGTTCAACGGCTACTTCGCCTACCTCGACTGGATCTGGGCGGACGGGCCGCTGGCCGCGGGCCTGACCTACTTCGTGCTCACGATGCTGTTCTTCATCGTCGGCTTCTGGTTCGCGACCGTCTTCAAGCGCTTCGGCACGGCGGTCCTCGTGCTGGTGCTGCTCGCGATCGGCCTGGCGCTGATCGGGGTGGTCGCGCTGATCACCTGGCAGCAGGCGTGGCCGCAGGTCGGGCAGTGGCTCGCCGGGGCCGGCGCCCTGGGCCTGACGGCGTGGGGCATCGGCCTGAGCATCCTGCTCGCGGCCGGCTCCTACCTCACCCTGCGGAGGATGCCCGCCTGAGCCCGTCGGGTCCTCCGGCCCGGGCCGCCCGCCGCGGGTGCGCCTCGGAAGTGCTGAGCGCTGCGGAGTCCCCCGGAGCACTGAACGCCGCCGGCGGGGATGCGCGCCGTCCCCGCCGGCGGCGCCGTGCCGGACCGGCACGCCCGGCGGGCTGCCCCCGCGGACCGGACGCACGGGGCGGCGGCTAGAGTACGCCGTAGCTCGCCGGCGCCGCCGTCGGCACCCGGCCGGCGGCGCACCGACGGCACGGCCCGGGCGGCCTCGACGGAAGGACGACGCACATGCTCGACCTGCTCTGGGGCATCGGCGGGATGATCGTGATCATCGCCATCGCCCTCCTGTTCTCGGTGGACCGCCGCAAGATCCGCTTCCGGACCGTGGCCCTGGCGCTGGGCCTCCAGGTGGGCTTCGGGGTGCTGGTGCTCTACGTCCCGGCCGGCCGGGCCGCGCTCGAGACCGTCACCCTGGGCGTCCAGGCCGTCATCAACTCCTCCGGGGCGGGCATCGACTTCCTCTTCGGCCCGGTCCTGCCCGAGGAGGGCTCCGTCTTCGCCTTCCAGGTGCTGCCGGTGATCGTGTTCTTCGCCGCCCTGACCTCGGTGCTCTACCACCTGGGCGTGCTGCAGTGGGTCGTGAAGATCATCGGCGGCGGGCTGGCGAAACTGCTGGGCACCTCCACGCCCGAGTCGATGAACGCGGCCGCCAACATCTTCGTGGGCCAGACCGAGGCCCCGCTGGTCATCCGGCCCTACGTGGCCGCGATGTCCCGGTCCGAGCTGTTCGCCGTGATGTGCGGCGGGCTCGCGACCGTGGCGGGCTCGGTGCTCGTGGGCTACTCCCTGCTGGGCGCGCCGCTCGAGTACCTCATCGCCGCCTCGTTCATGGCCGCACCGGCCGCGCTGCTCATGGCCAAGCTCCTCGTCCCCTCCGGGGCGCTCGAGGACGCCCCGGCCCTCGCGGACGGAGCCGACGACGACGGAGCACGCCCCGGCGCCGGCGGGCCGGCGCAGGAGGACGAGGAGCGGACGGGACGCCGCGGCGTGCGGCAGTGGCTGGCCGGCGGCGCCCGCCGCGGGGCGACCTCCTACGCCGCCCTCGAGCTGACCCGCCGCCCGGACGCCCCGGCCCCGGAGCGGACGGATGCCGGCCACGGTGGGGCCGGCTCCTCCGCCGCCCGTCCCGGGGACGCCGACGGGGTCGCCGGGACCGCCGGCACCGGACGCCCCGGTGACGCCGACGGGCCGGCCGGCACCGGTGCGCCCGGCGACGCCGCCCGCACGCCGGACTCCGAGCCGGTCTCCGTGACCGACGCGGCCGGTGACGCGGCGGGCGAGGACGACGAGCCGGCCAACGTCATCGACGCCGCCGCCCGCGGCGCGTCCGACGGGCTGAGCCTGGCCCTCAACGTCGGGGCGATGCTCATCGCCTTCATCTCGCTCATCGCGCTCGTCAACGTCGTCCTCGGCGCGGTCGGCGGGCTGTTCGGGCTCGAGGCGCTGACCCTGGAGCAGCTCTTCGGGTACGTCTTCGCACCCGTGATGTTCGCGGTCGGGGTGCCCTGGTCCGAGGCCCTGGACGCCGGCAGCTTCCTCGGGCAGAAGCTCGTGCTCAACGAGTTCGTCGCGTTCGCCGACTTCGCCCCGCAGATCGGGGACTACTCCCCCAAGACCCAGGCCATCGTCACCTTCGCCCTGACCGGCTTCGCGAACTTCGGCTCCCTGGCGATCCTCCTCGGCGGCCTCGGCGGCATCGCCCCGAGCCGCCGCGCGGACATCGCCCGGCTCGGCCTGCTCTCCGTGCTCGGCGGGACGCTGGCCAACCTCATGAGCGCCACGATCGCGGGCATGCTCATCGGCTGACCGGCCGCCCTCAGTCCCCGTCCTCCCCGAGCACGTGGCTCCGCTGCTCCGCGTAGAACTCCGCCTCGGCCGGCTCGGGACGGTCCTGGCCGTTGAGCAGCCGGTGCCACAGCGGGTAGTAGGCGGGCAGCTGCGAGGCCTTCGTGATCCGGTCGCGGGCCTCCAGCGGCAGCTCGAGCTCGGCGGCGTCGAGGTCCTCCTGCAGGTGCTCGAAGCGCCGGGCGGCGATCACGGTCCCGGCGATGCCGGGGCGGCCGAGGATCCAGGAGATGACCACCTGCGGGATCGTCCACCCCAGCTCGCGGGCGATCCCGTCGAAGAGCTCGATGAGGTCGTAGGCGCGCTCGCGGTCCACCACGTGGGGCTCGGGCCAGCCGGTGCCCTGGCGGGTGTCGGCCGGGGTCTCGGTGCCGCGGCGGACCTTCCCGTTGAGCAGGCCCTCGCCGAGGGGACTCCAGCCGAAGGTCGCGACGCCGAGATCGCGGGCGGCGGGGATGATCTCGTACTCGATCTCGCGGGCCTCGGGCGTGTAGTAGGCCTGGTGGGCGATCGGGCCCTCGAGCCCGGCGGCCCGGGCCTCGTAGACGGTCTTGGCCAGCTGCCACCCGTTGTAGTTGGACACGCCCCAGTACCGGATCTTCCCGGCCCGGATCAGCTCGTTGGCGGTCGCGATGGTCTCGGTGATCGGGGTCTGCCCGTCCCACTGGTGCAGGTAGAGCAGGTCGAGGTGGTCGGTCCGCAGCCGGCGCAGGCTGTCCTCGACCGCCCGGGTGACGTGGATGCGGCTCGCCCCGCCGTCGTTGGGGCCCTCCCCGGTGGGGGTCCGCGCCTTGGAGGTGAGCACGACGTCGTCGCGGCGCGCCCCCAGGATCTCGCCCAGGACCCGCTCGGCGTCGCCGGCGGAGTAGAGGTTCGCGGTGTCGATGAAGTTCACGCCGCGGGCGAGGACCTCGTCGAGCTGGCGGCGGGCCTCGTCGGGGCCGAGGCCGGCGATCTTCTCGAACCCCCCGCCGGAGCCGAAGGGGATGGTGCCCAGGGCCAGGCGCGAGACCATCAGGCCGGAACGGCCGAGTCGGGTGTACTCCATGGGGTGCGGCTCCTCTGCTCGGGATCGGGAACGGGGCCGCTCCCGACCCTACGCCCCGGCTCCCCGGCGGGGCAGGGCTGGGGCTCAGGGGGCGGGGGCCGCGAGCAGCTCCTCGCGCATCTCCTCGACCGCCGCGCGGACCGCGTCCAGCACGGCCTGCACGGCGGGGCGGCGCAGCAGGTCGGTGCGGGAGACGACCCAGTAGGAGACGGGGAAGGTGAGCTCCTGGGGGAACAGCCGCACGAGGTCCTCGCAGCGCTCGGCGAGGAAGCACGGCAGCAGCCCGACCCCGGCCCCCGCGCGGGTGAGCTCCACGTGCACGACCGACGACGTCGCCCCCACGGCCTGGCGCATCCGCGGGAAGCGCTCCAGCGGGGCGGTGAGCTCGGCGACGTCCTGCATGGACGGGACGAAGTAGACCAGCGGGTGCTCCTGGACGTCGTCGGGAACCCTGATCGGGGTGTGGGAGATGAGGTAGGTGCGGGAGGCGTAGAGGCCCAGGGAGTAGTCGGCGAGGTGGAACGCCTCCTTGCGCGAGACCTCGGGCCGGCCGACCACCACCTCGAGGTCGATGCCCACCGGGTTCGTCTGGGCCCGGCGGGCGGCGTTGATCATCTCCACCCGCACCCCGGGGTGGGCGTCGATGAGCCGGCGCACGGCCGCGCCCATGACCACCCCGCCGAAGCCGTCCGGGGTGATCATCCGCACCACCCCGCCCACGGCGTGCCCCCGGCCACCGGGGCCCAGCGGCAGCGCGCCGAGGGCGAGCTCGACCTCCTCGCCCGCGGCCACGAACTCCCGGCCCAGCTCGGTGGGCTCCCACACGTCCCCGGAGCGCACGAGCAGCCGGGCGCCCACGGTGCGCTCGAGACCGGCCACGCGCCGGGAGACGGTCGTGTGGCTGAGCCCCAGCGCCCCGGCGGCCGCGGCGTAGGAGCCGTGGCGGACCACCGCGAGCAGCAGGAGCAGGTCGTCGGCGCCGTGTGTCACGGGACCACCTCCGTCGTCGTCGGGCGCGGACGGCACCGGACCTGGGCCGATGCACCTCTCCGCCGAGCATGTGCAGTTTTGCACAGGCGACGCGAGCTCCTGGTCATTGTGACCGCGCTCACCGGGGACCACACTGGGGTCAGCATGTCGTGACGACCGTCACGCCGGACCGCCACAGGAGGGCGCCATGAGCACTGAGGACCGGGTCGCCGCGAGCGCCGACCCCAACGACTCCCCCGAGAACCGGGGCGGGCTGAAGAAGGTCGTCGCCGCGTCGATGGCCGGCACGGTCGTGGAGTGGTACGAGTTCTTCCTCTTCGCCACCGCCTCGACCCTGGTCTTCGGCCAGCTGTTCTTCGTCGACACCGGCAACCCCCTGGACGGGATCCTCAAGGCGTTCCTGATCTACGCGGTGGGCTTCATCGCCCGCCCGCTGGGCGGGATCGTCTTCGGCCACTTCGGCGACAAGTACGGGCGCAAGCACCTGCTGCAGGTCTCGATCCTGATGGTCGGCATTGCCACGTTCCTCATGGGCTGCCTGCCCGGCTTCGACCAGGTGGGCTACTGGGCCCCGGCGATGCTCGTGGTCCTGCGCTTCGTGCAGGGCTTCGCGGTGGGCGGCGAGTGGGGCGGCGCGGTCCTGCTCGTGGCCGAGCACTCCCCCAACAAGGAGCGCGGCTTCTGGGCCTCGTGGCCGCAGGCCGCGGTGCCGCTGGGCAACCTGCTGGCGACCATCGTGCTGCTGGTCCTGTCCTCCGTGCTCTCCGAGGAGGCGTTCCTGTCCTGGGGCTGGCGCGTGGGCTTCTGGCTGTCGATCATCATCGTGGCCATCGGCTACTACATCCGCACCCACGTGACGGACGCGGCGATCTTCAAGGAGGCGCAGGAGGAGTTCGTCGAGGAGAAGAAGGCCGGTTACGGCGTGGGCGAGGTCTTCCGCCGCTACCCGCGCGGGGTCTTCGGCGCGATGGGCCTGCGCTTCGCGGAGAACATCCTCTACTACGTGGTGGTGACCTTCTCGATCACCTACCTCTCCACCCAGCGCGAGGTCGACACCAGCCGGATCCTGCTGCTGCTGCTCATCGCCCACGTGATCCACGCGATCACGGTGCCGCTCGTGGGCCGCTTCACGGACCGGGTGGGCCGGCGCCCGATGTACGCGACCGGCGCGGTGCTGGGCGCGGTGTGGGGGTTCATCGCCTTCCCGATGTTCAACACCGACAACAGCTTCATCATCCTGGCGGCCGTGACCCTGGGCCTGATGATCCACGCCCTGATGTACGCCGGGCAGCCCGCGATCATGGCCGAGATGTTCCCGACCCGGATGCGCTACTCCGGGGTCTCCCTGGGCTACCAGGTCACCTCGATCGTCGCCGGCTCGCTGGCCCCGATCATCGCCACCGCCCTGCTGCGCCAGTTCGGCACCTGGGTGCCGATCTCGGTCTACATCGCGATCGCCTGCGCGATCACCCTGGTCGCGGTGGTCACCCTCCGCGAGACCAAGGGGATCTCCTTGCAGGACGTCGACGCCGAGGACCGGCGCCGCCTCGCCGAGGAGCGCTCCGCGCGGGGGACCGGGGCCTGAGCACCGCACGCCCCGCACCGCCGCACCCGTGGGCGGACCGGATCGCCGGTCCGCCCACGGGCGCGCGCCGTGCCCGCCGCTCCCCCGGCTCCTCCGCGGGGCCGGCCAACCACCACTGCACGCCGTCGAAAGGAAGTCCCCGACCATGAGCACCATCGCCTGGATCGGCCTCGGCCACATGGGCAATCCGATGTCCGCGAACCTCGTGAAGGCCGGCCACACCGTGCGCGGCTACGACCTCAGCGAGCCCGCCCTGGCCGCCGCCCGGGACAACGGGGTGACGACCTGCGCCTCGATCGCCGAGACCCTGGAGGGCGCCGATGTCGTCTTCACCATGCTGCCCAAGGGCGAGCACTCCCGGGCCGTGTACCTCGGCGAGGACGGCGTGCTCGCCCACGCCCCGAAGGACGCCCTGCTCATCGACAGCTCCACGATCGACGTCGAGACCGCCGAGCAGCTGCACGCCGCCGCCGGGGAGGCCGGCTTCCGCTTCGTGGACGCCCCGGTCTCCGGCGGGATCAGCGGCGCGGCGGCGGCCACCCTGACCTTCATGGTCGGGGGCGAGCCCGAGGTCGTCGAGCAGGCCCGGGAGTTCATCCAGCCCATGGCTCGCAAGATCGTGGCCACCGGCCACGCCGGCACGGGCCAGGCCGCGAAGATCGTCAACAACATGATGCTGTTCATCTGCCTCGAGGCCTGCGCCGAGGGCTCCGTGCTCGCCGACCGGCTGGGCCTGGACCCCCAGGTGTTCTGGGACATCGCCTCGGTGTCCTCCGGCAACTCCTGGGCCCTGCAGACCTGGTACCCCGTGCCCGGGATCGTCGACTCGGCCGCCGCCAACCACAACTTCGAGGCGACCTTCAGCGCCGCCCTCGCCGCCAAGGACGCCGGGCTGGCGCTGATGGCCGGCGAGCAGACCGGGGTGGACCTGCCCGCGGCGAAGCTCGTGGCCGAGCGGCTGCAGCGCCTGATCGACGAGGGATACGCGGACAAGGACTGCTCCCTGATCACCAAGTACGCCGCGCCGGACGGGAAGATCCGGGGCTGGGACCCCGATCAGGCCTGAGCGCCACGCCACCACCGAACACCACGTGAGGAGATCCACCATGGAGGACACCAAGCAGGAGGCCGAGGCCCGCGCCCCGCAGGCGGCGGGCACCGACGGGCGGGCCGGGACCGGCCCCGAGGTCGAGCACGTCATCGGCGGCCGGCGCACGGCCGGGACCTCCGGGCGCACCGCGCCCGTCTACGACCCCGCGACCGGGCAGGTCGCCCGGCACGTGCACCTGGCCTCGGCCGAGGACGTCGCGGCCGCCGTGGAGACCGCCGAGGCCGCGCTGCCCGCGTGGCGGGCGACGAGCCTGGCCAAGCGCAGCACGATCCTGTTCAAGGTCGAGAACATCATCCGCGAGCGCACCCCCGAGCTGGCGGCGATCATCACCGCCGAGCACGGCAAGGTCCTCTCGGACGCGGCCGGGGAGGTCGCCCGCGGCCTGGAGAACGTGCAGTTCTGCACCGGGGTCATGCACCACATGAAGGGCGAGTTCCTCGAGCAGGCCGCCACCGGGGTGGACGTCCACCAGATCCGCCAGCCGGTGGGCGTGGTCGCGTGCATCACCCCGTTCAACTTCCCGGCCATGGTGCCGCTGTGGATGATCACCACCGCGATCGCCGCCGGCAACACCGTGATCCTCAAGCCCTCCGAGCGGGACCCCTCCGCGGCGGTGTGGATCGCCGAGGCCTTCGCCGAGGCGGGGCTGCCGCCGGGGGTGCTCAACGTGGTGCACGGGGACAAGGAGGCGGTCGACGAGCTGCTGACCAACCCGCTCGTGAAGGCCGTGTCCTTCGTGGGCTCGACCCCGATCGCGAAACACATCTACGAGACCTCCGCCGCGCACGGCAAGCGCGTGCAGGCCCTGGGCGGGGCGAAGAACCACATGGTGGTCATGCCCGACGCCGACCTCGACTCCGCGGCCGACGCCGCGGTCTCGGCGGCCTACGGCTCCGCCGGGGAGCGGTGCATGGCGGTCTCGGTGCTCGTGACCGTCGGCGACGTCGCGGACCCGCTGATCGAGCGGATCAAGGAGCGCGTCGAGAAGCTCACGATCGGCCCCGGCACCGACCCGGCCTCGGAGATGGGCCCGCTGATCACCCGCCAGGCCCTCGAGCGGGTCAACGGCTACGTGGCGAACGCCCCGGCCGAGGGCGCGACCGTGGTCGTGGACGGGACGCAGCAGCACTTCGACGGGGAGGGCTTCTTCACCGGCGTCTCCCTCGTGGACCACGTGCGGCCGGGGATGAAGGTCTACGACGAGGAGATCTTCGGCCCCGTGCTCTCCGTGGTGCGGGTCGACACCTTCGACGACGCCGTGCGGCTGATCAACACCAACCAGTACGCCAACGGCACCGCCGTGTTCACCCGCGACGGCAAGACCGCCCGGGAGTTCGAGTTCGCGATCGAGGTCGGCATGGTCGGGGTCAACGTCCCGATCCCGGTCCCGATCGGCGCGTTCTCCTTCGGCGGCTGGAAGAGCTCCCTGTTCGGCGACACCCACATGTACGGGCCGGAGTCGTTCAACTTCTACACCCGCCGCAAGCTCGTCACCACGCGCTGGCCCGAGCCCTCGGAGTCGCAGATCGACCTGGGCTTCCCCACGCACTGACCCGCCCCGGTCCGCCCCGGCCCGTGCCCTCCGCTCCCGGAGGGCACGGGCCGGGGCTCGTCCGCGACCGCCCGCCGCGCCGGGACCGGGTCCCCGCCGGCGCTCAGAGCGCGGAGACCGCGAGCAGGGCGAGGCCGGTGGTGCCGAGGGCGAGCGCGGCCACCAGGTGGGCCCGGGGCACGAAGGGCGCCCGGTCCGATCCGCCCTCCTGCTCCCGGTGGCGCCGGACGACCCGCTCGACCTGGTCCAGCGCCCACGTCAGCTCATCGCGCGCCGGGGCGCCCTGCCCCGGGTGGACGGCAGCGTGCGAGCAGATCGTGCCGTAGGAGCTCTCGAGGTCCACGTGCAGCGCGTCGAGGCCCTGGCACACCCACCGCCGCCGGCGCGCGGAGAGCCAGCGCCGCGCCGCCTGCACCGTCAGCCAGCCCACCGCCACGACCAGCGCCGCCGCTCCTGTGATCCACATCACCACGTCCCCATGATGCCCCACGCCCCGGCATCCGGCCACGGACGTCCGCGCGAACCGTTCCGGGACCGGCCCCTCGGCCGGGCGCGCGCACGACGAGGGGCCGGCCCGCCCTGGTCCGGCGCCCGCCTCCGCGCACCGGACCGGCCGCCACCGGGTGCACGGGGCGGGCGGCGTCTCGCTACGCTGGGAGGGCTCCCCGCCCCCGATCCGACGGAGATCCCCGTGAGAACCCTCGTGGCCTGGCTGCTGGTCGCCGCCCTGGTGCTGACCTCGGCGGGGGTGCTGCTGACCTCGATCGGGATCGGCGAGTGGCTGCCGGTGGTGGCGCTGGCCGCGCTCGCCTACGCGGGCACGTTCTCCCTCTACCGCCGCTGGCGGGAGAGGCTCGAGCGCCCGGAGGAGTGAGCGCCCCGGCGTCGTCGCCCCTCCCCGCCGCGGGGTGGTGCCCGGCGGAGCGGAGGGGGCTCAGGCGAAGTCGGCCTTGGCCAGCAGCACGTGCACGCCCAGCGGGCCGCCGCCGGCGCGGCAGGTCGAGAACTCCGCCGTGGCCGCGAGGTAGGCCTGGGCGATCGTGCGGTCCATCCGCTGGTCGCCCTCGAGGAAGTCCAGGCCCGCGGCCATCGCCCGGCGCATCGCCCCGGTGAGCCGGTAGGGGTGCTCCGCGTCCCCGGCCTCCGGGGCGCCGACGGCGACCCAGTGCGTGCCCGTCTCGGCGAACGCGTGGCGGGCGGTCACGGCCGGCACGCCGGCCTCCCCGGGCCGGCACAGGCCCAGCCGCAGGGCGTCCGCGGCCTCCGGGTCCTCGGGGGTGAACACGGCGCCCTCGGTGCGCACGGGCAGGTACAGCGCGGTGCCGGCGGCCGCGTCCTCGACCTTGAGGACCTGGCCCGGTCGCGCCCCGTCCAGCAGCACCGCTCCCGGCCCGGGCTCCGTGCCGGCGGGGTCCAGGCGGCCCCACGGCAGCCGTTCGGGCGCCGGCGGCTCCG
The DNA here is from genome assembly GCF_021012935.1 of Kocuria sp. LUK. Taxonomy (NCBI): domain Bacteria; kingdom Bacillati; phylum Actinomycetota; class Actinomycetes; order Micrococcales; family Micrococcaceae; genus Kocuria; species Kocuria sp. LUK. The sequence continues at coordinate 104,504 of NZ_JAJMZI010000002.1, forward strand.
GGGCCCGGCGCACCCCGAGCCCGGAGGAGGGGTGGGCGGCCATCGCCGCGGCCGTGGCGGCGGAGACCGTCCGGCGGGGCGCCTGCCCGGCCGCGGCCTCGCCGTCGATGACGCGCAGGGCGGGGCGGCGCGGCGCGCGCGCTCCGGGGCCGGCGCGGTGGTCGGCGGGATCGGTCATCGTGGTCTCCTCGGGGGCAGGTCGAGCGGGGTGCTCGGAACTGTATGGAGATCGTGTTTCCGCGCCGCGCTCCGGGGGTTTCCGGCTCGTGACGCATGCCACCCGCCCATGATGCCCGGGCGGAGCCAACGTGTAGCACTGTTGCGTCATCTTCGCGGCCCGGCCCGGCCGCCCGGTGACCTGCGGGCAGCGCTCCGGGGTCCCGGTGGGAACCGGTCCGCGCCGGGGCCGTCACCGGTGGGCGGGACACCGGGACCCGCCGCGCGGGCCGCCGTGACCCGCCCCACCCGGCGGCATAGCCTGGCGGGATGGAAGTCCACAAGGCCCAGGCGTTCCTGGCCGTCGCCGAGGAGCTGCACTTCGGGCGGGCCGCCCAGCGCCTGCACATGGCCCAACCCCCGCTGAGCCGGCTGATCCGCCAGCTCGAGTCCGAGCTCGGGGCGGCGCTGTTCGACCGCAACACCCGGCACGTGGCCCTCACCCCGCAGGGCGAGGCGCTGCTGGAGCCGGCCCGCGAGCTCGTGATGCTCTCCCAGCGGATGAAGGACGTGGTGCGCCGCTCCCAGGACGGGGAGATCGGGCGGGTCCGGCTGGGCTTCGCCGGGGCCTCCGTGAACCAGGCGGTGGGCGAGCTCGCCCGGCAGGTGCGCCGCCGCCACCCGGGGCTGAGCCTGGAGCTCTACAGCTCCCAGTTCTCCCACCTCGGGCTGGAGCGCGTCCTGGACGACTCCCTCGACCTGCTCATCGGCCGCTGGGACTTCCTGCCCGCGGGGATCGACTCCCGGCTCATCGCGATCGAGGAGCTGCTCATCGCGCTGCCCGAGAACCACCGGCTCGCCGACCGGGAGGCGGTGGCCGCCGAGGACCTCGCCGAGGAGGCCTGGCTGGTCCTGCCGGGCGGGGCGGGGGCGACCCTTCCGAACCGGCTGAACACCCTGGCCATGAACGCGGGCTTCGTTCCGCGCATCGTCCAGGTCGCCCCGGACTCCTGGACGCTCATCGTGCTGGTCGGCGCGGAGATGGGCATCTCCCTCATCCTCTCCAGCGTCCGGGACAACGTGCCCTCCCGGGGCGTGGTCTACCGGCCGCTGGTGGCCGAGCAGAAGCCGGTGGAGGTGCGGATGATCTGGCGGCGCGGGGACGACAGCCCGGCGCTGCGCTCGGTCGTCGAGCTCTCGCGCACGGTCTTCCCGGGCCCCGGGGAGGACGCAGGCCCCGGGGAGGAGCCGGGCTCCGGTGCGGCGCCGGAGCCCGGATCGTTCCCGGGGCCCGGCTCCGCACCGGCCTGAGCCGGCTCAGCTGAACGCGGAGATCCCGGTGACGTCGCGGCCCACGAGCAGGGCCTGGACGGAGTCGGTGCCCTCGTAGGTGGAGACGACCTCCATGTCGGTCAGGTGCCGGGCGATGTGGTGCTCGAGCAGCAGCCCGTTGCCGGCCAGCAGCTCGCGGGCCTCGTTGCAGATCCACTTGCCCTTCTGCGAGGTCGACATCTTCACCATCGAGGCCATCGCGGTGCTCAGCTGCCCCGCGTCGGCCAGCTCCGCCATGCGGTCGCACAGCAGCTGCATGGTGGTGAGCTCGCTGAGCATGTTGGCCAGCCGCGCCTGGACCAGCTGGTAGCCGCCGATCGGCCCGCCGAACTGGTGGCGGGTCGCGGCGTAGTCGGCGGCGATCTCGAAGGCGGCCATCGCGTGGCCCACGGCCTCCCACGAGGCTCCGCCGCGGGTGGCCTGCAGCACCCGGGAGACGTCCTTGAAGGAGTCGCAGTGGGCCAGCCGGTTCGCCGCCGGGACCCGCAGGTCCTCGATCACGATGTCGGCCTGCTGGATGGCGCGCTTGCCGATCTTGCCGGTGATCCTCTCCGGGGCGTAGCCGGCCGGGTGGTTGCCCTGATCGTCCTTCTCCACGACGAAGGCGTTGACCTGCCCGTCGACGGTGCTGCGCGCGAAGACGACGACGACGTCGGCCGCGTCGCCGTTGCCGATCCAGCGCTTGTGCCCGTTGAGCACCCACTCCTCGCCCTCCGGGCGGGCGGAGGTCTCCAGCGCGACCGAGTCGGAGCCGTGCTCGGGCTCGGTCAGGGCGAACGCCCCGGTCCTCTCCAGCCGGGCCATCGCCGGCAGCCAGCGCTCCTTCTGCTCCTCGGAGCCGAGCATGTTGATCGTGCCCATGCACAGGTTGGCGTGCACGCCCAGGAAGGTGTTGATGCTGCCGTCCACCCGGGCCATCTCCCGGGCCACCATGCCGGCGGCCTTCCGGGACATCCCGGGGCAGCCGTGGCCCTGGATGGTGGTGCCCACGATCCCCAGCTCGGCCAGCCCGGGCAGCAGCTCCCAGGGGAACTCGGCCCGCTCCCAGTAGTCGTTGATGATCGGCTGCACCCGCTCCCGGGCGAAGGCCCGGACCCTGTCGCGGATCGCGAGCTCCTCGGGGCTGAGCTGGTCGTCGAGGCGGAAGTAGTCCGAGCTCGCCCGGCCGCGGCGCACGGCGGCCGGATCGGTGCGCTCGGCGGCGGCGGGGGCGGGGGCGGTCGAGATCGTGGTCATGGTCGGTCCTCTCGTCGGGAGGCCCCGGCGGTCCGCGGCAGTGCCGGCGGGACGGGGGCGTCGGTGGGGTGGGGATGGTGGGTGCGGGCGGGGCCGCCGAGGGCGGCGTCGTCGTCGAGGCAGGGATCGGCGGATCCGTTCCCGCCAGCGGGGACGCGGTCGCCGGCAACGGCGCCGTCGGTCCGGCCGGGGACAGCAGGGTCGGGGGCGGTGGGGTCGGGTGCGGGGCGCCGGGGCGTGCGCAGGGCGACCAGCACGGCGAGCGCGGCCAGGCCGAGCGCGGGGAAGATCAGCCCGGGGGCGTCGAGGGCGTGGGCGAGGGAGACGGCGGAGTAGCCGAGGGCCATCGCGAGGAAGCGGACCATGTTGTGCAGCCCGACCGCCGTGCCGGAGCGCCCGGCCGGGGAGAGCAGCAGCTCGGTGGCGGCGGCGCTCTGGGCGCAGGCGATGCCCGCGCCGGCGACCACGAGGCCGGTGATCACCACGGCCACGACCACCCAGGTGTCCACGCCCAGGCGGGCGGCGACGGTCGCGGTCGTGAGCACCGGGGTGGCCAGCACGACCAGTGCCACGCCGCGGCCCAGCTGCACGCCGCTGCCGTGGCGGCGGCCCACCCGGGCCGCGAGCGGGCCGGTGGCCGTCATGGCGAGGGCGAGGGTGAGCACCACCAGGCCGATCTGGGCGGGGGCGAGGGCCAGCTCGGCGGCCAGGAACAGCGGGGTGGCCACGATCGCGACCGCCATGGCGCCCATGGCCAGTCCCGCCCCGGCCGCGGCAGTGCGGTAGCCGGGCCCGCGCAGCAGGGCCGGCTCCAGCAGCGGCCGGGGCGCGGCGGGGTCCGCGGCGGCCCGGCGCGAGCGGCGCCGGGACAGGTGCACGAACAGCACCCACCCGGCCGCCGCGGGGACCGCCAGCAGGCCCACGCCGGCCCACGGCCCGTTCTGCCCGGCCAGCACCACCGCGCTCGCGGTGGCCGCGCAGCCCACGACGAGCCAGCCCAGCGCTGCCGTGTGCAGGGGCGGGCGCCCCCGGGGGACGCCCGGCATGGCCGCGGCCAGGGCGGCCATGAGCACGAGCACCAGCCCGGCGTGGACGAGGAAGACCCAGCGCCAGCCCAGCGCGTCCGTGATGAACCCGCCGAAGGGCGGGCCGACCGCCTGGCCCAGGCCGATGGCCGAGGCCCACGTGCCCATGGTGCGGGCGGTGCGGTCGGGCCAGGCGGTCACCAGGGCGGTCTGCACGCACGGCGGGATCGCGCTGCAGGCCGCTCCCTGCACCGCCCGGGCGGCGACGAGCATCCCCAGCCCGCCGGCGGCCGCGGCCGCCAGCTCGGCCAGGACCATCACGGCCAGGGCGGCGAGCAGGAAGGGCTTGGCGCCCAGCCGGTCGCCGAGCCAGCCGGAGACCGGCACGGTCGTGGCCATCGCGACCGTGAACGCGGCCACGGCCAGCACCGCCTGCTCCGCCGTGAGGCCGAGGTCGGTGCGGATCACCCACAGCGGGGCGTTGACCACGGCCGAGGACATCGTGCCCAGCGCCGTGGTCGCCAGCAGGGCCGGGTAGGCGATCCGCCCGGGCCGGCGCGTGCGCGGGCTCATGCACGCCCGCCCGCCGCCCCGGCGGGCGCGGGCTCCTCCCCCGCCTGCGGGGTCTCGAGGGCGAGCAGCACCTCCCGCACCGCCGGGGGCAGCGGGGCCGCGGAGCCGGTGGCCGGGTCCGTCTGGACGAGCACGGTGCGGGCCCGGGCGGCCACGCTCCCGTGCTGGTGCAGCTCGTAGGCCACGGTGTAGGAGGAGCGCCCGACCCGGGCGACCCACACCTGCGCGGTGAGCGCCGGGCCGTGGTCGATGGGCCGCAGGTAGTCCAGGTGCAGGGAGGCGACCACCCGCGGGCGGGCCGGGTCCGGGATCCCGTCCTCCCCGAGCCACCGGGCCACCGCCGCCAGGCGCGCCTCCTCCAGGAGGGTGACGACCCGGGCGTTGTTCACGTGCCGGTTCAGGTCCTGGTCGGACCAGCGCACGGGCAGCTCGGTGGTGAAGACCGTGCTCACGACGCCTCCCGCACGGCCGCGCCGGCCACCGCGCCGACCGGGCGCCCGGCGGCGAGCCAGGCGAGCACGCGCTCGCGGTCGCCGTCCAGGGCCGGCGGGGCCTGGCCGTAGTCGACGGGGGTGCGGCTGAAGGAGGCCGGGTGGCGCACGGTCGGGATCCTCCGCTCCCCGGTGCCCGCGACCGCGACCGGCTCGAGGCCGAGGTCCGCGGCGAAGCGGACCCCCTCGTCCACGCCGAGGATCGGGGCGCAGGGCACCTTGACGGCCATGAGCCGCTCGAACCAGTCCTCGGCGTCGCGCGCGGCGAGGCGCTCGACCATCAGCTCGCGCAGCTGCGCCCGGTTCGCGTTGCGGGCGGCGACGGTCGCGAACCGCTCGTCGGCCGCCAGCTCGGGAGCGCCCAGGCAGGTGCACAGCCGGGCGAACTGGGCGTTGTTGCCCACCGCGATGACCAGTTCCTTGTTCCGGGCCGGGAACGGCTCGTAGGGGTAGAGGCTGGGGTGCTCGTTGCCCATCCGGGTGGGCACGGTGCCGCCGGCCACGAACGCGGCGGTCTGGTTGACCAGCCCCGACAGCGCCGAGGAGAGCAGGTTCAGCTCCACGTGCTGGCCGAGCCCGGAGGCCCGGCGCTCGTGGTGGGCGCCCAGGACGCCGACGGCGGCGTGCAGCCCGGTGATCACGTCGAAGAGCGCGACCCCGGCCCGGTAGGGCTCCCCGTGCTGGCTGCCGGTGAGGCTCATCATCCCGGACAGCGCCTGGGCGAGCAGGTCGTAGCCGGGCAGCTGCGCCCCGCCGTCGGTGCCGAAGCCCGTGATGGAGGCGTAGACGAGGTCGGGGCGCCAGGCGCTGACGCTCTCGTAGTCCAGGCCCCAGCGGGCCAGGCCGCCGGGCTTGAAGTTCTCCACGAGGATGTCGGCGCGCGCCACGATCTGCTCCACGAGCCCGAGGTCGCCGGGGTCGTCGAAGTCCAGGGCGATGGAGTACTTGTTGCGGTTGACCGACAGGAAGAAGGTGCTCTCCCCGTCGCGCTGCGGGGGCACCCAGGCGCGGGCGTCGTCCCCGGCGGTGCTCTCGACCTTGATGACGGTCGCGCCCATGTCCGCCAGCAGCATCGTGCAGTAGGGCCCGGCCAGGACCCGGCTGAGGTCGGCGACCACCACCCCGGCGAGCGGGCCCGTGCCGGGGCGCCCGAAGATCTCCTGCAGCAGGTCGGTGTGCGTGGACTGGTCCATGGTCGTCTCGTCTCCTCGTCGGTGCGGCGCGGCACCCGGGGGTGCGGCGCGGGGTGTCTGGGGCGGGGTCTCAGCCGGCGGCGTACTCGTACCAGCCGCGCCCGGACTTGCGCCCGTGGTGGCCCTGCTCGTAGAGCCGGGTCACGGAGGGGTGCGGCAGGTCGTCCGGGTCCCCGGTCTGCTCGTGGGCGGCCATGCGGATCAGGTAGGCGACGTCGATGCCGACGAGGTCCATCAGCTCGAACGGGCCCATGGGGTGGCCCAGGGCGGTGCGGGCGGCGACGTCGATGTCCTCGAAGGACGCGACCCCGGCCTCCTCGAGCCGCAGCGCCTCGTCGCGCAGCGCCCCGAGCAGCCGGTTGGCCACGAACCCGGGGACCTCCCGGTTCAGCCGCACGGGCTGCTTGCCGATCCGCCGGGCCAGCTCGAGGGTGGTCTCCACCGTGGCGTCGGAGGTCTGCGGGCCGCGGACCACCTCGACGCAGGCCATGACGAGGGCGGGGTTGAAGAAGTGCATGTTGCACACCCGGTCCGGCCGGTCGGTCGCGTCCACGAGCAGGGAGGAGGGGATGGTGGAGGAGTTCGTCGCGAGCACCGCGTGGGCGGGGGCGGCCTCGTCGAGCTCGGCGAACAGCCGGCGCTTGACGTCCAGGCGCTCGACGGCGGCCTCGACCACGAAGTCGGCGGTGCGGGCGGCCGCCGGGGTGTCGGTGGTCCACGCCATGCGGGCGAGGGTCTGCTCGACCTCCTCCCGGGTGCGCCGGCCCTTCTCGGCGAGGCGTTCGAGGCGGCGACGGGCCTCCTCCCGGGAGCGTTCGAGGGCAGCGGGGTCGAGGTCGCTGGTGGTGGTGTCGTAGCCGGCGAGGGCGAACACGGCGGCGATCTGGGTGCCCATCGTCCCGGATCCCACGACGAGGACGCGGCGGACGGAGTCGATGCTGGGCTGGGGGTTCATGGTTCTCCTTGAAGCGGACCCGCGGGTCCGGTGCGGTGACGGGGTGCAGGGCGGGGTGCGGGGCGGCCGGTCAGCCGGGGAAGCGGGCCGGGCGCTTCTCGAGGAAGGCGGCCGCGCCCTCGGCCTTCTCGTCGGCGGCGTAGAGCAGGGACTGGGCCAGGCGCTCGAGCAGCAGCCCGGTGCGCTGGTCGGTCTCGGCGCCGTGGCGGACCACGAGCTTGGCCATCCGCACGGCCAGCGGGCCCTTCGCGAGGATCGTCGCGGCCGTCCCCAGGGCGGCGTCCAGCAGCTCGGGGCCGGGCACCACGGAGGTGACGAGGCCGATGCGCAGCGCCTCCTCGGCGTCGACGAGGCGGCCGGTGAGGATCAGCTCCTGCGCCCGGCCGAGCCCGACCAGCCGGGACAGCCGCTGGGTGCCGCCCGCCCCGGGGATGATGCCCAGGGTCGCCTCGGGCAGCCCGAACCGGGCGCCGCCCGCGGCGATGCGGATGTCGCAGGCCATCGCGAGCTCGGTGCCCCCGCCCAGGGCGAAGCCGTTGACGGCCGCGATCGTGGGCAGCTCGAGGTCCTCGATCCGGTCCCACAGCCGCTGCATCCGGGCCCGCAGCCCGTCCCGCAGGGTGTAGCCGGCCAGCTGGGAGATGTCGGCGCCGGCCACGAAGGCCTTCTCCCCGGCGCCGGTGAGCACGACGGCGCGCACGTCCGCGCGGCGCTCGCACTCGTCGAGGGCGGCCTCGAGGCCGTCCAGCACGGCGGTGTTCAGGGCGTTGCGCACCTCGGGGCGGTCGACGGTGACGACGGCGACCCGGTCGCGGACCGCGAGGTCGACGACCCGGGTGTCGGCGGGGGTGGTGGTCATGGCGGGTCCTTCCGGGGTCACAGGGCCGCGGGGGCCGCGGCGGGGGTCGGGGCGGGGGCGGCGTCGTCGTCCTCCGCCGCGGGTGCGGGACGCGTGCCCGGCTCCGCGCCGGTGCCCGTCCGCACCGTGAGGAAGGTCAGCAGGACGCTGCCGGCGACGAGGGCCAGGCCGGTGACGGCGGGGAGCGCGGTGGGCAGGAAGAGCAGGAACCCGCCGACCGCGGCCGTGATGCGGAACAGCACGGGCATCCGCCGGTCGAAGCCCACGGTCCAGCCCTCGATCGCCGAGGCCAGGGCGTAGACGCCCACGAGGCTCAGGGCGAAGGCCAGCGCGATCCGCCCGGGCGAGTCCTGGGCCACGAGGGCGGGGTTGAGGGCGAAGCCGAAGGGCACGACGTACTTCACGGCGCCCAGGCGCATGGCCGCGAGGCTCGTGGCCATCGCCGGGGCCTTCGCGACCCCGGCCGCGGCGAAGGCGGCCAGGCCCACGGGCGGGGTGATGTAGGAGACGGAGGCCCAGTAGATGACGAACAGGTGGGCCGCGAGCGGGTTCACGCCCAGGTCGACCACGGCGGGGACCATGACGATGGCCAGGAACACGTAGGCGGCCGAGATGGTCATGCCCATGCCGAGGACGAAGCAGGTCAGGGCGCCGGCGATCAGGATCAGCACGACGTCGTCCCCCACGAGGGCCACGAGCTCGCGGGCCAGGGACAGGCTCACCCCGGTCGCGGTGAGCCCGCCGACGATCAGCCCCACCCCGGCGATGATGCCGATGATGCTGCTCAGGGTGCGGCCGCACTCCACGAGGAACGCGGTGAGCTCGCGCGGGCCGAAGCGGACCCCGGGGCGCAGCACGGCCACGGCGAGCAGCACCGCGACCACCCAGTAGGGCACCTGGGCCTCGGAGCCCGAGACGAACAGGAGCCCGGTCAGCAGCACGAGCGCCAGGACGTAGGGCCAGCCGGCGACGAGGGTCGCCAGGAAGCGCGGCAACCGGTCGGCGGGCACCCCCTCGAGGCCCTTGCGGGCGGCGTAGCCGTCGACCTGCAGGTAGATGCCGAGGAAGTAGAGGATCGCGGGGATCGTGGCCGCGACGAGGATCTCGGTGTAGGGCACGCCCACGAACGAGACCATGAGGAAGGCCGCGGTGCCCATGATGGGCGGGGTGATGGACCCGCCGGAGGAGGCGGTGGCCTCGATGCCGCCCGCGTAGGTGGGGCTGAACCCGGAGCGCTTCATCGCGGGGATCGTCATGGGCCCGGTGGTCAGCACGTTGGAGACGGCGCTGCCGCTCATCATGCCCATCGCGGCGCTGCTGGCCACGGAGACCTTGGCCGCGCCGCCGCGGTAGCGGCCGAAGACCGACATCGCGAGGCCGTGGAAGAAGTCGGCCCCGCCGGTGTGCTGGAGGGCCACGCCGAAGACGAGGAAGCCGACGAGGATGGTCGCGGCCGTCTGGATGGGCAGGCCCAGCACGGACTCGGCGCCCATCGCGTGGACCTGCGCCAGGGTGGGCAGGTCGTAGGTGACGCCCTGGAGCACCCCGATCGGCAGCCGCTCGGCCACGAGCGGGTAGAGGGAGAAGAGCAGGGCGATGACGGTCACGGCGGTCCCGCCGGTGCGGCGCAGGACCTCCAGGACGATCGCCCACAGCACGAACGCGGCGACCGTGGCGGCGGTGGGGGCCATGAACTCCCAGCCGAAGTTCTTGATCCGCGTGCCGTTGACGGCGAAGTACGTGCACACTGCGGCCGAGGCGACCATCAGGGCCACGTCGTACCACCGGACCGGGGACTCGCGCGGCGGGGCCGGCTCCCCGTCCTCCTGCGCGGCGCCGACCTTCGCGGCCAGGGGCACCTTGCGCAGCGGGTTGACCACGAAGACGACCGGCAGGAAGCAGGCCATCACGAGGTAGAGGTAGGAGTTGGTCAGCAGCGACAGGCCGAGCAGGTTCCAGAAGAACACCTGGTTCATGGCCAGCAGCACGCCCAGGACGGTCAGCACGATCACGACCGCCCGCCAGAAGGGGGTCACCCGGTCATCGGTTCGCATCGTCGGTCCTCTCGTCCTTCTCTCCCTCGGCCGGCCCGCCGGTGCGCGGACCGTCCAGTTCGGTCTTCTTCCAGGCCGCCCAGTTCGCGGCGAGGTCCTCCTCGTCGGAGGCCTCGACGACGCCGGGCCACGCCTCGCGCATCCGCTCGCCGCGCTCGATCAGCTCCTGGTTGCGCCGCTCGAGCTCCTCGGTCCACACGCCCTGCTCCTCGAAGTAGCGCACGGTGCCCTCGTGGAAGGGCACGACCAGCGGCTCCTTGAGCACGGCCTCGAAGGCGAACTGCTTCGCGTCCGGGGTGGTGCCCTCGTAGTGCTCGAAGTTCTCGGCGATCGCGCGCACCACGCCGTGGACCTCGTCCGCGTCGCGGGAGCCCATCGTGGTGAGGGGGATGGTGTACTCCAGCACCCGGGCGCTCTCGCCCTTCGCCATCCCGGCCCCGCCGGTGACCTCCCCGACCGTGACCATGGGCATCAGCTCGTCCCAGGTCGCGTAGCGGGCCGGGTCGGGGTCGTCGAAGCCGAGCCACTTCACGTCGTGCTGGGAGGCGAGCTCCTCGATGTTGGAGCCCACGACGTTCTGGTAGAGGGCGTCGAGCTGGCCGCTCTCGAGGGCGGCGATCTGCTCCCCGTAGGCGAGCGGGACCTGCTCGACGTCCTCCCAGCCCAGCCCGCCGTAGTTGAGGAAGCCCTCCATCTTGTTGTTGATGGAGGTGTTGGCGGTCAGCTTCGGGAACCGCTTGCCCTCGAGGTCGGCGAAGGAGTCGATCCCGCTGTCCTCGCGCACGAGCAGCCCGTAGTTGCCCAGCGGGGCCCACACCATGCGGATGTCCTGGGGACCCCACTCGGGGCTGGCGTACTCGTAGTCGCCCTCGAAGGCGTAGTAGTACTCGTCGCCGGCGCGGGAGTAGTCCACGGTGCCGTTGACCAGCGGGGCGAGCCGGCCGATGCCGGTGTCCGCGGTCATCAGGCGCACCTGGACGCCCTCCTCCGTGGTGAGCGTGTTCGCGATGGCGGCGAGGTCGTTGTAGGTGCCGGTGCCCACGTTGTAGGTGGACCACACCAGCTGCTGCGGCAGCCCGTCCGGGCCCAGGGGCTCCTCGGCCTCGGCCGCGGCGCACCCGGAGAGGGCCAGCAGCGAGATCACCGCCAGGGCGGGGATCCGGGTCTTCGTTGTCCTCATGACGACCTTTCGACGGGTGGGGACGGGTCAGCGTCCGGAGAAGGCGGGGGCCCGGCGCTCGGCGAACGCCTGCTTGCCCTCGAGGAAGTCGGTGGTGGTGAACAGGCCGGGCTGGTGCCCGGCCTCGAACGCGAGCGCGGCCTCGAGCGAGCCGCCGGCCGTGCGCAGGCCCTGCTTCACGGCGGCCACCGCGAGCGGGGCCCGGGCGGCCAGGGCCTGCGCGCGGGCGAGGGCCTCGGCGCGCACGTCCCGGTCGGCCACGACGTGGTCGGCCAGGCCCGCGGCCAGCGCCGCCTCCGCGCCGACGGGCTCGGCCCCGAGCAGCAGGGCCCGGGCGCGGCCGGGGCCGACCCGGCGGGCGAGCAGGTGCAGCAGCCCGCCGTCGGGCACGAGGCCCAGCCGGGTGAAGGGCAGCAGGAACCGTGCCCCCGCCCCGGCCACGACGACGTCGCAGCAGCACACCAGGCCCACGGCCACGCCCGCGGCGGGGCCCTGGACGGCGGCCACGACCGGGAGGTCGAGGGCGGCCAGCCGGCGCACGAGCGCGCCGACCCGCTCCATCCGCGCCCGGCCCTCGGCCGGTGCGGCCGGGGGCATGGCGGCGAGGTCGCCGCCGGCGCTGAAGCAGCCGTCCGCGCCGGTGAGCACCACGGCGCGCACGCCGGGGTCCTCCGCGAGCCGCCCGAGGGTCTCGTGGAGCTGCTCGCGCAGCGCGGCGCCGAGCACGTTGCGCCGGGCCGGGTCCTCGAGCACCACGACGGCCACGGGGCCCTCGTGCTCGACGCGGACCCGCGGCGCCGGGGGCGCGGCGACGGTGCCGCCGGCACGGTCGGCGGCACCTGCGGCGGTGCGGGCGCTCGGCAGCGGGTGCGGCACGGCGGACCTCCGGATCGTTCGGGGCGGGTGTTGTCCAGATCACATTGCCGCACCGACTGGGAGATCTGAAATACCGAATCAGGCGTTCAGCAATACCTTGTGAGCAAATGTCGGCGGGGGTGTTCCGCCCGGGCACCCGGTGGGCGATCCTCGACGGGAGGACCGCCCGTCCCGACCGCCCTGACCCGAGAGGACCGCCATGACCGCCGTCGCCGGCCCCACCAGCTCCGTGACCGACCTGCTCCACCTCGACGCCGACCTGAGCCCCGAGGAGCTGGCGACCCGCGACGCGGTGCGCGAGTTCGTCGACCGCAGGATCCGCCCGCAGATCGCCCGCTGGTACGAGGACGCGCACTTCCCCCGCGAGATCGTCCCCGAGATGGCGCAGCTGGGCCTGCTGGGGATGCACCTGCACGGCTACGGCTGCGCGGGCCGCTCCGCCGTGGAGTACGGCCTCGCGATGCAGGAGCTCGAGGCCGGGGACTCCGGGCTGCGCACGTTCGTGTCCGTGCAGGGCTCGCTGGCGATGAGCGCGATCGCCAAGCACGGCTCCGAGGAGCAGAAGCAGCGCTGGCTGCCGGGCATGGCCGCCGGGGAGATCATCGGCTGCTTCGGGCTGACCGAGCCCACCGCCGGCTCCGACCCCTCGACGATGGCCACCACCGCGGTGCGCGAGGGCGGGGAGTGGGTGCTCACCGGCGCCAAGCGCTGGATCGGGCTGGCCTCGATCGCCGACGTCGCCGTGATCTGGGCCAGGGCCGACGACGGCAGCGGGAGCGAGCGCGTGCGCGGCTTCCTCGTGCCCACGGACACCCCCGGCTTCACCGCGACCCCCATCGAGCCGAAGCTGTCGATGCGCGCCTCGATCCAGTGCGACATCGAGCTGGCGGGCGTGCGGCTGCCCGCCGACGCGATCCTGCCCGAGAACCCGGGGCTGCGCGGGCCGTTCTCCTGCCTCAACGAGGCCCGCTACGGGATCGTGTGGGGCGCCCTCGGTGCCGCCCGGGACTCCTTCGAGGCGGCCCTGGCCTACGCGCAGGAGCGGACCCAGTTCGACAAGCCGCTGGCCGCCTACCAGCTGACCCAGCGCAAGCTCGTGGACATGGCCCTGGAGATCCAGAAGGGCCAGCTGCTGGCCCTGCGCCTGGGCCGGCTCAAGGACGCCGGGCGGCTGGAGAACCACATGATCTCGGTGGGCAAGCTCAACAACTGCCGGATCGCGATCGAGATCTGCCGCGAGGCCCGCACGGTGCTGGGCGGCAACGGCGTGACCCTCGAGCACTCGCCGCTGCGCCACGCCAACAACCTCGAGTCGGTGCGCACCTACGAGGGCACCGACGAGGTGCACACCCTGATCCTCGGTCAGCACCTGACCGGCCACGCCGCCTTCCGCTGAGGCCCCGGCGGGGCGGGGTGGTCCAAGATCACACCGGCGGCCCCTTGGGCGGGAGCCCGCGACGCGCGTAGCATCGACAAGTTCTGCTGTGACGGCCGCGGCCGTCCGGGCTCGCCGGCGAGCCGCAGTCCTCCCGCCCGCCTCCGGAAGGATCCGCCATGTCCGCGCCCCGCACCGCCGTCCTCGAGCTCGTCCGCACCCCGAGCCCCGCCGGCGCCCGCCTGGCGATCCTCGCCCTCGCCCTCGGCGGCTTCGGGGTGGGCACCACCGAGTTCGCCTCGATGGGCCTGCTGCCGTTCATCGCCGAGGACCTCGGCGCCTCGATCCCCTCGGTCGGCACCTCGATCTCCCTCTACGCCCTCGGCGTGGTGGTCGGCGCCCCGCTGATCACCGCCGTCGCCGCCCGGATGGAGCGCAAGGCCCTGCTGCTGCTGCTCATGGGCGTGTTCACCCTCGGCAACGGCCTCTCCGCGGCCGCGCCCTCCCTCGAGCTGCTCTACGCCGCCCGGTTCCTCTCCGGGCTCCCGCACGGGGCCTACTTCGGCGTGGCCTCCGTGGTCGCCGCCGCCCTGGCCGCCCCCGGCCGCCGCGGCACCGCCGTGGCGCGCGTGATGCTGGGCCTGACCGTGGCCAACATCGTGGGCGTGCCCGTCGCGGCGGCGATCGGCGGGGCGCTGGGCTGGCGGGCGGCGTACCTGCTCGTCGTCGTCCTGGGGGCCCTCACCCTCGCCGCCCTGGCCCTGTGGGTGCCGCGCAGCCAGGGCAACGGGGGCGCCTCGGTGCGCCGCGAGGTCGGCGCCCTGGCCCGCCCGCAGGTCGTGCTGACCCTGGTCGCCGGGGCCGTGGGCTTCGGCGGGATGTTCGCCGTCTACACCTACATCTCCCCGACCCTCACCGAGCTCAGCGGCCTGGACATCACCGCCGTGCCGTGGGTGCTCGCCGTCTTCGGCGTGGGCATGACCCTGGGCTCCCTGCTCGCCGGCCCGCTCGTGGACCGCTCGATCGAGCGCACCGCCCTCGGCGCCGGGGCCGTCACCGGCGTGGCCCTGGCGTTCTTCGGGCTGTTCGTGCACCTGCCGGTCGCCGCCGTGGCCGGGGCCCTGTGGATCGGGATCATGGGCTCGCTGTTCACCACCTCGCTGCAGGTGCGCCTGCTGCGCGAGGCCAAGGACGCCCCCTCCCTGACCGCCGCCATGAACCACGCCGCGTTCAACCTCGCCAACGCGCTGGGCGCCTTCCTCGGCGGCGCCGTGGTCTCGGCCGGCTGGGGCTACCGCGCCCCCGCGTGGGTCGGCGTGGGCCTGGCCGTGGCCGGTCTGCTGATCCTCGCCGTCGCGGTGCGTCGCCGGGCCGTCGCCGCCCGGACCTGAGGAGCCGACCGGTGAGCGCGCAGCGCGTCTTCGACGCCCACCTGCACGTGATCGACCCCGCCCACCCGCTCGTGCCGAACCAGGGGTGGGTGCCGGAGCCGTTCACGCTCGAGCAGTACCGGCGGCGCACGGCCGGGCTGGGGATCGCCGGCGGCGCGGTCGTGGCGGGGTCCTTCCAGGGCCACGACCAGGGCTGGCTGCTCGACGCCCTCGCGCGCCTGGGCCCGGAGTGGGTCGGCGTGGCCCAGCTGCCGGAGACCGTGGCCGACGAGCGGATCCTCGCCCTCGACGCCGCCGGGGTGCGCGCCGTGCGCGTCAACCTGCGCCGCGGCGGCCCCGTGACCCCGCAGCGGCTGGACCGGCTGGCCCGCCGGGTGCACGAGGTCGCCGGGTGGCACACCGAGCTCTACGTCGACGCCCGGGAGCTGCCGGAGCTCGCCGGTGTCCTCGGCGCCCTGCCGGCGGTCGTGGTCGACCACCTCGGCCTGCACGAGGACGGGCTGGGGCACCTGCTCGGCCTCGTCGAGCGCGGGGCCGTGGTCAAGGCCACCGGCTTCGGCCGGGTCGCGCTCGACCCGGCCCGGGCGATGGCCGCCGTGCTCGCCGTGGACCCCGGGGCGCTCGTGGTCGGCACCGACCTGCCCTCCACCCGCGCCGCCCGGCCCTTCGCCGACGAGGACCTCGAGCTCGTGCGCCGCACGGTCCCGCCCGAGCACCTGCCGGCGGTGCTGTGGGACACCGCCGCGCGGCTCTACCTGCGCCGCCCGCGCCCCGGCGCGGCTCCGGCGCGCGGCTGAGCACCCCGCCCGGGAATCGTTCCTCCGGCGGATCCGCCGGGGACCCGCGGGGGCTAGCGTGCTGTGCCATGCGCAGCGATCAGGTCGCCCCCTCCGAGCACCCGGACCGGACCCGTCCGGGCGCCCCGTCCCGTCCGGCAGTCCCGTCCGGTCCAGGGGGCCGCACCGCCGGGACGGGACGACGACGGCGCCCGGCCGCACTCCTGCTGCTGGCGGCCGCCGTGCTCACCGGGTGCGGGAGCGCGCAGGTCGAGGTCCCCGCACCGCCGGCCGAGGGCAGCGTGCTCGACGCCGCCGACGTCCTGACGGACCAGGAGGAGCAGCGGCTGAACGCCCTGATCGAGCGGCGCGGCGCCGCCTCCGACGCCGCCCGGGTGGCCGTGGTGGTCGTCGAGGAGCTCGGGGCCCCGATCGAGGAGTGGTCCCGGGAGGTCGCCGGGGCGTGGGGCGTCGGCGACGAGGGGGCCGACAACGGCGTGCTCGTCGTGGCGGCCACCGGGGACCGGGAGCTGCGGATCGAGGTCGCCGACGGCGTGCGCGAGACCTTCACGGACGAGGAGGCGCAGGAGGTGGTCGACGACGTCCTCGCCCCGGCCTTCGCCGACGAGCGCTACGCGCAGGGGCTCGAACGCACGGTGGACCTCGTCCATCGCCACGCCGCCGGCGAGGAGCCGGTGGCGGAGCCCACGAACCGGTGGCTCGTGGGCGCCGTGATCGGCGGGACCGCCCTGCTCGTCGTCCTGCTCGTGGGGTGGGCCGTGGCCGACTCCCGCCGGCGGCGCCGGATCGCCGACGAGGAGCTGCGCGCCGCCGAGGCCGCCGACCCGGACCTGCGGCTGAGCCACGACCAGCGCGAGGCCTACCGGAAGTACCGGTACTCGCACCGGGGCGACGACGCGGTGGTGAACCCCGCCGTGTGGCTGCCGCTCTACCTCGCCAACCCGGGGCTGTACTCGGGCGGCGGCAGCGGCGGCGGGGACGGCTCCTCCGGGGGCGGGTCCTCCTTCGGCGGGGGCGGCGGGTTCACCGGCGGCGGCGCCTCGGGCAGCTACTGAGCCGGGCTCAGCGGGTGCCGCGGGCCAGCACCGGCCGGCGCACCGCGCGCACCGCCTCGGCCACGGCCCGCTCCAGGGGGCCCTGCCCGAAGAGCTGACGCCACACGAGGGCCAGGGCCGCCGCGACCGCCACGTGGATGACGAACCACGCTGGCTGGTCGTAGTGCAGCTCGAGGGACAGCGCGAGCAGGTGCAGGGAGTAGAGGGTCAGGGTCATCGAGCCCATCGCCGACAGCGGCAGCACCCACTGCCCCATACCGCGGGCGAGGATCAGGAAGAAGCCCACCGCGGCCACGGCCGTGCCGGTCGCCGAGAGCAGCGTCAGCGGGGTGCTGGTGTAGGGGGCGATGATCGCGAGCCACCACCAGCTGCCGGTGGGCAGCTCCTCGTCGGGACCGTAGATCATCGTGTCGTTGATGGCCTCCCGGGTGACCCAGTCCTCGCTGAAGAGCATCCCGTCGTAGCCGCCGGCCTGGAAGACCAGGACCCACGAGACCAGCCACGCGAGCGCGGCGAGCATCACCCCGGAGGCCAGCAGCAGCGCCTGGGTCCGGCCCTCGTGCAGGTCCAGCCGGCCGATGCCCAGGCCCACGAGCAGGTAGGCCATGTAGGACAGGGCCGGGAAGGTGCCGGTCAGCAGCAGCTGCACGAGCGTGGCGCCGGGCTCGGCGAGCAGCGAGGTGAACGTGGGGTTGTACCGCTCGGAGGACAGCGGGGCCTCGCCCAGCAGGTGCAGCAGCACGGGACCCGCCACCATGAACCCGGCCGCCCACGCGAACAGGGACCGGGCGCGCAGGTGCAGGAACGGGATCGCGAGCAGGAAGAACACCCCGTAGTAGACGAGGATGTTGAACGCCGGCACGTCGTCGGGGGTGTTGCCGGGCAGCACGTGGTTGATCGCGAGCCCGATGAGCGCGATCAGCAGGGCGCGCACGGCCACCCCGACCCGGTCGGCGGTCATCGTGCGCCCGCCGTGGGGGTGGCGCCCGCCCGAGCCGAAGGCCAGGCCCACGCCGGCCAGCAGCGCGAACAGCGCCGCGGAGCGACCGGCGAAGACCGTCCACTGGGCCGTGGGCTCGAAGGTCTCCGGGTCCCACATGGGCATGATGTGGATGGAGATCATCCCGATCAGGGCGAGGCCGCGGGCGGCGTCGATGCCGATCAGGCGCTGCCGGCGCGGACCGGCGGGCCGCGCGGCGCCGGGCGCGGCCGGGCCCGGGTCCCTCTCGACCGCCGGAGGGGTCGTGGGCGTGCCCGACCACGGCGCCTGCGGCGCGGTCCGGTGCTGGTCGTCGGTCATGGCGTCTCGTCCCCCGGGTCCTCTGCCGGCGGGCCCCCTGCCCGCCGCACCGGGAGCGCTCCCGGTCTGTTCACAGAAGAACATTGTGCCTTGTGCCGGGGTTAGCCCGAAGCTGTGATTCCGCTGTGAGGCGGGGATCACGCCCCGGGCTCGCCGAGGAGCTCACGCGCGACCTGCTCCGGGGTCCGTCCCGTGGCCGCCGCGGCCTCCTCGAGCCGCCGCCGGGCGGCGGCGGAGCCGGTGCGGTGGCGCTCCATGAGCACGCCGGTGGCCCGGTCGACCAGCTGCCGGTGGGCCAGCACCTCGTGCAGGGCGGAGCTGAGCAGCGGCGGGGCCGTGGGGCGGCGCCCGCCGGCGAGCAGCGCGGCGGCCGTGCCGGCCACGAGGGCCAGCAGGTGCTCGTCGACCGCGCTGAACACCCCGGGCCCGCGCGCGTAGACCTTCAGCGCGCCGAGGGTCTCGCCGCCGTGCACGAGCGGGGCGCTGAGCACGGAGCGGATCCCCAGGTCGTGGGCGGCCGCCGACCACGCGGGCCAGCGGGTGTCCGCGGCGGTGTCGTCGAGGCGCTGCAGGCCCGCGCTCGCCCACGCGCTCAGGCACGGGCCCTCCTCGAGGTCGTACTGCAGCGCGTCGGCGGTCTCGACCACCGGATCGGTCGCGGCGGTCGTGATGGTGGTGCCGTCGGCATCGATCGTGGAGACCCCGGCGGCGTCGGCGGCGGGCACCACGCGCCGCGTGATCCGGGTGAGCTGCTCGAGGGTCCCGGGAGCCGTCGGCTCCTCCAGGAGCATCGCGTGCAGCCGGGTCAGGGCCGCGA
The DNA here is from genome assembly GCF_021012935.1 of Kocuria sp. LUK. Classification (NCBI taxonomy): domain Bacteria; kingdom Bacillati; phylum Actinomycetota; class Actinomycetes; order Micrococcales; family Micrococcaceae; genus Kocuria; species Kocuria sp. LUK. The sequence continues at coordinate 123,169 of NZ_JAJMZI010000002.1, forward strand.
CCAGCTCGTCACGGGGTTCTGCCGCGCCCATGCGGTCCGCCACCTCCTCGGGCAGCCGGGCCGGCGCCGGGTGCCCGGCCGCGCCTGCGCCGTCACCGTAAGCATCGCTGTGCATGGACCACAAGCCGCCGGCGCCGGGGGCGCACCGGTCAGGACCGGCGGCGCAGCGTCTTCTCGAGCCCGCTGCCCACGAGCACCGCGCACGTGGACCAGATGGCCCCGGCGGGACCCAGCGGTGCCGCGACCAGCCCGGCCAGCAGCGGCATGGCCACCTGCCCGACCCGGTTGCCGACCAGCCGCACCGCGAGCGCCGAGCCGCGCCAGGACGCGGGCACGGAGGTCGAGATCAGGGTCATGGTCAGCGGCTGCCCGAGGCCCAGGCAGAAGCCCCCGGCGAAGAGCAGGACCGCCGCGAGCCACGGGACGGTGATGACCAGCGGCGGCAGGGCGAGGGCGATCCCGGAGCCGTAGAGGCTCACGAGCAGCAGGGACCGGCGGGAGAACCGGTGGGCGAGCCGCGGCAGGAACACGCGGGAGAGGATCGAGGCCCCGCCGCGCACGGCCAGCAGCGCCCCGATCCACGCGGGCGGCACCCCGGCGCGCTCCCCCACCAGGGGCAGGAACGCGGTGAGGATGTCGAGCATCGCGAGCAGGGACAGGGCCGCGAGCATGTGGGAGGGCACCCCGGGCACCCGCAGGATCCGCAGCATCGAGGCGCGCGGGAGCGGCGCGGGCACGGTCCCGGCCTCTCCCGCGGCCGGCTGCTGCCCGCCCGCGGCGGTGCTCGCGGCACCGGCGTCGTCGTCCCGGGGGCGCCGCCGCGGCGTGCGGGCGCGCACGAGCAGGACGGGCACGGCGAGCAGGGAGAGCCCGGCGCCCAGCCACAGCGCGGTGCGGATGTCGGCGAGGCGCTCCGGGGAGGCGACGGCGGAGCCCGTGCCCAGCAGCAGCCCGGCCAGCAGCGGCCCGGCGAGCTGGCCCGCGGAGAACGCGGCGGTGAACCAGCCGAAGCCCTTGTCGAGCTGGTCGTCCGGGGAGTGGCGGGCGATCGCGGCCTGCCCGGCGATGGTGAACAGCAGGTGGCCCATGCCCAGCACGGCGCTGGCCAGGGCCACGAGCGCGGCGGTCGCGGCGAGGTCGAGGGCCAGGGCCCCGAGGGCGAGCACCACGGCGCCGACCACGACCATCCGGCGCAGCTCGCGCACGCGGTCGGTGGTGCGCCCCAGCCACATCGCGGTGACCAGGGGCAGCACCGCGTAGGCGGCGGTGACCAGGCCGACCGTCACCGCGTCGGCCCCCAGGGCGAGGAGCTTGTACGTGGTGACGGGCCGGACCAGGTTCAGGGCGGTCTGGGAGAGCGTGGCGGCGGCGACGAGCAGCCACAGCCACGCGCCCGTGCGGGGGCTCGCCGGGGCCACGCCTCAGGCGCGGCGGGGCTTGACGGCGATCACCGGGGCGCTGGCCTCGAGCAGGACCTGCTGGGCGGCGGAGCCCAGCAGCAGCTTGCCGACGGGGCTGCGGTGCCGCACGCCGATGACGATCGCGGAGGCGCCGACCTCCTCGGCGGCGTCGAGCAGCTCGCCCACGGCGTCGCGGTTGCGGGCGTCGGGGGTGCGGAAGGCCACGGGCACGCCCTCGAGCTGCGCGCCCTCGGGGTCGAGCTGGGCGCCCTCGAGGTTGAACACGAGCAGGTCCTCGGCCCGGCGGCGGGCTTCCTCGAGGGACGCGGCGAGCGCGGCCTCCCCCTCGGGGGTGCTGGTACGGGCGACGACGACGGTCATGGGGGCCTCCGCGGCTGGGACGGTCAGGGACGGGCACGCCGGGGGTCGGCGGCCGCGAGCGAGGTCAACCCTACGGCCGGGCGCCGGGAATCCGCCGTTCCGCGCGTGAGCACAATGCGCAGAACCCGCACAAGGAGCAGTAGCCGGGAAAGCGAGCAGAAGCCCCGGTGACGTGACGCGGGTCACCTAGGGTCGTCCGGAGCGGCTCGGCAGAGCCCCGTCCACGATCCCCTCCCGGTCCGTCCGGGATCGACGGAAAGCGAACAGCACCCGTGAGCACAATCCCCGACCCGGCGCCGCCCGCGGCGCGGCGACGTCACCCCGTCGCGATGACGGTCTACGGCGTGGTCGCCGCCGTGGTCATCGGCCTGGCGTCCTTCTTCTCGATCCAGTCCGCGTCCGGCGGCTCCGACCTGCGGGCGAACCTCACCCTGATCGCCCCGGCCGGCGCCGGCGGCGGCTGGGACACGTTCATGCGCGAGCAGCAGCAGGCGATGCGCACCAACGGGCTGGTCAACAACTCCCAGGTCGTCAACATCCCCGGCGCCGCCGGGACGATCGGCCTGGGCAAGCTCTCGACCATGCACGGCCAGGCCAACACCCTGATGGTCACCGGCGCCGGGCTCGTCGCGGGCGTGGAGCAGACCGGCTCGCCGGTCACGCACGACGACGTGCGCCCGATCGCCCGCGTGGTCGAGGAGTACGACGTGGTCGTGGTCCCCGCCGACTCCCCGTACGGGACCGTCGACGAGCTGGTGGCCGCCTGGCGCGCCGAGCCCGGGGAGGTCGCGTGGACCGGCGGCGGCACCTTCGACCAGCTGGTGATGACCGAGCTCGCCCTCGAGGCCGGCATCGAGCCCGCCGAGACGACCTACATCCCCAAGTCCGGCGGCGGCGAGGCCACCCAGGCGCTGATCACCGGCACCGCCGACGCGGCGACCTCCGGGTACATGGACGTGGCCGACCAGATCGAGGCCGGGCGCCTGCGCGCCCTGGGCATGGCCGCGCCCCAGCCGCTGGAGGGCGTCGAGATCCCGACGCTCACCGAGCAGGGCTACGCCGTGGACCTCGCCAACTGGCGGGCCGTGCTGGCCCCGCCCGGGGTCACCGACGAGGAGTTCGCCGAGCTGCGGGCGCTCGTCGAGGAGGCGGTCGCGACCCCCGAGTGGCAGGAGGCCGTCGAGCGCAACAAGTGGACCGAGGTGTGGCTCGCGGGCGAGGAGTTCGACGAGTTCATGGCCTCGGAGCAGGAGCGCATCGCCGCGCTGGTGAAGGAGCTGAACTGATCATGAGCACGTCCACGTCCTCGCCCGCCGGCACCGCCGGCGAGCACCCCGCCCCCGCACAGCCGCCGCGGCGCACCCCGGACGGGCCCCCGTCCCCGCCGTCGTGGTGGGCCGGGCGCAGCGGCCTGGTGGTCCCGGCGGTCACCGCCGGCTTCAGCACCTACCTGCTCGTCGGGGCCCTCACCATGGAGATCCCCGAGGGCACCGACTTCCCGGGCCCCGCGTTCTACCCGCTGCTGCTCGTCGTGGCCGGGTACGTGCTCTCGGCGCTGCTGGCGCTGCACTACCTGCGCACCCCCGAGCACCCCGAGGAGCTCTCCGGGCGCTCGTGGCGCACCCACTCCGACTGGGCCGCCGTGGCCTGGGGCGCGGGCGGTTTCCTCGTCTTCGCCCTGACCCTCGAGCTGCTCGGCTGGATCCTCGCCGCCGCCCTGCTCTTCTGGGCCGTGGCCCGCGGGTTCGGCAGCCGCCGGCCCCTGTTCGACCTCGTGCTCGCCCTGTTCGTGAGCAGCGCGATCTACCTGGCATTCGCCGTCGGTCTGGACCTCACCCTCCCGTCCGGCATCCTGGGAGGCGGTCTCTGAGATGGACGCACTGAATCTGCTGGCGGAGGGTTTCGCCGGCGCACTGACCCCCATGAACCTCGTCTGGGTCGTGGTGGGCTGCCTGCTCGGCACCGCCGTGGGCGTGCTGCCCGGCCTGGGCTCCTCGATGGCGGTGGCCCTGCTGCTGCCCATGACCTTCGCGCTGGACCCGACCGCCGCGTTCATCCTCTTCGCCGGGGTCTACTTCGGCGGGCTGTTCGGCGACTCGACGATGGCCATCCTCATGAACACCCCCGGGCAGGGCTCGGCGATCGCCTCCACGTTCGAGGGGCACCGGATGGCCAAGGACGGCCGGGCCCCGCAGGCCCTGGCCACCGCGGCGATCGGCGCGTTCGTGGGCGGGATGATCGCCTCCGTCGTCGTCGTCTTCCTCGCCCCGCGGCTGGCGGACTTCTCGGCGAACTTCGGCCCCGCCGAGTACTTCGCCCTGGCGCTGTTCGCCTTCGTGGCGACCTCCTCCGTGGTCTCCGACTCCGCGGTCAAGGGCCTGCTCTCCCTCGTGCTGGGCCTGGGCATCGCCACGATCGGCATCGACGCGATCTCCGGCTCGGAGCGCTTCACCGCCGGCTCCCCGAACCTCTTCGACGGGATCTCCCTGGTGACGGTCTCCGTGGCCGTGCTGGCCCTCGGCGAGGTGCTGCACGTGGCCTCCCGGATCCGCCGCGACCCGGCCGCGCACCGGTTCACGTTCTCGGGCCGCCCGTTCCTCTCCCGCGCGGAGCTCAAGGAGGCCGCCCCGGCCTGGATCCGCGGCACCGCGATCGGCCTGCCCTTCGGCGTGGTGCCCGTGGGCGGGGCCGAGGTGCCCACGTTCATGGCCTACGACGTCGAGCGCCGCATCGACCGCCGCCGCCCGAACCCCATGTTCGGCAAGGGCGCCATCCGCGGCCTCGCCGCCCCGGAGGCCGCCGGCAACGCCACCACCGGCACCGCCATGGGCGCGCTGCTGGCCCTGGGCCTGCCCGTCTCGGCGACCGCGGCGATCATGCTCGCAGCCTTCCAGCAGTACGGCCTGCAGCCGGGCCCGCTGCTGTTCGACCGGGCCCCGGACCTCGTGTGGGCGCTGCTGGCCAGCTTCTTCATCGCGATGGTCGTGCTGCTCGTGATCAACCTGCCCTTCGCCCGGCACTGGGCGAAGCTGCTGCTGATCCCCAGCCAGTACCTCTACGCCGGGATCGTGGTGTTCTGCGGCCTGGGCATCTACGCGACCTCCGGGGCGGTCTTCGACCTGCTCCTGCTGCTGGCCCTCGGCCTGCTGGGCTTCATGATGCGCCGCCACGGCGTGCCGGTGGCCCCGCTGCTGATCGGCATGGTCCTGGGGCCGCTGGCCGAGACCAGCCTGCGCGACGGGCTGCTGTCCTCCAACGGCGACTACACGGTCTTCGTCACCGGCCCCATCCCGCTGGTGCTCTACGGCCTGCTGCTGGTCGTGATCGCCCTGACGGTGCGCTCGAAGATCGTCAACCGCGCCCGCCAGGACGTGTGAGCGCCCTGGGCCCCGCGCACCACCCCCACTAGAGTGGTCCGGACCACCACGACGACGGCCGCCCGCGTGCCCCGCACGCGGGCGGCCCGTCCGCTGTCCGGCGCCCTGCGCGCCGAGGAGGCGAGGATGCACCCACGGCGCCGCCCGGCCCTGGACTTCGGCCGCCAGACCCTGCTGCTGCAGCTGGCGACCGTGCTGCTCGCCGTGCTCGTGACCACCGGGGTGCACGCCTGGCTGACCTACCAGCTCGCGGGCGAGGAGGCCGAGCAGCGGGCCCTCGCCGTCGCCCGCACGGTCGCCGCCGCCGACGCCGTGCGCGCGGAGGTCGCCCGCCTCGACGCCGCCGACGCCGCGGGCACGCCCCCGGAGGAGCTGGCCCGCGGCCCGCTGCCGGCCCACGCCGAGGCGGTGCGCGAGCGCACCGGGGCGCTGTTCGTGGTGGTCACCGACGGCGAGGGCACCCGCCTGACCCACCCCGACCGGGACCTGATCGGGCTGCCCGTGAGCACCGACCCCGTCGCGGCCCGCGAGGGCGTGGAGGCCACCGACCAGGAGCGCGGCACCCTCGGGCTCTCCGCCCGCGCCAAGGTCCCGGTGCGCGCCCCCGGCGCCGAGACGGTCGTGGGGCAGGTCAGCGTGGGCTTCGGCGTGCGCGGCATCCGCGAGAACCTGCGCGACGACGTCGAGCTGATCGTCCTCACCGCCGCCGTGGCCCTCGCCGTGGGCGCGGCCGCGTCCTGGCTGCTGAGCCGCCGGCTGCGCCGGCTCACCCTGGGCCTGGAGCCCGAGGAGATCACCGAGCTCGTCCTCGACCAGGAGGCGGTGCTGCGCGGGGTCGACGACGGCGTGGTCGGGGTCGCCGCCGACGGGCGGCTCACCGTGGTCAACGCCGAGGCCCGCACCCTGCTGGGCCTCGACCCCGCGGCCGAGCTCGCCGGCACCCCGCTCGCGCGGGCCGGGCTACCGACCGTCGTGGTGCGGCTCGCGGCCGAGGCCTCCGCCGCCCCGCACGCCGAGACCCCCGCCGTGGAGGAGGTCGTGGGCACCCGCGTGCTGATCCTCTCCGCCCGCGCCGTGCGCGGGACCGGCCCCGGCGCCCCGGACCTGGGCACGGTCGTGACGGTGCGCGACCGCACCCAGCTGCAGGACCTCACCAAGCAGCTCGAGGCCGTCAGCGCCATGACCGGGGCGCTGCGGGCCCAGCGCCACGAGTTCGCCAACCGGCTGCACACCGTCTTCGGGCTGCTGAGCACCGGCCGCCACGACGAGGCCGAGGAGTACGTGGGCGGGCTGCTGGCCGCCGACCCCGAGCGCTTCCCCGCCGAGCAGACCGAGGCCCTCGGCGACCCGTTCCTGCAGGCCTTCGTGGGCGCCAAGGCCGTCGAGGCCGCCGAGCGGGGCGTGCAGCTGCGGATCGGCCCCGAGACCCTCGTCCGCGGACGGGTCGCGGACCCCCACGACGTCGCCACCGTGCTGGGCAACCTCGTCGACAACGCGGTGCGCGCCGCCGTGCACGGCTCCGCCCCCGGGCGCTGGGTCGAGGTCGAGGCCCTCGACGAGCGCACGGACGCCGGCGGCACCCTGCACCTGGTGGTCGCCGACTCGGGGGACGGCACCGCCCACCCCGAGCAGGTCTTCGAGGAGGGCTTCTCCACCGCCGCCGCCGCTCCGCTGGACGCCCACGGGCAGGGCCTCGGGCTGTTCCTGTGCCGCCGCCTGGCCGAGGCCCGCGGCGGGTCCGTGTGGCTGGCCGACCCCGGCCGCCCCGGCGGGCCCGGCGCCGTGTTCTGCGCCCGCCTGCCCGGCACCGTCGCACCCCCGGAGCCCGGGGGCGGGAACGGGGACGGGGCGTCCGGCTACCATGCCGACGGGGCCGCGGCCGCGGCCCGGACCCAGGACCCGGGGGCGGAATGAGCGAGGACCTGCGCGTGCTGATCGTCGACGACGACTTCCACGTGGCCAAGCTGCACGCCGGCTACGTCGACGCCGTCCCGGGCTTCACCGCCCTGCGCCCGGTCGGCACCGCCGAGGCGGCCCTGCGGGCCGTGCGCACCCAGCACCCCGACCTCGTGCTCCTCGACGTCTACCTGCCCGATGCCCTGGGCCTGGACCTCATGCGCAGCCTCGACGTCGACGTCCTCGTGCTCACCGCCGCCGCCGAGGCCTCGGCCGTGCGCCGGGCGCTGCGCCGCGGCGCGGTCGGCTACCTCCTCAAGCCCTTCGGCGCCGAGGAGCTCGCCCAGCGGCTGCGCGCCTACGCCCGGTACCGGCGGATGCTCGCCGGGGACCGCACGGTCGACCAGGACACGATCGAGCGGGCCGTGCGCACGCTGCGCCTGCCCCAGGCCGCCGGACCCAGCCGCACCCGCTCGGCCACCGAGACCGCGGTGCTCCAGGCGCTCGCGGCGGGCGGCCAGCACTCCGCCGCGGCGGTCGCCGAGCAGGTGGGCGTCTCACGGGCGACCGCCCAGCGCTACCTCTCCGCGCTCGTGGACGAGGGCGTGGTCGAGATGCACCTGCGCTACGGCAGCACGGGCCGCCCCGAGCACCGCTACGGGGTGCCCGGCTGAGCGCGGCGCCGCGCCCGCTGTCCCCACATCGGCGGCTGGCGGGCCCGCCCCCGGCGGAGCAGGGTGGAGGGCGAGCCCGCCCCCGCCCCCGATCGGAGCCGCCCCGTGCCCGCACGACGACGCCCGCGCCCGCCCCGGCCCCTCCACCCCGGCCGGGCGGCCATGGCCCTGACGGTCCTGGCGCTGCTGCTGCTCGGCGGGTGCGCGGCCGAGCCGGGCGTGAGCTCCCTGCGGACCGCGGACACCGCGGTGACGGCGGCGGACCCCGGCCACGAGGCGGCGGTCGAGGACCTCGCCGCCGGGGTGCCCGGCGAACTGGGCCTGGTGGTCCTGGACCCGGACGGGCGGCCGGTCGTCACCCGCGCCGCCGAGCGGTCCTTCACGAGCGCGAGCCTGTACAAGCTCTTCGTCGCCCACGCCGTGCTCGAGCGGGTGGACCGCGGCGAGGCGGCCCTGACGGACCCCGTCCCCGGCACCGCCCTGACCGTGGCGCAGGCCCTCGACGCGATGATCACGTGGTCGGACAACGCCTCCGGGGCCGCCCTCGGCGGGCAGCTGGGGTGGGACGCGCTCGAGGACTCCGCCCGGGCGCACGGCTTCACCACGACGACCTTCGACCCGGGCACCGGCGAGGACGGGGTCGTGGCCATGACCACCACCCCGGACGACGTCGCCGACCTGCTCGAGCGGCTGCGCCGCGGCCGGCTGCTCTCCCCGGCCTCGACCGAGCTGTTCCTGGGCCTGCTGCGCGACCAGCACCTCGACTACGCCCTGTCCTCGGGGCTGTCCACGGGCACGGAGTTCGCGCACAAGACGGGCCTGCTCGAGGACGTCTCCCACGACGCCGGGCTGCTGCGCACCGGCGGGCGGGAGCACGTCGTCGTCGTGCTCACCGACGGCTGGGACGGCTTCGAGGCCTCCCGGCCCTGGTTCCGGCAGGCCGGCCCGGTGATCGAGGACCTGCTGGGCCCGGCCCCCGGGGCGTGAGCCCCGTCCCCGGCCGGCGGGGGCACCTCACGTTCGGGCCCGCCGCGGCGTCTTCCCGGTGATGGAGACCAAAGAGCCCTTCGAGACGGTGGTGGCCCGCCACGGCGCGACGGTGTGGCGGGTGTGCCGGGCCGTGCTGCCCGGTCCCGCCGACGCCGAGGACGCGTGGTCGGAGACGTTCCTGGCGGCCCTGCGCGCCTGGCCGGAGCTGCCGGCCTCGGCGAACGTGCAGGCGTGGCTGGTGACGATCGCCCACCGCAAGGCCCTCGACGTCGTGCGGGCCCGCGGCCGCGCGGCCGTGCCGGTCGACACGCTGCCCGAGCGGCCCGCCCCGGCCGCGGCGGAGCCCGAGGACGCCGCCGCGCTGTGGGCGGCGGTGGCGGCCCTGCCGGAGAAGCAGCGGCGGGTCCTCGCCTACCGCCACCTGGGCGGGCTCTCCTACCGGGAGGTCGCCGGGATCCTCGGCGGCACCCCGGAAGCCGCCCGGCGGGCCGCCGCCGACGGGCTGGCCACCCTCCGCCGCACGCTGGCGGGCACCTGGACCGAGCGTCCCGCACCCCGGGGCGCGCAGGAGGAGACGAGGACATGAGCACGCACCCCCACCACGACGCCCCGGGCACCGGGGACCCGCCGCTCCCGGGCACCCTCGTGCCGGAGGACGTCCCGGACGCGGCGGTGCTGGCCCGGATGCACCGGCGCCTCGAGCGGCGGGCCGCCGCGGAGGACCTGCTGGACGTGGCCGTCACGACCGTGGACTCCCCGGTCGGGCCGCTGCTGCTCGCGGCCACGCCCCGCGGACTCGTGCGGGTCGCCTACGCCCGCGAGGACCACGACCGGGTGCTGCAGGAGCTGGCCGACCGCCTCGGCCCGCGCGTCCTCACCGCCCCCGAGGCCCTGGCACCGGCCGCGGCGCAGCTGCGCGAGTACTTCGCCGGGGAGCGCACGGCCTTCGACCTGCCCCTGGACCGCTCCCTCTCCCACGGCTTCCGCCGGCTCGTCCAGGAGCGCCTGCCCGGGATCGGCTACGGGCGCACCACGAGCTACGGGGAGCTGGCCCGCGCGCTGGGCCGGCCGGGGGCGAGCCGGGCCGTGGGCACGGCGTGCGCCACGAACCCGCTGCCCGTGGTCGTCCCGTGCCACCGGGTGCTGCGCGCCGACGGCAGTCCCGGCGGCTACGTCGGCGGCCTCGAGGCCAAGGCGGCGCTGCTCGCCCTCGAGGCCGCCTGAACCGGCCCGGGACCCGACTGTGACGTGCCCGTCACGCCCGGCCCCTAGACTGGAAGGATGCTGACACCCCGTGGAGAACCCCACCCCTCCTCCCTGCCCGGGAACGGGGGTGAGCGCTGATGTGCGGCATCGCCGGTGAGCTCCGCTTCGACGGCCGGGCCGCCGACCCCGGCACGATCCACCGGATGACCTGCGCCCAGTCGGGCCGCGGCCCGGACGGCTCCGGGGCGTGGGCCCAGGGGCCGGTGGCGATGGGCCACTGCCGGCTGAAGATCGTCGACCTCAGTCCCTCCGGCGGGCAGCCGATGGTCGACTCCCGGCTGGGGCTGTCGATCGTGTTCAACGGGATGATCTACAACTACCGCCGGCTGCGCGAGGAGCTGCGCGGGATGGGCTACGAGTTCTTCTCGACCTCGGACACCGAGGTCGCGCTGAAGGCCTACCACCGCTGGGGCCGGGAGTGCGTCTACCACTTCCACGGCATGTTCGCCTTCGCGATCACCGAGCACACCAGCGGGCGCACGGTGCTGGCCCGCGACCGGCTGGGCATCAAGCCGATGTACGTCGACCACTCCCGGGAACGGCTGCGCTTCGCCTCGACGGTCCAGGCGCTGCTGGCGGCCGGGGACGTCGACACCTCGATCGACCGCACCGCCCTGTCCTACTACCTCACGTTCCACTCGGTGGTCCCGGCCCCGCGCACGATCCTCAAGGGCGTGCGCAAGATGCCGCCGGCCACCGTGCGCACGATCGAGCCGGACGGCTCGGCCTCCGACCTCGAGTACTGGAACCCGCAGTTCACCCGCGACGAGGACCGCTCCGGGTGGTCCGAGCGGGACTGGCAGGACGGGCTCGTCGAGAAGCTGCGCACCGCGGTGAAGCGGCGCATGGTCGCGGACGTGCCCGTGGGCGTGCTGCTGTCCGGCGGGATCGACTCCAGCCTCGTCGTCGCCCTCCTGGCGGAGAGCGGGCAGGAGGACCTGCGGACCTTCAGCATCGGCTTCGAGTCCCGCGGCGAGGAGGCCGGGGACGAGTTCGAGTTCTCCTCCCTCGTGGCCCGCCGCTTCGGCACCGACCACCACCAGATCGCGATCGACGACGCCCGCCTGGTGCCCGCGATCGACCGCACCGTCGCGGCGATGAGCGAGCCGATGATCAGCCACGACTGCGTGGCGTTCTACCTGCTCAGCGAGGAGGTCTCCCAGCACGTCAAGGTCGTCCAGTCCGGCCAGGGCGCCGACGAGGTCCTCGGCGGCTACCACTGGTACCCGCCGCTGGCCGACGTGGCCCGCGACGACGCCCGGCAGACCTACGCGGACGCGTTCTTCGACCGGCCGTGGTCGCGGCTCGCGAAGGTGCTCTCCCCCGAGTGGATGGCCACCCACGACGCCCCGACCGCGTTCATCGAGCGCCACTTCGGCCGCCCCGGCGCCGAGACCGCGGTGGACGCGGCGCTGCGCACCGACTCGACGGTCATGCTCGTGGACGACCCGGTCAAGCGCGTGGACAACATGACCATGGCCTGGGGCCTCGAGGCGCGCGTGCCGTTCCTCGACCACGAGCTCGTGGAGTTCGCCGGGCGCATCCCGCCGGAGCTCAAGCTCGCCGACGGCGGCAAGGGCGTGCTCAAGCGCGCGGCGCGCGGGATCGTCCCGGACGAGGTGATCGACCGGAAGAAGGGCTACTTCCCCGTCCCGGCGATCCGCACCCTCGAGGGCGGCACGCTCGACCGGGTCGAGGCGGCCCTGACCGACCCGGCGGCGGTGCGGCGCGGGCTGTACAACTCCGAGGTCGTGGAGTCCCTGCTCGCGGACCCCAACACGCACCACACGCCGCTGCGCTCGAACGTGCTGTGGCAGCTGGGCCTGCTGGAGATGTGGCTGCAGACGAACGGCATCGGCTGAGTCCACCCCGCGACGACGACGGCGCGCCCGCCACCTGCTGCCGGGTGGCGGGCGCGCCGTCGTCGGGAGGGGAGCCCGGTGCGCTCAGTCCCGGCGCCCGGCGCCGACCAGCTCGGGCTCGGCGTCCGGGCCGGGCCCGGTGCCGCCCCAGCCGTCGGCGGTCCCGCCCGGGCCGTCCCCGGCCGGATCGTCCCCCGCGGCCGGCTCCCCCGCCTCGCGGCGCAGGGACTCGCCCTCGACGTCGACGTCCGGCAGGATCCGGTCCAGCCAGCGCGGCAGCCACCACGCCCGGTCCCCGAGCAGGTGCATGGTCGCGGGGATCAGCATCATGCGCACCACGAAGGCGTCGACGAGCACCCCGAAGGCGAGGCCGAAGCCCATGGGCCGGATCATCGCCATGTGGGAGAAGACGAAGCCGGCGAACACGGAGATCATGATGATCGCCGCGGCCGTGACCACGGCCCGGCCCGCGGTGAGCCCCTCCTGGACGGCGGCGCGGGCGGAGCGCCCGTGCACGAAGGCCTCGCGCATCCCCGAGACCAGGAACAGCTGGTAGTCCATGGCCAGGCCGAAGAGCACGCCCACGAGGATGGTCGGCAGGAAGCTCAGCACCGGCCCCGGCGCGTGCACGCCGAAGAGCCCGCCGAGCCAGCCCCACTGGTAGATCGCCACGACCGCGCCGAAGGCCGCGAAGAGGGAGAGCATGAACCCGGCGGTGGCCACGACCGGCACGAGCACGGAGCGGAAGACCAGCACCAGCAGCACGAGCGAGAGCCCGATCACCACGGTCAGGTACAGCGGCAGCGCGTCGGCCAGCAGCTGGGAGACGTCGATGTTGCCGCCGGTCTGACCGGTGACCCCGATCCGCACGCCCTGCTCGTCCTCCAGCTGCGGGGACAGGGCCCGCAGGTCGTTGACCAGCTGCTCGGTGGACTCGGCGGCGGGGCCGTCGGCGGGCACCACCTGGAACACCACGGTCCCGCTGTCCTCCGAGAGCCCGGCCGGGACCACGGAGACGACGTCGTCCTCGGCCATGAGCGCCTCGCCCACGTCCACCTGCAGCGCGGCGGCCTCGTCCGCGTCCGTGCCCTCGGGCAGGTCGGCGACCACGAGCAGCGGGCCGTTGGCGCCGGCGCCGAACTTCTCCTCGATGACCTGGTAGGTGCGGTACTGGGTGGAGTCCTCCGGCTCGGAGGAGGCGTCCGGCAGGCCCAGGCGCATCGAGGCCGCCGGCAGCGCGACGAGCACGAGGGCGAGCACACCGACCACGAGCGTGACCACCGGGTGGCGGGTGGCCACCCCGGGACGGGGCTCGCCCAGGTGCGCGGGGCGCCGGGCCGCCCGGGCCCGCGCCCGCGCGGAGAGCAGGCGCTGCCCGACCAGCGACAGCAGCGCGGGGGTGAGGGTCACGGCGATGAGCACGGCCACGGCCACGCAGACCGCGGCGGCGGTGCCCATCACGCCCAGGAAGGGGATGCCGGTGACGTTGAGCGCGGCCAGGGCGATGATCACGGTCAGGCCCGCGAAGACCACGGCGTTGCCGGAGGTGCCGGTGGCCAGCCCGATCGAGCGGTGCAGCCCGGTGCCGGCCAGCAGCTGCTGGCGGTGGCGGTTGAGGATGAACAGGGAGTAGTCGATGCCCACGGCCAGCCCGAGCATCACGCCCAGCATCGGGGTCACCGACATCATGTCCACGGCCCCGGAGAAGGACAGCACGCCGAGGGCGCCGATCGCCACGCCGGTGAGCGCCATGAGGATGGGCAGGCCCGCGGCCACGAGGGTGCCGAGCATGAACAGCAGCACGATCCCGGCGATGACCACGCCGATGACCTCGGCCGGGCCGAAGAGCTGGGAGATGTCCTGGGCGATCTCCAGGGAGTAGTCCACCTGCACGCCGTCGAGCTCGGCGCCGTCGACGGCGTCCTGCAGCGCCTGCTTGTCCTCGGCGGTGACCGCCTGCTGCTCCTCGGTGAAGGTGACCACGGCCATGGCCGCGGTGCCGTCCCGGGAGACCGTGCGGGTCTCCTCGGCCAGGGCGAGCAGCCGCTCGCCCCGGTCCAGCTCGGGCAGGCCCGCGGCGAGCTGCTCACGGTTGCGCTCGAGCTCGGCACGGCCCTCGTCGAGGGTCTCCTGCTGCTCGTCGAGGCGGTCCTCCACCCGGTCCAGGGCACCGGCGCGCTCGGCCTGCTCACGGGCGTCGTCGAGCTCGGCCTGCCCCTCGTCGAGGGTCTCCTCGGCCGCTTCCAGCCGCTCCTGCCCCTCGGCGGCCCGGGCGCGCCCGTCCTCGAGCTGCTGCCGCTGGTCCTCCCGCTGCTCCTGCGCGGTGAAGGGGTCGAGCACGGCGTCGACGCCCGGGGACTCCTCGGCCGCGGCGAGGGCGTCGCCGACCTGCGCGCGCTGCGCGGCGGTGAAGGGCTCGCCGTCCTCGGTGGTGAACACGATCCGGCCCGTGCCGTGCCCGGCGTCGGGCAGCTCGGTCTGCAGCCGGTCGGCGAGGCGCTGGGTCTCGGTGCCGGGCACGGTGATGGCGTTGGTCAGCTGGCCGCCGAAGGCCGCGAAGGCCCCGCCGGCGAGGAGCAGGACCGCAGCCCAGGCCGCGACCACGGCCCAGGCGCGGCGGGCGGCGAAGCGCCCGAGTCGGTACAGCAGGTGTGCCATGTCTCTTCTTCTGTTCGTCTGTGTCGGGTCGGTCGGCCCGGGGCCTCGGCGAGGGGCCCGGGCGGGGTGCTCCCGGAGCGGGGTGGTCCCGGGTCGGGGTGCACCAGGAGCCGGAGTGCTCGGGGCGGTGCTGCCCGAGGGGTCGATGCTCCAGGGGCAGCGGTGGTTGCGGGGCGGATCAGGGGCGGGGCGCCTCCGGAGCGGGCGTCCCGGTACCGGGCGCCTCGGTACCGGGCGTCCCGGCGCCAGGGGCCGGGTCGGCGAAGCCGTGGCGCAGCCGCTCCACGGCCTCGCGCAGCACCCGCAGCCACGTGCTGCGGCTCGCGGGGGTGTCCACCGCGCCGGTCTCCTCGGCCCACTGCTGGAACGCGACGGCCAGGGCGTGCAGCAGCAGGGTCGCGAGCAGGTCCACGGTGAACGTGGGGGCCTCGGGCACGCGGTCGGTGATCTCGGCGGCCAGCCGGGCGGTGAGGGTCTCGATCACCTCGTGCGACCACACCGCGGTGGTCGGGCTGTTCTCGCTCGCGCCCATGAGCCGGGCGATGTGGCACATGGCGGGGACGAGCTCGGTGCGCTCGATGACGTCGGCCAGCTGCTCGAGCACGGCGCCGATGCTCGGCTCGACCGGCGGCGGTGTGGCCTCCACGACGCGCGCGAAGTTGTCGACGAAGACCCCGAGCAGCTCGCTGAAGCGGGCGTGGACGGCGTCGTCGGCGGCAGCGAAGTGGTTGAAGATCGTCCGCCGGGACACGCCGGCCCGGTCGGCGAGGTCGGTGACGGTGAACCCGCCCAGCCCCCGCTCCTCGGCCAGGGCCGCCGCGGCGTCGATGATGGCGCGGCGGTTGTGGTACTTCACCGCCTCGCGCCGGTCGTGCGGCGGGCGGTCCGGTGCGGGCTCGGCGGGCAGGATCGTCACGGGTGCTTACACTACGTGCAACGGTGCACGGAGTGCAAAGATGCACGTGGTGCAGTCAGTTCCTCCCGGCGCGCTGCCCGTCGTCGTCGGGCCCCGCGTCGCCTCCGACCGGCTCCGGGCCGGGCTCGGCACCCGCACGACGTCGACCCGGCGCCCTCCCGACCACCTCCCCGGCCACCTCCCGGCCCCCGGGCCCTGTCGGCCGGGCGCCGGGCACGCCGGTCGGGCGCCGGTCGGGCGCCGGGTGCCGGGCACGCCGGTCGGGTGCCGGGCGTGCCGGTCGGGTGCCGGGCGTGCCGGTCGGCGGCCGTCAGGGGATGACGTGCTCGGCCCGGTAGCGGTCGAACAGGGCGGTGAAGCAGTCCTGGGTCCGCCGGTAGCCCGTGAAGCCGGCGAGCCGGCTGCGGCTCATGTCGGCGAGCACCTCGATCGGGCGGCCGAGGTCGGCATCGGTGTGCCACCACGAGGCCACGCGGGCGAGGTCGGGCTCGACCAGCCCGTGCCGCTCGGCGATCCGCGCCCAGACGTCCTCCGTGCCGCGCATCTGCTCCTCGAGCGGCCGCGGGGCGCCCCGGTACCCTTCCCACTCGAGCCCGAAGTACCCGGCCAGGGCGGGCCACATCCTCCGCCACCGGAACACGTCGCCGTCGACCACGTTGTAGGCGGCGTTGCCCGCGGTCTCCGTCGTGGCCGCCCAGACCATGTGCTCGGCCAGCAGCGGGCCGTCGGTCATGTCGGTGAGGCTGTTCCACTGGACCTCGGAGCCGGGGAAGACGAAGCGGCGTCCGGTCTCCCGGCAGATCGCGGCCTGGACGGCCAGCGTCAGCCCCATGTTCATGGCGTTGCCCACCGCGTGGCCGATCACCGTGTGCGCCCGGTGCACGGACCAGCGGAAGCCCTGCCGGTCCGCGGCCGCCCACAGCTCGTCCTCCTGGGCGTAGTAGAAGTTGTCCACCGGCAGCCGCGGCTCGTCCTCGAGGAACGGGGTGTCGGGCATCTCGCCCCGGCCGTAGGCCTCGAAGGGACCGAGGTAGTGCTTCAGCCCCGTCATCAGCGCCACGTGCTCGACGGGCGCGTGCTCGAGCGCGGCGAGCAGGTGGCGCAGCATCCCGGCGTTGACCTCGATGTTCTGCGCCTCCGTGTCCTGGCGCGACCAGGCGGTGAAGAACACGTGCGTGGGCCGCTCCCCGGCCAGGGCCGTGGCCAGGTCCTCGGGGGAGCGGAGGTCGGCGCCGATGTGCCGCGCGGAGCTGCCGGGCACGGGGGTGCGGGAGAGCGCGAGCACCTCCCAGCCCGGGGTGGCGGTGAGCTGCTCGACGACCGCGGAGCCGGCGATGCCGCTGGCACCGACGACCAGGGCGGTGCGGCGCGGGGACTGTGCTGTGCGGGGTTCCATGTCCGCCACTGTGCCACGCGGCCCGCAGCACCGGGAACGTCGCCCACCCGGCCGGCGCCCCTGTCCCCCGGGTCACGGGAGGGTCACGATCCGCGGTGAGACCCCGGCGAACCCCCGGGATCGCTGGCGATCCGCCGATCAGCATGCGTACGGTCGCCACCGGCCCCCGGAACCGGCCGGGCGCCGCACGACGAACGAGGAGACCACCATGCGCCGCCTTCCCCGCACCACCGCCGCCGCTGCCGCCGCCCTCCTGCTCGCGGGCACCGTGGCGGGCTGCGCCGAGGAGACCGAGTTGACCCAGGCCGACCAGTCCGGGGTGCCCACCGAGGAGCTCGTCGGGGAGACCATGACCCTCACCGGGGAGGTACAGGCGGTCCTGGCGCACCAGGTGATCGCCATCGGCGCCGAGGACACGCTGGTGATGGCCGAGCAGCTGCCGGAGGGCATCATGGTCGGCGACGAGGTCGAGGCCACCGGCAGGGTCGAGGAGCGCGACGTCTTCACGGTCGACGACTTCGAGTCCCTGCAGGCGGTCACCGACCAGGAGACCGCGCAGCTCTACGTCGACCGCGGCGAGGAGCCGATCCTCGTCGACGCCACCGTCACCGCTGCCGACTGATCCCGTCCGGGACAGTCCGGCCCGGGCCCGCATCCGGCTCCTGGCCCGGGCCCAGCTCCTGCTCCGGGTCGGATTCCGGTCCTGGTCCCGACTCCTGGTCCGGACCCGGAACCCGGTCCGCGTCGGATCCCAGTCCTGGTCCTGGTCCCGGGACCGGCCTCGACGCCGGCCCCGACCTCCGGACCCAGTCCCCTCGGCCCCTCACCCCCGGGCAGCGAGCGCCCGGGCGCGGGCCTGCGAGGGCGAGACGCCGTAGGCGGCCTTGAACACGCGGGAGAAGTGCGCGCCGTCGGGGAAGCCCCACCGGGCGCCGACGCGGGCCACCGGGACGGCGGCACTGGCGGGGTCCTCCAGGACCCGGCGGCAGCGCTCGAGGCGGCGGATGCGGATCCACGCCGAGACGGTCGTGCCCTCGTCGCGGAAGAGCTGGTGCAGCCGGCGGACCGAGACGAAGTGAGCCCGGGCGATCGTCGCGGGGCCGAGGTCGGGGCTGGCCAGGTTGGCCTCGACCCAGTCGTGCACGGCCGCCCGCAGCCGGTCCTTCTCGTGGCGGGAGGCGGCGACCTGGTCGTCGAGCTCGAGGTTGAAGGAGGTCGTCAGCAGGTCGAGCGCGGAGTTGCCCAGCCGCTGGGCGTTCATCCCGGTCAGGGCGTCCATGTGGTCGGCCATCGACGCAAGGAAGGACGCCACCATGTCGTGGACTCCGCCCTCGGGCCCGAGCCGGCAGGCCCGCAGCTGCGCGACCGCGGCCGGCGGGAGGTCGAGGACGTGGTGGTCGAACATCAGCACCAGCAGCCGGGACTCCTCCGGGAACTCCAGGCGGTAGGGCTCGGAGGTGTCGTAGAGGGTGAGGTCACCGGGGTTCAGGACGCTGCGCCGGCCGTCCTGCTCGACGACGCAGCGCCCCTCGAGCTGCAGGTTGACCTTGAAGCGCCCCCCACCGGTGTCCGCCGGGCCGGCGGGGACGCGCTCGACCGCGTGCGGCGCGAACCGCAGGTGCGAGACGTGCAGGTTGCCCGCCTCCCGGCCCACGAGCCCCGCCCGGAAGGTCCGGGCGGCGCTCGTCGTGCAGCTCAGGGGAACGAAGGAGCGCGAGGTCAGCCGCGACCAGTCCCGGATGGACTCCACGAGCTCAGGGCTCGCGGCGGTCCGGCCCTGTCCCGTCGGCGTCGGCACCATCGAACGATCCCCCCTGTTCGGGCACGGCGCGGGCCACCGGGGTCCGCGCCGTGACCGGCATCACGTGTGGGTCGCCATATTAGACCGGTTGGTAGGTAATGCGCTGAGTGTGTCGCCGGGTCCGGACGACGGCGACGGCCGCCACCGCCAGCTCGACCCCCACCACCAGGAGCATGCCGCCGTGGCCCGCCCCGGAGGCCGCGTCCACCGGGGCTGCTCCCCCGTGGTGGGCGTGGGCGCCGTGCGCCCCGGAGCTCCCGCCCAGCAGCGGGAGGAGCAGCACGTGGCCGAGGGCCATCGCGAGGGCGGTGCCCATGACCATCCGCACCGTGGCGGTGGGGTCGCCGGCCCGGACCAGTCCGGCCAGGCAGGACAGGCACAGCAGCGCCATGACTCCCATGAGCACCGACCACCCGGGCCCGTGGACCCCGGCGAGCGCCATCCGTGCGTGCAGGACCACGGAGGCGGCCACGCCCAGCACGAGCAACACCCGCAAGGGATCGGCCCGGCGGAGACCGGCCCGGCGGCGCTCTTCCGGGCGCGGTGCGTCCGGTCGGCCCCGTCCCCGCAGGAGGTCGACCGGGTGGCGCCGGGCCCCCGACGGCCCGTCGGGCGGGCCCGGGGTCTGCACGGGCCCGCCCGGGGAGCGTCCTGCCCCGAGGGCCCCGCCCGCCGGCTCGAGGGCGGTCATCGCGCGTCCCCGGCCACACCGGCGGCCTCCGGCGCACCGGGCATCCCGGGCCGGGCGGGCCCGTCCGGCCGGCCCGGGTCGCCAGGGGGCGCTCCGGACTCGCCCCCTGCGACGGCACGGCCGGAGCCGACCCCGGCGAACACCTCGGGACGGCGGCGCCGGAGGTGCTCGCCCCAGAGCAGCCCGGCGAGCCCGGTGCCCAGGACGACCGCCGGCACGACGACGGCCAGCGGGCTGGGCCCCTCGGCGCCGATGAGGACGTCGAAGTTCACCAGGACCAGCAGGAACACCGCGCCCAGCCCCACCGCGGACAGCCCCGGCGCGATCCAGCGCACCCAGGCGGAGTGCCCGCCCGGATCCCGCCGGAAGTGCCCGACCACCGCCAGCGAGGTGACGGCCAGGAGGAAGATCAGCCCGAACGCGCCCGCGTTGACCAGCCAGGTGAACAGGGTCAGCACCGGGAAGAGCGGACCGAGCTCGGAGCCCTGCCCGGCGACCACGAAGACCGTCACGAGCACCACGGCCAGGGCGCTCTGGGCGAGCGAGCCGGCGACGGGGGCGTGGTTGCGCCGTCCGACGGCGCCGAGCCACCGCGGGAGCACGCTCTCGCGGCCCAGCGAGAAGAAGTAGCGGGCCACCGCGTTGTGGAAGGCGATGAGGGCGGCCAGCAGGCTCGTGATGAACAGGACCTGGGCGATGTCCGCGAGCAGCACCCCGCCGTGCTCGCCCAGGAACACGAACACCAGGTCCGGTCCGTGCTGCTGGGAGGCGGCCACGATCCCGCTCGGGCCCACGCCCACGGCCAGGGCCCACGCGGAGACGGCGTAGAACACCGAGATGACCGCCACCGCCGTGAAGGTGGCCCGCGGGACGGCACGCGCCGGGTCCTCGGCCTCCTCGCTGTAGATCGCGGCGGACTCGAAGCCCATGAACGCGGCGATGCCGAAGGAGAGCACGGCGCCGATCCCGTGGGTGAGGAACTCGGCGGGCAGCAGCGGCCGGGCGCTGATCCCCTCGGGGGCCACGCCCAGGGAGACCACGTCGACGACGATCACCACGAGGAACTCGAGGGTGACCAGGACCGCGATGACCTTGGCGGAGAGGTCGACCCGGCTCACGCCGAGCAGCCCGACGAGGACGAGCCCGGCGAGGGCCGCCGCCCACCACGGCACCGTGAGGCCCAGGCGTGCCTCCAGGAAGGAGGACAGGACGAAGCCGAAGATCCCGTAGAGCCCGATCTGCATCGCGTTGTAGCTGATGAGCGCGAGCCAGGAGGCCCCGATGCCCTGCCGGGCGCCCAGCCCGTCGGCCACGTAGGCGTAGAAGGCCCCGGCGTTGGTGATCCGCGAGGACATCGCCCCGTAGCCCACGGCGAACAGGGCGAGGACCGCCCCGAGGACGAGGAAACCCAGGGGCACCCCGAGCAGGCCGGTCACGGCGAACGTGGACGGCACGCCGCCGGCCAGGACGGTGAGCGGCGCGGAGGCCGCGATGATGAGGAAGACCAGCGACGGGACGGTCAGCGTCCGGCGCTCCAGGCCCGTGCTCCCGGTGAGGTGCCCGTGCGCGACGGCCCGGTCGCTGCGGTTCACATCGGTGCTCAAGGCTCAGCCCTCGCAGCCGCAGCCGTGGGCGGGGCGGTCGCCGTGGCCGGTGACGGCGTGGGCGTCCTCCGTGGCGGGAGCCGGGTCGGCGGCCCCGACCTCGGTGCCGCAGCACCTCCCGCCGGCGGTGGACCAGTCCGGCAGGTCGAGCGCGGGGTTGCGGTCGAGGAAGCCGTGGGGCTTGAACCAGAAGCCGTAGTAGTCCACGGGCATCACGGGCCAGTCCTCGGTGCGCGGGATGTGGGTGGGCCCGAAGGTGTGCCACAGCACCACGTCGGTGTTCTCGAGCGGGCGGTCCTGGGCCACCCACTCGCCGATGCCCCCGCCGGCGTGCTGGTTCGGGTAGGTGCCCGCGGGGAAGCGCTCGTCCTCGTCGAAGGCGGTGACCCACAGGTGGTGGGTCGCGAAGCGGGCCCGCTTCCAGGCGGAGGAGCCCTCCGCGGCGAGCAGCCGCGGCCCCGGCATCGGGATCAGGTGGTAGGCGGTGGGCTCGCCCACGTGGTTGCGGCGGTTGGGGTTGGTGACGAACCACTTCCGGCCGGTCTCCGGGTCGGCGTCGCGCACACCCTCGGACTCGCGGGTGACGTCGGTGCGCGACCAGGTGAACGCGTTGCCCCACGGGTTCTCCTCACCCATGGGCAGGCGCACCAGGTTCTCCTCCTGCACAAGGTTCGCCAGGCCGTCGACAGCGACGTCGAGCCGGGCGCAGAAGATGTGCTGGTGCACCGGCGCCTGGATGCCGGGGGCGATCTCGTTGGAGTGGCGGTTGGGCCTCCCGGGCTCGCAGGCGCCGGCGAAGACGATGCCGGTGGCCTTGGCCTCCACCTGGATGGAGCCGTCGAGGTAGAAGTACCAGAAGAAGCCGTACTCGTAGTTGCCGATCGTGGCGAAGTAGGAGATCACCAGGCGCCGGGAGCGGCGCACCTGCGGGGCCTCGCCGGGCTCGGTGTGCTTCCAGAGGATCCCGTAGTCCTCCTCGTGCATGCACACGGCGTGGGGGATCTCCATCGGGTGGCCCTCGTCGTCGGCCACGAACGCGTCGAAGTACCGGATGACCCCGAGGCAGTCGCAGCCGAGCTTCAGGGAGTTGGCGTTCTTGCCGAGCAGGTACTCCCCGGCGTCGAAGTAGCTGATCCAGAAGCGGGTGTTCGTGGTGTCGCCGTAGGGCACCACCATCTCCGGCACGGACCCGCGGTAGAGCACCGAGCGGTCCTCGGGCTGCTCCCCGGAGTCGTCGCGGAAGGTGACCTGGTTGAGCACCAGGCCCTCCTGGGCGTTGAAGCCGATGCGCAGCCTCCAGTTCTCCCAGGTGACGTGGGTGCCGTCGACCTCGAAGGACGGGCCCTCGGGCTGGACGATGTCCAGGGGCTTGAGGCTGGTGCGGGCCGGGCCCGTGAACTCGGGGGTGTAGTTGGCGTCGGCCATCGGCACCGGCACGTCGCCGTCGTCCTCGAGCCGGAGCACCTCGCCCGCCGTGAGGTCGACGTGGGCGATGAGCCCCTCGACGGGGTGGCCCCAGGGGTTGTCGCCCTCGAAGCGGCGGTGGAAGGTCAGGGAGCGGATGACCCGCCTGCCCGTCTCGTCCTCCCGCGGGAAGTAGCCCGGGGCCAGCGGGGCCACGAAGCTGTGGGTGGTGTCCTCGATCCCCCGGCGGGCCATGGCGGCCTGCCAGCGCGGGTCGGCCTTGACGATCTCCGCCGCCCGGTCGTACTCCTCGAAGAGGTACTGCGCCTGCCCGTGGGGGTGCTGGTCCGTCGGCAGGGTCTCGATCGAGCGGACCTCCCCGGCGGTCACGGAGACCACCGCCCGCCGGGTCTCGGCCGTGTCCGTGTCCAGCAGCGTGATCTCGAGCGAGCGGTCGAAGTCGTCGTCGCCGTCGGCGTGCCCCAGCACGACGGCCTTCGGCGGCTCGACCGGCATCACACGGGGGAACCGGGTGGCCGCCCGCAGGTGGCCGGCCTCCTCCAGGATCGCCCGGGCGGCGGAGATCTCGGCGGCGGTGAGCATGTCGAGCGGGTGGGTGACCCCCAGCGCGGACGGCGGGGTGGCGAGCGTGGTCTCCTGCATGACGGATCTCCTCGGGTGGTCCGGAAGCGGTGCGGCGGGCCCGGCGGGAACGCTCCCGTCCGAGGCCCGGTGTCGAACAGTGTGGCCGGGGGCACACCCCGGGAAGAGGGTCCCGGGGGTTTCCGGCACCGTTCGTCAACCGGCGTGCGCTCCTGGTCAAGGCGGGCGCGCGCCCCCGGTCCGGCGCACCCTCCGGGAGAGAGACCGGTGCGCGCCGCTCGACAGGTCCGGGGTGCACGCGGGACGAGAGGCCGCCGCGGACTCCCGGGCGGGCCCGCTCCGGAGCGCGACCCTGGCCTCGTGGCGAGACCCGGGAGTAGGATCGGTCGGGACCGAACAGATCAGCAGGCTGACCTTCCGTGCCCGCGCGGCAGGGGGCCGGCCGTGAGAAGGAGGACCGATGAAGGCTCTGACCTGGCAGGGAAAGCGCTCCGTGAGCGTCGAGGAGGTCCCGGACCCGCGGATCCAGGAGCCCACGGACGCGATCGTGCGGATCACCTCGACCGGCATCTGCGGCTCCGACCTGCACCTGTACGAGGTGCTCGGCCCGTTCATGGACAAGGGCGACATCATCGGCCACGAGCCGATGGGCATCGTCGAGGAGGTCGGCCCGGCGGTCACCCACATCACGGCGGGGGACCGCGTGGTGATCCCCTTCAATGTCTCGTGCGGGCACTGCTTCATGTGCAAGCAGGGCCTGCAGTCCCAGTGCGAGACCACCCAGGTGCGGGAGTACAACAGCGGCGCGGCGTTCCTGGGCTACTCCCGGCTCTACGGCTCGGTGCCGGGCGGGCAGGCCGAGTACCTGCGCGTGCCGCACGCCGACTACGGGCCGATCAAGGTGCCGCAGACCGGCGAGGACGAGCGCTACCTGTACCTCTCCGACGTGGTGCCCACCGCCTGGCAGGCCGTGAAGTACGCCGCTCCTCCCGAGGGCGGCTCGCTCGCGGTGCTCGGTCTGGGACCGATCGGTCAGATGTCCGCCCGGATCGGCCGTCACCTGGGCTACCGCGTCATCGCGGTCGACCCGGTCGCCGAGCGGCGGGCCATGGCCGAGCGCCACGGCGTCGAGACGATGGACTCCGCCGGGGACGTCGCCGAGCGGCTGAAGGACCTCACCGACGGGCGCGGCCCGGACGCGGTGGTCGACGCCGTGGGCATGGAGGCGCACGGCTCGCACGTGGCCGGCGCGGCGCACAAGGCGGTCGGCCTGCTGCCGTCGCCGCTGGGCCGCAAGGCCATGGAGACCGCCGGGGTGGACAAGCTCGGGGCCCTCTACACGGCCATCGACGCCGTCCGGCGCGGCGGGACGATCTCCCTCAGCGGCGTGTACGGCGGCATGAAGGACCCGATGCCGATGCTCACGCTGTTCGACAAGCAGATCCAGCTGCGCATGGGCCAGTGCAACGTGCGCTACTGGACCGACGAGCTGCTGCCGCTCGTGGACGACCCCTCCGACCCGCTGGGCGTGCTGGACCTCGCGACCCACCGGGTGCCGCTGGACCGGGCCCCGGAGATGTACGAGACGTTCCAGAAGAAGGCGGACGGCTGCATCAAGGTGGTGCTCAAGCCGTAGTCCCTCTGTCCCCCCACGAGCCCCCTGCCCACACGGACAGGGGGCTCGTGCCTTGGCTCCGACCTGCGCGGATACGTCAGAATCGGACACATCCCCTGCCCGCTCCGGCCCTGCCCTAACGTGACAGCACAGCGCAGGGCCGGTCCGCCGTCGGCGAGGTGCCGATCCTCGGGCCGTCCGGAAGGGGATCGTCATGGACGCGCCACGCAGACCTGCCGCCGTCGCCCTGGCGGCCACCGCCGTGCTCGCCCTCTCGGGGTGCATCACGGTCGATCCGGATCCCGGGGAGAACGATGCCCCGCCGGTGACACAGGCGCCGCCGCCCGCCCCGGCCGGGCCCGGTCCGGACCCCTCGCCGGTCCAGGTCTCTCCGCAGCCGCCGTCCGTCCCGCCGACACTGCCCGGGACGTGGCCCGTCACCCTCGAGACCGTCGGGACAGGTGTCATCCCTATCTCCACGACCACTTGCGACGGCGCGAGCGCCGGCAGCGGCTTCCTGGTCGACGACACCCTCATCGCCACTGCGGCGCACGTGGTCGCCGACGCCGTCTCGGTGCAGGTGGGCCCGGCGGGGGCAGTGCGTGAGGCAGAGGTGGTGGGCTACAGCGAGGAGGCCGACCTGGCCCTCCTGCGCATCGAGGAGCCGGTGACAGGCCACGTCTTCACCTGGACCGCGGAGCCACCCCGCCTGGGGCAGGAGGTCTCCGCCCTGGGCTATCCGCTCTCGGGCGGGTTCAGCGCCGCTCTCGGCGTGGTCAGCAGCCTGGATCCCCGGGTCGAGAGTTTCAGCGACACCGCCCGCTACGTCCAGACGGACGCGGCGGTGAATCCGGGCAACAGCGGCGGCCCGCTGGTCTCGGTGGAGGGCGACGTGGTCGGTGTCGTCTTCGCCAAGATGTCGATGGTCGACGAGTACACGCCGGCGGAGGGCACGAGCTATGCCCTCTCCGCCGAGGACGCCCGGCCGATGATCGACCAGTGGGCGGCCTCGCCGCGACCGGTGCCGCCGGTGGAGTGCCCGGTGGAGCCCGGCGTTCCCGCACCCTCGACCGACGTCTCCATCGATGTGACCGTCGCCTCGGGCCATCCCTACGCCCCCGAGGTCGCCCAGTCACTGGCGGCTCACGGCTACGCCATCAACACCAGCCAGTACGACGCCGCGTTCAGCCTGTTCACGCCCCGGATGCAGGAGGAGATGGAAGGGGTGGAGGTGTGGCGCCAAGGTCTGCTCACCACCTACTGGCGGGAACTGACGGTGCTCGACCTCACCGGCGGAGGCGGCACGCTCGAGGCGCAGACGCTGGTGCGCACCGAGCAGTCCGAGGCCGACGGCCCCGAGGGGCAGACCTGCTCCGTCTGGGCCCTCGACTACACCATGGTCCGGGACGAGCAGCGCGGGATCTGGCTCATCGACGACGTCGCCCTCCGGGAGGACCCCCGGTCCTGTTGAGGTGGGTTCAGCCCACGGTGATGCGCACCCGCGCCGGGCGCAGGGCCTCGAGGTCGCCGTCGAGGGCGAGCGCGGGCGTGGTCGAGCCGCGGGCCGGCGCGGGCACCCCGCGCAGCGCCAGCCGCAGGGCCAGCTCGACGGTCAGCCAGGGGGTCGTGCCGTAGCCGGGGTTGCCCTCGGCCTCGAGCACCCCGGCGAAGGCCGAGCCCTCGTGCGTGGTGAAGCTCCCGCGGGTCCGCCAGGACCAGCCGGTGAGCACGTCGCCCTCCGGGCCGGTGCCCGCCGCCGGCAGGACCCGCTCCAGGACCGCGGCCAGACGCTCCCGCACCGGGTGCGGCAGCCGCACGGCCAGGCCGGTGAGCGCCTGGCCCGCCGCGGACGCGTGCGCGGCGGCCCGCCGGAGGAGCCCTGCCGCCCCGCCGGCGGGGCCGAGGTCGACGGCCTCCCGGAACAGCAGCGGGTGCGCGGCGGCCCCCGGGACCGGGCTGAGCGCCTGGGTGCGGTGCACCACCGGCGGGTTGATCGCCGCGAGCGGGCTCATCGGCGCGAGCACCCGCCCTCCGGCCGTGCGGGCCCGCAGCCGCAGCGGGCTGGTGCGGCGCACGGCTCCCGCGAGGGGGCCGGGGGTGCGGGCGGCGGGGTCGTCGAGCCGCACGGGGTCCCGGTCGCGCAGGATCTCGACGAGGCTGCGCAGCGTTCCGCCGGAGACCGCGTCCGAGAACCCGGCCCCGGACGGGGTGCGCACCGAGGTGACGAGGTCGGCGCTGCGCAGCACCTCCCCGCGGGCGGCGGCGTGGCGGCGGGCGGCGTCCACCAGGACGTCGGCGGGCAGCGCCTCGAAGCCGGCGGTGTGCACGAGCGCGATCCCGGCGGCGCGGGCGGGCTCGTGCAGGTCGCGGTCGGTGCGCCGGGCCAGCGCGGTCTCCCCGGTGAGGTCGAGGTAGGAGACGCCCTCGGCCACGCACGCGGCGAGCACGGGCGGGGCGAGGCGGGTGTAGGGCCCGGCGAGGTCCACGACCACGTCGGCCCGGTGCACGAACGCCCGCAGGGAGGCGTCGTCGGCGATGTCCGTGCGCAGGATCTCCGGCTCGGGCAGGCCGCGCCGCGCGCACAGCGCCTGCACCGCGCCGGGGTCCCGGGCGCCGACGACGACGCCCGCCCCCTCCGCCGCGGCCCGCTCGACGAGGTGGGCCAGCGCCGTGCGCCCGGTGATGCCGGTGGCGCCCAGCAGGCCCACCACCGGCCGGTCGTTGCCGCTGCGGTTGTCGTCCATCCGCCCACTCTAGGTCCGGGCCGAGGGGCGTGACAGGCTGGTGGAGGGCGGCGCGGCAGGCACCCGCCGCCCGCTCCGCCCGCCGTACCGCACCGATCCCCGCACCGAAAGGCCGTCCGATGAGCGCCACCCCCTCCCCCGCCCGACCGCAGGACCCGGAGGTCCGGGACCGGCCCACCGGCGCCGACCGCGCCCGCCAGGTGGTGGTGACTCTCAGCGAGATTGCCTGCGTGCTCGGCACCCTCGTGGGCATCGGGATCTTCGGCACCCGGGTCGAGGAGTCCTCCGGCGGCGACCTGGCCGCGGACGCGACCCTGCTCGCCCCGGCCGGACCGGCCTTCTCCATCTGGTCGGTGATCTACCTGGGCCTGGCCGCGTACACCGTCCGGCAGTGGCTGCCCTCCCGCGCCACGGACCCGAGGCTCCGGGCCACGGGCTGGCTCGCGGCCGCCTCGATGCTGCTCAACGCCGGCTGGCTGCTGGTCACCCAGCAGGGGTGGATCTGGGCCAGCGTCGTGGTGATCGTGGCGCTCGTGCTGGTGCTGGGACTGCTCGTGGACCGGCTCCAGCGAGTGCCCGGCCGGGACGGGGCCGCCGATCGGATCGTCGTGGACTGCACCTTCGGGCTGTACCTGGGCTGGGTCGCCGTGGCGACGGCGGCCAACGTCGCCGCCGCCCTCGTCTCCTCCGGCGTGCCGCAGGAGGGACGGGGCGCGGAGTGGATCGGCGTCGTCGTCGTGCTCGTGCTCGCCGCGGTGGTCGCCGCGGTCCAGGCGCGGGTCGGCGGCCGCTGGGCCGTGGCCGCCGCCTCGGCGTGGGGGCTGTCGTGGATCGCCGTGGGACGGGCCCTCGACGAGCCGTCCTCGATGCTCGTGGCCGGCGCCGCCACCGTGGCGGCCCTGCTCGTGGTCGCGGCGACCGCTGTGCTGCGCCGCCGCGCGCAGCGGCCCGGGACGCGGCAGGTCCCGGCGGGCTCGCGCGGCGCCTGACCGGCCACCCCGGCCGGCGGCGGGCCGGCCCACCCGGGACGCGGTCCGGCAGCGCTCCGGCCCCACCCGGAACGCGGTCCCGCAGCGCTCCGGCCCCACCCGGAACGCGGTCCCGCGGCGCTCCGGCCCCACCCGGAACGCGGTCCCGCGGCGCCGGGGGCCTCGCTCCCGGCGCCGCCGGAGGTGCCGGCTGCGCCGCCGCTACAGCTCCAGGCGCTGCTCGGTGTCCTCGCCGGCGCGCTCGCGGACCACGGCGTCGACGGCCCGGATGAAGCCCAGGTGGCTGAAGGCCTGCGGGAAGTTCCCGGCGAGGCGGCCGGTGGCCGGGTCGTACTCCTCGGCGAAGAGCCCGAGGTCGTTGGCGCAGCCGACCAGCCGCTCGAGCAGGGCCTCGGCGTCGTCGACCCGCCCGCTGCGGGCGTACTGCTCCACGAGCCAGAAGGAGCAGATCAGGAACGGGTACTCCCCGCCCGCGAGCCCGTCCAGCCCGGAGGCCGTGCGGTAGCGGTGCAGCAGGCCGCCGGGGCCCTGCAGGTCCTGCTCGATCCGCGCGACCGTGCCGAGCATCCGCGGGTCGTCGTAGGCCACGAAGCCGGTGTGCGGCAGCTGCAGCAGGGAGGCGTCGACCTCCGTGCTGCCGTAGGTCTGGGTGAAGGAGTTCAGCTCCTCGTCGAAGCCGTGGGCCATGATCTCCTCGCACAGCCGGTCGCGCAGGGCCCGCCAGTGCCCGGCCGGGCCGCTCAGCCCGTGCTCCTCCACGGCGCGCACGCCCTGGTCGAAGGCCGCCCACATCATGGCGCGGCCGTGCACGAAGTACGCCGGGTCCCCGCGCATCTCCCAGATCCCGTGGTCCTTGTGGTCGAGGTGGTGCTCGCAGAAGCGCAGCAGGTTCTTCTGCAGCCCCCACGAGTGCCGGTCCTCGGCGACCCCGGCGTCCCGCAGCGCGGCCAGGGCGATCATCACCTCGCCCGCGACGTCCGCCTGGTACTGGTCCACGGCGCCGTTGCCGATCCGCACCGGCCGGGACCCCTCGTAGCCGCCCAGGTGGTCGAGCTCCCGCTCCGGCAGGTGCCGCTCCCCGGCCACGCCGTACATGATCTTCAGGTCACGCCAGTCCGCGGCGACCGCCCGCAGCAGCCAGTTGCGCCAGTGCAGGGCGCCGTCCGTGAAGTCGTGGGCGACGAGCACCTCGATCGTCAGGGCGGCGTCCCGCAGCCAGGTGTAGCGGTAGTCCCAGTTGCGCGAGCCCCCGAACTCCTCGGGCAGGGACGTGGTCGGGGCCGCCACGATCCCGCCGGTGCCGCGGTGGGTCAGGGCCCGCAGCACGAGCAGCGAGCGCAGCACGTCCTGCTCGTGGGGCCGGTGCGTGGAGACGTGGGAGGACCAGTCGGCCCAGAACGCCACGGCCAGGTCCAGGGCCTTCGCCGGGTCCACGGGCACGGGCACGTCGTGCTGCGACTCGTGCCACGTGAGCACCCAGTCCGCCGACTCCCCGGCGACGAGCCGGAAGCGGCCGCCGAAGCGGTCGGCCACGGCGCCCTCGTAGTCGTCGGGCCGCCCCGCGTCGTTCCCGTCGCCGGGGCGCTGCTCCTCCGCCTCACGGCTCATCCCCGGCGCTGCGTTCCCGGCATCGAGGGGCGCCCCGGCCGCGGCCCCCGGGCGCGCGGGCAGGGCCTCGGGCACCGCGTGCAGCATCGGACCGGTCAGCAGCAGGGCGTCCGGCCCGGCGACGGCCAGCAGCCCGCACGCCTCGCAGCCGGGCAGGTCCACGCGCCGGGTCCAGGCGCGGGCCCGGCCGTAGTCGAAGCGGATCCGCAGGTCGTGCTCGACCTCCACCTCCCCGCTCACGCACTCGACGCGGCGGACGAGGTCGGCGTGGTCGGGGTGGTCCTCGGGCCCGCTCGGGGGGAGGAAGTCGGTGACGACCACGGTGCCGGTGGGGGTGCGCCAGGTGGTCTCGAGCACGAAGGTGCGCGGCAGGTACCGGCGGGAGACCACCTCGCCGTCGACGGCCGAGAGCTTCCAGCACCCGTCCTCGGGGGCGCCCAGCAGGGCGGCGAAGACCGAGGGGGAGTCGAAGCGCGGGAAGCACAGCCAGTCGACGCTGCCCTCGCGCGAGACCAGCGGGCCGGTGTGCAGGTCCGACAGCAGCGCGTAGTCCTCCAGGGGAACGGACTCGGACTCGGGGTGATCGGCGCTCATGGGGCCATTCAATCAGCCGGCGAGGCATCCTCGGCCGGCCCGCGCGCGCCGCCCGCCCGACACGGCGGAGGCCTCTTCCCGCCCGCGGGCGGGGATGCACCGGCCCCGGCCCGGCACCGCGATAGCGTGCAGGCATGGACAGCATCAGGACCCTCGTCATCCTCGGCGCCAGCGGCGACCTCACCTCGCGGCTGCTCCTGCCCGGGCTGGGCACGCTGCTGAGCACGTTCCCCGAGCGGCGGGTCGAGGTCGTGGGCACCGCCCGCGACGACGCCCCGGAGTGGCCGGGGACCGTCGCCGGGGCCTTCGCCTCCGTGGGTGCCGAGGGACCCGCCGTCGAGCACGCCCGGGAGACCGCGCGCTGGGTGCGGTGCGACGTCACCGACGCGTCCGACCTGCGCGCCCTGCTCGACGACGTGGCCGGCCCCGTCTGCCTCTACTTCGCCCTGCCCCCCGCCGTCACGGCGGCGGCGTGCGAGGTCATGGCCGGGCTGGACCTGCCGGAGGACCTCGTGCTCGCCCTCGAGAAGCCGGTCGGCACGGATCTCGCCTCGGCGCGCGAGCTGAACCGGCTCGTGGGCCGCCTCGTGCCCGAGGAGCGCACGTTCCGGGTGGACCACTTCCTCGGCATGCCCGCCGTGCTCGACCTCGTGGGGCTGCGCTTCGCCAACCGCATGCTGGAACCGCTGCTGAACCGCGAGCACGTCGAGTCCGTGGAGATCGTCTTCGACGAGACCCTGGGCCTCGAGGGCCGGGCGCAGTTCTACGACGCGACCGGGGCGCTGCGGGACATGGTGCAGTCCCACCTGCTGCAGGTCATGGCGCTGCTGCTGATGGAGCCGCCCGCGTCCTTCGACCAGGCCGAGATCCCCGTGCTCACCGGCCACGTCCTGCGCGCCACGAAGCCCTGGGGCGGGGACCCCGCGCTGACCGCCGTGCGGGGCCGCTACACCGCCGGGCACGTGGGCGGGAAGGACCTGCCGGACTACGCCGCGGAGGAGGGGGTGGACCCCGGGCGCGGCACCGAGACCTTCGCGCAGGTGACCCTGGAGGTGGACACCTGGCGGTGGAACGGGGTGCCCGTCACGCTGCGCTCCGGCAAGGCGATCGGCTCGCCCCGGCAGGAGGTCGTGGTCACCTTCCGCCGGCCCCCGCACGCCTACGCCCAGTTCCCCCACGGGGGCGGGGTCGCCCCGAACGTGCTGCGCCTGGGCCTGGAGGAGGAGCGCCTGGGCCTGGAGCTCAACGTGGGCGGGCCCTTCGACTCCCGCGGCATGTCCCGGCTGACCCTGTCCTCCGGGACCGCGGAGCCGGGGCTGAGCGCCTACGGCAGCGTGCTGCGCGGGGTGCTCGACGGCGACCCCGCGTTCAGCGTCCGCGGGGACGCCGCTGAGCAGGGGTGGCGGATCGTCGAGGAGGTGCTCGCGGCGTTCGACGACGGGCGCGTACCGCTGCAGGAGTACCCCGCCGGCAGCGACGGGCCGGTTCGCGGCGGCGCCTGAGCCGGCAGGACACCGGAGCCCGGCGACCGCGGTGCGGCGCCGCAGCGGCCCTCCGGTCCCGGAACGGCCGCGGCCCTCCCGTCGTGGCCGGAGGACCGGCCGGCGCCGCTCCGCGAGCGGCCTCGGGAGCCCGGCCCCGCCACCCGGCGCCGCTCCGGGAGCTGCTTCGGGCGGCGGGGCCGGGTGCCGGACCGTCGTCGTCCCGGCGCCCGGCCCCGCCGGGAGGGCCCCGGTCAGAGGTCGCCGATGGCCGAGCCCAGCAGCCGCACGGACTCGAAGGCCTCGGCGTTGGAGTTCTTCGCCTGCGCCCCGCGGAAGGCCGCCATCCCGCGCACGCGGCCCGGGGTCATGTAGGACTTGCCGGCCTGGTTGCGGTGGGAGAGCACGGCCTCGACCTTCACGTCGACGTAGCCGTTGATGTCCACGAACACCGACGGGTCGAAGTCACGGGTCACCGAGGGCGACTCGAAGCACAGGATCGAGTGGTGGGCCCGGGCGGCGCGCAGGGTCGCCTGGTGCACCGCGTAGTGGTCCTGGTGCTGGTCGTGGGCGGAGTGCGTGAAGATCACGTCCGGGCCGAAGTCCTTGATCGCGGTCTCGATCGCCCGGACCATCTCGTTGCTGACGGTCTCGAGCTGCGTGTCCGGGAAGTCGTGGACGCGCAGGGCGCTCAGGCCCAGGAACGCCGCCCCGTGGCGGGCCTCGTCCGGGCGCACCCCGGCGTTGCCGCCCACCTCGCCCGAGCTCATCACGAGCCCGCGCACCTCGTGGCCGGTGTCGACCAGCTTCGCCAGCGTGCCCCCGCAGGCCAGCTCGAGGTCGTCCGGGTGCGCGCCCACGGCCAGGACCTTGCGCCGCTGGGTGACGTCGCGGGCCGGGATGCGGCGCTCGGCGATCACCGCGGCCAGCACGGCGGTGGCCAGCAGGGTGGCTGCGGCGATGATGTCGCAGAGCAGCACGTTCTCCGGCATCGCGACGACGCACCAGACGTTCAGCGCCAGCAGCACCGAGAAGACGGCGGCGATGCCGTTGCGCACCGCTCGCATGGTGCGGATCCCCCGGGCGTGCCGGAGATAGGTGCCCTTCGACAGGACGTAGGCGAGCACGGCGGCGCTGAGCGCAGCGCCGACGACGGATGGCAGCATGGTTTCCCCCCAGAAATCTTCGCTCGCCCGGCCACACCGTGACCGGGCCCCGGCGCGCCGGCCCCCCGGTCGGTGCTGCGCCGTCCCGATGCCGCCGGCCCCCTGCCGGCGTGTCGGGTTCCGATCAGTTTGCATGAGAGAACACGTTTTTGCATCGGCGAACGAGGGTTTCCGGCGACCCCAAATGGGCCCACACCGCAGCGACACACCGGCGGGGGTGACGGAGTTTCTGACGTCTCCCCAGGTCAGCGCGTGATTTGCGCTCGCGTCGACCCGGAAGGTGCACGGAGTCGTCAGTCTGCTTGTCAATGACGGGAGGGCATGTGAGACTGGGGCCACTCGTGCACGGCGCGGCTGCCGCGCCGGACCGCACGACCCCTGCCCCGCAAGGACGACAGCAGTTCCGACAGGAAAGAGGCACACCATGCTCAGCACGATCCAGAACCTCGGCATCCGCAGCGAGCACGCCTACGCGGCGGGCTTCGCCTCCATCGGCATCACCTTCGCGTCCTGGCTCGTCAGCCTGGGCCGGACCAAGAGCAAGGAGCAGGCCGACCGCACGGGCCTGTTCACCGGTGAGTGGGCCCCGACCTTCTTCGCCCTCGGCGTGGCCCTCAAGCTCGAGGAGACCTCCGGCAAGAAGTAGTCCGCTCCGGACCGCCCACGTGCGACGGCCCCCGCCCGATGGGCGGGGGCCGTCGCACGTCGTGCCGGCGGACCTGGCGGGCCGCGGGGGTCTGCTCCGGCGCGGCTCAGCCCTCGACGCGGCGCAGGTCGCGGACGGCGGGACCCTCCAGCAGGGCGCCGTCGGCGCCGAAGCGGGAGCCGTGCAGGGGGCAGTCCCAGGAGCGCTCGGCGTCGTTCCAGCGCAGGACGCCGCCGAGGTGGGTGCACACCCCGGAGACCTTGCACGTCACGCCGTCGACCGTCGAGACGGCCACGGGACGGCCGTGCTCGCGCCCCACCAGACCCTCCCCCTCCTCGGGGGTGCGTCCGGGGAGCTCGGCGAGCTCGGCCTTGAGCCAGTCCCTGGGCGCGTTGAAGCCCACGCCGGCGTTGACCTTGAGCGCGCTGAGCAGGTCCGCCGGCGTGGTGACGCGCCGCCCCAGGATCCGCGCCCACGGCACGCTCCCCCCGAGGATCTCCGCGGTGAGGGCCAGCGCGGCGGCGACGGCGTTGGACATCCCCCACTTGTTGTAGCCGGTGGCCAGATAGATGTTCCCGCCGCCGCGGGGCAGCGTGCCGATGAAGGGCACGAGGTTGACGGAGCGGTAGTCCTGCGCGGCCCACGCGTGGGTGCGCTCGGCGCCGGGGAACCAGCGGCGGGTCCACTGCTCGAGGTCGTCCAGCCGGGCCTGCTCCGACCCGCCGCGGCCGGTCACGTGGTCGTTGCCGCCCACGAGCAGCAGCTCCTCGTCCCCGACGGGCACGGTCCGCAGGGTGCGGCCGGGGCCGTCGGCACTGAGGTACATGCCCTGCGGGATCGTCGCCGGGGCGCCCGGGACGCGGTAGGTCATCGCGTAGGAGCGGTTCGGGGCGACCTTGGCGAAGTAGCCGCCGCGGTCGAGGACGGGGATGCCGGTGGCGAGCACCAGCCGGTCGGCCTCGACGGAGCCGTGGGAGGTGCGCACGGTCAGCGGCGAGCGCAGCCCGGCACCCGTGACCCGCACCCCCTCGACGAGGGTGCCGCCGCGCTCGCGCAGCTCCGCGGCGAGGGCCCCGAGGACCTCCATCGGGTGGAACTGCACCTGCTCGGGCAGGGACAGGGCGCCCTCGACGCCGAAGGGCAGCTCCGTCTCGTCGTTCCAGCTCACCGGCAGGTCCGCCGCCTGCGCGGCCTCGAGCTCGCGGCGCAGGGAGGCGGCGCCCTTCGTCGTCGTCGCGTAGGTCCACGCGGTCCGGTGCTGGAGGGGCACGCCGCGCTCGGTCAGGTAGCGCACGAGCCAGTCCCGGCCCTCGCGGTTGCCCTCGACGTAGGCGCGCAGCACGTCGTCGGACTGGTGCCGGCGGATCTGCGAGAGCGTGGTGCCCTGCAGCAGCGAGAGCTTCGCCGTGGTGTTGCCGGTGGTCACCGCCCCCACCGTGCGCGCCTCGAGGACGGCGACGCGCTGGCCGGCCCGCGCCAGCAGCACGGCCGTGGCCAGGCCGGTGAGGCCGGCGCCGGCGACCACGGTGTCGTAGCGGGCGCCGGGTTCGAGCGTCCCGGCCGGCGCGGAGGGGACCTGGTGGGTGTCGAGCCATACGGATCTCATGGGGCCATCCTCCCGGCCCCAGGGTGATCAGTCCACTGTTGATCCGGCAGGGATTCCGCGGGCGCCGGCCGGGTGAGCCGTTCCTGCGGGCGCCCCCTCGCGCTCGCCCACCTCCGTCACCGGTCCTTCCTGCGGACGACGACGGGGCCCGACCCGGTGTCGGAGGGTGCCCCTACGCTGGACCCCATGCCCTCCGACCCCTCGATGGTGGACATCACCCGCATCTACTACGAACCGGCGGCCGCCGAGCTCCCCCGCGGCCGCGAGGTGCTCGAGCGGTGGCCGGACGCGACCCTGGTGGAGGTGCCCAGCCACTGGCAGATCCCCGAGCTGCACGGCGACGAGGCCAACGTGCGGCGGTGGGTGCGGATCAAGCGCGAGGCGCTCGTGCTGGGGGTCAAGAAGTCCCTCGCCGCACGGCCCAACGGCCGCTCGGCCGACTTCATCGCCCCGTCCACCGCCAACGGCTGCGCCATGGCGTGCGCGTACTGCTACGTGCCGCGGCGCAAGGGCTACAGCAACCCCGTCACGGTCTTCGCGAACATCGAGCAGATCACCGGCTACCTCGACCGACACATCCGCCGGCAGGGGGCCAAGCAGGAGCCGAACCAGTGCGATCCCGCCGCGTGGGTCTACGACCTGGGCGAGAACAGCGACTGCTCCGTGGACGCGCTGCTGAGCGAGAACGTCCGCGACCTGGTCGAGCTCTTCCGCCGGCACCCGACCGCGAAGGCGTCCTTCGCGACCAAGTACGTCAACCGTCAGCTGCTGGACTGGGACCCGCAGGGCCGGACCCGCGTGCGGTTCTCCCTCATGCCGGCGCACCTGGCCAAGCTCACCGACATCCGCACCACGCCCGTCCCCGAGCGGATCACGGCGATCGACGACTTCGTGGCGGCGGGCTACGAGGTGCACGTGAACTTCTCCCCCGTCATCGTCACCGACACCTGGCTGCAGGACTGGGCGGAGCTCTTCGACCAGCTCGACGCCGCGCTGAGCCCCGCGGCCAAGGAGCAGCTGGCGGCGGAGGTCATCTTCCTGACGCACAACGCCCAGCTGCACGAGGTCAACGAGCAGTGGCACCCCCGCGCCGAGGAGGTGCTGTGGCGGCCCGACCTCCAGGAGACGAAGCGGTCCCAGAACGGCGCGCTGAACGTGCGCTACCGGTTCCGGGACAAGCAGCGCTACCTAGAGCAGTTCCTGGAACTGGTGCACCGGAAGCTGCCGTACTGCGAGGTGCGCTATGCCTTCTGATCCGCGGTTCCCCGATCCGCGGCCCTCCGGCCCGTGCCTCAGACCACCCGCGGGTTGGTGTCGCCCGGCAGCCCCGAGACCGTGGTCAGCAGGAAGACGGAGTCCTCGACGGCCTCGACGGTGTGCCGGGAGCCCGTGAGGGAGAGCAGCTCGCCCGGGGTGAGCTCCTCGGCGAGCTGTCCGCGCTTGAGCACCCGCACCCGGCCCCGCAGCAGCTGCAGGGTCGCGGCGGGCGGGGCCTCGTGCTCGGCGAGCTCCGTGCCGGCGCGCAGGGCCATCACGGTCTGGCGCAGGGGCCCGTCGTGCACCACCTGCTCGGCGCCGCGGCCGGCGGACGAGGTCAGGGCCTTCGCGAGCATGGTGCCGGCGACGTCGTGGAGGTCGGGCATCGCTCCTCCTGGAGGTGGATCGGGGCTGCGGTCGGGAACGGTCCTGCAGCCGGAAACGGTCCTGCGCTCAGTATCGGGAACGGGACCGCCGTCGGCAACGGACCGGCAGCCGGGCGCGGTCCCCGTGCCGCGTCAGGAGGATCGCGGGCCCCGCACGGCCGGGGCGTCCGTCACAGCAGGGCTCCTTCCAGCCGCAGCAGGAACTCCTTGCGGGCCATGCCGCCGGCGTAGCCGGTGAGCCGGCCACCAGCGCCCACCACGCGGTGGCACGGCACGAGCAGGCTCACCGGGTTGCGGCCGTTGGCGGCGCCCACGGCCTGTGCCGCGCGCGGAGCGCCGATCTCGCGGGCGATCCGGCCGTAGGTGGCCGTGGTGCCGTAGCCCACGCCGGCCAGCGCACGCCACACCCGCTGCTGGAACGGGGTGCCGTGGAGGACGACGTCGGCCTCGAACTCGGTCAGCCGTCCGGCGAAGTACTCGTCCAGCTGCGCCCGGACGTGCGGCAGGGCGTCGTCGTCGCGCGGGCCGAAGGAGGCGGGCACCGGACCCTGGCGGGCACCCTCGACGGAGAGGGCCGCGAGCGCGCCGTCCTCGTCGACCAGGGCGAGCGGGCCGATCGGGGAGTCCACGAGCGCGTGGCGGCGGCCGGTGGACGGAGCTCCGGTGCCGGGGCGCAGCGTCAGTCCCATGCCCTGATCCTACGCCCGGCCCGGACGCTCCCGCGGGGTGCGGGCCAGCGTGTACGAGGGCTCCCGGAGGCGGTGGGTCCACCCGTAGTTGCGGGCCCCGACCGGGACGTTGAGGAGCGGGTCGAAGCGCTCGTCGGGGCCGAACGGCGCGCCCGGTCGCAGCTCCAGGGTGCCGAAGCGCTGCCACGGCCCCGTGGGAGTGGCCCAGAGCAGGTCCAGCACCCACGGGTTCCCGGCGAGCGACTGCCGGAAGCGGTCGGGACTCGTGGCCAGCGGCTGCTCCCGCGGCTCGGGACGGGCCGCGACGAGCACCGGCCCCCGGTCGCCGCGGTAGGGCATGAAGGACGCGAACGCGCTCTCCGGCACGCGGCGGTGGAAGGTCGGGACGAAGCGGGAGAGCCGGCCCTCCCCCGCGGTGGCGAGGAGGACGTCGGCACGGTCGCCCGGCTCGGCGCCGGGCACCCGCAGGGCGAGGCCCAGGATGTCGGGCCAGCCGTGCGGGAAGCCGAAGGAGCGGGAGAAGCGCGCCCGCACGGGGTCCTGGCCCGGCTCGTCGATCCAGCGGATGCCGCTCGCGCCGCCGGTCCGCAGCAGCGTGCCCTCGAGTCCGACCCCTTCCGTGTGGATGGGCCGGTGCGGGCGGAAGCGCTTGAGCACCGCGAACGGGGCCGTGGCGACGGTGCCGAGGACGGCGCTGACAGGTGCGGGCGTCATGACCCCCACGCTACCCGGGCCGCTGGAGGGGAGGCCACGGCCGGCCGGGGAGCTCCCACCACCGCCCTGGGACGGCCGCACCACCGCCGACCAGGGGAACAGCGCCACCGCCGGAACACAGCGGTGGCCGGGCGGGACCACGCACGTGGCAGACCAGAGGACGGGCCGTGCGAGCGGAACCTCCCCGTCCGCCCAGCCGCCGGGGCTCAGCGGATGCGGACGCGGATCGGCCCCCGGGCGGTGCGGCCGTCCACGGCCGCGCCTTTCTGGGTGATCTCCACCAGGCCCTCGTCGGCGAGCCGGCACGCCTGAGCGCGCACGGGTTCCATGAGCTCCCGCCAGTCGTCCGCGTCGAGGGCGCGCGCCGCCTCGGAGGGACAGATCGTCCGCTCCGGGCCCCGGCTCCGGGCGAGCTCCAGCAGCACGGAGCGCATGCGCTCGGGGGTGGGGGTGTCGGTCATGTCGGACCCGTTCTCCAGGCTCGTCGGGACGGTGCGGGACAGGGCCGTCCCAGCCTTCCAGAGCGCGGGTCCGCGAGCCAGCACCGGTGATCGGCACCGGCAGTCGGCACCGGCAGTCGGCACTGCGGTCGCTGCGGCACCGGCCGCGCTGCCGCAGCGACGGAGACCGTCAGAACGGTGGGGGATCGCCGGTGAGCGTCCGTGGCTCGTCCACGGACGACGGACCGCGCCCCGGCCGTGACGGCTCGTCGACCGGGGACCTCGACCCCGCACGGGTCGAGGGCGCGGTCCCCGCGCTGATCCTGGCTGTGGACCCCACGCCGCCCTGCGGTGCGGGCCCCGCGCCGACCGGCGATGCGAGCCCCGCGCCGCTCGTGGTGGTGGACCCCGAGCCGACCGGGAACGCGGGACCTGCTCCGATCGCGGGCGCGGTCCCTGTGTCGATCGATGTTGCGGGCCCCGAGCCGGTCTGCAGTGTGGACCCCGTGCCCACCGGCGATGCGGACCCCGAGCCGACCGGGGTCGTGCAGCAAGCCGTGTCGGAGGAGGGCCCCGACGCAACGGGCGGGGAGCCGAGGACCTGCGGAAGCGTGCGATAGATACGACCGGCGGGCGACGTCCACTCCAGCACGCCGTCGCCCGGGACGCCGGGTGGAGCGCCGCCCCCACCGCCCGGTGGCAAGGACTCCGGACTCCGTGGTCGGGCCTGCTGGACCCGCCAGGCCCCGAACGGGCTACTGCGGTGCTTGAGGCGATGGTGGCCGCGGCACAGGTGGGCGAGGTTGTGGGCGGCGGTCGTGCCGCCGTCCTCCCAGGCCAGCGTGTGGTCGAGGTCGCAGCGCTCGGCCCGGCGCCGGCAGCCGGGGAAGCGGCAGGTCCCGTCACGGAGCCGCAGTCGCCGCCGCAGGTCGGCGGGGACGGCGTAGGTACGACGGTCGTGGTCGAGGACCACCCCGGTGACCGGGTCGGTGAGCACCCGCGCCCAGGAGGGGGCCGCCGCGGCGATCTCCGCGATCTGCGCCACCGTCACCGGGCCGAAACCGCCCAGGTCGGCGCAGCCGTTCGACGGCGTGCCCGGAGCGGGGCGCTGATGCCGCTGCGCGTGGTCGAACAGGGCCAGGGCGGGAACGGTGACGGTGACCTGACCACGGATCCCCCGGAGGTGCTCCGGCCACCGGGCGGGCTCGCCCTCGAGCAGCAGGTCCGCCAGAACGTCCGCCCGCCGCTGGGCGGCGCTGCGCCGGACGGACGGATGGGACGGATCGACGCCCGCGGGCTCCAGCTGCTCGAGGAGGTCGGCCGCAGGCGAGCCGGGGGCAGCAGAGGCGGCGGCCGCGGTGCCGCAGGAGCCGGGCGCGTCACCGGGGTGTCCCGGGGCGTCCGCCTGGGCCGCCGCCAGGACCTCGAGCCGGTCCAGGACGGCCGCGGCCACGGGCGCCTCCAGGACCGCGCACAGCTGGGCCATCCCGTCCTCCGCGGGCTCCACCCACACCCTCCGGCGGGCCCGGGCCGCACGGTGCGCCGCCTCGAGCCCCGCCTGCAGCCCGGCCCGCCGCGCCCGGGCGACCGCCCGCAGCTGGGCCGCGGTCGAGTCCGGCGCCCGGTCGAGCAGCTCCCGGGCCACCCTGCGCACGGCCGGTTCGGCGGGGCGCCGGTCGGCCGGCAGACCGGGATGCTCCACCAGGTCCTGCCACAGCGCGATGACGACCCGGGCCTGCGCCACGCCCACGTCGCCGTGCTCCAGCTCGGCGAGGACCTCGGGCAGGTGCTCACCGAGCGTGATCGCCTCCCGCACCCGTCCCATGGCCGTCACGGACGGCAGCCGCAGCGCCGGGGCGGCCTCCTCGGCGACGTCGAGGAGCGCCTGCTCCTCCGCCTGCGCGGACGAGGGGACGGCCGCGACCGCTCCCGCGCGCAGCCACGCCGCCCGGGTCTGCCAGGCCCGCTCCTGCTCCCGGCGTGCGAGCTCCCAGAGCCGGTGGAGCAGGCGGTACTGCGCCCCGGCGGCCCGGGCCTCGTCCTGCCAGGCCTCCGTCAGGGCCGTCACCGCGGCGGCGTACTCCGTCCGGTGAGGCAGTCGGGGAGGCGGAAAACCCGCGCCGCCGGCCGCCGGGCTCCCGTGCCGGTCCGTCCGCGGGTGGCCGGCGACGCAGCCGGTGACCGGTCGCCCCTCGACCGTCCGCCGCCCACCGCGGAGCCCGGTGGCAGCGCTGTCCGGGCCACCGGTCGCACGCGGGACCGCCACGGCGGGACGGACGGCGGGAGAGGTCATGGGACCATCATCCGGTCCGCGTCGGACACCCTAAAAAGTGATCCGGATCACCGGCGGGCCCGTTCCCGCCGGGGCACACCGGGCGGCCCCGGCCGCACGAGGCGCGGAGATCAG
Source organism: Kocuria sp. LUK (assembly GCF_021012935.1). Taxonomy (NCBI): domain Bacteria; kingdom Bacillati; phylum Actinomycetota; class Actinomycetes; order Micrococcales; family Micrococcaceae; genus Kocuria; species Kocuria sp. LUK. The sequence continues at coordinate 164,430 of NZ_JAJMZI010000002.1, forward strand.
CCCGCGCAGAACGGCGGCGCACCGACCGGGACCCCGGCGAACCGCGACCCCGCTCCGATCGGCAGGCCGGCCCGCGCAGCAGCGGGCGGCAGCGCGCAGGGGCCGGACCCCCGCGGGCGCGCCACCGGCGGGGTCCGTGCGCTACGCCGCGCCGCTGGGCGCGCCCTCCCCGACGAACGGGTAGTCGATGTAGCCCTCGGGGCCCTGCGCGTAGAAGGTCCGGGGGTCGGCCGGGGTCTCGGGAAGCCCCTCCGACCAGCGGCGGACGAGGTCCGGGTTCGCGATCGCGGGACGCCCGACGACGACGCCGTCCGCCACGCCCTCCTCCAGCAGCCGGACCGACTCCTCGCGAGTGGTGGGGGTGCCGAAGCCGCTGTTGGCGAGGAACGCCCCGCCGAAGCGGGTGCGCAGGCTCTGGACGAGCTCGTCGCCGGGCTCGGCGTGGAGCACGGAGAGGTAGGCGAGGCCGAGGCCGGCGATGCCGTCGACCAGGGCGCCGTAGGTGGCCTCGACGTCGGCACGGTCGGTCTCGAGCGCGCCCTGGATGTTGTGCTCCGGGGAGATCCGCAGCCCGACCCGGTCGGGTCCGACCGCCTCGGCCACGGCCCGCACGACCTCGACCACGAAGCGGGCCCGGTTCTCCGGGGAGCCGCCGTAGGCGTCCTCGCGGTGGTTGGCGGTGGGCGCGAGGAACTCGTGGAGCAGGTAGCCGTTGGCGCCGTGGAGCTCCACGCCGTCCAGGCCGGCCTCGATCGCGTTGCGGGCGCCCTGCACGAAGTTCTCGACCACGGCGGGCAGCTCCTCGGCGGTCAGGGCGCGGGGGACGGGCAGCTCGGCCTTGCCGCTGTAGGTGCGGATCGTGCCGCCGGGAGCCTCCGCGCTCGGGGCGACCGGCTGCGCACCGCCGTTGAGGTCGGGGTGGGAGATGCGGCCGGCGTGCATGACCTGCATGAAGATCCGGCCGCCCTCGGCGTGCACGGCCTCGGCCACGCGCCGCCACCCGGCGACGTGCGCGGGGGTCTGGATGCCGGGCTGGAAGGCGAAGCCCTGGCCGACCACGTCGGGGTAGGTGCCCTCCGTGACGATCAGACCCATCGACGCACGCTGGGCGTAGTGCTCGACGATCAGGTCGGTGGGCACGCCGTCGCGATCGGCGCGCAGGCGGGTCAGCGGGGCCATGACGAGGCGGTTGGGCAGCTCGAGGGAGCCGACGGCGAGCGGGGTGGTGAGGACGGTCTGCGGCACGAGGAACACCTTTCCGGCAGGGGGCTGATTCTTCCTCCCTCAACGGTTCCCGGTCCCGGATCATTCGCGTGCGGCCTGTCTCGTCGCTCACAGACTGGTCGAAGCGATACCCCCTGGGGTATATTGAGAGCACATGACCCGAGTCCGTCGGGACGACCGGAAGGATTTCCCATGAAGAGCATCAGCGTGGACGAGCTGGCCCGCCTGGGCGCCGACGCCGTGGTCCTCGACGTCCGCGAGGAGGACGAGTTCGCCGAGGCCCGGATCGCGGGGGCGCGCAACGTGCCGCTCTCGCGGCTGGCCGACTCCCTCAACGACGTCCCCGCCGCACGGCCGCTGCACGTGCTGTGCGCCGGCGGCGGGCGCAGCGCCCGGGCCACCCAGTTCCTCGAGACCCAGGGCTTCGACGCCGTCAACGTCCTCGGCGGGATCAACGAGTGGTACCGCGCGGGCCACCCGATCACCACCCCGGCCGGCACCGTGGAGCGCTGAGCCGTGGGACTGCTCCGCCGCCTCTTCGGCCGGACCGCCGGCCGCTCCTTCGAGACCGTCGACGTCGAGCGCGCCCAGGAGCTGCTGCGCACCGGCGCGGTGCTCGTGGACGTGCGCACGCCCCAGGAGTACCGCACCGGCCACGCCCCCGGCGCCCGGCACATCCCCCTCGACGCCCTCGGCACCCGCCGCCGCGAGCTCTCCCCGGAGCGCCCGGTCGTGCTCGTGTGCCGCTCGGGCGCCCGCTCCGCCGCGGCGGCACGGCAGCTCGCCGAGGCCGGCTACGACGTCGCGAGCCTGCGCGGCGGCATGCAGGCCTGGCAGCGCGCCGGGCAGCGCGTCGTCGGCCGCAACGGCCGGCCCGGCAGCGTCGCCTGATCCGTGCCGTCCGGTCCCGTGGCGCCCGAATCCCGCACCGTCCGATCCCGCGCCGCCCGATCCCGCGCCGCCCGATCCGCACCGCTCACTCCGTGCCGCTCGGCCCGCGCCGCCCGGTCCGCGTCGTCCGACCCCGCGCCGCCTCAGCGCCGGGGCCGCACGGCACCCCGGCCCCCGGGCACCACCCCGCGCGGGGACCGGGCGTAGCCGCGCGGGGTGGTGCCCAGGACCGTCCGGAACTCCCGGGTGAGATGGGACTGGTCCGCGAAGCCGAGCTCTGCGGCGAGCGCCCCGAGATCGAGCCCCGGATCGGCCCGCACCCGCTCGGCGGCCTCCTGGAGCCGACGACGGCGGAGCAGCAGCCCCGGCGGCATCCCCACGAAGCGCGCCGCCAGCCGCTGCAGCGTCCGCTCCGACACGTGCAGCCGCCGGGCGAGCCCGGCCGGCGTCCGCTCCCCCGGACCCGCCTCGACGAGGTCGACCAGCCGGTTGGCCAGCAGGCCTTCCTCCAGCAGCCCGGGGTCCGCGGCCGCCGCCCGCTCCCGCACGTGGTCGAGGAGCAGTCCCACCGCCCGGTCGTGGCGCGCCCGCGGGTCCTCCTCGGCCATGGCCCGCACCACCCGCTCGTGCAGGGGGCCGGCGGCCAGGGGCGCCGAGCCGTCCAGCAGCCGCGCGGGGCGGTCCGTGAACAGCAGGACCCCGGCCGGGCGCAGCAGGGCGCCGACCGCCCAGCCCGTGCCGGTCAGCACCCGGGTGGAGGCCCGGGTCGTGGGCCCGTGCAGGGCGACGCCCGCCGGCTCCACCACCACGTTGCTCGCCGGGTAGCCGAGCACCAGCTGCTCGGCCGACTCCCCCGGCGGCAGCGACCACTGCGGCAGCCACAGCTGCCGGACCAGGGCGGCGACGTCGTCGGGCGCGCCGCGGCGCGTCACCACGGCCCCCGCGCCCGGGGTGAGGTGGCCCCGCGTGGTCGGCGGCTCGCTCATGCTCCGAGCGTAGCCAGGGGCCCGGGCGTCCGGGGCGGGATGGCGGGAATGTTCAAGACCGCGCGACCGCCCGGCGCCCAGCATGGATCCATGAGCACGCACAGCACGGACACCACCCCCGGCGCCCCCGCACCCCGCGGCGCCACCGGCGAGCACACCGTCGACGGGCGGCCCCGCGGCTTCACCGCCCTGACGCCCTTCCTCGCCCTGCGCGACGCCGCCGGGGCCTTGCGGTTCTACCAGCAGGTCCTCGGGGCCGAGGTCGTCGACCGCACCGAGATGCCCGGCCCCGACGGCAGCCCCGTCGTCGTCCACGCGACGCTGGACCTCGGCCTCGGCCGTCTCCAGGTCGGGGAGGCGAACCCCGCCCTGCACCTGGTGCCGCCGCCCGGCGGCGACGACGCCGGCTACTCGCTGGGGCTCTACGTCCCGGACGTCGACGCGGTCGTCGCCCGTGCCGTGGCCGCCGGCGCCACGGTGCGCGAGCCGGTGGCCGACTTCGTCTCCGGGGACCGGTACGCGAGCCTGCGGGACCCCTTCGGCGTGCGCTGGTCCGTCATGACGCGCGTCGAGGACCTCTCCGACGAGCAGAGCGCCGCGCGCGTCGCCGAGTGGGCGGCGGCGCAGGCGCCGTGACCGCGGCCGCCCGGGACACTCCCGGGCGGCCGCGGTCGGACCCTCATCCGCGGCGCTGCAGGCCCCGCACCCCGTCCTCGAGCACCCAGGACGCCTTCGTGGTGGCCGCCGCGCCGGGGACGGTGACCCGGTCGAGCACCCGGAAGTCCGCGGTCATCGCCTCCGGGGTGATGCGCGTGCGGACGTAGCCGCGCTGGTCGGCGTAGAACCTCAGGTGCGGGTTCCACGCCATCATCGGGTCGTTGGTCGCGCCGGAGCCGTCGCCCGTGGAGGTGATCGACGAGCACACCAGCTCGGAGCCGACCACCGGGGCGTCGGGATCCCGGACGTCCGCCCGGATGTCGGCCGCCCAGTGCCGGTGGACGTCGCCCGTGAGCACCACCGGGTTGCGCACCCCGGCGTCCTGCCAGCCCCGCACGATGCGCTCGCGCGAGGCCGCGTAGCCGTCCCAGCCGTCCATCGAGACGTCGTCCACGTCCGGCGCCTGCGCACGGTCCCGCTCGGCGAAGAACACCTGCTGGCCCAGCAGGTCCCAGCGGGCGGTCGAGGAGCGGAAGCCGTCCAGCAGCCACTTCTCCTGCGCCGCGCCCGTGATGGAGCGCGCCGGGTCCCAGCGCTCCGCGACGTTCTCGTCCCAGCCGTCCCCGACGAGCTGGTCGTCGCGGTACTGGCGGGTGTCGAGCATGTGGAAGTTCGCGAGCTGCCCCCACTGGACCCGCCGGTAGATCCGCATCCGGTCGCCCGTCGGTGCCGAGGGACGGCGCAGCGGCATGTTCTCCCAGTACGCCTGGAACGCCGCGGCCCGGCGCCGGCGGAAGCGCTCGTCCGTGTCGTTGCCCTGCCCCGCGTCCCGGTTCTCGGGGATGCCCGCGGCCCAGTTGTTGTCCACCTCGTGGTCGTCCCACACCACCAGCCACGGGGCCACGGCGTGGGCGGCCTGCAGGTCCTCGTCCGTCTTGTACTGGGCGTGGCGCAGCCGGTAGGTCGGCAGGTCCACGGTCTCGGGGCCCTCGTGGTCGCGGACGTTGCCGTCCCCCGAGACGTAGGACTCCGCCCTGTACTCGTACTGGTAGTCGCCCAGGTGCAGCACCAGGTCCGGCTGGTCCTCGGCCATGCGGCGGTATGCGGTGAACCAGCCGTGCTCGTACTGGGAGCAGGAGGCGAAGGCCATGGCGAGGGCGGCGGGGGTCTCGTCCCACGCCGGGGTGGTCAGGGCCCGCCCCACCGGGGAGAGGTGGCGCGCCGTGCGGAACCGGTACCAGTACTCCCGGCCCGGGCGCAGCCCGTGCAGCTCCACGTGCACCGCGTGGGCGGACTCGGGGCGGGCGATCTCACTGCCCCGCCGCACGACCGAGCGCATGCCCTCGTCCTCGGCCACCTCCCAGGAGACCTGGACCGGGCGGGAGGGCATGCCGCCGAGCCCGTCCTCGGCCAGCGGGTCGAGGGCCAGGCGCGTCCACAGGACGAAACCGTCGGGCCAGGGGTCCCCGGAGGCGACGCCCAGGGTGAACGGGTCCCCCGTCAGGGACGCGCCCCGGGAGGCACCGGGGGCGGCCGTGGCGATCCCGGGGACGGCGGCGACGAGGCCGGCACCGAGGCCGGCGGCGAGCAGGGTTCTGCGCGAGGTGGTCATGGCGCCGAGGCTAGGGAGCCCGCGGCAACGGCCTCTTCCGCCCCGGTGAAAGATGCATGAACATCATGTTGAGAGCTGCTCCGGGGTGCTCGAACGGTGCACGGTCCGGGCTGCTCGGACGACTCCCGGCCCGGTCGGCGGACGGGCACACGACCCCGGGAGAGGGCGGGCACGCGGGCCGAGCCGCCGGACGAGTGCATCCGTCCCCGCCGGGCGTGCAGACCCGCGGGTCCGGCCCGCGAGCGGGATCAGCAGCCCGCGCCCTGCGGGTTCTCGAGGCAGTCGTCGGCGTAGTTGCGCACCGTCGAGCGCCAGACGCTGACCGGGACGGGCGCGCTCGTGACGTCGTTGAGCCCGGCCACGGGCAGCCACGGCCCGCCCGCGATCGAGTACTCGCCCGCGAAGTAGGTGGTGAGGGTGACCGCGAAGTCCCCGGTCCGCGTGTAGACGTGGCTCGTGTCGGTCGGCTTGTCCCACGCCCCCGGCGCCAGGGGCGCGCCGCTGAGCTCGGTCGGGCCCAGACCCGTCCCGTCGCCGTAGTTCCACGCGTACTGCACCGGCAGCGCCCGGACCTGGACCGGGAAGCCGCCGAGCTCCGTGGCGAACTGCTGCGGCTGGGCGACGGCGTAGACGTTCGTGTGCATGCCCTTCAGCGTGTCCGGCGAGGGCTCCACGGTGCTCAGCGCCGGGGCGACGGCGAGGGTCCGGAAGTCCTCCAGCGTGAAGGTCGGCAGCTCGATGGTCTCGCCGCCCTCCTCCGCCTGCTCGGTGGAGACGCACATCGGCTCGCCCCACGGGGTGTTCAGGTCCGTGCCCTGGTTGACGACGACGTTCATGTACACGCCGGTGCCGCCGCCCTCCGGGGTGCAGGACTGCTCGGCCGTGCAGTCGTCGAACTGCGCGGCGTCGTCCCGGTAGCGCGCGCAGGAGTTCTCCAGCCGGAACACCTGCTCCCGGGAGCGCGCGATCGACTCCGGGCTGAACGGGCGGTCGATGCCCTGGTCCTCGAGGTACTGCCGCAGCGCCTTCTGGAACGCGGGGTCCTTGTCGGGGTCGTAGTCCACGGGGTCGGCGCCGACAGGGACGGCGGTAACGGGCTGCTCCGAGCTGCCGCTGACCGGGCCCTCTTCGAGACGGAGCTGGAGCTTGACCTGCTCACCGTCTGCGACGGCCCTCGTTGAGTTCTCCGCATTGGCACCTCGCTGGCCAGGCATCACATGTCCCGCACTGAGTTGTGCCGCTCGCTTTGCCCAGTCGGACCCACCTTCATCTGCGCCAGCAATTTCAGTCGGAACCAAAGCAATACATGCAACGACGAAGCAAGCCGATGCTCTACGTGGCATTGCTGGCCCCAGCCCCCGCAAGATTGGCCGCGGTTATATAAATCCAAGACGAATCTGTGAAATCAAGATAAACCGGGAAAGGATCTCCCTTGCCAGAGCGGGGTTCAGCTTCATATGTAACTTTTCCTCCTTCAACGAGTTGAACCCCCTCTGCACTGGCGACGACCACAGGCTTATATGTACCATCAGTCGATAAAATTAGCTCTTTGCTTTGAATTATTGGACTCTCTCGTCCACCAATAAACCACGCCCCGTCCTCATATGCCCCATCAATTAGCGCTAGCTGATCCATGCAGATTTCGCAGTGGGGGCTGATGATGTCGCGCGCGTACGACGTGTCGCCGGTCTGGTAGGCGAACCACATCGCGTCCGACCAGTAGTCGAGGAACGCCTGCGCCCCCTCGAGCGACTCCTCCTTCGCGAGCGCGGGCAGGACCGGCTCCGGGACGTTGCGGGCGGGGCCCTCGAGCGAGGCGGGCACGTACTCGTCCGCGGTCGCCGCGGAGCCCTCCTCCGAGGAGGAAGTGGGGGCCGGACCGGAGGAGCCGGGGCCGGGCGGGGCTGCGGCGTCGTCGTTCCCGGGCTCCCCGGGGGCGCAGCCCGTGAGGAGGAGCGCCGCCAGCAGGGCGACTCCGGCCGGCGCACCGACTGACCACGACCGGACCATGGATCCCCCGCTTCGCTCGACCGCCGTCCCCGTGCGGCGGAATGCCCCCGATAGTAGGCGGGTCCGCGTGTGCGCGAGCAACCCCTGTGGACCGGCGACGCCACGTCACAAGGCGCGAAATCATGAGGCCTGGTCAGCGTCCGGTCGGTCACGGAAAAGTTAAGGTCACATCGACCAGAAGAGTGTTAGAGTCAGTGCGACAAGAACGCGGCCGACCCGGGAGGTGCCATGACCGCAGCGGAGGTGGGCCTGGCCGTCTCGACCGTGATCTTCGCGGCCCGCGGCACCGGCCCCGACGGCCGCAAGGAGCTGTGGCTGCCCCTGGTCCGGCGCATCCGCGACCCGTTCCGGGGCCTGTGGGCGCTGCCGGGCGGGCCGCTGCGCCCGGACGAGGACCTCGAGGCCTCCGCCGCCCGCTCCCTGCACCTGACGACCGGACTGCAGCCGGGCTACCTCGAGCAGCTCTACGCCTTCGGCGGCCTCACCCGCTCCGCGGACGCCGCCGAGCGGGTGGTCTCGATCGTCTACTGGGCCTCGATCCGCGCCGACCAGGCCTCCGAGCTGCACGCCGACCTCAACGTCTCGTGGCTGCGCGCCGCCGACCTGCCGCCGCTGGCCTTCGACCACGACGAGATCGTGGACTACGCCCTCCAGCGGCTGCGCAACAAGATCACCTACAGCCGCGTGGCCTTCTCCTTCCTCGGCGAGACCTTCACCCTCGCCGAGCTGCGCGAGGTGCACGAGGCGATCCTCGGCGCCCCGCTGGACCCGGCGAACTTCCGCCGGCAGGCGCTGGCCTCCGGCGCCGTGATCGACACCGGGACGCGGCTGGAGGGCACGCGCCACCGCCCGCCCCGGCTCTACCGCTACAACTCGACCCTCGACCTCGCCGACCGGGCACCGGCCGGCCGCACTCCCCAGGAGAACCGATGACCTCCGTCGCCACCCGCATCGACCTGCTCCGCACCCGGCCCGACGGGCTGCCGGGCGCAGGCGCCGGGCGCAGCACCTGCAGCTCCGAGCTCGCGACGAACCCGTGGGACTTCGCCCCCGCCCTCTCCGCCGGCTACGGCCCGGGCGCCTCCCAGGACGACGCCGTGCCCGCCGGCGCCCCGGCCCAGCCGGTCATCCCGGAGGAGTACAAGCACGCCTCCGCCGAGGAGCTCGCGGCCCGCATCACCGCTGCCAAGCGGGCGCTGGGCGAGCGGGTCGTGGTGCTCGGGCACTTCTACCAGCGCGACGAGATCGTCGCGCACGCCGACTTCCTCGGCGACTCCTTCCAGCTGGCCCGCGCCGCCCGGTCGAAGCCCGAGGCGGAGGCCATCGTCTTCTGCGGCGTGCACTTCATGGCCGAGACCGCCGACATCCTCTCCGGCGAGCACCAGTCCGTGATCCTGCCCAACCTCGCCGCCGGCTGCTCCATGGCGGACATGGCCGACGAGGACTCCGTCGAGGAGGCCTGGGAGCAGCTGATGGACGTCCTCGGGGAGACCGACGACGACGGCCGGCAGACCGTGGTCCCGGTGACCTACATGAACTCCTCCGCGGCGCTCAAGGCCTTCTGCGGCCGCCACGGCGGGATCGTGTGCACCTCCTCCAACGCCGCCACCGTCCTGGAGTGGGCCTTCGAGCGGGGCCGGCGGGTGCTGTTCTTCCCCGACCAGCACCTGGGCCGCAACACCGCCAAAGCGATGGGGATCCCCCTCGAACGGATGCCGATGTGGGACCCGCGCCAGGACCTGGGCGGGAACACCGCGCAGGATCTCGAGGACGCGCAGGTGATCCTGTGGCACGGCTTCTGCTCGGTGCACCGGCGCTTCACCACCGCCCAGATCGAGCAGGCCCGCGCCGAGCACCCCGGGGTGCGCGTGATCGTGCACCCGGAGTGCCCCATGCCCGTGGTCGACGCCGCCGACGAGAGCGGCTCGACCGACCACATCCGCAAGGCCGTCGAGGCCGCCGCGCCCGGGACGACCTTCGCGATCGGCACCGAGATCAACATGGTCAACCGGCTGGCCGCGGAGCACCCCGAGCACACGATCTTCTGCCTCGACCCCGTGATCTGCCCCTGCTCCACCATGTACCGCATCCACCCCGGCTACCTGGCCTGGGTGCTGGAGGAGCTCGTCGCCGGCCGGGTGGTCAACCAGGTCTCCGTGGACGCCGCCACCGCCCGGGACGCCCAGGTGGCGCTCGAGCGGATGCTGGCGGCGCTGCCGCGGTGAACGCCACCCGGAGCCCGCGCGTGCTCGTGGTGGGCAGCGGCGTCGCCGGGCTCACCACGGCCCTCGAGGCCTGCGCCCGCGGCCACGAGGTGGTGCTCGCGGCCAAGGACGCCCTCGACGCCACGAACACCGTGCGCGCCCAGGGCGGGATGGCGGCCATGACCGCCGGCCTGCCCTGCGGTCAGCCTCGCGACCGCGCCGAGCTGCACGTCGCCGACACCCTCGCCGCCGGGGCCGGACTGTGCGAGGAGCTCGCCGTGCGCGCCCTCGTGGCCGGCTCGGCGGCCGCCGTGGCGGACCTCGAGCGGTGGGGCGTCGCCTTCGACCGCACGGCCGGGCCGGGCTCCCCCTGGGTCGAGGGTCTCGAGGGCGCCCACTCGGTGCCGCGGATCCTGCACGCCGGCGGCGACGCGACGGGCCGGGAGATCCAGCGCGCGCTCCTGGCCGCCGCGCTCGGGGCCGAGCGTGCCGGGCGTCTGGAGATCCTGCGGCACACCCTGCTCGTGGACCTGCTGCGCGGCCCCGGGGACGCCCCGGTGACCGGCGCGCTGGTGCTCGGCCCCAACGGGCTGCTGCGCACCGTGGGGGCGGACGCGGTCGTGCTCGCGACGGGCGGGGCGGGACAGCTCTACCCGCACACCACCAACGCCCCCGGCGCCACCGGCGACGGCATCGCCGCGGCCCTGCGCGCCGGGGCCGTGGTGGCCGACCTCGAGTTCGTGCAGTTCCACCCGACCGCCCTGGCCGCCCCGGGCTGCTTCCTCGTCACGGAGGCCGTCCGCGGGGAGGGCGCGGTCCTGCGCGACGCCGGGGGCCGCCGCTTCCTGCGCGACGCGCACCCGCGCGCCGAGCTCGCCCCGCGCGACGTCGTGGCCCGCGAGATCGTCCGCCGCCGCCTCGCCCAGGACGGGCGTCCCGTGGTGCTCGACGCGACCGGGCTCGGCCGGCAGTTCCTGGCCGAGCGCTTCCCCACCGTCGACGCCGCCCTGCGCGCCCACGGCCTCGACTGGTCGCGCGAGCCCGTGCCCGTCACCCCGGCGGCGCACTACCTCATGGGCGGGATCGCCACCGACCCCGACGGGCGCACCACCGTCCCCGGCCTGTGGGCCGTGGGCGAGTGCGCGGCCACCGGCGTGCACGGGGCCAACCGGCTGGCCTCCAACTCCCTGCTCGAGGGCGTGGTGCTCGGCGCCCGGGTCGCCGCGGCCCTCGGGCACGACCGCGGTCCCCTCGTGCCCCGCGGCCCGGTCCGGCCCCTCCCCGCCGCCCCGTCGACGGGCACCGCGGCACCGGCCGCACCGGGAACACCCGACGACGACGGCGTGCCGCTGCGGTCCGCCCTGCAGGAGGCGATGTGGGCCGGGGCCGGCGTGCTGCGCGACGGCCCCGGACTGGCCGCGCTCGCCGGGCGGCTCGGGACGCTGCGGGCCCCCGCCGGGACGGACCGCCGGTCCGTGGAGGACCGCGGCCTGCTCGAGCTGGCCCGTGCCGTGACGGCCGCGGCGGCCGTCCGCACCGAGTCCCGCGGCGCCCACGCCCGCGAGGACCACCCGCACCCGGACCCGGCCCTGGCCACCCGCACCTTCTGGTGCGCCGAACGGCATGTTCCCGCACTGACCAGTGCACATGCCTCAGACGACATGCACGAGAGGATCCCCGCATGCTGACCCGCGCCACCATCACCGAGGTCGTCGAGCGAGGCCTCGCCGAGGACGCCCCGTGGGGCGACCTCACCTCCGAGCACCTCATCCCCGCGACCACCACGGCCCGGGCCGGGCTCGTGGCCCGCGAGCCGGGAGTGTTCTCCGGCGGGGAGGTCCTCGCCGCCGCCTTCGCGGCCGCCGACCCGGCCGTGGCCGTCGAGCACCACCTCGCCGACGGCGACCGGTTCGAGGCCGGCACGGTGCTCGCGACCGTCACCGGGCCCGCCCGCGGGGTGCTCACCGGCGAACGCCTGGCCCTGAACCTCGTCCAGCGCATGTGCGGGATCGCGACGCTGACCGCCCGCTACGTCGCGGAGGTGGAGACCGCCGTGGCCCGCGTGGAGCAGGCCGCGAACCTGCCGGCCGGCACGATCACCCGCACCCGGGTCGCCGACACCCGCAAGACCACCCCGGGGCTGCGCGCGCTCGAGAAGCACGCCGTGGTCAGCGGTGGCGGGCACAACCACCGCCACGGCCTCTCGGACGCGGTGATGGCCAAGGACAACCACCTCGCCCTGCTCACGGCCGACGGCACCGACCTGACCGGGGCGCTGCGGCGGCTGCGCCGTCGGCTGCCGCACACCGTCCACCTCGAGGTGGAGGTCGACCGGCTCGACCAGATCGAGCCCGTCCTCGCCGGCGGCGCGGACACGGTCCTGCTCGACAACTTCTCCGTGCCCGACCTCGTGAGCGGGGTCGCGATCGTCGACGGCCGCGCGACCGTGGAGGCCTCCGGCGGGGTGCGCCTGGAGACGATCGGGGAGATCGCGGCCACGGGCGTGGACGTGATCTCGGTCGGCGCGCTCACCCACTCGGCCCGCAGCCTCGACCTGGGCCTCGACGTCCGGCTGGACTGAGCCGTGCTCTACCTCGACCACGCCGCCACCTCCCCCGTGCGCCGGGAGGTGCTGGAGGCCATGTGGCCGTACCTGACCGGCGAGTTCGGCAACGCCTCGAGCACCCACGAGCTGGGCCGGCGCGCGCAGGCCGGCCTCGAGCAGGCCCGCGCGGGCATCGCCGCCGTGCTGAACTGCCGCCCCGCCGAGGTGGTCCTGACCTCGGGCGGGACGGAGGCGGACAACCTGGCCGTGAAGGGCATCGCCCTGGGCCGCCGCGACCGGGACCCGGCGCTGCGCCACGTCGTGACGAGCGCGGTCGAGCACCGCGCGGTCCTGGACTCCGCCCGGGACCTGGCCCGCTGGGACGGCTTCGCGCACACCGAGCTCGGCGTCGGCCCCGACGGGCTCGTGGACCCCGCCGAGCTCGCGGGGGCTGTTCGCCCGGGCACGGCGGTGGTATCCGTGATGCATGCGAACAACGAGACGGGTGCGGTCCAGGCGGTCGCCGAGCTGGCTGCGGTGGCTCGGGCGCGGCAGGTCCCGTTCCATACGGATGCGGTCCAGGCGGCCGGGTCGCTGGAGCTGGACGTACAAGCGCTCGACGTGGCGGCGCTGAGCCTGGCCGGCCACAAGCTCGGGGCGCCCAAGGGCACCGGCGCCCTCTACCTGCGCCGCGGCACGCCGCTGCGGCCGCTGCTGAGCGGCGGGGGGCACGAGCGCGGCCGGCGCCCGGGCACCTCCGACGTGGCGGGGGCCGTGGGGCTGGCCACCGCCCTGCGGCTGGCCGCCGAGGAGCGCCCGGACCGGACCCGCCGGCTGGGCGCGGTGCGCGACCGGCTGATCGGCGGCGTCCTGGCCGCCGTGCCCGGTGCGCTCCTCACGGGCCCCGACCCGCGGGAGCACCCGGGTTCACGGCTGCCCGGGCACGCGTCCTTCTGCTTCCCCGGGGTCAACGGCGAGACCGTGCTCGTGGACCTCGAGGCGCGCGGGCTGCTGGTCTCCTCCGGGTCGGCCTGCTCCGCCGGGAGCACCGAGGCCTCGCACGTGCTGACCGCGATGGGTCTCCCGCCCGAGGTGGCGACGACGGCGGTGCGCTTCAGCCTCGCCCCCGGCACGACCGCCGAGCAGGTCGACGACGTCGTGGCCGCGGTCCGGGAGGTCGTCGGCCGGCTGCTGGGCGCCCGCGGCTGAGCGGAGCAGACCTCGGCGGGACAGCGCCTCAGCGGGGCGCGGGGAGGTCGTGCGCCACGCCGTCGTGGTGCACGGTGAGCACGGTCCGCCCGGGCTGCTCGTCGGTGCGCTGGGAGCCCTCGACGAGCTGCCAGGGGCCGGCGGGGCAGGACCCGGGTGCGGGGCCCTCCGGCGCCGCCGAGGACGCGCCCCGACCGTCGTAGCCGGTCAGGCGGAAGCCCAGGACCTTCCCGCGCCAGGAGCTGCGGGCGACCGCGGTGACGGCCCGGGACTGGGTGACGACGAGGTCCATCCGCTGCGGGAGCACCTCCTCGGTGCCCCCGCGGGCGCAGTCCCAGGTCGTGGTGGTCACGGTGCCGGTCTCGGCCACGAACTCGAGCTCGCCGGCGGCGGCGCGCAGCCGGGCGTCGTCCCAGCCCAGCGCCTCCCGCACGTCCTCGGCCGCCACGAACCCCGTGCCGTCCTCGTGCAGCTCGGGCTCGGCCGCGGCCGGTCCCGAGAACGCGAGCGCCGCGGCTCCCGCCGCGAGCGCGGCCAGTGCCACCAGACTCTTCCGCATGGATCCCCCGTGTGTTCCGTCCCCCGACAGCAGTGCGGGCCCGTGGCCCGTTCCGCACGCTAGCCCAGGCGGGTCGCGGGCGCGCGGCGGTGACCGTTCGTGACGGCCGGCCCGCCCGGGGTGCGGGCGGGCCGGCCGTCACGGACGGTGCTCAGTGCTCGTAGGTGGTCAGGTCGATGTCCTTGGACTCCCGGGTCAGCAGGATCGCCGTGCCGCTGACCAGCGTCAGGACGCCGAGGTAGAGGACGACCCGCCCGATCCGGCCCTCCGCGCCGTAGAGCCCGGCCACGATCGTCGGGGTGAAGCCGGCGCCCAGCAGGGTGGCCATCTGGTAGCCCACGGAGGCCCCGGTGTAGCGGGCAGTGGTGCCGAACTGCTCGGAGATGAACGCGGCCAGCGGCCCGTAGATCATGCTGTGGCAGACGAGCCCGACGAGGAAGGCGAGGAAGATCAGGGGGATGCTGGCGGAGGCGAACCAGGCGAAGACGGGCTGGAGCAGGGCCATGAACAGGACCATGCCGATGAGCATCAGCGGGCGGCGGCCGACCCGGTCCGAGGCCTTCCCCATGAGCACGACCACGCCGACGCTCAGCAGCGACGCGGTCGCGAAGGCGTAGAGCACCGGCTGGCGCTCGGCGCCGTTCTCCACGGCGTAGGTGACGGCGAAGGAGGCCATGAACACCTGCAGGGCGAAGCCGGCGGCGCCGCCCAGCATGACGAGGACGACGTTCCTGGGCCGGCGCAGGATGCTCCACAGGGGCAGCTTCGGCCTGGTCTCCTGCTGGTCGGCCGCCTCCACGGCCGCCCGGAAGATCGGGCTCTCGGAGATCCGCGCCCGGATGACCAGGCCCACGACCAGCAGCGCGAAGGAGAACAGGAAGGGCACCCGCCAGCCCCAGGACAGGAACTGCTCCTCGGGCAGGGAGGCGAAGATCCCCATGACGAACGTGCCCAGTGCGGCGCCGGAGGGAGCGCCGGCGTTGACGAAGGAGGCAGCGTAGCCGCGCCTGCTCGGCTCGGCGTGCTCGAGGGCCATCAGGGCCGCGCCGCCCCACTCGCCGCCGATGGCGATGCCCTGGAGGAAGCGCAGGGTCACGAGGATGATCGCGCCCCACGACCCGATGGCGGACTCCGGCGGGACGAGGCCGATGAACGCCGAGGCCAGGCCCATGACGAGCATGGACAGCACGAGCATCTTCTTCCGGCCCAGCCGGTCGCCGAAGTGGCCGAAGACCACCCCGCCCAGCGGACGGGCCACGTAGCCGGCGGCGAAGGTGCCGTAGGAGGCGATCGTCGCGGCCAGGGGGTCGAGCCCGGTGAAGAAGACGTGCGGGAACACCAGCGCGGCGGCGGTGGCGTAGAGCAGGAAGTCGTAGAACTCGATGGTGCTGCCGAGGTAGCTGGAGACGACGACGCGGCGCGCCTCGCGGCGCTTCTCCTGCCGGCTCAGCTGCTCGAGCTGCGGCGTGGCGGGTGCGGACATGGTGGATCTCCTGGGTGGACGGGGACCTGGTGGACGGGCCCGTGGCGTGGTGGGAGAGAGCGGTCGGTGCGTGGTGGGAGAGAGCGGTCGGTGCGTGGTGGACGAGAGGTCGGTGCGTGCGGGGAGGAGGTGCGGGCCGGACGGGCGCTGCGTGGCGCCCCGAACGGGCCGGACGGGCGCTGCGTGGCGCCCCGAACGGGCCGGGCGGCGCTCCGGGGCGCCCCGAACGGGCCGGCGGCGTCCGTGCCGCCACCGGCGCACGGGGCACCGCGGCGCAGGGGTGATGGCGGCGGCGGGGGCCGGCGGAGTGCGCCCCGGGCTCAGACGGCCGGGCCGGTCAGCGGGCGACCTCGGGCCGCAGCTCGGAGCGCAGGACGTTCTTGCGGATCTTCCCGGAGGCGGTGCGCGGCATCTCGTCCACGAGCGTGAGCGTCTTGGGGACCTTGTAGCGGGCCAGGCGCCCGGCCAGGTGCTCCTGGAGCGCCTCCGCGGTGAGGTCGTGGCCCTCGCGGGGGACGACGACGGCGTGCGGCACCTCCCCCCACGTCTCGTCGGGGACCCCGATCACAGCGACGGCGGCCACCGCGGGCAGCTCGAGGATCGCGGCCTCGACCTCGGCCGGGTACACGTTCTCCCCGCCGGAGATGATCATGTCCTTCATCCGGTCGGAGACGAACAGGAAGCCGTCCGCGTCCAGGTGCCCCAGGTCCCCGGAGTGGAACCAGCCGTCCTCGAAGGACCCGGCCGCGTCGGGGCGGTTCCAGTACTCGGTGATGACGTTGGGTCCCGAGAGCAGGATCTCGCCCGTCTCCCCCGGCGCGGCCGGGCTCCCGTCGGGGCCGACGACCCGCACGTCGGAGAAGAAGTGCGGCAGCCCCGAGGACCCGGCCTTCTCGCGGGAGCGGGCCGCGGGCAGGTTCGTGGCCCCGGGGGAGGTCTCCGTCATCCCGTAGCTGGCGGTGAAGGCCAGCCCGCGGTCCTCGTAGGCGTCGAGGACCCGCATCGGCACGGCCGAGCCGCCGCAGGTGAGCTTGCGCAGCGAGGAGAGGTCGGTGTGCGCCCAGTCCGGGTGCTCGCACAGCATCTGGTAGGTCGTGGGCACCCCGGAGAGCCAGGTGACCCGGTGCCGCTCGATGAGCTCGAGCACGCGGCCGGGCTCGAAGCGGGACTCCAGGACGAGGGTCGCGCCCTTGAGCAGGGTCGGCAGCACGCCCATTCCGAGGGAGGCGACGTGGAACATCGGGGAGATCATCAGGGCGACCTCGTCGGCCGAGACGTCGTAGTCCACGAGCACGTTGACGCAGTTCCACGTGAAGTTGCCGTGGGTCAGGCACGCGCCCTTGGGCCGGCCCGTGGTGCCGGAGGTGTAGAGGATCACGGCGAGGTCCTCGAGCCCGACCGGGACGTCCTCCGTCCAAGGCCGCGCCGCGGCGACCACCGCGTCGAGCGTGGGCGTGCCCTCGACCGGCTCCTCGGCCACGACCCACCGGGTGATCCCCGGCAGGTCCCGGGCGGCCGGCACGGCCAGGCCGGTCAGCCCGGCGTCGTGCACGAGGACGGAGACGCCGGCGTCCTCGAGCTGGTAGCGGACCTCCGGGGCCGCCAGGCGGGTGTTGATCGGCACGAGCACCGCCCCGAGCAGCCCGGCCGCGAAGAGCGCCTCCAGGAAGGCGGGGCTGTTCTCGCCCAGGAAGGCCACCCGGTCGCGCCGCCCCACCCCGGCCTCCGCGAGGGCCCCGGCCAGGCGGTGGGAGCGCTCGTGCAGCTGGGCGTAGGTCAGCGTCCGCCCGCCGTGGACGACGGCCGTCCGGTCGGCGGACTTCGCCAGCCGGCGGTCCAGCCAGGAACCGATTCCCTGATTGCGCATGAGTGCCTCCTCGGGCGGGCTGCGTGGAGTTGTCGAATTGAACTGTTGATTTTCTCAACTGTTGTGAACGCCAGGTTATGAGAGGCAGGTCACATTGTCCAGAGGTGCCCCGGGATCCGCCGGCCCGGCCGCGTCGCACGGCCGCCGGGCGCACCGCGGCCTACAGTGTGAGATGCCCCCCGCCTCGCCGAGGAAAGAGCCCCCATGCAGCCGAAGGCCACCCTCCTCCCCCTGCTCCTCACCGCCGGCCTGCTCCTGACCGGCTGCGCCGACGGCGCCTCGCCGGACGGTGACGGCCCCACCGACGGCGGATCCGCCACGGCCTCCCCCTCGCAGGAGCCCTCCGCCACGGGCTCGGCCTCCCCCGACCCCACCGTGGCCTCCACCCAGTCCCGGCCCGACGGCGAGGACGACGACGCCGGGGACGGCGGCACGGACGAGGCCCCGGCGCCCGGCCCGGCCCCCGCACCCGAGCAGCCCGCCCCGGGCGGCACCACGGACCCCCTGGCGGCCTTCACCTCCACCCCCGTCGGCGCCCAGTACGCCGGGGCCGTCACCGGGATCGTCCAGGAGCAGCGCGGCGGCGGGCTCGTCCACGAGCTGACCACGAACCTCTACGACCCCGGCGTGGCCGTCGGGCTGTGCGAGGCGTACCGCTCCGCCATGGGCACCGGCGCGCAGCAGGTGGACGTGCTGGACGCCCTCGGCCAGCCGCTGGCCACGACCGCCGGCTCCCCGCAGGGCTGCGCCGTCGCCGCGGGAGCGCCCGCCCCTCCGGGCGCGGTCCCCCAGCAGGGCTTCACCTACGACGAGGCGCTCGCGGCCTGGCGGGGCGGCATGCCCTACTACGACGCGTTCTGTCTGCAGTACACCCCGGTGACCGAGGCCGGGGTCTCGCAGTGCCGCGGCATCGAGGCCGGCACGGTCGACGCCGTCACCGGCGAGTACACCGGCGGCTGAGCCCCCGGGCGAGCCGGCGGCGGCCGGACCCGCCGCTGCGCCTAGAACGCCGCCCGGCGCAGCAGGTCCAGCAGCCGGTCCCGCTCCTCCTCCGTCAGGGCCGCCAGCGAGCGCGCCGTGGCGCCGGCCACGAGCCCCTGGGCCCGGGAGTAGAGCTCCTCGCCCGCGGGCGTGGGGACGAGGATCTTCGAGCGGCGGTCGCGGGGATCGGTGCGGCGCTCGACGGCGCCCCGCCGCTCGAGCTCGTCGATGATGGCGACGATCTGACTGGGGTCCAGGACGAGGAACTGGCTGAGCTCCCGCTGCGTCGGCTCGAGACCGCTGCACGCCAGGCCCAGCACGGAGTAGTGGCGCACCTTCAGCCCGAGCTCCGCGAGCGCCCGGTTGGCCTGCGAGGAGCCCATCGTGGAGGCCCGGGCCATCAGGAAGAACGGCTCCGCCGCCAGGCCGGCGCCGGCGAGACGGTCGGGGCCCGCGGCGCCGTCGTCGGCCCCCGCCGCACCGGCGGACGGGGCGGCGGGCGCCGGGGAGGCGGGAGCGGCGGGGGTGCGGGGCGTCATGGGCGGGACCTTCGGGCTGGCGGGACCGGGCGGACCGGCCCGGTGCGGACGTTCGGACCTCCAGTATAGATGGGATTTCCTAACTGTTGACTTTTTCAACGGTTGTGGATGGAATGGTCCTGAACCCGCCGCGGCCGGCCCGCCGGCCCGCACCCGACATCCCAGGAGGAACCCCATGGCTCAGGACACCGCACCCCTGGACGGCAAGGTCGCCGTCGTCACCGGCTCCGGTCAGGGCCTCGGCCTCGCCTACGCCCAGGAGCTCGCCCGGCAGGGCGCCGCCGTCGTGATCAACGACGTCGACCGGCAGACCGCCGAGAACGCCGTCGCCACGATCACCCGGGCCGGCGGGCGCGCCGTCGCCGTCGTCGCCCCCGTGGGCTCCACCGAGACCGCGACCGCCCTCGTGGACGGGGCCGTGGAGGCCTTCGGACGGCTCGACGTCCTGGTCACCAACGCCGGGGTGCTGCGCGACAGGTCGCTGCTGAAGATGACCGACGAGGACTTCGACCTCGTGATCCAGGTGCACCTGCGCGGCACCTTCACCTGCGTGCGCGAGGCCTACCGGTGGTTCAAGGACCACGGGGTGGCCGGGCGGATCATCACCATCGGCTCCCCCACCGGCCAGTACGGCAACTTCGGCCAGACCAACTACGCCGCCGCCAAGGCCGGGATCGTGGGCATGGTCCGCACCTGGGCCCTGGAGATGAAGAAGGCCGGCGTCACCGCCAACGCCGTCATCCCCGTCGCGGCCACCGCCATGACCGAGACCGTCCCCTACTTCCGCGCCGCCGTCGAGGCCGACCGGGCCGGCGAGCCCATGCCGGAGTTCTTCCGCAAGGAGCTCGGCTTCGGCAGCGCCGCCGACGTCGCCGGGCTGGTGGCCTACCTGGCCTCCGACGACGCCGCCGGGATCACCGGCCAGGCCATCGGCGCCGGCGGCGACCGGCTGCAGGTCTTCTCCCACCCGGCCCCGGTGGTCACCGAGCACCGCGACGGCGGCTGGAGCTTCGAGGCCCTGCGCGAGCAGTTCCCGGCGATCGCGGCGGGCCGGCTCCAGCCGGTCGGCGAGACGCTGCCGCCGCTGCCCGCCGAGCTGCAGCCCGCCCCCGCCGACGCCCGCTGAAGCCCCACGAGACCCGGAGGACCCCCGAGATGGCCTACGACTACGGACTCGACCTGGCGTCCCTGGACGCGATCGACATGCACGTGCACATCGAGTGCTCCGACCACGGGCACCCGTCCCTGCCCGCGACCCTCACCGAGGCCTCGGCCAAGTACTTCAAGGCCGAGGACCGCTCCCCCTCCCTGGACACCATCGCCGAGCGCTACCGGCAGTGGCGGATGGCCGCCGTCGTGTTCACCGTGGACGCCACCACCGCCCTGGGCCACGAGCCCAACTCGATCGAGGAGATCGCCGCGGGGGCGGCGCGCAACAACGACGTGCTGATCCCCTTCGGCTCCGTGGACCCGCTCCAGGGCGCCCGCGCGGTGGAGCGGGTCAAGGAGCTCGTCGAGGGCCACGGGGTCAAGGGCTTCAAGTTCCACCCCTCGCTGCAGAACTTCGACCCCTCGGACCAGCAGTTCTACCCGATCTACGAGGCGATCCAGGCCCTCGGCGTGCCCGCCCTGTTCCACACCGGGCAGAACGGCATGGGCGCCGGCCTCCCCGGCGGCGGCGGCATCAAGCTCGCCTACTCCAACCCGCTGCTGCTCGACGCCGTGGCCGCGGACTTCCCCGAGCTGCAGGTCATCATGGCCCACCCCTCGGTGCCGTGGCAGGAGGAGGCCAACTCGATCGCCACGCACAAGGCCAACGTGTGGATCGACCTCTCCGGCTGGTCGCCGAAGTACTTCCCCGAGTCCCTGGTCAAGGCCTCGAACCGGATGCTGCAGGACAAGGTCCTCTTCGGCACCGACTACCCGCTGATCACCCCGCAGAAGTGGCTGGGCGCCTTCGAGCAGCAGTCCTTCACCGACGAGGTCCGCCCGAAGATCCTCAAGCACAACGCGGTGCGCCTGCTCGGCCTGGACGGGGCGCGGGCGTGAGCGCCCCCGCGGAGCTCGCCGCCGGGGAGGCCGCCGAGGCCGCGACCGGGCGGCTCTACCCCGACTGCGACCCCTACGGGATCGAGGACCGGCTCACCGAGGCGGAGAAGGCCCCCCTGCGCCGGCTGCGGCGGGTGCTCGAGGACGAGGTCCGGCCGCTGCTGGCCGAGCACTGGGAGGCCGGGGAGTTCCCGTACGCGATCGCCCCCTCCCTGCACGCCCTGCGGCTCATGGACCCGCCCGAGCTCACCGCCGGCGGCGCACAGCCGCGGGCGCTCTACCACGGGTTCCGGATCTTCGAGCTGGCCCGCACGGACGCCTCCGTGGCCACCTTCTACACCGCCCAGGCGGGCCTGTTCCGCACGGCCTGCCGCGTGGGCGGGACCCCGGAGCAGTTCGCCGCGTGGGACCCGGCGATCCGCTCCTTCGACCTCACCGGCGTGTTCTGCCTGACCGAGCCGGACCACGGCTCCGACATCGCCGGCGGTCTCGCCACCACGGCCCGCCGCGAGGGCGAGGAGTGGGTGCTCACCGGCGCCAAGCGCTGGATCGGCGGGGCGTTCACCGCCGACGTGCTCGCCGTGTTCGCCCGGGACGAGGCCGACGGGCAGGTCAAGGGCTTCCTCGTGGACCGGCAGGCCCCCGGGGTGCGGCTGGAGAAGATCCACGGCAAGACCTCCCTGCGGATGATGCAGAACGCCGACATCCACCTCGACGCCGTGCGCGTGCCCGAGTCCATGCGGCTGGGCGCCGTGGACTCCTTCAAGGACGTCGCCGCGATGCTGCGGGCCATGCGCTCCGACGTCGCCTGGATCGCCACCGGTGTCCAGGCCGGCGCCTACGAGGCCGCCCTGCGCTACGTGCGCTCCCGGGAGCAGTTCGGCCGCCCGCTCGGCGGCTTCCAGCTGGTCCAGGAGAAGCTGGCCCGCATGCTGGGCAACGTCACCGCGTCCCTGACCACGGTCGCCGCGCTGGCCGAGCGGCAGCAGGACGGGATCTACCGGGACGAGGACTCGGCCCTCGCGAAGATGTGGATCAGCCTGCACATGCGCGAGACCGTCGCCCTGGCCCGCGAGGTCGTGGGCGGCAACGGCATCACCCTGGCCACCGACGTCGCCCGCTTCCACGCCGACGCCGAGGCCGTCTACTCCTACGAGGGCACCCACGAGATCAACGCGCTCGTGGTCGGCCGCTCGGTCACCGGCACCAGCGCGTTCGTCTGAGCCGCCCCGGATCCCGGCGGGGCCCCACGAGCGCCCACGACACCCAGACCCCACACACCACGGAGGACAGCACCATGAGCGCAGCACAGACCCAGGCCCGCACCGTCGTCGCCTTCGACGAGGTCAAGGACCTGATCGGCACCGACCTCGGCCACTCCGCCTGGCGGGAGGTCACCCAGGAGCAGGTGAACACCTTCGCCGACGCCACCGACGACCACCAGTGGATCCACGTGGACCCCGAGCGGGCCGCGGAGGGGCCCTTCGGCGCGCCCATCGCCCACGGCTTCCTCACCCTGTCCCTGCTCATCCCCATGTGGTCCGAGCTCTTCGACGTCACCGGGGTGCGGACCAAGGTCAACTACGGCCTCGACAAGGTCCGCTTCACCTCCCCGGTGAAGGTCGGCGCCCGCATCCGCATGACGGTGACGATCACCGACGTGCAGGAGGTCAAGGGCAGCGGCCTGCACCTCGTGGCCGACGCCACGATCGAGATCGAGGGCGAGGAGCGCCCCGCCGTCGTCGCCACGTTCCTCAACCGCTTCTACGCCTGATCCGGGCCCCGCGGTCGCCGGCAGGCCGGTGACCGCGGACCGCAGCCGGTGACCACGTCCGCGTCGAGTGACCATACCGTGGTGTGGTCACTCGACACGGACGCGGTCACTCGGAGGAGGAGGCCTCCGCTGCCGGAGGACTCAAGCGGTCGCGGCCCCCTGGGCGGTCCCGGTCTCCTGGGCGGCGGCGGCCACGGCCTCCGCCACGGCCGGGGCGACGCGGGGGTCCAGGGCCGAGGGCACGATGTGCCCGGGCGCCAGCCCGTCCTGCTCGGCGATCGCCGCGATCGCCTTCGCGGCCGCCAGCTTCATCGCCGCGGTGATCCGCCGGGCCCCGGCGTCCAGGGCCCCGCGGAAGATCCCGGGGAAGGCCAGGACGTTGTTGATCTGGTTCGGGAAGTCCGACCGGCCCGTGGCCACCACGGAGGCGTACTTCGCCGCGACGTCCGGCATGATCTCCGGATCCGGGTTGGCCAGGGCGAACACGATCGCGTCCTCGGCCAGCTCGGTGAGGTGCTCCTCGGGGATCTTCCCGCCCGAGACCCCCACGAACACGTCCGCGCCCTGCAGGGCGTCCTTCGGACCGCCGATCAGCCCGCGCGGGTTGGTCCGGGCCGCGTAGCCGGCCTTGATCTCGTTGAGGTCGTCGCGCTCCCGCGAGACGATCCCGCGGGAGTCCATCAGCACCACGTCCTCGATGCCCTGGGCCAGCAGGATCTCGGTGATCGCGATCCCGGCCGCCCCGGCCCCGGCGATCACGACCTTCAGCCCCGCCAGGTCCTTGCCCACCAGTGCGGCGGCGTTGAGCAGGGCGGCCAGCACGACCACGGCGGTGCCGTGCTGGTCGTCGTGCATCACCGGGATGTCGAGCTCCTCGATCAGGCGCGCCTCGATCTCGAAGCAGCGCGGGGCGGCGATGTCCTCGAGGTTCACCGCCCCGAAGGACGGGCGCAGCAGCTTCACGGTGCGCACGATCTCGTCCACGTCCTGGGTGTCGAGCACGATCGGGATCGAGTCCAGCCCGCCGAACTCCTTGAACAGCGCGGCCTTGCCCTCCATCACCGGCAGGGACGCGGCCGGGCCGATGTCGCCCAGGCCCAGCACGGCCGAGCCGTCGGAGACCACCGCCACCAGCCGGCCCGCCCAGGTGTGGGTGTGCGCCTTCGCCGGGTCCGCGGCCACCGCCCGGGAAACCTCGGCGACACCGGGGGTGTAGGCGATGGACAGGTCCCGGCGGGTGGCCAGCGGGGACTTCGAGACCACCGAGAGCTTCCCGCCCTCGTGGGCGGCGAAGATCTCCTCGGACGTGATCGGGGCGGGCTGCTGGTCCTGGGTGCTCATGGGCGTTCCTCTGCTCTCGTCGTTGAGGGCCTGCACGGTCCCGGACAGTATCCCCGACCCAGGAAACATCCACGTTACGTGGACACCCGCGGCCCTGTCCCCGCGGCCCTGTCCCCGGGGCGGCCGCGGGCCCCGGGAGCAGGCTCCCGGACGTGCCGGGACCCGGACGTGCCGGGACCCCCGGGCCGCTGCGGCCCGGGGGTCCCGGCACGGTGCCGGCGCGCGGGCGCCGGCGGGGCGGCTCAGACCAGGGAGGCCCCGCCCGTGCGCGCCTTCTCGAAGCGCTGCTGGACGTCGGCCCAGTTCACGATGTTCCAGAAGGCCTTGACGTAGTCGGCCTTGACGTTCTGGTAGTCGAGGTAGAAGGCGTGCTCCCACATGTCCAGCTGCAGCAGCGGGAGGGTCGCGACCGGGACGCCGTTCTGCTGGTCGTACATCTGCTCGATGACGAGGTTGCCGCCGATCGGCTCGTAGGCGAGGATCGCCCAGCCGGAGCCCTGGATCGTGGTGGCCGCGGCGGTGAAGTGCTCGCGGAAGGCGTCGAAGGAGCCGAAGTGGTCGTCGATGGCCGCGGCGAGCTCGCCGGTCGGCTTGTCGCCGCCCTCCGGGGAGAGGTTGTTCCAGAAGATGGAGTGGTTGACGTGCCCGCCCAGGTTGAACTGGAGGTCCTTGGACAGCTTGGCCGCGGCGGCGGCGTCGCCCTTGGCACGGGCCTCCGCCATCTTCTCGAGCGCCGTGTTCGCGCCGGCCACGTAGGTGGCGTGGTGCTTGTCGTGGTGCAGCTCCATGATCTTCGCGGAGATGTGGGGCTCGAGCGCCGCGTAGTCGTAGGGCAGATCGGGAAGGGTGTACTTCTCGGCCACAGGAGAGTCCTTTCGCTTGCTGTCGTGTAGTCCCACCCTCGGCCGCCCGCGCGCGGGGGGTCAAGGAGGTTCCGCCACCAGCGTACGGAGCCGGGCCGGGCGGGGCGCGGGACGCGCCGCCTCAGACGAAGTCCGGGGGGTTCTCCAGGGTGCAGCGCGGCGGGTGCGGGGTGAGGTGGGACGGCACGGTGAAGCGGAAGTCCCCGGTCTCGAGCAGCCGCTTGAGCGTCGCGAGGTCGAGCTGGTTGTCCCGGTCGATCGCGGCGCGGACGAAGGGCAGCAGCCGCGCCTTCGCGGCCGTGCACCGGCCGTCGAGGTGGGCCTCCACCAGGGTGCCGCCGTCGACGGCGCGCCAGCGGGTCACCACGTCCAGGTCGACGAGCCCGCGCGTGGTGCGCAGCGCGAGGAGCTCGCCGGGCACGTGGTCGGAGACGATGGTGACGTAGGGGAAGCGCAGGGGACCGAAGCCTCCGAGGAACTCGATCGACGTCCCCAGCTGGAGCACCGGGGTGCTGGTCTGCACCTCGCCGCGCACGCCCCGGCGCCAGGCGGCGAAGCACCCCGGGTCGAGCACGAACCGCTCCACGAGGGAGGGCTCGGCCGCGACGAGCGTGCTGTGCGACAGCCGGAACGTCGTGGAACGGCGCGCCATGGGATCCTCCACGCCTCCCGCCCGGATCGGCCACCGCGCGCGGTGGGGCGTGCGCACGGGGAGACGTGTTTGCATGCGCACACCCCCACTGTACCGGGGAGGGCGGACGTCCCAGGGGCCGGATCCTGCGTGCACACCCGGTGGAGAACGTTGTCCACAGGTGTGGACGGCGCTGTGCAGAACGGGACCACGAGCTCCCCGGCGCGGAGCCGGGAGCCGCTGCCGCAGGTCAGGACGGGGTCACGGCCGTCCTTTCCGGGGAAATCCCACCGGTGGAAGTTGTCCACGCTGTGGACGACTGCTGTGGACAACCGGTGGACGGAGCGGACCGCGACGGCTTTCCCGGGCCGCTGCTGCGACCCCGGGGGCCGGGCCCGGCGAGGGTCGGACGCCGTTGTCCACCGGTTGGGGGACAGGATCGAGCGGGACGGCAGCGGGCGGGACGGGGCCGCGCGGACCGGACCTCAGGCGCGGGCGCGCCGGCGGGCCAGCGCCGCCAGGAGCGCGCACGCGAGGTAGCAGGCGAGCACCACGGTCCAGCCGGTGCCGAAGGAGCCCGTGAGCTGGAGCAGTCCGCCCGTGAGCAGGGGGCCGGTGCAGAACCCTGCGTAGAGGCCCATGGTCACCACCCCGGTCGCGGCCCCCAGCCGCTCGGCGGGCACCGCGCGCATCGTCCCGGACATCACGACGACGCTCACCGCGAGCGCCGCCGCCCCGTGCAGGACCGCCGCCGGCCACACCGTCCAGGTCAGGGACGGGTGCAGGGGTGCGACGACGAGCAGCGCCGCACTGCCGGCGGCGCCGAGGGCCATCACGACCAGCAGCACGAACCCGTCCGTGCCCGGCCGGTCCATCACGCGGGCCCACACGACCCGGGACGCGATGCCCAGCAGCGCCGCGACCGAGACCGTGGCCCCGGCGGCGACCACGTCCAGGCCCAGCTCCCGGTGGGCGTAGAGGGGCAGGTAGACGTTGGCGGACTGGGCTCCGAGCCCGGTCAGCGCCGCGGCCGCGGCGTAGGCCCGCACGACGCCGGGCATCGGCGGCCGGGCCGCGCGCCGGCGCCGCCGGGCGGGGACGTCCCGGTCCGGGGCGCCCCCGCCCGCGGCCCGGGCACCGCTGCCGGCCGGGGCGCCGGGGCCCTGTGCGCCGGTGCGACCGCCGGCGGCGCGGCCGTCGGCCGCGGCCGGCCCTCCGGGACCCGCGCGTCCGTACGGGGGTGCGCTCCCGTCGGGGACCGTCCGCACGCCCGCGAGCAGCAGCACCACGACGAGGGCGGCGGCGAGGGCGACGGCGGGCCGCCAGCCCAGCAGCAGCCCGAGGGCCGGGAAGACGAGCCCGGCGGCGAGCTGGGCGGCCTGCACCCCGGCCTGCTTGACCCCGAGCCAGCTCGCGCGCCGGGGGGCGGGCACGTGCAGGCGGATGAGGCGGTTGGTGGCGGGGTTGGCCATCACCTGCCCGAGCCCGGAGACGACCATGGCCACGAGCAGCACCGCGTAGCCGGGTGCGGCGACGGCGAGCAGCATGGAGACCGCGGCCCCGCCGAAGATCACGACGAGCAGGGTGCGCGCGGTCAGCCGGTCCGCCCAGCGGCCGGTCCGCACGGCGGTGACCGCGGCGGCGGCGAAGGTCACGGTGGCGAGCAGCCCGAACTGCGACTCGCTCAGGCCCAGGTCGGCGATGACCAGGGGACTCATGGCGGAGAGGCTGTGCGTGAGCAGCGGCCCCACGGCCATGGTGGCCATGAGCACGAGCATCAGCCCCGTGCCGGGGGACCGGTCCCGGGCCGGCACGGGCGGGGAGCCCACGCCTCAGCGCCTCGGGACCGCGCGCACCCACCGGAAGCCGTGGGACTCCAGCAGGATGCCGTGGCGCAGGTCCAGCTCGGTGCCCCCGTGCAGGTCGAGCGCCTCGGGCAGGAACCCGGAGAGGGTCTCGCCGGTGACGAACTGGGACCAGTCCGAGAAGTTGGCCAGGCACAGCACCACGGTGTTGGTGCCGGGGCGCTGGTAGCCGAGCACGTGGGGGTTGCGCGCGTCGAAGGGCTCGAGGGCGTTGCCGTCGAACTCGGGGCACTGCCGGCGGACCTCGACCATCCGGGTGATCCCGCCGAAGATCCGGCCCTCCACGGAGAAGAGGTCGTGGCGGCGCGCGTAGCCCTCGGCGGGCCGCAGCGGCCGGTGCACCCAGCGGGCGTCCCCGCCGTGGGCGGGGTCCCGGGCCCAGTCGGGGTCGTTGAGCTGGCCGACCTCGTCCCCGAGGTAGAGCAGGGGCACGCCCCCGGTGGACATGGCCACGGAGTGGGCGAGCAGGATCCGGTCCACGGCGGGCCCCGGCTCGGCGGCGAGGCCCAGCAGGGACGCGGTGGTCCCGCACACGCGGCAGTCCCCGGTGCGCGGGTTCTCCTGGAAGGCCACGCCGTCGGCGAAGCTGCCCGGGAACCGTCCGGTGTAGAAGGCGTTGAGGAACCGGCGGTGGTCGTGGCCGTCGATCCCCAGCCGGGCGGCGTCCTCGTCGGAGAACGTCCAGCCGATGTCGTCGTGGCCGCGCACGTAGTCGACCCAGGCCGTGCCGGGGGGCAGGGCGTGGCGCTCGGCGAGGGCCTGCGCGAGCAGCTTCGGCTCCCGGGTGGCCATGGCCTCCCAGGTCAGGGCCATCTGCAGCGGGTTGTACGAGAGCTGGCACTGGCCGGGCTCGATGTAGCGGGCGACCTCGTCGGGGTGGACGATCGCCTCGGACTTGAACAGCACCGAGGGCGCGGCGATGCGGCACACGGCGTTGAAGGCGCGCAGCAGCACGTGGGCCTGCGGCAGGGACTCGCACGCGGTGCCCAGCTGCTTCCAGATGAACGCCACGGCGTCCATGCGCAGCACCTCGACGCCCTGGGCGGCGAGGAAGAGCATCTCCTCGGCCATGGCCCGGAAGACGGCGGGGTTGGTGTAGTTGAGGTCCCACTGGAACGAGTAGAACGTGCTCCACACCCACCGGGGGTCGTCCTCGGTCGCCGCGACCCGGGTGAACGAACCGGGGTGGTCGTCGGGGAAGATCTCGCGGGTGGTGCGCTCGAACTGCTCCGGGACGGTGCGGTCGGGGAAGATCCAGTAGTAGTCCTCGTAGGCGGGCTCCCCCGCGGCGGCGCGGCGGGCCCACTCGTGCTCGTTCGAGGTGTGGTTGAAGACGAAGTCGAGGACCAGGCTGATCCCGTGCTCGCGCAGCTCCCGGCCGAGCTCGGCGAGCTCCTCCACGGTCCCGATCCGCGGGTCGACGCGGCGGTACGAGGAGACGGCGTAGCCGCCGTCCGAGTTGCCCTCGGGCGCCTCGAACAGGGGCATCAGGTGCAGGTAGGTGAGGCCGAGCTCCCGGAAGTAGGGGATCTGCTCGCGGATCCCCTGCAGCCCGCCCGCGTAGCGGTCGGCGTAGCAGACCCCGCCGAGCATCTGCCGGGACGTGAACCAGGCCGGGTCCTCCTCCCGGCGGGCGTCGAGGGCCTTGAGGTCGGCCGGGCGCCGGGCCCAGGAGCGGGCCATGAGCAGGGCGAGCTCGCCCAGCTGGTCGAGGAAGTCCTCGCGGGTGCCGTAGACCTCGGCGAACAGCAGCGTCAGCGCCGGGAAGTGCTCCTCGAAGCGGCGGGCGAACTGCTCGCCCTCCGGGCCGGTGGGCCACCGGTCCTCGGTGTGCTGGCGCACGCACGCCGTGACGACGCGCGCCTGGTTCTCGGGCGAGAGCCCGGGCATCCCGGACGGGGTGGTGTGCGGCACGGTGCTCCCTCGGTCGTCCACCCGCGGCGGGCGGTCTGCGCGCTCGAGATCCTCCTTGACGCCGAGCCCTGACATCGTCTCGGACCCCCGTTCCGGATCGGCGGCGGGCGGGCCCGCCTCACAGCATACTGACGCCGCGCCCCGCCCACAGCCCACGCTCCCCGGGCGTCCTCCACAGCTGTGCACAGCGTTGTCCACAGGTGTGGACCCACGGTGGGGACAGCACCGCCCACCCCGTGGAAGGAGGACGTTTCCCCAGGTCGGAAGGCGGTCGCCCCCGGACCGGGGTCCGGGGGCGACGTGTGGAGAAGCTGTGCACCGCGGTGGACACGGTGCGCTTCCCGGCCCGTCGGGGCGGGAAGCGGCTCAGTAGCCGTTGGCGGAGAGCCACTCCTGGGCGGCGTCGGCCGGGCTCATCTGCTGCTCGCCGCTGACCTTGCGGTTGAGCTCCACGAGGTCCTCGGTGGTGAGCTTGCCGGAGAGCTCGTTCAGCGCCTCCTCGGCCTCAGGGGAGAGCCGGCCCTCGGCGGCCAGCGGGAGCACCTGCTGGGCGATGAAGTTGTTCTCCGGGTCCTCGAGGACCACGAGGTCGTGGTCGGCGATGGACGGCGTCGTCGTGAAGATGTCGGCGACGTCGACGTCCCCGTCGAGCAGCGCCTGCAGGGTCAGGGGCCCGCCGCCGTCGTTGATGGGCTCGAAGGAGCGGGGCACGCAGCCGTAGTGCTCCTCGAGGCCCTTCAGGCCCTGCGGGCGCTCCCGGAACTCGGGCGGGCCGGCGATCACGAGCTCGTCGCAGACCTCGGCCATGTCGGCGATGCTCGTGAGCCCGTAGCGCTCGGCCGTCTCCGGCGTGACGACCATGGCGTCCTTGTTCTCCGCCGAGGAGGGCTCGAGCACGGTGAGGCCCTCGGGGAGCGCCTCGGGCAGGGCCTGCACGATCTCCTCGGCCGAGGTCTCGGTCGCCTCGGGGTCCGCGTAGAGCAGCAGGTTGCCGGAGTAGTCGGGGACCACGTCGACGGAGCCGTCCTGCACCGCCGTCACGTAGGCCTCCCGCGCGCCGATCCCGGGGCTCGTCTCCGCCTCGATCCCGGCGGAGTCCAGCGCCCCGGCGTAGAGCTCGGCGAGGACCTGGCTCTCGGGGAAGTCCGCCGAGCCCACCGTCACGGTGTCCTGGGCGGCGCCGGTGCCCTGCTCGCCGCCGGAGAGCGGGTCCTCGCCCGAGCTGCCGCAGGCGGTCAGGCCGAGCAGGAGGGCGGCGGCCGTGGCGGGCAGGGCGAGCCGGCGGCGGGCGGGTGCGTGGGTCATGGGGTTCTCCTCGTCGGTCGGGTGCGTCGGTCGGGGTGCAGGGCGGGTGCGGGGGTCAGGCCGCGAGGCGCAGCCCCGGGGAGGTGCTCAGGCGCTGGAGCAGTGCCAGCACGGCGTCGACGGCCAGGGCCAGGACCGCCACGAGCAGCACCGCCCCGAGCATCCGGGAGTAGTCGCGCACGGCGAGGCCGTCGATGAGGTAGCGCCCGAGCCCGCCCAGGTTGATGTAGGCGACCACGGTCACGGTGGCCACGACCTGCAGCGCGGCGTTGCGGATCCCCCCGAGCAGGACGGGCAGGGCGTTGGGCAGCTCCACCCGGGTCAGCACCTGCCGGGAGGTCATGCCCATCGCAGCCCCGGCGTCCTTGAGCGCCGGGGAGACGTTGGCGACCCCGGCGTACGCGCTCGTGAGCACGGGCGGGATCGCCATCAGCACGAGCGCCAGCAGCGGCGGGACCAGGCCGAGCCCCAGCAGGAGCGTGAACAGCGTCAGCAGCCCCAGCGTGGGCAGCGCCCGCAGGGCGCCCGCCAGGCCGACGACGACGCCGCTGCCGCGGCCCGTGTGCCCGACCCACAGGCCCACCGGCACGGCCACGGCGAGGGCGGCCAGCAGGGTCAGGCCGCTGTAGAGCAGGTGCTCGCCCAGCCGGGCGGGGATGCCGCCGGCCCCGGACCAGCTGTCCGGGTCGGTGAGCCAGGCGAGGGCGGCGTCGACGAGGCTCACGCGGCGGCCCTCCGCACGCGCGGCAGGGGCCGGGCCGTCCCGGCCCGCTGCCACGGGGTCAGCAGGTGCCCGGCGCCGCGCAGGAGCAGGTCCAGCACGAGGGCCAGGAGCACGGTCAGGACGATGCCCACCACGATCTCCTCGACGATCGACCGGCGCAGCCCGTCGGTGAACAGGGTGCCCAGGGACTGGATGCCGATGACCGCGCCCACGCTGACCATGGAGATGTTGCTGACCGAGGCGACCCGCAGCCCGGCGACCAGAACGGGCACGGCCAGGGGCAGCTCCACGCCCAGGAACCGGCGCAGCGGCCGGTAGCCCATCGCCGTGGAGGCCTGCAGGACGTCGCGGTCCACCGACTCGAAGGCGTCCACGGAGGAGCGCACCAGGATCGCGACGACGTAGACCGTCAGGGCCACGATCACGTTGACCACCGAGGTGATCTGCGTGCCCAGCACGAGGGGCAGCACCACGAACAGGGTCAGCGAGGGGATCGTGTAGAGCAGCGACGAGCCGCTGACCACCACGGGGCGCAACACCCGGTTGCGGGCGGCCGCCCGGGCCAGCGGCACCGACAGCAGGGCCCCCAGGAGCAGGGGCAGCACCGACTGCACGACGTGCATGCCCGTGAGGTCGAGGACGTGGGACCAGTTCGCCGCGGTCCAGCTCATCGGTGCGCCCGCCCGCCCAGCCGCGCGTCCTCGACGGCGGCGACGATCTCGGCGGGGTCCATCACGCCCACGGCCCGCCCGGCCTCGTCCACCACGACCGCCAGGCCCGAGGGCGAGGACAGAGCGGCGTCCAGGGCGCTGCGCAGCGACCCGCCCGGCCGGTGCAGGGTGCCCCCGACCACGGGGTCGTCCTCGGCGCCGGTGCGCACCCAGCCGCGGGGGGCGCCGTCGTCGTCGACCCGCAGCGACCAGCCCCCCGGGACGTCGCCGCCCGGGCCGATCACCCCGGGGCTGCCGTCCGGGCGCACCACGGCGACCGGGTGGACGGGGATGTCGCGGGCGGAGTCGAAGGTCAGGGAGCGGAAGCCGCGGTCGCGGCCCACGAAGTCGGCCACGAAGTCGTCGGCGGGGGCGCGCAGCAGCTCCTCCGGGCTCGCGTACTGGGCCAGGCGCCCGCCCGTGGCGAAGACCGCGACCCGGTTGCCCAGCAGCACGGCCTCGTCGATGTCGTGGGTGACGAACACGATCGTGCGGTGCAGGCGCTGCTGCAGGTCCAGCAGCTCCCGCTGCAGGTCCTGGCGCACCACCGGGTCCACCGCGGAGAACGGCTCGTCCATCAGCAGCACCGGCGGGTCGGCCGCGAGCGCCCGGGCCACGCCCACGCGCTGCTGCTGCCCGCCGGAGAGCTGGGCGGGGTAGCGCTCCGCCAGCTGCTCGTCGAGCCCGACCGTGGCCAGCAGCTCCCGGGCGCGCTCGCGCGCCCGCCGCTTCGGCACACCGGTGAGCCGGGGCACGGTCGCGACGTTGTCGACCACGGTGCGGTGCGGCATCAGGCCCGACTGCTGCATGACGTAGCCCATGGACCGGCGCAGCTCGTGGGCGGGGACCGAGGAGACGTCGCGGCCGTCGACGACGACGCGCCCGGAGGTCGGCTCGACCATGCGGTTGATCATCCGCAGGGAGGTCGTCTTCCCGCAGCCCGAGGGGCCGACGAACACGGTCAGGGAGCCGCGCGGGATCTCGAGGTCGAGGGCCTCCACGGCGGCCGTGCCGCCGGGGTACGTCTTGCCGGCGCCCTCGAAGCGGATGGCGGTCTCGGTCATGGCGGTCCTCCCGTTGCCGTCGGGCCAGTATAGGCGGACACCCTCAGCCCCCTGTCCGTCGGCTCCGTACACTGTGCCCAGGAGGTGGACGGTGCACAGTCTCGAACTGCTCCTCGACGAGGCCGGGGACGCCGCCGTGCGCGCCGACTGGGACCGGCTCACGGCCGCCGGGCTGCCGAGCTCCGGCCGGCACGGCTCCCCCTCGAACGCCCCGCACATCACCCTCGTGGCCGCCCCCTCCCTCGCCCCCGAGGCGGTGCCGGGCGTCGACGACCGGGTCGCGGCCGCCGCAGGGTTCGTGGACCTGCCCCTCGTCAGCGCCGGGGTGCTGCTGTTCGGCCCGCGGCGCGGCGGCTACGTGCTCGTGCGCCAGCTCGTCACCACCCCCGAGCTGCTGGAGCTGCACCGGCGCGTGTGCACCGCCGTGCACCCCGTCCCCGGTCAGGTGCGCACCTCGGTGCCCGGGGCGTGGACCCCGCACGTGACCCTGGCGCGGCGGCTCTCCCCCGCGCAGGTGGCCGAGGCGCTCGCGGTGCTGGCGCCCCCGCCGGAGCCCCTGCGGGCGGTGGGCCTGCGCCGCTGGGACTCCGACGCCCGCACCACGGTGCGGCTGGCCTGACCCGGGGCGGCGCGGCGGCGGACCGCCCCGGGAAGCGGCGCGCCCGCACCCCGTCCCAGGGACCGGCTCACCAGGCGCGCTGCGGGCGGGTGAACCACTGGTTGAGCGGGGCGCGGAAGGCGGTGACGATCCACAGGACGTTGACCACGACGAACGCCGCGCCCACGGCCATCAGCACGAAGCCCCAGCCGCCGTAGAGCCAGTAGCCCAGGAAGCCGAAGAGCACGCTGAGCGTGCTCAGGGACGCCAGGACCACCCCGAGGATCCGCGCCCAGTTCCGGCCCTTTTTCACGAAGACGTAGACCAGCGCGTACAGGCCCAGGGCGATCGCGAGCGTCACCAGCCCGGAGACCACGCTCAGGGCGGCCGACTGCCCCGCCATCGCCTCCGCCTGCTGAGCCTGCTCCGCGGGCATCCCCATCCGGCCGGCCATCGAGGTCAGGTCCATCGTGCTGCTCGCGACCAGGGAGACGATGCTGCTCACCGCGTAGAGCGCCGCCGAGAGGAGAGTGAGGGACAGCAGCCGCTTCAGCTGCGGTGGGGCGGCGGCCGGCCCCTGGGCGCCGTGGGGACCGGGCCCGTACTGGCCCTGCGGAGCGCCGTACTGGCCCTGCGGGGCGCCGTACTGGGCCTGCGGGGCGCCGTGCCGGTCGCCGCCCGCCGGCGGGACGTAGCGCGGCGGGCCCCCGGCCTGCGGGTCGCGGGGGTCTTGCCCGGGGTGCTGCGGAGGGGTGGTCATGGCGGGTGCTCCTTCTCGGCGCGTGCGGAACTGCTGTGCCTCAGCAAAGCACGGAGGGCGGCCCCGGCGCGTCCCCCGCGCGGTGGAGAGTGCTCGCCCGGCGGCTCCGCCCGCCGGACGAGCACCGGACACCGGCACAGGTCGCGGGCACAGCGCACGGGCACCGGGGTGGGCTCAGGGCACGGGATCGGCGCACCGGGTCCGCGTCCGGGTCCCGGAACACCGGTGAGGCGGGCGGACCCTCGGGCGGTTCCGCGGTCCCGGCGCCGGGTCCTCGGCCCGTTGCCTCCCGCCCCGGTCCGGCGGCCCGCGGACCCCCGCCGCCCGCGGGACGACTACGCTCGGAGCATGACGACCGCACAGGACATCGCCGCGTGGCTGCTCGAGCGCATCCGCACCGAGGGCCGGCTCTCCCAGGACCAGGCGGTCCAGGAGATCCCGGAGACCTTCGGCCCCGAGTGGGTCCGCACCCTGGAGAACGGCCACACCGGCATCCACCAGGAGGTCCTCAAGGAGTTCCGCAAGGCCCACGACGGCACGGTGCAGTGGGACCGCGACCGCCGGTTCTGGTCGCCGAAGCCCTGACCCTCCGGGGCCCCTGAGGCCCTGGCGGCTCCGGGTGCGGCCGGGGTGCCGGGGTGCCGGGGAGTTCGTCCTGGACTTCGCGCTTCCCGAGCCGGTGCCCGCGCCGTTCACGACCATCGCCTGGCGGCTGGCGCACATGGTCGTGGACATCCTGGCGGTGCGCAGCCACGGCCACTTCAGCGGCCCGCCGGCCTCGTACCAGCAGTGGGACCATGCGGGCACCGCCGCGGAGGCGCTCGCCCAGCTGGACCGCGAGTACGAGCGCTGGCTCGCCGGGGTGGACTCGCTCATCCCCGCCGACCTGGCGCGCCCGTGCGGTCCCGCGGAGGGACCGTACGCGCAGCTGCCGATGCCGGCCCTGCTCCTGCACCTCAACCGCGAGCTGATCCACCACGGCGCCGAGGTCGCCCTGCTGCGCGACCTCTGGACCCACACCCGGCGCCGCTGACCCGGAAACCCGCGCCCCGTGCCGGACGCACCGTGGCACCCCGAGGACCTCGAGTCGTGGCCCCTGCGGTGGGTGGCGCTGCACCTCGTCGAGGAGTGCGCCCGGCACGCGGGCCACGCGGACATCATCCGCGAGAGCCTCGACGGGCGGACGGCCTACGAGCTCAACGCCCTGGCCGACGGCGCGCGGCGCCCGCCCCTGCAGTGACGGCGGCTCACGCGGGGCGGGCCAGCAGGTGCGCCGGGACCCGGTGGGCGTCGCGCACGCCCTCGAGGAGCCGGGGGTCCACCGGCACCCCGCGGCGCAGGACGCTGATCGCCCCCGATGGCTCGAAGACCACGCAGGCGACCTCCTCGGGGCTGCGCACCCCGGCCCGGCGCAGGGCCCCGAACAGCTCCGCCTCCACCACGTGCGCCCGGCGGAGGTTGACCTCGAGGACCTCGGCGCCGGCCATCAGCAGCAGGGCCCGTCCGTTGACCACGGCGGCCCCGCGCACCCCGGAGCGCAGGCGCCCGAAGGCCGCCTCGAGCACGAAGAGGGTGCTCAGCCCGAGCACGCCGGCCGCCAGCGTGGGCGGGTGGCCGATCACCACGCGCCCGGCGACCGCGCCGAGCATCACGGTGATCACCACGTCGAAGGTCGACATCCCCGACAGCACCCGCTGGCCGAACAGGCGCACCAGGACCAGGAACGCCAGGTAGATCCCCACCGCGGAGGCCACCACCGCGAGGGCGTGCGGGGCGTCGATGCCCAGCCGCCCGGCGAGGTCCCCGGGCGGCGGGACGGCGGCGGGCAGCGGCACGGGTCAGGCCTCCTGGTCGGCGAACTGCGTCTCGTACAGCTCGGCGTAGCGCCCGCCCGCGGCCAGCAGCTGCGGGTGCGGCCCGCGCTCGACGATCCGCCCGGCCTCGACCACGAGGATCTCGTCGGCAGAGCGCACGGTCGAGAGCCGGTGGGCGATCACCAGGGCGGTGCGGCCGGCGAGCGCCTCGCCGAGGGCGGCCTGCACGTGGGCCTCGTTCGTGGAGTCCAGTGCGGAGGTGGCCTCGTCGAGGATGACGACCCGCGGGGCGGCGAGCAGCAGCCGGGCGATGGTCAGGCGCTGGCGCTCGCCGCCGGAGAGCCGGTAGCCGCGCTCCCCCACCACGGTGTCCAGGCCGTCGGGCAGGGCCCGGATGACGTGGTCCATCCGGGCGCGGGCGAGGGCGTCCCACAGCTGCTCGTCGGTGGCTTCGGGGCGCACGAGGGTGAGGTTCTCACGGATCGACTCGTGGAAGAGGTGCCCGTCCTGGGTGACCATGCCGATGGTCTCCCGCAGGGAGGCGAACGTGGTGTCCCGGACGTCGACACCGCCCAGGCGCACCGCGCCGGAGGTGACGTCGTAGAGCCGGGCGACGAGCTGGGCGACGGTCGACTTCCCGGCCCCGGAGGAGCCGACCAGGGCGACGGTGCGGCCGGGTTCCACGGTGAAGCTCACCCCGTGCAGGACCTCCTCGCCGCCGCGGGCGTCGAGCACGGCGACGTCCTCGAGGGAGGCCAGCGAGACCTCCTCGGCGGAGGGGTAGGCGAAGCGCACGTCGTCGAACTCGACGGAGACGGGGCCCGCGGGCAGGGGCCGGGCTCCGGGGCGCTCCTGGATCAGGGGCACGAGGTCGAGGATCTCGAAGACGCGCTCGAAGCTGACGACCGCGCTCATGATGTCCATGCGGGCGTTGGCGAGCATGGTCAGGGGCGTGTAGAGGCGGGTCAGCAGCAGCGCGAGCGTCACGACCTCGCCGGCGTCGAGGCTGCCGGTGAGGGCCAGCGCGCCGCCGAGGCCGTAGACCAGGGCCAGGGCCAGGGCGGAGACGAGGGTCAGGGCCGTGACGAAGGTCGTCTGCAGCATCGCCACGCGCACCCCGATGTCGCGCACGCGCCCGGCGCGGCGGGCGAACTCGGCGGACTCGGCCTCGGGGCGGCCGAAGAGCTTCACGAGGGTCGCTCCGCCGGCCGAGAAGCGCTCGGTCATCTGCGTGGACATGGACGCGTTGTGCTGGGCCGCCTCCCGCTGCAGGGCGGCCAGGCGCCCGCCCATGGCCCGGGCCGGGACGAGGAAGATGGGCAGCAGCAGCAGGGACAGCACCGTGACCTGCCAGGAGATGGTGACCATCACGACGACGGTCAGCAGCAGCGAGACCACGTTGCTGACCACCCCGGAGAGGGTGTTGGAGAAGGCCCGCTGCGCGCCGATCACGTCCGTGTTCAGCCGGGAGACCAGCGCCCCGGTGCGGGTGCGGGTGAAGAACGCGACCGGCATCCGCTGGACGTGGTCGTAGACGGCGGTGCGCAGGTCGAGGATGAGCCCCTCGCCGATCCGCGAGGACAGCAGCCGGTTGAGCACACCGAGCCCGGCGTCCGCGACGGCGACCCCGGCGATGGCCAGCGCCAGCCACACCACGGTGGCCACGCTCCGCCCGCCGGTGATCGCGTTGACCACGTCCCCGGCCAGGATCGGGGTGACCACGCCGAGGACGGCCAGCAGGACGGAGAGGACCAGGAAGACGCCCAGGGCCTTCCGGTGCGGCCCCGCGAAGGCGACGATGCGCCGGAGGGTCTCGCGGGAGATCCGGCGGTCCTTGACCTCGTGGCCGCGCACGGTGCGCCACATGACCATGTGCGCGGAACCGTTCATGCTCATCCGGGACCCCCGATCTGCGGGGGTCGCCCGCGCTCGATCCGGTGCGGGCCCGGTGCGGGCGCCGCACCGGTCGATCCTACGCTCCCGCGCCGACGCCGGACGGGAGCAGGGCCGGTGCCCGCCCGGGGAGCCGGCGCGCCGGCCGCGGGAAGCCCACGGGCCCCGCGCCGGTCGCGCGGGGCCCGTGGGCAGGAGCGGGGGCGGCGCGGCAGCGGCCCGGCGGGCGGGCTCAGGCGGCGCGGCGGCGGCGCGCGGCGAGGACGGCGTCGACCGACCAGCGCCCGGCGCCGGCCAGGGCGAAGAGCGCGGCGGCGGCGGCGAGCAGCAGGACGAGCTCGAACCCGCCGTCGGCGGCGAAGAACCCGGCGGGCAGGTGGACGAGGACGAGGGCGCCGAGCATGACGAGGGCCAGGAGGGCGGCGACGACGCGGGTGCCGAGGCCGATGAGCAGCAGGATCCCGCCGGCCAGCTCGAGGACGGCCACGGCGGGGGCGGCGGCCTGGGCGGCGGGCACGCCCATCTGGGCGAAGGCGGCCTGGGTGCCGGCCAGGGTCCACTCGTCGATCTTCTGCCAGCCGTGCAGCAGGAAGGTGGTGCCGAGCACGACGCGCAGCAGGGTCAGGCCGAGGGTCGTGGCCGCCGGTTCGGGACGGGCACCGGGGCGAAGGTCGGGACGGGAGGGGGCCGCGGGGGCGGTCGTGGTGGTGTTCATGGGCACGACCCTACCCGAAAAATACTTTCCTGTTCAACTGTTGTGACAGAAAGTTCATTGTCGGTCAGTCGGCCGTCCCCACAGTGCCCAGGACGGAGACGTCCGCGGCGTCGTCCACGACCCGGCCGATGAGGGCGAGCTGGCGGACCTGCTCGGGGGTGAGCCGGTCGATGACCGTCCGGCGGACGTGCTCGACGTGACCCGGGGCCACCTCCTCCACCTTGCCCAGGCCCCGGTCGGTGATCTCGGCGAGCACCACGCGCTTGTCCTTCGCGTCCCCCGTGCGCACCACGAGCCCGTCCCGCTCCAGCCGCCCCACGATCCGGGACAGCCGCGACTGCGACGTGTTCGTCACGGTGGCCAGCTCCGACATCCGCCGGCGCCGGTCCGGGGCCTCGGAGAGCATCGCGAGCACGAGGTACTCGGCGAGGCTCAGGTCCGCCTCCGCCTGCAGCTGCGCCTCGATGCTGCCGGGCAGCGTGAACATGATGGAGACGAGCGCGAGCCAGGCCTCGCGCTCCTCGGGGGACAGCCATCGGGTTGCGGTCATGGACGGGAGTCTACGAGCCCCGCCCGACGCCGCGGCGGGCGGCCCGGCACACCCCGCCGCGGCCGCCCCTCCCCGGGGCCCGGCACGGCCGTTCCGGGGCCGCCCCATAATGGGGGCATGGACTCCCTCGGCACCTGGCCCCAGCCCCTGTCCGGCGACGACCGCGCCTTCGACCGGCAGGTGCTGCAGCGGCTGCGCTCGGCGGAGGCCCCGGCCGCCGGCGACCGCCCCGGGCTGCGCGAGAGGCTCGGCACCTCCCTGCTGCTGGTGATCCCGCTGGTCTCCGCGCTCGTGGTGGTGCTGCTGTGGCAGCGGGCCGCGGCCGGCGGCTCCGCCCTGCCCCTGGTGCTGATCGCCGTGGTCCTCGTCGTGGCCGCCGTGTGGTGGGTCTCCCGGCTCAAGCGGGCCTTCGCCGCCGCCCAGCAGCGGCTGGGCACCCGGCTCGCCGACGTGGTGGTCCACGGCGTGGGCGTGGTGCGCGAGGTCACCGTGGCCCCCGTCCCGGACCGCGACCCGGCCTCGCCGGGGACGCCCGGGGCCGACGACGACGGGCCCGCCCCGGCCGAGGGGCCCGTCCGGGCGCGCCTCGAGCTGTCGGTGACCCCCGTGCGCGGCGAGCGCTTCAGCACCGTGGTGGAGGCCGTCTACGACGCCGGGGACGCCCTGCGGCTGGAGGCCGGCGCGCACGGGCCGGTGCGGTTCCTGCGCGACGACCCCGCGGGCACCACCGTGATCGAGACCCGCCTCTCGGCGGAGCAGGTGCAGGAGGTCTACCGGGCCGCGGCCCTGAACTGAGCCCGGCCGCTCAGCCGTCCCGGCCGCTCGCCGGCGGCTGCTCGGCCACGGCCCGCTCGGCCGCGGCCCGCAGCTCGGGGCGCAGGTCCGGGCCCGCCGCGAGCAGCGCGGGCAGCCGTCCCCGGTCGGTGGTCTGCGCGCGGAAGGCGTCCCGGACGCCCACGCGGTGCCCGGCCCGGTGCACCAGCTCCACCCGGTCGCCGGCGCGCACGGTCCCGGGCTCGAGGACCCGGAGATAGGCGCCCGTGCACCCGCGCTCGGTGAAGCGCCGCAGCCAGCCGCGCACCTGCATCGCCGCGCGGAAGGTCCCGCAGGGGATGCGGGCGTCGGTGACCTGCAGCAGCGCCGTGCCGACCCGCCAGCGGTCGCCGAGGCGGGCGTCGTCGACGGCGAAGCCCTCGAGGGTGAGGTTCTCCCCGAAGCTGCCGTCGGGCAGCTCCCGGCCCAGCTCGCGCGCCCAGTGGTCCAGCTCCTCGCGCGCGAACGCGTAGACGGCCTGGTCGCGGCCGCCGTGGTGGCGGGCGTCGCCGATGAAGTCGGCGGGCACCCCGGAGCCGGGACCCCCGCCGCGGGGCCCCGGGTCGCGCAGCGCGACCGGGCCGTCGACGGGGTGCTTGTGGATGCCGGTGGGCCGGCCGCGCCGGGCCGGGTCCGGCTCGGGCCGCCCGGCGTTGACGCTGCGCACGCGCCCGGCCGCGTCCGCCGGGGACGCCTGCGCGGGGCTCACGGCGCCGGGCTCACGGTGCCGGCGGCCTCAGCCGCGCGAGCTCAGGGAGGTGGAGCCCGCGGCGGGCGGGACCACGGGGTTCTCCGCGGTCTCGGCCTCGGGGTCGGCCGGACGGCGCAGCGGCGCCTCGGGCTCGGGACGGTCGCCGAGGGCCGGGGCGTCGTCGGACGCGCGCGGGCGGCGGACGGGCAGGCCCGGGCGGCGGGACCCCGCGGCCCGGGGCGCGCGCGGGGCGTCGTTGATCGCCGTCACGGACACGGCCACGGCGTTGAGCCCCAGGCCCAGGAGCACGAACAGCCACGCGGCGACGGGGTAGTAGGCCAGGGCGAGGACCACTCCGACCACGACGAGAGCCACGGAGGTCAGGTAGGCGGGGGTCAGCACGCGCTGGACGTTGAACTTCATGAGCTCTATTCCACCACGCGCACGCGCGTGGCGGCCAACGGCGGCGGGACGGCGCGGACCGTGCCGGGCCCGGGACGTCCCGGCTACCGTGGTCGCCATGGACGACGCCCGGGACCACGACCGCCCCGACCTCGACCCCGCGCTGCTGCGGGCCGCCCGGACGGCACGCCGGGTCGCGGTGCTGACCGGGGCGGGGATGTCCGCCGAGAGCGGGGTGCCCACCTTCCGGGAGCCCGGGGAGGGCTTCTGGTCGCGCTGGTCCCCCGAGGAGCTGGCCACCCCCGAGGCGTGGGAGGACGACCCGCAGCTCGTGTGGTCGTGGTACCTGTGGCGGGCCCGCCGGGTGCGCGCGCTCGCGCCCCACGCCGGGCACCGCGCCCTCGCCGCCTGGTCCCGCGGCGCCCGGGTCGAGGTGGTCACGCAGAACGTCGACGACCTCCACGAGCGGGCCGGCTCCGAGGTCCTGGCCCACCTGCACGGCAGCCTCTTCGCGTTCCGCTGCGCCGGGTGCGCGGCCCCGTACCCCACCGAGCGCGTGCCCGGGCTCGCCCCGGCAGCGGCGGCCCCGGGCGACGAGCCGCGGCGCGAGCACCCGCCCGCCTGCCCCTCCTGCGGCGGCCCCGTGCGCCCGGGCGTGGTGTGGTTCGGCGAGCTGCTGCCGGAGGGCGCGCTGGACCGCGCGGCGGAGGCCGTGGCGGCGGCGGAGCTCGTCGTCGTCGTGGGCACCTCCGGGCTCGTGCAGCCCGCCGCCTCGCTGCCGCTGATCGCGGCCGGGCGCGGCATCCCCGTCGTCGAGATCGACCCCCGGGACACCGCCCTGACCCCGCACGCGGACTTCGCCGTCCGCGCCGGGGCCGCCCGCGCCCTGCCGCTGCTGGTCCCCGGGGCCGACCCGGCGTCGCGCTGAGAGCGGAACGCCCGCCCCCGCCCTTGTCCGCGCCCGCGCCCCGGCACAGACTGGGCGACGGACGCCGGGCCGATCCCGCCCGGCACCGCCCGAATCCCTCAGGAAAGGCACGGTCCATGACGCAGTCCACGACGCAGTCCCCCACCCTGGCCCTGCACGACGGCACCGCCATCCCCCAGCTCGGCTACGGCGTGTGGCAGGTCGAGGCCGACATCGCGGAGGACGTGGTGTCGCAGGCCCTCGAGGCCGGCTACCGCCACATCGACACGGCGAAGATCTACGGCAACGAGGAGGGCGTGGGCCGCGCGATCGCCAACAGCGGCATCCCGCGCGACGAGATCTTCGTGACCACCAAGCTGTGGAACGACGACCACGGCCGCGACGCCGCGCTGCGCGCGATCGACGGCTCGCTCGAGCGCCTCGGCCTCGACCACGTCGACCTCTACCTCATCCACTGGCCCACCCCGGCCCGCGGCAAGTACGTGGAGACCTGGGAGGCCTTCCAGGAGATCCGCGACAGCGGCCGGGCCCGCTCCGTCGGCGTCTCCAACTTCCCGCAGCAGCAGCTGCAGGAGATCATCGACGCCACCGGGTCGGTGCCCGTGGTCAACCAGGTCGAGCTGCACCCCTACTTCAACCAGGAGCCGCTGCGGGCGTTCCACGCCTCCCGCGGGATCCGCACCGAGGCCTGGTCCCCGCTGGGCCAGGGCGGGGAGCTGCTGCAGGACCCGGTGATCGGCGGCATCGCCCGCCGCCTGGGCGCGACCCCCGGCCAGGTCGTCATCGCCTGGCACCTGGCGATCGGCAACGTGGTCTTCCCCAAGACCGTGACCCCGGAGCGGATCCGCGAGAACTTCGCGGCGCTCGACGTCCGCCTCGACCCCGAGGACGTCGAGGCGATCAGCGGCCTGGACAACGGCGGGCGGATCGGGTCGGACCCGATGGACTTCAACTGACCCCACCGCCCCACCCCTTCCGCGCCCCTCCCCCGGGAGCACCCCCGCGAGGTCCCGCGCCCGACCCGGGATCCCGTGCCGCACGCCGCTGCGGCACGGGATCCCGTGCTCCCCGTGGGACCTCGCGGGAGAGGGACCGATGAGAGGCATCGAGGGGCGGGCCCGGTGGGCCCGACTGGTGCCGGAGGCGCCCGCGGGTGTTCCATGGTCCCCATGACTCAGCACACCCCCCGCGGGACGGACGGCGCCACCAGCGCCGGCGCACCGCTTCCCGGCACCGCCCCCACCCCCGACGGCGGCCCCGGCTCCCCCACCGGCCCCACGTTCTTCGGCCAGCCCCGCATGCTGGCGAACCTCTTCAGCGTGGAGACGTGGGAGCGGTTCTCCTTCTACGGCATGCAGGTCGTCGTCCTGCTCTACATGTACTTCGCCACCACCGAGGGCGGCCTCGGCATCGACCAGGCGACCGCGGCCGGCATCGTGGGCGCCTACGGCGGCGGCGTCTACCTCTTCGCCATCCTCGGCGGGTGGGTCGCCGACCGGCTGCTCGGCTCCGAGCGCACCATGTTCGTCAGCGGCATCCTCATCATGGCCGGGCACATCGCCCTCGCCCTGCTGCCCGGTGTTCCCGGCCTCGCGGCGGGTCTGATCCTCGTCGCCGTCGGCTCCGGCGGCCTGAAGGCGACCATCACCAACCTCGTCGGCTCCCTCTACGACCAGCGGGACCCGCGCCGCGACGCCGGTTTCTCGATCTTCTACATGGGCGTCA
Source organism: Kocuria sp. LUK (assembly GCF_021012935.1). Taxonomy (NCBI): domain Bacteria; kingdom Bacillati; phylum Actinomycetota; class Actinomycetes; order Micrococcales; family Micrococcaceae; genus Kocuria; species Kocuria sp. LUK. The sequence goes on from NZ_JAJMZI010000002.1 coordinate 208,326, forward strand.
ACATCGGCGGGCTCGTCGGACCCCTGCTCACGGACCTGGTGCGCCAGGAGATCGGCTTCCACCTCGCCTTCGGCCTCGCCGCCGCCGGCATGGCGATCGGCCTGACCCAGTACGCGCTCGGCCGCAGGAAGCTGCCCGCCGAGGTGCACCGCGTGCCGAACCCCCTGCCGCGCTCGGAGTACGGGAAGTGGATCGGGATCGCCGCGGCCGGCCTCGCCGTCGTCGTCGTGGCCGTGCTCACGGGCGTGCTCAACGCGGGCAACCTCGCCGACGTCGTGGTCGTGGTGATCCTCGTGGCCGCCGTGGCGCTGTTCGCGATCCTGCTCACCAGCAGCGAGGTCGACGACGACGAGCGCTCCCGCGTGCGGGCGTTCATCCCGATGTTCATCGGCTCGGCGGCGTTCTTCGCCCTGTTCCAGCAGCAGTTCACCGTGGTCACGATCTACTCCGACAACCGGCTGGACCGCGTCCTGGGCGACTGGACGATGCCGATCGGGTGGGTCCAGTCCTTCAACCCCTTCTTCATCATCCTGCTGGCCCCCGTCTTCGCCGTCCTGTGGACCCGGCTCGGCGCCCGCCAGCCGGTGACGGCCACGAAGTTCGGGCTGGGCATCGTCCTGATGGGCTCGGCGTTCCTGATCTTCCTGCCCATGGTCGGCGTGGCCGCGGTGCCGGTGCTGTGGATCGCCCTGATCCTGCTCGTGGCGACCCTCGGCGAGCTGATGGTCTCCCCCGTGGGGCTGTCCCTGTCCACGAAGCTGGCCCCCCGGCGGTTCCCCGTGCTGATGGTCTCCCTCTACTACCTCTCCGTGGCGCTGGGGACCGCCCTGTCCGGGTCGCTGGCCGGCTTCTACAGCGCGGAGAACGAGAGCGCCTACTTCGGCACCCTCGGGGCGGTCACCATCGGCATCGGCGTGCTGCTGCTGCTGGTAGCCCGGCCCGTCACGCGGGCGATGCGCGGTGTGCGCTGACCACAGGATGCACTTGCATTGAAATGGGCGTCCTCCCGTGCCTACGGTGGACAGGTCACGACGACCGGCAACCGAACGGCAGGTGAGATCCATGACCCTCCTCCGCAGGACGACCGCGGCCGCGCTCGCGGCATGCGCCCTCGTGACCGGCTCGCTCGCCCTGGCGGCCCCCGCCCAGGCAGCGGGGCTGTCGGGCCACCCCAAGTGGCAGGACGGGTCCGTCGGCGCCACCTTCGGCTGTTCCCTGGCCCGCCAGTTCATCGACCCCGACCTCTGCGCCGGCGTCCTCGGCTTCCCCGTGCCCTGACGGACGCACGCCCGGGTCAGGCCTCTGCGGCGGGTCGGGGGAGCAGCTCGAGCGTGCGGAACAGCGGCGTGCGCAGGGTCGTCACCGCGTCCAGCAGGTAGTTCTGCCGCACCCGCCACGGGTGGCGGTCGCCCTGGCGGGGGAACGCGCCGATCGAGCGCCGGACGTAGCCGGAGCCGAGGTCCAGCAGCGGGTGCCCGGCCATGCCCGGGGCGGCCCTGGGCACCGCGGCGGCGGCGCCGTGGCGCGCCACGTGCCGGAGCACCCGGCAGACCAGCCGGTGCGTCAGGTCCGCCCGCAGCGTCCACGAGGCGTTGGTGTAGCCGATGCACAGGGCGAAGTTGGGCACGTCGGTGAGCATCGCGCCGTTCCACACGTACTGCTCCGGCAGCTCCACCGGGACGCCGTCCACGCTGGGCGCGATCCCGCCGAGGGGCAGCAGCCTCAGCCCCGTGGCGGTGACCACCACGTCGGCCTCCAGGACCCGGCCGCCGCGCAGCCGGATCCCCTCCGGCACGACCTCCTCGATCGTGTCCGTCACCACCTCGGCCCGGCCCCGCCGCAGGGCCGTGAAGAGGTCCGCGTCCGGGGCGGCGCACAGCCGCTGGTCCCACGGGTCGTAGGAGGGGGTGAAGTGCTCGGCCACCAGCTCCGCCGAGCCGAGGGCCCGCGCGGCCCGGGACGTGAGGAACGCCCGGGCCGGGCCCGGGAGGCGCCGGCAGAACTGGTGGACGGCCGTGCCGACCAGGATGTTCTTGGCGCGGACCAGCCGGTGGGCGGCCCCCTCGGGCAGGACCCGGCGCAGGACGTCGGCGCGCCGGTCGCGCCCGGGCACCGCGCTGATCCAGGTGGGGGAGCGCTGCAGCATCGTCACGCTCGCCGCGTCCCGGGCCAGGGCCGGCACCAGGGTCACCGCCGTGGCCCCGCTGCCGATCACCACGACCCGCTGCCCGCTCCAGTCCAGGTCACCGGGCCAGAACTGCGGGTGCACCACCCGGCCCGCGAAGCGTTCGATCCCGGGCAGGGCCGGGTCGTGCCCCCGGTCGTAGTCGTAGTAGCCGGCGCAGGAGTACAGGAACGAGCACGTCATGCTCCGCCGCCGGGTCCCGCCCGCGCCGTCGCGCTCCTCGAGGCCCAGCGTCCACCGGGCCTGAGCGGAGGACCAGTCGGCCGAGACGACCTTCGTGCGGCAGCGGACGTGCCGGTCGATGCCGAACTGCGCGGCCGTCTCGCGGATGTAGGCCAGGATCGACGGACCGTCCGCGATCGACTGCGGGTCCCGCCAGGGTCTGAACGAGTAGCCGAGGGTGAACATGTCGGAGTCGGAGCGCACGCCGGGGTAGCGGAACAGGTCCCAGGTCCCGCCCGTCCCGTCGCGGGCCTCCAGGACGGCGTAGGACAGGCCGGGGCACTCGGTCTGCAGGCGGTAGGCCGCGCCGATGCCGGACAGGCCCGCGCCGACGACCACGACGTCGCGGTGCTCCGTCCCGGCGGGGCGCCCGGGGGTGGGGGAAGGTGCTGGCACGGCACCAGCATCCCCCACGACGCCGGCGGGGAGCCGACGCGGCACGTCGCCCGCCCGGCCCCGGGCGGCACGGCCGGGGTGCGCGCCGCGACCGCGGCACGGACCCCGCACGCCCCGGTGGCGGGCGGACCGCGGGGGCACGGCACCCGGCGCGGTCCTCGACGACGCCCGGTGCGGTCAGCGGGCGGAGCGCCCGGCGACGAGCTCCCGCACGACCTCGGCCGCCGGCGCCTCCCGGGCGGCGGCGGCCCCGGTCCCGGCCCAGAGGGCGATCGCCTCCGGGTCCCCCGCCCGGCCCGCGGCCGCCCGGAGCGGCTTCGTCAGCTGGTTGACCTGCGGATATGCCGGTGGCGCCATATGCGTGTAGCGTTCCAGGAACCCGTTGCGCAGGCCCCGGGCGCACCGTCCGGAGAAGGCCCGGGTCACCGCGGTGCCGGGGTAGCGGCCCGAGGCGAGCGCCTCCCGGTACGGCGCCGAGGTGCCCGCCTCGGGGGTGCGCAGCAGCAGGGTGCCGACCTGCACCGCGGCGGCCCCGGCGTCCAGCAGGGCGGCGGCGTCCTGCGCCGAGGCGATCCCGCCGGCCGCCACCAGCGGCACGTCCACGGCCGCGCGCACGGCGGCCAGCAGCGCCGGCAGCGGCTCCTCCCCCGGGACGGCGTCGACGCGGTGGGTGCCCCGGTGGCCGCCGGCCTCGGGGCCCTGCACCACCAGCAGGTCCGCCCCGGCCCGCACCGAGGCCACGGCCTCGGGGACGGAGGCGACGGTGACCGCGGTGGTGCAGCCGGCGGCGGCGAGCCGGGAGAGGACCTCCTGCGGCGGCAGACCGAAGGTGAAGGAGACCACCGGCACGCGCAGCCGCTCGACGAGCTCGAGCTTGTCCGCCCAGGCGTCGTCGTCGGCCGGGTCGACGGCGGGCAGCTCGGCGCCCAGGCGCTCGGCCTCGGGGGCGAGGGCTCTGCGGTAGTCCTCCACCGCGCGGCGCAGGTCCGCACCGGGAGCCGCGGCCGCGGGGTCGGGGACGAAGAGGTTGACCCCGAACGGGCCGTCGGTGCGCCCGCGCACCTCCTCGACGTCGGCGGCCAGCCCGTCCACGGGCCGGTAGCCCGCCGCGAGGAAGCCGAGGCCGCCGGCCCCGGTGACCGCCGCGGCGAGGGCGGGCGTGGAGGGACCGCCCGCCATGGGGGCACCCACGACGGGAAGGCGCAGGTCGGACGGACGGAAGCGGGCACCGGTGCTCATGCCCCCAGGCTAGGGAGGCCCGGGCAGGACGTCACCCTGCACCGCACCCGGTCCTGGCATAGGCTGTGCGAACGGTCACTGTCCGCCGGGCCGCGCCCGGCACGAAAACGATGCGAGGCGAGCGATGGCACAGTCCGCCGATTCCCAGGCACGGTCCCGTCCGCAGCCCGAGCTCAAGCGGGTGATGGGACCCGGTCTGCTCCTGCTGTTCATCGTGGGCGACATCCTCGGCACGGGCGTCTACGCCCTCACCGGCAACATCGCCGGCGAGATCGGCGGTGCGGCGTGGGCGCCGATCCTCGTGGCGTTCGTGGTCGCGACGATCACCGCGTTCTCCTACCTCGAGCTCGTCACCAAGTACCCGGGGGCCTCCGGCGCCGCGCTGTACACGCACAAGGCCTTCGGGATCCACTTCGTCACGTTCCTGGTGACCTTCGCCGTGCTCAGCTCCGGGCTGACCTCCGCCTCGACGGCGGCCTCGGCGGTGGCCTCCAACTTCGCCCGCGGCTTCGGCCTCGAGGCGGACACCACGACCGTCACCGTGATCGCGGTGGTCTTCATCGGGATCCTCGCCGCCATCAACATCCGCGGCGTGACGGAGGGCCTGGCCTTCAACGTGGTGCTGACGAGCATCGAGCTGACCGGTCTGCTCATCGTGATCCTCGTGGGCTTCTGGGCGGCCTTCCAGGGCCAGGCGGACTTCAGCCAGACGATGGTCTTCGAGACCTCGGAGGACAAGGGGATCTTCCTCGCCCTCACCGCCGTGACCTCCCTCGCGTTCTTCTCCTTCGTGGGCTTCGAGGACTCGGTGAACATGGTCGAGGAGACGAAGAACCCCAGCCGCGACTTCCCCCGCGTGATGCTCTTCGGCCTCGGGCTGACCGGCGTGGTCTACATCCTCGTGTCGATCTTCACCGTGGCGGTCGTGCCGATCGGGGTGCTCGGGGAGTCGACGACCCCGCTGCTGGACATGGTCCGGATCGGCGCGCCGAACATCCCGATCGACACCATCTACCCGTTCCTCACGATCTTCGCGGTCGCCAACACCGCGCTGATCAACATGCTCATGGCCTCCCGCCTGCTCTACGGCATGGCCCGCCAGGGCGTGCTGCCCGACTTCCTCGGGCACGTGCTGCACGGCCGGCGCACCCCGTGGTCGGCCATCGTCTTCACGACCCTGCTCGCGATGGGCCTGATCGTCGTCATCAACAACCTCCTGGCGAGCGGGACGGCGAGCGCCCTCGGCGGCACCACGGCGCTGCTGCTGCTCGGGGTCTTCACCGTGGTCAACATCGCGGCGATCATCCTGCGCAAGGACACCGCGCCGACGCACGACCACTTCCACGCTCCCAAGGTGCTCCCCTGGCTGGGCGCGATCACGTGCGCCTACCTCATCGGCCCGTGGGCCCAGGACCCGATCGAGTACCAGATCGCCGTGGTCCTGATCGGGATCGGCCTGGTCCTGTGGATCATCAACTTCCTCTACGACCGCCTGTTCCTCGGCCGCAAGGTGCGCTTCGAGCACCCCGAGGACCTCGCCCGCATGGAGGACGAGCCCGCGGACCGGGACCCCCACCGCGGGGCCTGACGCCGCTCCCGACCCCGTCCACGCCGCGCCCGCACCCGAGGAGAGACCGTGACCATCGTCGTCGGATACATGCCCACCGCCCCCGGACACGCGGCGCTCGACGCCGCCATCCACGAGGCCGAGCGCCGCGGGACCGACCTCGTGGTCGTGCAGCCGCGGCCCCGGCGCCACCAGCCGCCGGAGGTCGTGGCGGACATCGACGTGGAGCAGGAGAAGCTGGCCCGCTCCGGGGTGCGCTACGAGCTGCGCCAGCCCGACCACGACAGCGACCCGGCGGACGTCATCCTCGACACGGCGCGGGAGCACGACGCGGAGCTGATCGTCCTGGGCCTGCGCCGCCGCTCACCGGTCGGCAAGATCATCATGGCGAGCACCGCCCAGCGCGTGCTGCTGGAGAGCCCCTGCCCCGTGCTGTGCGTCAAGGCCGTCTACGACTGAGCCCCGGCGCGCCCGAGGATTTTATTTCGGTTTCCGAAGCATTAGGATCGGAGCAGGTCCGTCCCAGGTCCCCGCGGCTCCCGCCGCGCCGCGCTCCGAAAGGCCGAACGATGCCCTCCTCCCCCGCTCCGGGCACCCGCTGCGACACCGTGGACGACGGACCCGGCGACCGGGCCGGCACCCGCCCCGGGCGTTCGGGCGAGCACTCCGGCTCCCCGGACGCCGCCTCCGGGACGGACCGCTCCCCGGAGGGTCCCGGCGGGACCGAGCCCCCGCAGGGCCGTCACCGCGCCCGGCACCGGCACTGGCTGCGGATCCTCCTCCCGGCCCTGCTGATCGTGGGCTGGCTGGCGGTCGCCGGCGTCGGCGGGCCGTACTTCGGCAAGATCTCCGAGGTCTCCACCAACGACCAGTCGAGCTTCCTGCCCGAGTCCACCGAGTCCACCCGGGTGACGAACCTGCAGGGCGAGTTCCGCGACTCGGACGCCATCCCCGCGATCGTGCTCCTCGTGCGCGAGGGCGGCCTCGAGGCCGGCGACCGGGCCTGGGCCGAGGAGCTCACCGCCGCCGTCCAGGAGGAGGGTCTCGGCGAGGGCGAGACCTCCCCGCCCATCCCCTCCGAGGACGGGGACGCCCTGCAGATCGTCGTTCCCCTCGGGGACGGGCAGGTCGGCGAGGACGTCGAGGCCCTCACCGCCCTGCTCGAGGAGGACGCCCCCGAGGGGCTGCAGAGCTGGGTGACGGGCCCGGCCGGGTTCACCGCCGACCTCGTGGCCGGCTTCGAGGGCATCGACGGCCTGCTGCTGGGGGTCGCGCTCGCGGTCGTGTTCGTGATCCTGCTCGTCGTCTACCGCTCCCCCGTCCTGCCCGTCCTCGTCCTGCTCACCTCCGTCTTCGCGCTGAGCGCCGCGATCCTGGTGGTCTACTGGCTGGCCTCCGCGGAGCTCGTCACCATCAGCGGGCAGGTGCAGGGCATCCTGTTCATCCTCGTGGTGGGCGCGGCGACCGACTACTCGCTGCTGTACACGGCCCGCTACCGGGACGCGCTGCTGCACCACCGGAGCCGGACGGCGGCGACGCGCGCGGCGCTGCGCGGCACGGTCGAGCCGGTCGTCGCCTCGGGCGCCACGGTCATCGCCGGGCTGCTGTGCCTGCTGCTCTCCGACCTGGCCTCCAACAAGGCCCTCGGCCCCGTCGCCTCCGTGGGCATCGTGATGTCGATCCTCGCCGCCCTGACCTTCCTCCCGGCGGTGCTGTGGGCCACCGGCCGCGGCGCGTTCTGGCCCTTCCGCCCCCGCCACGACCCGGTGGGCGGGGACCGGGTGCGGGTGCTGGACCACGGCGCCGACGGGCGCCCCACGGTCGAGGGCAAGGGCCTGTGGGCCTCCGTGGCCCGCTTCGTGGCCCGGGCCCCGCGGGCCATCTGGATCGTCACGACCGCGGTGCTGGTCGTCCTGGCGGGCTTCGCCACCCAGTTCCAGGCCTCGGGGGTGGAGCAGAGCGAGCTGGTCCTCGGCGAGTCCCCGGCGCGGGACGGCCAGGAGGCCCTGGCCGAGCACTTCCCGGGCGGCTCCGGCAGCCCCGCGGTCGTGCTGGTGCCCACCGCAGAGCTCGACGCCGCCGTCGCCGCCGTGGAGGACACGGACGGGGTCGCGGACGTGGCCGTCGTGGCCAACGACTCCCCGTCCGGCACGCTGCCCGTCGGGGAGGACGCGCCGCCGCCGTCGGGACCGTTCGCCGGGGTCGAGCCCACCGAGGCCCAGGGGCTCGTCCAGCTGCAGGCCACGCTCGAGGACGCGGCGGACTCGCCGGCCGCCGAGCAGACCGTGCGGGAGCTGCGGGCGACCCTCTCCGCGGTGGACGAGGGGATCCTCGTGGGCGGGACGACCGCCACGAACCTCGACACCAACGAGACCTCGATCGCCGACCGGACGCTGATCATCCCGGTGATCCTCGCGGTGATCACGCTGATCCTCATGCTGCTGCTGCGCTCGGTGCTGGCCCCGGTGCTGCTGGTGCTCACCACCGTGGTGTCCTTCTTCACGGCCCTGGGCGTCTCCGCCCTGGTGTTCAACCACGTGCTGGAGCTGCCGGGGGCCGACCCGTCCGTGCCGCTGTTCGGCTTCGTCTTCCTCGTGGCCCTGGGCATCGACTACAACATCTTCCTGATGTCCCGGGTCCGGGAGGAGTCGCTCGTCCACGGCACGCGCGCCGGCATCCTGCGCGGGCTGACCCTCACGGGCGGGGTGATCACCTCGGCCGGCATCGTGCTCGCGGCGACCTTCGCGGCCCTCGCGGTCATCCCGATCATGTTCCTGGTGCAGCTGGCGTTCATCGTGGCCTTCGGCGTGCTGCTGGACGCCCTGATCGTGCGCTCGCTGCTCGTGCCGGCCCTGACCTACGACGTCGGGCGCAGCATCTGGTGGCCGTTCCACCGCCGGATCGAGCCCTGAGGAGCATCCCGACCGGTTGTCCCGAACAGACAGCCAGCTTACGATTGGGGCTCCGGGTCCCGGCCGGGAACGGCGGGCGCACCGCGCCGCGGCACCGGCCGGTCAGGACCCGCCCATCAGAGCACACGGAGGAGATCCCCATGAGCGACGAGCTGCACCCCCAGGACGAGCCGGCGCAGGAGCGCCCGCACCGCGCCCGGTGGCGGCGGGCCCTGGCCGTGGCGGTCCTGCCCGTGGCCGCCCTCGGCATGGCCGGGTGCGACAACACCGAGACCGACGAGGGTGGGCAGGTCGAGCAGAGCCCCGCCCCCGAGCCGGACGACGCCGAGGACACCGGCGGCGAGGAGACCGGCGCCGCCGGTGACGGCGGGACCGACACCGAGGAGGCCGAGGGCCCCACCGAGGGCGAGATGCCCTACGAGGACGACCAGCAGGAGGGCGGCTCCGGCGGGGAGGACGACGACGGGAGCTGATCCCGCGGCACCACCGCTGCCGGACACGGTGGCCCGGCGTCGTCCCCGGCGACGTGACCGGGCCCGGCACCCACGCACGCGACCGGATCCCTGTGTTTGCGGGGCCCGGTGCTCGGCACGGGTCACCGCGGCACGGCTCACTACGGCACGGCTCACCCCGGCACGGGAAGGGGCTCCGCGGGCGCGGGGCCCCCGGAGCGCGAGGGGGTCGCCCCGCGCCCGACGCTCAGGCGGCGCTGCGGTCCTCGCGCCGGGCGACGACGGGAACCCGGTCGGTCCGGGGGTGCGCCGGCTCGGCCGGCGACCCTGCGGGCTGCTCGGACTGCTCCACGACCTGCTCGACGCCCTCCTGCCGCCAGCCGTAGCCGTAGGCCAGGGCCGGCACGAGGACGTTGGCGAGACCGCAGCCCACGGCCAGCCCGGCCCAGGCCACCGGGAAGGACGCGAGGACGTCGAGGGGGTAGTGGACCCCGAGGTAGAGCCGGGACCAGGCCACCACGGCGGCCGTCCCGAGCCCGGCGACGAGCAGCACCGGCGCCCGGCCGGAGCGGCGCATCGCCAGGCAGAAGGCCGCGGCGATCGCCACGGCGGCGCCGGTGTGCCCCGACGGGAAGGAGGTGAGTCCTTCCACGACGACCAGGGGCTCGGCCGCGGGCACGGCCTCCGCGCCGTCCGCGGCGTCGGCCGGGAGCAGCGGCTCGGGCCGGGGCCTGCCGACGGCGACCTTGAGCATGGCGACGGCGGCCCAGCCGCACAGCGCGGTGACGGCGAAGCCGGCGGCGTCCCACGGGCGCCGCCGGCGCACGGCCAGCCACGCGGTGAGGGCGGCGAGCACGGCGAGGGCCCCGGGCGTGGAGAAGACGTGGTGGAGTGTCAGCGCGAGGGCGTCGAGAGCGCCCGTGCGGAGGATCTGCAGGCCCTCGAGGACCTGGGCCTCGCGCGCGCCCACCTCGGGCGTGACCACGAGCATGCGCCCGACCGTCGCCGTGAGGAGCACGACGATGAGCGGGACGACGAGCCACTGGTGCAACTGGGGGAGGGACCAGGTGGAGCGGGCCGGCCGGGGGGAAGGATGCTGCGCCGGGTGTGCCATGCCCACCACGATGACATGGGCCACGTTCCCGGCACGGACGGCAGCGCGGGAATCGCCCGTCTCCGGTGGATTTTCCGCCCCGGGAACCAGCGACCGCCCAGAAAATGACAATTCATGAAGTCGGAGAGGCGGTTCCGAGCTGGCGGCGCGACGGGGCGTCGGACAAGACGCACTTCGGAGGACAAGAGGTGTTCGGCAACCCGTATGAGGCGAAATCCGCCCGGATCTCGTCGTTTCACGTGGAACGCGATGCGTCGCACGGTGCCGATCAACCGGCAAAGGACGATCCGACCGCGACAGGGAGGATCGCGGTCGCCCTGCTCGCACCACCGCTTCCGCGTCGCTGTCCCCCGGACGGGGGACGAGTAACGGAAGGACGGGCCGGGACTAGACTGGATCGCCACCGGCACATCGGCCGAATTGCGGCCTGCCCCGACCGACCCCGACCCGAGGAGCGCCCGTGTTCAGGAAGGACCCGGCCCGCAGGGCCCGCCCGGAGGTCTCGCACGCCGAGGCGGCCCGCCACGTCGCGGACGGCGGGGTGGCCGTCTACTGGCGGCCCGGCTGCCCCTTCTGCGGCATGCTCGAGCGGGGTCTGGGCGAGGAGGCCGGCCGGGCGGTGTGGACGAACATCTGGGAGGACCGCGAGGCCCTCGCCCACGTGGAGTCGCTCAACGACGGCAACGCGACCGTGCCGACCGTCGTGACCGCGGAGGAGCACTTCGTGGCCGCCTCCCCCGCGCAGGTCGCGGCGGCGAAGGCCCTGATCGCCGGGGCGCGCACGCACCCCTGAGCACGGACCCTGCCCTCAGCGCAGGTCGAGGAACGCCCGCAGCTCGGCGAAGGCCGTCGGCACCACGGAGTAGTGCGCCCACTTCCCCCGCTGCTCGCGGGTGAGCAGTCCGGCGTCGACGAGCTTCTTCATGTGGTGGCTGACCGTGGGCTGGCTGATGCCCACCACCGCGGTCAGGTCGCACACGCAGACCGCGTCGCACCCCTGGGCCGCCACGTGGGAGAGCAGCCGCAGACGGGTGGGGTCGGACAGTGCCTTGAGCCGCCCGGCGATCCGCGTGGCGTCATCGGCGGTCACGGGACCGCCCGAGAGCGAGCAGCACTCCGCACCCGGCGCCCTCGGGGCGCACTGATCGGCGGCGGGGGCCTGGGGACCGGGGGCGAGCGTCATGCCCCCATCTTACATTGACGGATGTCTATGCGACACCTAGGGTGTCCGATAGATCGCCGTCGATACGAAGGGCTGCCCCCGACCATGAGCACCACCACCGCCCCCGCCCCGCACCAGGGGGTGATGAAGGACCTCTCCTTCCTCGACCGCTGGCTGCCCGCCTGGATCCTCGCGGCCATGGTCGCCGGCCTGCTCCTGGGCCGGTTCGTCCCGGGACTGGACACCGCTCTGGAGGCGGTGCGGATCGGCGAGGTGTCCCTGCCCATCGCGATCGGGCTGCTGGTGATGATGTACCCGGTCCTGGCCAAGGTCCGCTACGACGAGACCCACCGGATCGCCGGGGACCGCCGGCTGATGGGCGCCTCCCTGGTGCTGAACTGGGTCGTGGGCCCGGCCCTGATGTTCGCCCTGGCCTGGATCTTCCTCCCCGATCTGCCCGAGTACCGCACCGGGCTGATCATCGTCGGACTCGCCCGGTGCATCGCGATGGTGCTCATCTGGAACGACCTCGCCTGCGGGGACCGGGAGGCGGCCGCCGTGCTGGTCGCGATCAACTCCGTCTTCCAGGTGCTCGCCTTCGGCGCCCTGGGCTGGTTCTACCTCCAGGTCCTGCCCGCCTGGCTCGGGCTGCCCACCACCAGTGCCGAGTTCTCGGTGTGGTCGATCGTCGTGTCGGTGCTGGTGTTCCTGGGCATCCCGCTGGTGGCCGGGTTCCTCACCCGCACCCTGGGCGAGAGGGCCAGGGGCCGCGACTGGTACGAGAACCGCTTCCTGCCGAAGCTCGGCCCCTGGGCCCTGTACGGCCTGCTGTTCACCATCGTGGTGCTCTTCGCCCTGCAGGGGGAGGCCATCACGTCGAACCCGTGGGACGTGGTGCGCATCGCGTGGCCGCTGCTGGTCTACTTCGTCCTCATGTTCGGCATCGGCCTGCTGGCCTCCCGGGCGCTGGGGCTGAACTACGCGAAGTCCACCACCGTGGCCTTCACCGCCGCCGGCAACAACTTCGAGCTGGCCATCGCAGTGGCCATCGGCACCTTCGGGGTCACCTCCGGGCAGGCCCTGGCCGGGGTCGTGGGCCCGCTCATCGAGGTCCCCGTGCTCGTCGCGCTGGTCTACGTGTCCCTGTGGGCCGGGCGCAAGCTCTTCCCCGGTGACCGCACCGTCCCCGTCCGCTGAGCGCCGCCCCTCACCCCTCCTCCCCTCTTCTCGTTGCAACAGAACGGATGATCCGATGACTGCTGAGACCACCCCCGAGACCACTGCCACGACCCCGGCCGAGAGCACGGACAAGCCCTCCGTCCTGTTCGTGTGCGTGCACAACGCGGGCCGGTCCCAGATGGCCGCCGCCTACCTCACCCACCTCTCGGAAGGGCGGATCGAGGTGCGCTCGGCCGGTTCCGCCCCGGCCGAGTCGGTGAACCCGGCGGCCGTGGAGGCCATGGCCGAGGAGGGCATCGACATGAGTGCGCAGACCCCGAAGATCCTCACCGACCAGGCCGTGCAGGACTCCGACGTGGTGATCACCATGGGCTGCGGGGACGCCTGCCCGTTCCACCCCGGCAAGCGGTACGAGGACTGGGCCCTGGAGGACCCGGCCGGCAAGGGCGTGGAGGCCGTCCGGCCCATCCGCGACGAGATCAAGGCCCGCATCCAGGCGCTGATCGCCGAGCTGCTGCCCGCCGACGACACCACGAGCTGAAGGGGACCGCACGATGACCGAGACCGCTGGGGCCGCTGAGCTGCCCGTCGTCGTCATCGGCGCCGGGCCCGTGGGCCTGGCCGCCGCCGCGCACCTGCTCGAGCGCGGCCTGACCCCGCTGGTGCTCGAGGCCGGTGATCAGGTGGGAGCCGCGATCCGTGCCTGGGGCCACACCCGCCTGTTCTCCCCGTGGCGGTACGACGTCGACGACGCCGCCGCCCGCCTGCTGGAGGACACCGGCTGGGCGGCACCGGACCCCGAGGCCCTGCCGACCGGCACCGAGCTGGTGGAGCAGTACCTGCAGCCCCTCGCCGCCGTCCTGGCGGGGCGCATCCGCACCGGGGCCCGCGTGGTGGCCGTGAGCCGGGTGGGGATGGACAGGACCCGCACCGCGAACCGGGCAGCCACCCCGTTCCTGGTGCGCGTCCAGCACGCCGACGGTGCCGTGGAGGACCTCCGGGCACCGTCGGTGATCGACGCCTCCGGCACCTGGTCGACGCCCAACCCGCTGGGCCAGGCCGGCCTGCCCGCACCGGGTGAGGCCGAGGCCACCGCCGCCGGGCGGATCACCGCCCCGCTGCCCGACGTCACCGGCCGGGACCGGGACCGTTTCGCCGGCCGCCACGTGCTCGTGGTCGGAGCCGGGCACTCGGCGGCCACCACCCTGCTCGAACTCGGTGCTCTGGCCCGGACCGAGCCGGGCACCCGGATCTCCTGGGCCGTGCGCTCCGCCGATGTCACCCGGGTCTACGGCGGGGAGGACCGCGACGAGCTGGCCGCCCGGGGGTCGTTGGGCACCCGGTTGCGCCACCTTGTGGAGTCCGGGGTGATCCAGGTGCACCCCTCCTTCGTCATCACCGGCTTCACCACCGACGACGACGGGCTGACCGTCCGAGCCACCACCCCCGCCGGAGAGCAACAGCTGACCGTGGACCTGCTGGTCCCGGCCACCGGCTTCCGCCCCGACCTGGGCATGCTGGCGGAGCTGCGCCTGGAGCTGGACCCCGCCGTCGAGGCCCCCCGGCAGCTCGGCCCCCTGATCGACGCGGAGTTCCACTCCTGCGGGTCCGTGGCCCCGCACGGGGAGAGGCTGCTGGCCCACCCGGAGGCCGGCTTCTACATCGTGGGCACGAAGTCCTACGGGCGGGCCCCGACCTTCCTGATGGCCACCGGCTACGAGCAGGTCCGCTCGATCGCCGCCGCCCTGGCCGGGGACCGGGACGCGGCCGACGACGTGCGCCTGGTGCTGCCCGAGACCGGGGTGTGCTCCACCGACCTCGGCGGCTCCTGCGACTCCCCGGCCCCGGGGGCCGGGGACCAGGGATGCTGCGCCCCGGCTGTCGCGCAGGAGCCGGTCGAGGCCTGCTGCTCCGGGCCCCGGCCGGTCACCATCGGTGCCGTTCCGCCGGCCTCCCGCGTGTCCGCCTGCTGCTGAGCGCATGACGCACCGGGTGGACGTGGTGATCGTCGGCGGCGGCCAGGCCGGACTCGCCGTGGGCTGGTACCTGCGACGCCGCACGGACCTGTCCTTCGCGGTCCTCGACGACCAGGACGCCCCGGGCGGGGCCTGGCGGCACGCCTGGCCCTCGCTGCGGCTGTTCTCCCCGGCCTCGCACTCCTCCCTGCCCGGCCGGCTCATGCCCTCGACCGGGACGGAGAACCCGGACGCGGCCCACGTCATCGACTACCTCGCCGACTACGAGGACCGCTACGACCTGCCCGTCCACCGGCCCGTGCACGTGGGCGCCGTGCACCGTGACGGGGAGAGCTTCCGCCTGCAGACCACCGCAGGGGAATGGTCGGCCCGGGCGGTGGTGAGTGCGACCGGGACCTGGTCCCAGCCCTTCCGGCCCGCCGTCCCCGGGCAGCGGGCGTTCCGCGGGCCCCAGGTGCACAGCGCCCACTACGGCGGCCCGGCACCGTATGCGGGCAAGCGGGTCGTCGTGGTGGGCGGGGCGAACTCCGGGGCCCAGATCGCCGCGGAGCTCGCCGAGGTCGCCCAGCTGACGTGGTGCCTGAAGGGTGAGCCGCACTGGCTGCCCGACGACGTGGACGGACGGGAGCTCTTCCGCGTCGCCACCGAGCGATCCCGGGCCCTGGCGGCCGGGCAGCCGGATCCGGGCGGGGTGGCGGCCCTGGGCAACATCGTCGTGGTGCCCCCGGTCCGGCGCGCCCGCGACGCCGGGCTGCTGCACCCGGAGCCGATGTTCGACCGCTTCACCCCCAGCGGGATCGCGTGGGCCGACGGACGCCGGAGGGAGATCGACGCGGTGGTCTGGTGCACCGGGTTCCGCCCGGCCCTGCGCCACCTGCGCCCCCTGCACGTGCGGGGGCCCGGTGGGACGATCCGCACCGGCGGCATCGCGGCGGTGCGGGCGCCGGGCCTGCACCTCGTGGGCTACGGGGACTGGACCGGCCCCGGGTCGGCCACCCTGATCGGGGTGGGGCCCACCGCCAGGACCACCGTCGCCGACCTCGCCCGTACCCTCGCCCCGGACATCGGGCGGTCCCGCGGGACCGCCCGGCGCGGGGGCTGACGAGCTCCGCGGCGGCGCCGCCCGCCGCGGCCCCCGCGCCCCGGCGGGCAGCGCCGCTTCGCGACCCCTTGTCTTCGACCTCCGAATGAGAACTACAATCGAGGACCAGGACCGTGTTCGACGCTGAAGGAGAGCTGGCATGTCCGCACCACCCGGCGCCGACCCCCGCCCCGGCTCGCAGAGCTCCCTGCGCAGCGCCAACCAGCAGCGGGTGCTCGAGACCGTGCGCCGCCACGGCGGCCTGACGCAGGCACAGATCTCCCGCCGGACGGCGCTGGCGCCCTCGACCGTCTCGAACATCGTGCACGAGCTCATCGGGGCCGGCCTGCTCGTGATGGAGGCCGACCACGCCGGCCGGCGCGGGCAGCTCATCACCTTCCGCGGCTCGGCGGGCCACGTCCTGGGCGTCGACGTCGGCCACCGCCACGCGACCGTGGCCGTGGCCGACCTCAACCAGCGGATCCTCGCCCAGCGCCGCCACGACCTGCCCGAGGGCCACCGCTTCGACGAGGACCTCCGGCTCGTCGACCACGTCCTGCAGCGGCTGCTCGAGGAGATCGGCGTGCCCCGCTCCGGGGTGCTCGCGGGCGGCCTGACGGTGCCCGCCCCCGTGGACCTCGAGGGCCGGGTGATCAGCGCCGGGGCGATCCTGCCCGCGTGGAGCGGCATCGACGTGCGCGCCGAGGCCTCGGCGCTGCTGGGGCTGCCCGTCGTCGTCGAGAACGACGCCGACGCGGGCGCCCTCGGCGAGCACACGTGGGGCGCCGGGCGCGGCACCCGGCACATGGCCTACCTCAAGCTGGGCCACGGCGTGGGCTCGGGGCTGGTCCTCGACGGGCGGCTCTACCGGGGGGCGACCGGCTCCGCCGGGGAGATCGGCCACTCCACGGTCGACGAGCGCGGGCGGCTGTGCCGGTGCGGCAACCGCGGCTGCCTCGAGACGTTCGTGTCCTCGGACGAGGTCGTGCGCCTGCTGGCCGGCACCCACGGCCCGGACCTGACCGTGGCGGACGTGGTCGACGCCGCGCTGGCCGGCGACGTCGGCTGCGCGCGCGTCATCGGCGACACCGGCCGCACCCTGGGCGTCACGGTGGCCAATCTGTGCAACACCCTCAACCCGGAGCTCGTGGTGGTCGGCGGCGAGCTCGCCCGGTCCGGGGAGCTGCTGCTGGGCCCGCTGCGCGAGATCGTGGGCCGCTACGGGGTGCGCGGGGCCGTGCGCGAGCTGCGGATCGAGCCCGCCCGGCTCGGGCTGCAGGCCCACGTGGCCGGCGCCGTGATCGTGGCGCTCCAGCACGCCGAGCTGCCGGTGGGGCCGCCGCGGGACTGAGCGTCCCGCTCCGTCATCGTGTTCGACCAATGGACACAACGGGGGCGGTAGCCCTAGTGTTGTCCGCATCACCAGAAGCCCTCGGCGCCAGTGGGACCTCCCGCTCCCGGGTGGTGCGGCGACCGGGGACCCCGGACCCGCGCCGAGCCCGGCACGGCCGGCCGAACCTCTCCACCAGCAAGGGAGCTGCGCGATGAGCCACGACCCCTCCACCCCGGGCGTCGCCGAGCGTCCGAACACGTCCGCGGTCCTGCGGATCAGCATCATCGCCGCCTTCGGCGGCTTCCTCTTCGGCTACGACTCCGCCGTGATCAACGGCGCGGTCTCCGCCATCCAGGAGGAGTTCGGCGTCAGCCCGGGCCCCCTGGGCTTCGCCGTGGCCTCGGCCCTGCTCGGCGCCGCCGCCGGCGCGTTCTTCGGCGGCCGGATCGCCGACCGGCTCGGGCGCGTGCCCGTCATGAAGATCGCCGCGGTGCTCTTCCTCGTCAGCGCGATCGGCTGCGGCGTGGTCGAGAGCTTCGAGTGGCTGATCTTCTGGCGCGTCGTCGGCGGCGTGGGCGTGGGTGTGGCCTCGATCATCGCCCCGGCCTACATCGCCGAGATCGCCCCCGCCTCCGTGCGCGGGCGCCTCGGGTCGCTGCAGCAGATGGGCATCGTGCTCGGCATCTTCATCTCCCTGGCCGTGGACGCGTGGCTGGCGGCCCTCGCCGGCGGCTCCGGCGAGCCCCTGTGGTGGGGCCTCGAGGCCTGGCGGTGGATGTTCATGGCCGAGGCCGTGCCCGCCCTGGCCTACCTGATCGGCGCGTTCACCATCCCCGAGTCCCCCCGCTACCTCGTGGCCGAGGGCCGCGCGGACGAGGCCCGCGCCGTGCTGACCGACCTGCAGGGCGAGGCCTCCGCGACCGAGCGCGTGCGCCTGATCCAGCAGACCCTGCGCACCGAGCGCAAGCCGCGGATGTCCGACCTCAAGGGCCGGATGGCCGGGCTGAAGCCCATCGTGTGGGTCGGCATCGGCCTCGCCGCCCTGCAGCAGTTCGTGGGCATCAACGTGATCTTCTACTACTCCAACGTGCTGTGGCAGTCGGTGGGCTTCACCGAGGCGGACTCGTTCACGATCACCGTGATCACCTCCGTGACCAACGTGGTCGTCACCGTGGTGGCGATCGCCCTGGTCGAGCGCGTCGGGCGCCGCCGGCTGCTGCTCATCGGCTCCGGCGGCATGACCCTGATGCTCGGCACGCTCGCGGTGATCTTCGCGACCGCCCCGCTCGTGGACGGCGCCCCCGTGCTCGGCCCGACCGCCGGCCCGGTCGCGCTGGTGGCCGCCAACCTCTTCGTGGTCTTCTTCGGCGTCTCGTGGGGCCCCATGATGTGGGTGCTCCTCGGCGAGATGTTCCCGAACCAGATCCGCGGGGCCGCCCTGGCCGTCGCCGGCTTCGTGCAGTGGATCGCCAACTGGGTCGTGACCGTGACCTTCCCGGCCCTCGCGGCGGCCTCCCTGGGTCTGGCCTACGGCCTCTACGCGTTCTTCGCCCTCGTCTCGCTGCTGTTCACGATCCGGATGGTCCGCGAGACCACCGGCATCGAGCTCGAGGACATGGCCGACTGACCGCACCCGGGGCCGACGACGGCGGGCCGCGACCTCCTGCAGGAGGTCGCGGCCCGCCGTCGTCCGCCGTGGCGCAGGTCACGCGAGACCCGCCGCGGGGCGGCCGGACTCACCGCGGCGGACCGGACGCGTGCGGCAATCTTTACCCCGACGTGACCCCCGCCGCACGGAATCGGCGCGCCGTCGGGTATTTTCGAGGGCGACGACGGCGCGCCGGATGATCTCCGGTGCGCCGTCCCACGATCTCGCGGGGCCGCCGTGCGACGGCCGGCCACGCTCCCTCCCCACTTTTTCAACGGCGAAAAGGATCCACCGATGACCCAGACCACTGCGCTCCCCGCGCACTCCGACTCCGCTCCCGCCCGCAAGTCCGCCGGCCACGTGATCGTGGACAGCCTGGTGGCCCACGGGGTGGAGCGCACCTACGTGGTGCCCGGGGAGTCCTACCTGGACGTGCTCGACGGGCTGCACGACTCGGTGATCGACACGGTCGTGTGCCGGCACGAGGGCGGGGCGGCCTACATGGCCGAGGCCGACGGGAAGATGACCCCGGTCCCCGGGGTGGCGATGGTCACCCGCGGGCCCGGGGCGGCCAACGCCCACGTGGGCCTGCACACCGCCTGGCAGGACTCCACCCCGATGGTGCTGTTCGTCGGGCTGATCCCCTTCGAGCACCGCGACCGCGAGGCCTTCCAGGAGTTCGACCCGCACGCCTGGTTCGACTCCGGGGCCAAGCGCGTGATGGTCCTCGACCACGCCGAGCGGGCCTCCGAGATCGTGGCCGAGGCGTTCTTCGCCGCCAGCTCCGGCCGTCCCGGGCCCGTGGTCGTGGGCCTGCCCGAGGACATCATCAAGCACGAGATCGACGCGACCCTGCACCCGCCGATCCCCGTGGCCACCGGCGGGATGACCGTCAACGACTGGAAGGCGCTGCGCGACGCGCTCTCGGCGGCCGAGAAGCCCCTGTTCGTCACCGGCGGCAACGACTGGACGACCGCCGGGGCCGAGGGGCTGACGCGGTGGCTTGAGGAGCACCACCTGCCGGCCGCGGCCGAGTGGCGCACCGAGGGCACCGTGCCCTTCGACTCGGACTCCTACGTGGGCCCGATCGGCTACGGCCGCCCCAAGCCCACCCACGACCTGCTGGAGGAGACCGACCTGCTGGTCTTCGTGGGCACCGTGCCCGGGGACGTGATCACCAACGGCTTCCTGGTCCGCCAGGACTGGGCGAAGAAGAACTTCCTGGTCACCATCGACCCGTCCCTGCGCGGTCGCTCGGGCCCGGTCTCCTACCAGATCGTGGCCAAGCCCGACGTGTTCGTGCGCGACCTGGTGCGCATCGACCTGCCGGTCAAACCGGTGTGGAAGGAGTGGACCGCCCGGCTGCGCGCCCAGCAGGTCGAGTTCTCCACCCCCACCGCCACCGTGGGGGAGGGCCCGGCGCGGATGGACACCCTGATGGCCGAGCTCGTGAAGGGCCTGCCCGAGGACGCGATGGTGACCTTCGGGGCCGGGGAGCACACCAACTGGGCCCACCGCTACTTCCCCACCCGCGGCTACGCCTCGATGATCTCGGCCCGCAACGGCTCGATGGGCTACTCCGTGCCCTCCGCGGTGGCCGCGTCCCTGCGCTACCCCGGCCGGCGGGTCGTGACCATCGCCGGCGACGGCGAGTTCCTGATGAACGGCCAGGAACTGGCCACCGCCGCCCAGTACGGAGCCACCCCGCTGGTGATCGTGATGGACAACCAGGAGTACGGCACGATCCGCACCCACCAGGAGCGCGACTACCCCCACCGGGTCTCGGGCACCCAGCTGGCCAACCCCGACTTCGCCCTGATGGCCCGGTCCTTCGGCGGGTTCGGGGTGCGCGTGGAGCACGACGCCGAGATCCCCGCCGCACTGGAGGCCGCCCTGAAGGCCATCGACGAGGAGGGCCGCTTCGCCCTGATCCACCTGATCGTCGAGCAGCGCACCAAGGCCTACTGACCGGCCGCGGGCGGGGGCGCACCCGGTGCGGCCCCGCCCGGCGAGGAGCGGGGTGCGGCCGGCGGTGGTGGAGCCGGGGTGCGCGTAGCAGACTGGGCGGGTGCAGACCTTCCTCCCCTACCCCGACTTCGCCCGCTCCGCGCGCGCCCTCGACCGCCGCCGGCTCGGCAAGCAGCGGGTGGAGACCCTCCAGGTGCTGCGCGCCGCGACCGTGCCCGGCTACGGCTGGTGGCGGCACCCGGCGACCGCGATGTGGTCCCACCACGTCCCGGCCCTCGTCGCCTACGGGCGGGCGGTGGTCGACGAGTGGACCGCCCGCGGCGGGGCCGACAGCACCGGGTGGCAGATCCGCGAGTTCGACCCCGGCGCCTGGGACCGGTGGCCCCGGGAGGGCGTGGCCGAGCCGCCGCCGTGGCTGGGCGACGACGCGCTGCACCGCTCGCACCGGTCGAACCTGCTGCGCAAGGACGAGCAGTTCTACCGGTCCGTGTTCCCCGAGGACCCGGCGGGGCTCGACTACGTCTGGCCCGAGCCCGGCGACCGCACGCCCCCGGCGGAGCCGCCGCCGGGCGAGCGCGCGTGGGTGCTCGCCGCCGGGGCGCACGCGACGGCGGGCGGTGCCGTCCTCGTGCCCTTCCGCGCCCCCGAGGGGATCCGCGAGAGCCACTGGGCCGCCGCCCTCGAGCGCCTCGAGCAGGAACCCGCGGAGGGGGAGCCGGTGCTGCTGCTCCACGGTCCGCCCGGGCCGGAGCAGGTCGTGGAGCAGGCGGTGCTCGCGGAGGACGTCCACCACGCGGTGGCGGGCTTCTCCCTCGAGCTCGAGCGGACCGGCCGGGGTCCGCGCCGGCTGCTGAGGGCGCCCGCGCGACTGCAGTCCCCGCGGCCGCTCTTCGCCGTGCCGGCCGCCGACGTCCTCGCCGGTCCAGGACCGGAGGAGACGGCGGAGCACTGATCCGCCCGCCGTTCCGCGGCGGGCGCGGTACCCCTGGGTAGCATGGGAGCACCGGGCGGAGCGTCCGCACCGGCCCCGAGGAGGTCCGCATGCGAGGCTCCCACGTCCCCGCGACCGGCACGATCACCGTCACCGACTGGCCCGACCCGCAGGCGCGCGAGCCCGGGCAGGTGGTGGTCCGGATGCTCCACGCCGCGGTCTGCGGCTCGGACCTGCACGTGGTCTTCCACGGCCTGCTCCACGAGGAGGGGCCCGCCCGCCCCGGCTACCCGGGCCACGAGGGCGTCGGCGTCGTCGTCGAGTCCCGCTCCGAGCACGTGCCCGTGGGCGCCCTCGTGCTCACCGTGCCCAAGGGCGAGATGGGCGGGTGCTTCGCCGAGCTGCAGCTGCTCGACGACCGGCACGTCGTGGAGCTGCCCGCCGGCACCGACCCCGAGGACTCCGCGCAGCTGCGCCGGCTGCTGATGGCCCAGCAGTACGGCACGTGCCTCTACGCCATGCGCCAGTTCTGGCCCCACGAGACCCCCGCCCGCCGGGCCGGCACCTGCGTGGTGATGGGCGCCGGCTCCGCCGGCCTGTTCTTCGTCCAGGAGGCCTGGCGGCTGGGCTTCGAGCACGTCGTGGTCTCCGACCTCGAGCAGCCCCGCCTCGAGATCGCCGCGGCGCTGGGGGCCCGCACCGTCCGGGTGCCGGAGCAGGACCTCGCCGCGGTCGTGGCCGAGGTCAGCGGCGGGCGCGGGGCGGACCTCGTGATCGAGGCGGTGGGCCACGACGTCCTGCGGGACCAGGCGGTCGAGCTCGCCGCCGACCGCGGAATCGTGGGGCTCTTCGGCCTGCCCGAGCGCCACGGCCCCACGGAGATCCCCCTGTGGACGGCCTTCCGGAAGAGCCTGCGCATCCAGTGCTCCGTCGCCGCCCAGGCCGAGCCGGGCCTGACCTCCTTCCGCGAGGCGCTGCGCCGGATCTCAGAGGGCGAGATCGACGTCGAGTACTGCCTCGGCCCCGAGTACCCCCTCGAGCGGATCGCCGAGGCGCTGCAGGTCGCCGAGGAGCACGGCCACGGCCACGTGAAGCTCACCGTCACGCTCTGAGCTGCGCTCCGGGACGCTCCCCCGGACCGGCCAGCGGCAGGCGCACCTCGAAGCGGCACTCGCCCTCCGGGGTCTCGCCCGCCGTGACCGTGCCCCCGTGGGCGGCCACGATCGCCCGGCTGATCGCCAGCCCCAGCCCGGAGCCCCCGGTGTCCCGGGCGCGGGAGTCGTCCAGGCGCACGAACCGGTCGAAGACCCGCTCCCGGTCGGCCGGTGCCACGGGCGGGCCGTCGTTGTCCACAGTGACCACGGCCTCCCGCCCGTCGGCGCGCAGGGCGACCACGATCCGGGAGACGGCGTGGCGCTCCGCGTTCGAGAGCAGGTTGCGCAGCACCTGCTGCAGCCGGGCGCCGTCGCCGCGGACCCGCACCGGCTCCACCCGCGCCCGCAGCTCGTGGCGGGTCACGGGCCGCACCCGGGCCAGCTCCTCCCCCACCACGTCGTCGAGGTCGGTGTCGGCCACCCGGAGATCCAGCCCGGCGTCGTCCGCCCGGGCGAGCACGAGCAGGTCCTCCACCAGCCGCCCCATCCGCTGCGCGTGCGAGCGCAGCACCGGGGCGAGCTCCGCCCAGGACGCGCCGCTGGGGTCCGCCGCGGCGACCTCCACGGTGGTGGTCAGCGTGGCCAGCGGGCTGCGCAGCTCGTGGGAGGCGTCGGCCACGAAGCGCCGCTGGGCCCGGTCGGAGGCCTCGAGCCGCTCCAGCATGCCGTTCATGGTCCGTGCCAGTGCGGCGACCTCGTCCCGGGTGGGCGGCACGTCGACGCGCTCGCCGAGCCGGGCGGTCCCGATCCGGCGCACCTGCTCGGTGATGCGCCGCACCGGGGCCAGGGACCGGCCCACGAGCCACCACAGCAACCCGGCGCCCAGGAGCGCGAGCACCGGCCCGCCGACCGACAGGAACAGGGCGACCGTGCGCAGGACGTCCTGCTGCAGGGACATCGGGACGGCCACGACGAGCGTCCGCGGCACCCCGTCGATGTACATGCTCTCGGCGACATATGTGAAGTCGGTGGTGCGCAGCAGGCCGGCGCGCCCCGTGTCCGCGGAGTCGTGGGACTGTCCGGGGTCCAGCGCGGGCACGTCGAGGTCGAGCCCCAGCGCCGCCGCCGGGGAGGCGGCCACGACCTCGCCGCCGGGGCCGAGGAGCTGGACGACCACGCCGGGCCGGCCCAGCCGCAGCAGCAGCTCACCGGGCTCGGCGTCCGTGCGCACGGCCACGGCACCGGCCTCTCCCGCCAGCAGGCCCGGGGGCACTCCGAGCTCCCGCAGGATCTCGGCCCGCCGCTCCACGGCCTCCTCGTGGGCCGCGCTCACTGCCGTGCGCCCGAGCACCTCGAGCAGCACGGCCCCGGCGACGGCGACGACCGCGAGCACGAGCAGGGCGGCGGCTGCCGCGCTGCGGCCCCGCACGCCCCAGCGGGCCGGCGGCAGCAGGCGGGGCCGCGTCACGGCTGCCCGGGCGCCGGGTCGTCGGCCACGAGCCTGTAGCCCATGCCGCGGACCGTGCGCAGCGTGCTCAGCCCGAAGGGCGCGTCGATCTTCCGGCGCAGGTACCCGACGTAGACCTCCACGATGTTCTCCGAGCCCTCGAAGCTCGCGTCCCAGGCGTTGTCCATGATCTCGGCCTTGGAGACCACGCGCTCCGCGTTGTGGACGAGGAACTGCAGGACGACCCACTCCTTGGCGGTGAGCTCGATCGGCCGGCCCCGGCGGTGGACGGTGCGGCGCACGGGGTCCAGGCGCAGCGAGCCGACCTCGAGCACCACGGGCCGCTCCGGGGCGCCGCGGCGGATGAGGGCGCGCAGCCGCGCGACGAGCACCGGGAAGCTGAACGGCTTGGTGAGGTAGTCGTCGGCGCCGAGGTCGAAGGCGTCGGTCTGGTCGTACTCCCCGTCCTTGGCCGTGAGCACGAGCACGGGGGTCCAGTTCCCGGACTCGCGCATCCCGCGCAGGACGTCGTAGCCGTTGCGACCCGGGAGCATGAGGTCCAGGACGACGACGTCGTAGGGGTTCTCCCCCGCCAGCCACGCGCCCGTGGTGCCGTCGTGGGCGAGGTCGACCACGAACCCCTCGCGGCCCAGCCCGCGGCGCAGCGACTCCGCGAGGTCCACCTCGTCCTCGACCAGCAGCGCCCGCATCCCGCCCCTCCTTCTCCGGTCCTCCTCCGGCGCGGCCGCTCCGGCGCCCCGCCGGGTCCCGCTCCGTCCGGGTCCAGTCTCGCGCACCGGCACCCGGACCGCTCCGGCGACGGGCCGGAGCGCCGCCGGCCGTGCCCCCGGGTCCGTGCCGGCCGGTCCGCGCGTCCCGGACCCCGTCCGCCGACGGGCGCAGACCACGGCCCGCCCGTGCACCGCGGCCCGTGTGCCCGGGCGGGCGCTGCGGACCCGCGTGCCGCGGTCTTCTCCCCACCCGGTGCACAAAGTTGTCCACAGGTGTGGAGAACATTGTGCACAGTTCCCCGTCCACAGCGTTATTAACAGCTGTGGAGCCCGCGCTGACGGCGTCCACACGGTTGTGCACACCTGTGGAAGCACACCGGTGGCATTTGTCGACAGCTGGGGACAACCCCTGTGGAGAACCCAGGGCGCTCCGCGGTCAGCGCCCGGAGCGCCGGCGGGCGGTCGTCGTGTAGGCGAGGGCCACCAGCGCACCGGCGGCGAGCCCGCCCAGGTGGGCCTGCCACGCGATGCCGGGGAAGACGAAGCCGAAGACCACGTTGACGCCGATCAGCACGAGGATCGGGGTGATCGAGCGCCCCAGGTGCCGCTGCAGCACGAACAGGGCCCCGAACAGACCGAAGATCCCGCCCGAGGCACCCACCACGAACGTGAAGGGCGGGGCGAGCACCAGCACCCCGAGCGAGCCCCCGAGCACGGAGACCAGGAACAGCAGCAGGAACCGGGCCCGCCCCAGCGCCGGCTCGAGCATCTGGCCGAAGACGTAGAGCATGTACATGTTCAGCACGAGGTGCAGCGGGTTGGCCACCGAGTGGAGGAACCCGCTCGTGAGCATCCGCCACGGCTCCGAGGCCGTCAGGAACGGGGCGTAGGAGGCCATCGCGGTGAGGTTCAGGCCGAGCAGGCCGGCGAGCCACTGCAGGGCGTAGACGGCGGTGTTGACGCCGATGAGCGTCCACGTCACGAGCAGGGCGGAGCCGCGGGGGACGCGCCCGCCGAGGCTCGTGCGGCGGACGGGCCGCGAGCGCGCGGCCTCGGCGACGCAGTCCACGCAGTGCACGCCGACGGCGGCGGGGCGCTGGCACTGCGGGCAGACGGGCCGGCCGCAGCGCTGGCAGGCGACGTAGCTGGGCCGGTCGGGGTGGCGCGGGCAGACGGGGACCTCTCCCCCGCTGCTCGCGCCGTACTGCGGTCGGTCGCCGCTCACTGGGACTCCTCGTGCTCCGGCGCGCGGCCGGGCTGGTCTCGGGCCGGCCCGCGGGCCGGGAAGGGGACGGCGCAGGCCCGCCCGGAGCGTTCCGGGCGGGCCTGCGCCGTGGGCCCGCCCGGCTGCGTGCGGAGCGGGCGGGGATCCTCGCGGACGGACCGCGGGGCTAGAGCTGCTCGACGTCGATCGAGGTGATCACGCAGTCCTCGACCGGGCGGTCCATCGCCCCGGTGCGGACGGCGTTGAGCTCGTCCACGACCTTGCGGGAGGCGTCGTCGGCGACCTCGCCGAAGATGGTGTGCTTGCCCTGCAGCCACGTGGTCGGGGCGGTGGTGATGAAGAACTGGGAGCCGTTGGTGCCCTTGCCGTTGCGCTTGCCGGCGTTGGCCATCGCCAGCACGTAGGGCTCGTTGAAGTTCAGCTCGGGGTGGATCTCGTCGTCGAACTCGTAGCCCGGGCCGCCGATGCCCTGACCGAGCGGGTCCCCGCCCTGGATCATGAAGTCCTTGATGATCCGGTGGAAGACCACGTCCTTGTACAGCGGGCCGGACTGCTTCTCACCGGTGCGCGGGTCGCTCCACTCGCGGGAGCCGTCCGAGAGGCCGATGAAGTTCTCGACGGTCTTCGGGGCGTGGTTGCCGAACAGGTTCACGACGATGTCACCGTGGTTGGTGTGGATCGTCGCCTTGGCGGTGGGGATGGCAGAAGTCATGGGGCCATTCTTGCACGGTGCCCCTGGGCGCATCCGAGGTGCCGGGGGGTTCAGCGCACAGTGAAAACCCGCGGGAGCGCGCGGCGGGGAGTCCACCGCGGCGGGCACCCCACGTATGCTGACAGTGGATCGACACGACCCTCGGAAGGGATGGATTCATGAGCATCAGGAAGTCCAGGAGCGAGAAGCAGGCCGCGGCGGCCCAGAAGGCCGCCGAGAGCAAGGTCCTCGACGCGGGCAAGTGGGCGTCGAAGGAGATCGGCGACCTCGCGCCGAAGCTCCAGCACGGCATCGAGGCCGGCGCCGCCGCCCTCGCCGGCGGCGTGGCCGCCGCGGGCCCGCGGGTCCAGGAGGGCCTGGGCCGCGCCCACGACCTCTCCGACTCCGCCAAGCTCAAGGCCGCCGCCGTGGCCACGCCGGTCGCCGCGAAGGCCGCCCGCTCGGCCGCCCCGGTGGCCGCGAAGGCCGCCGACCGCGCCGCCGAGAGCCGCGCCGCCGTCCAGGCGAAGTACGCCGGTGCCGCGGCCCTGCTGGCCGGCAAGTTCGCCGAGGCCGACACCCCGGAGCAGCTCGAGGCCATCGTCGCGAGGCTGACCGGTGACAAGAAGGCCGTGGCCCACGCCAAGAAGGCCGCCGCCAAGGTCGCCAAGGACTACGCCAAGCAGCAGAAGAAGGCCGAGGGCTCGCACAAGGGCCTGCTCGTCCTGGGGCTGCTCGTGGCCGGCGGCGTGGCCGGCGTGGCCGCCTGGAAGGCCTCCCGCCCGGTGGAGGACCCGTGGAAGACCCCCGCGGCGACCTCCCCGCGGGTCAGCGCCTCCCCGGTCGCCCCGCAGACCACCGTGGCCGCCGGCACCGGCGTGCAGGTCGACGACGTCAAGGACGCGACCACCCCGGCCGGGCAGTCCGGCGGCACCTCCGCCGCGGCCGCCGAGGCCAAGGAGGGCGCCCAGTCGATCGGCGAGGACGCCAAGACGACGATCCACGAGGTCAAGGAGCAGATCCAGGGCAAGAAGCCCGAGGACGAGGCCTGAGCACCCCGGCACGCACCTGACGGAGCCCCCGGACCCGCACAGCGGGACCGGGGGCTCCGTCGTCGTCCCCCGGGTCCGTGCCGGGGGCTGCGGGGCGGCTCAGCCCCGGAACCAGGCCACGACGTCCTGGAGCGTGTCCCAGGCCTGGTAGAGGCCCAGGACGATGAAGAGCACCGCGCACAGGGCCAGGGCCACGTTGGTGAAGGCCCCGTTGCGCCAGCGCCGGGGCGTGCGGTCGGTGTTCAGCAGCCACACCAGCGTGATCGCCAGGAACGGCATGAACAGCGCCCCGAGCACCCCGTAGAGCAGGATGAGGAAGACGGGGCGGTCGAGCAGGAACAGCAGCATCGGCGGGAAGGTCAGCCACAGCAGGTAGAAGCGGAAGTACTTGCCGCCGGTGATCGTGTCGGGGTGGCCGCTGGGCTTCTCGCGCAGGTTGCCCCAGAAGTCGGCGAACATCAGCGAGACGCCCGACCACACGCCGATCAGCGAGGAGAAGGAGGCGGCCCAGAAGCCCACGAGGAAGGCGGTGCCGATGACGTCGCCGTAGCGGTCCTTGAGGATCTCGCCCAGCTCGAGCAGCCCCTCGTCGCCGGCGCTGATCGCGTACCCGGCGGAGTAGAGCACCTCGACGCCCACCACGAGCATGGCCACCACGAAGATGCCGGTCACGGTGTAGGCGGCGGCGTTGTCGAGCTGCATCACGCGCATCCACCCGGGGCGGTACCAGCCCTTCTCGCGCAGCCAGTAGCCGTAGGCGGCGAGGGTGATGGTCCCACCGATGCCGCCGGCCAGCGCGAGGGTGTAGACCACGCCGCCCTCGGGGATCAGCGGGACGAAGCCGCGCAGCATCTCCGGGATGTTGGGCACCGTCAGGACCGCGAGGCCCACCACCACCACGAACATGATGCCGACCATCAGGGCGGCGACCTTCTCGACGACGGCGTAGCGGCCGAACCAGACCATGGCGAAGCCGAGCAGGCCCATGAGCACGGCCCACGCCCACAGCGGCAGGACCGGGAACAGGGCCGCCAGCGGCAGCGCCGCCGAGGACATCGCGGTGGCGCCGTAGACGAACCCCCAGATGATGATGTAGGGACCGAAGTAGACGGTGGTCCACTTCCCCAGCGAGCGCCAGCCCTCGAAGATCGTCCGCCCCGTGGCCAGGGAGTAGCGCCCGGCGCCCTCGACGAGGATGATCTTCAGGACCGTGCCCAGCACCACGGCCCACAGCAGTCCGTAGCCGAATCGGGAGCCCGCGGTGAGGGTCGCGACGAGATCCGCGGCGCCGACGCCGGTGGCCGCGACGACCAGGCCGGGCCCCACGACCTTCCAGCCGCTGACCTTCTCGAGCGGTTCGTCGGGGTCGATCCCCGGCAGCGGTCGTCTCGCCTTGTCGGCGAACTTCTCGTCGGCCATGCAGGTGCTCCTGGTTCGGGCGGGCGGGGCGCCGTCGGGCGCTTCCCGGGACCCGCCAAGTCTGCCACGGCCCGCGCCGGGGCACGGGAGGAGCCGGGAACGGGAAAGATCCCGACCGAGCGGGTGCTCGATCGGGATCCGTTGCGGTGGAGGCGAGGGGACTCGAACCCCTAACCCCCTGCTTGCAAAGCAGGTGCGCTACCAGTTGCGCCACGCCCCCGCGGTGTCCGGCTACTCCACCTCGTCGGTGGCCTCGGCCCAGGCGGACCGGCCGGCGTCGGCCTCCCGCCACTTCGTGAGGACCGCGACCGAGGCCCCGAGCAGGGCCAGCGCCGCGGCGAGCTTTCTGTTCACGGACTGCCTCCAGGGGCTGGCAGTGAAGGGGGAACCGTGGGCGTACCAGGAATTGAACCTGGGACCTCTTCGTTATCAGCGAAGCGCTCTAACCGTCTGAGCTATACGCCCTTCTCGACCCGTGCGGGCCGATCAGAAACGATACCGGAACCGGGCACCCCTGCCAAATCGGTGCCGGCGGGCGCCCCGGGGACGCCCGCCGGACGCGGGACCGGTCAGTCGTCCGTGAGGGTGACGCCGATGCCGCCGACCAGGGCCGCGGCGATGTTGTAGAGCAGCCCGCCCAGCACGGAGAGGGCGGTCAGCAGGATCACGTTCACCACCGAGACGATGGTCGCGAAGATCGCCACCTGGCCCAGCGAGAAGAAGTCCTTGACGTTCAGGGCCCCGCCGGCGCCGCCGAGCATGCCGAGCAGCTCGTTGATGCCGTCGAACATCCCGGTCAGGTCCAGCACGATCCACAGCACCACGGAGGCGACGACCGTGATGATGCCCAGCGCCACCGAGAGCAGGAAGGCGAGCTTGAGCACCGACCAGGTGTCGACCTTGGAGACGACCAGCCGGGCCCGGCGCACCCGGGGGCGCGGGGCCGGGCGGACGAGGCCCTTGGTGGAGGTCCCGGGGCGGCCGGAGGAGTCCTTGGCGGGCCGTGCGGGGGCGGGGCGGCCCGCCGGTGCCCGGCCGCCGCCCTTGCCCGCGGAGCCGCCCTTGCCGGCCGGACCGCTCGGGGCGGGACGTCCCGTGGCGGGGCCGGTGCGCGGTGCGGACGCGAGGGGGGCCCGCCCGGACCGGCCGGCGGCGTTGGAGCCGGAACTCGAGCTCATGCGTTACCTCCGTTGTCGTTGCGGTCCAACGCTACTTCATCGTCCGCGCCGTCCCCGGCAGCGGGGGCGTCGCCGAGCCCGTCCGCCGGGCTCTCCTCGGCCTCGACGACGTCGGCGGTCTCGAGCACCTCGCCCTGCTGGACGTCGACCTCGGCCACGGCCTCGGCGTCGACCTCCTCGGCGATCTCGCGGTCCGCGTTGCGCGCCACGCCCACGATCGAGTCGCCCTGGGCGGGCTTGGCGAAGATCACGCCCATGGTGTCGCGGCCCTTGGCCGGGACCTCGGAGGCGCCGGTGCGCACGACCTTGCCGGACTCCATGACCACGAGGACCTCGTCCTCCTCGCCCACGATCAGCCCGCCCACGAGCCGCCCGCGCTGCTCGGCGAGCTTCGCGACCTTGATGCCCAGGCCGCCGCGGCCCTGCACCCGGTACTCCTCGACCTTGGTGCGCTTGGCGTAGCCGCTCTCGGTCACCACGAACACGTAGGACTCGTCGGTGACCACGTTGGCGGAGAGCAGCTCGTCGCCGTCGCGGAACTTCATGCCGGTCACCCCGGAGGTGTTGCGGCCCATCGGCCGCAGCACGTCGTCGCTCGCGGTGAAGCGCAGGGACATCCCGTTGCGGGAGACCAGCAGCAGGTCGTCCTCGGCGGAGGTCAGCTGCGCGGAGACGAGCTCGTCGCCGTCGCGCAGGTTGATCGCGATGACGCCCGCGGAGCGGTTGGTGTCGTAGTCCTGCAGGCGCGTCTTCTTCACCAGGCCGTTGCGGGTGGCCAGCACCAGGTAGGGGGCGTCCTCGTAGGAGCGCAGCTCCATCACCTGGGCGATCCGCTCCCCCGGCTGGAAGGCCATGAGGTTCGCGACGTGCTGACCCTTCGAGTCGCGCCCGGCCTCGAGCAGCTCGTAGGCCTTCGCCCGGTAGACCCGCCCGAGGTTCGTGAAGAAGAGGATCCAGTGGTGGGTCGTGGTGACGAAGAAGTGCTCGACGACGTCGTCGCCGCGCAGCTGTGCGCCCTTGACGCCCTTGCCGCCGCGGCGCTGGGACCGGTACTGGTCCGAGCGGGTGCGCTTGACGTAGCCCCCGCGGGTGATGGTGACGACCATCTCCTCCTCGGGGATGAGGTCCTCCATCGACATGTCGCCGTCGTAGCCGGCGAGGATCTGGGTGCGGCGGTCGTCGCCGAAGCGGCCCACGACCTCGTCGAGCTCGGTCGAGATGATCTCGCGCTGGCGCGACTCCGAGGCGATGATCGCGGTGTACTCGGCGATGAGCCGCTCGAGCTCGGCGTGGCGGTCCTGGATCTTCTGCCGCTCGAGGGCCGCGAGCCGGCGCAGCTGCATGTTGAGGATGGCCTGGGCCTGGTCCTCGTCGATCGCCAGCAGCTCCATGAGCCCGGTGCGGGCGTCGTCGGCCGTCGGCGAGCGGCGGATGAGGGCGATGACCTCGTCGAGGGCGTCGAGGGCCTTGAGCAGCCCGCGCAGGATGTGGGCCTCGGCCTCGGCCTGGCGCAGGCGGTAGCGCGTGCGGCGGACGATCACGTCCATCTGGTGGGTGACCCAGTGGCGGATGAACGCGTCGAGGCTCAGCGTGCGGGGCACCCCGTCGACGAGCGCGAGCATGTTGGCCGAGAAGTTGTCCTGCAGCTGGGTGTGCTTGTACAGGTTGTTCAGCACGACCTTGGCCACGGCGTCGCGCTTGAGCACGATCACGAGCCGCTGGCCCGTGCGCCCCGAGGTCTCGTCGCGGATGTCGGCGATGCCGGTGATGCGCCCGTCCTTGACCAGGTCGGCGATCTTCATCGCGAGGTTGTCCGGGTTGGCCTGGTAGGGCAGCTCCGTGACGACCAGGCACGTGCGCCCGTGGATCTCCTCGACGCTGACCACCGCGCGCATCGGGATCGACCCGCGGCCCGTCCGGTAGGCGTCCTCGATGCCCTTGCGCCCCAGGATCTGGGCGCCGGTCGGGAAGTCGGGGCCCTTGACGCGCTTGAGCAGCTCCTCGAGCAGCTCCTCGCTGGAGACCTCCGGGTGCTGCAGGTACCACTGGACGCCGTCGGCGAGCTCGCGCAGGTTGTGCGGCGGGATGTTCGTGGCCATGCCCACGGCGATCCCGGAGGAGCCGTTGGCGAGCAGGTTCGGGAACCGGGAGGGCAGGACGGCCGGTTCCTGGTTCTTCCCGTCGTAGTTGTCCTGGAAGTCGACGGTCTCCTCGTGGATGTCCCGGACCATCTCCATGGCCACGGGCGCCATCTTGGTCTCGGTGTACCGCGGCGCCGCGGCGCCGTCGTTGCCCGGGGAGCCGAAGTTGCCCTGGCCCAGCGCCAGCGGGTAGCGCATCACCCAGTCCTGGATCAGGCGCACGAGGGCGTCGTAGATCGCCGAGTCGCCGTGCGGGTGGTACTGGCCCATGACCTCGCCGACCACGCGCGCACACTTGTTGAAGGAGCGGTCCGGGCGGTAGCCGCCGTCGTACATCGCGTAGATCACGCGTCGGTGCACGGGCTTGAGGCCGTCGCGCACGTCGGGCAGGGCACGGCCCACGATCACGGCCATCGCGTAGTCCAGGTAGGACCGCTGCATCTCCGTCTGCAGGTCCACCTGCTCCACGCGGTCGGTCAGCACCGGGGTGCCCTCGAGGTCGCCGGCGGCGGGGGCCGCCCCGTCCTGGGTCTCGTCACTCATCAGGGAAGTCCGTTCTGTCTGCTGGTCCTCGGTCCGGGGCGCGGCGCCCGGCACTCCGCCTCATATGCGTTGCCGGGCATATGTCGCGGATCAGATGTCGAGGAACCGGATGTCCTTGGCGTTCTGCTGGATGAACTCGCGGCGGGACTCGACGTCCTCGCCCATGAGCACGGAGAACGTCTGGTCCGCGGCGGCGGCGTCCTCCATGGTGACCTGCAGCAGGGTCCGGCGGTCGGGGTCCATGGTGGTGTCCCACAGCTCGGTGTAGTCCATCTCGCCGAGGCCCTTGTACCGCTGGATGCCGTTGTCCTTCGGCAGCCGCTGGTTGTTCGCCAGTCCGCGGGCGACGACCTGGTCCCGCTCGGCGTCGGAGTAGACGTAGTCGTGCGGGGCGTTGGACCACTTGATCCGGTACAGCGGCGGCTGCGCGAGGTAGACGAAGCCGTGCTCGATGAGCGGGCGCATGAACCGGAAGAGCAGGGTCAGCAGCAGCGTGGTGATGTGCTGGCCGTCGACGTCGGCGTCGGCCATGAGCACGATCTTGTGGTACCGGGCCTTCTGGATGTCGAAGTCGTCCCCGATCCCGGCGCCGAAGGCCGTGATCATCGACTGCACCTCGGCGTTGGACAGCGCCCGGTCCAGGCGGGCGCGCTCCACGTTGAGGATCTTCCCGCGCAGCGGCAGGATCGCCTGGTGGGCCGGGTCGCGGCCCTGCACCGCGGACCCGCCCGCGGAGTCGCCCTCCACGAGGTAGATCTCCGAGACCGAGGGGTCCTTCGAGGAGCAGTCCTTGAGCTTGCCGGGCATGCCGCCGGACTCGAGCAGGCCCTTGCGCCGGGTCGTCTCGCGCGCCTTGCGGGCGGCCAGGCGCGCCTGGGACGCGTTGATGGCCTTGCGGATGATCTCCTTCGCGGCGGCCGGGTTGCGCTCGAGCCAGTCGCCGAACCGGTCGTTGACCTCCCGCTGCACGAAGGTCTTGGCCTCCGAGTTGCCGAGCTTGGTCTTCGTCTGGCCCTCGAACTGCGGCTCGGTGAGCTTGATCGAGATGACCGCCGTGAGCCCCTCGCGGACGTCGTCGCCGGTGAGGTTCTCGTCCTTGTCCCGCAGCAGCCGGTTCTCGCGCGCGTAGCGGTTGATCAGCCCGGTCAGCGCGGAGCGGAAGCCCTCCTCGTGGGTGCCGCCCTCGTGGGTGTTGATCGTGTTCGCGTAGGTGTGCACCGACTCGCTGTAGGCGGTCGTCCACTGCATCGCGAGCTCGAGGGACATGTTGCGGCCGCCGTCCTCGGCCTCGAGCGCGATGACGTCGTCGTGGACGAGGTCGGCCTTCTTGGTGGTGTTCAGGAAGGTGACGTAGTCGAGCAGGCCGTGGTCGTACTTGTAGACCACGCGCCGGTGCCCGGCCTCGTCGTGGCCCAGGTGGTTGAGCTGCGGGGCGTCGGTGCCGCCGTCGCGGCCCTCGACCGGCTCGCCCGCGTCGGCGCCCGAGCCGGCGATCTCCTCCCCGGTCTCCTCCAGTCGGCGCTCGTCCACGAGCGTGATCCGCAGGCCCTTGTTC
This sequence comes from Kocuria sp. LUK, assembly GCF_021012935.1. Classification (NCBI taxonomy): domain Bacteria; kingdom Bacillati; phylum Actinomycetota; class Actinomycetes; order Micrococcales; family Micrococcaceae; genus Kocuria; species Kocuria sp. LUK. Next base: position 242,767 of record NZ_JAJMZI010000002.1, read on the forward strand.
AGGAAGGCCATCTGCTGGAACCGCGCCCGCAGCGTCTCGAAGTCGAACTCGACGGTCTCGAAGATCTCCGGGTCCGGCCAGAACACCTGCGTGGTGCCGGTCCGGTCCGTCTCCTCGCCGGCCTCGAGCGGGCCCTGGGGCCGGCCGCCGTCGCCGAAGGCCATCCGCCACACGCGGCCCTGGCGCCGCACCTCGGTCTCGACGCGCCGGGACAGCGCGTTGACCACCGAGATGCCCACGCCGTGCAGGCCGCCGGAGACCGCGTAGCCGCCGCCGCCGAACTTGCCGCCGGCGTGCAGGATCGTCATGACGACCTCGACCGTGGGCTTGCCCTCGGTGGGGTGGACGTCCACGGGGATGCCGCGGCCGTTGTCGCTCACGCGCACGCCGCCGTCGGCCTGCAGCACCACCTCGATGGCGTCGCAGTACCCCGCCAGGGCCTCGTCCACCGAGTTGTCGACCACCTCGTAGACCAGGTGGTGCAGCCCGCGCGGGCCCGTCGAGCCGATGTACATGCCGGGGCGCTTCCGGACGGCCTCGAGGCCCTCCAGCACCGTGATGTCGCCGGCGCCGTACTCGCGCTGCTGCGGTTCCTCTGTTGCCACGGGTTCCTGGCTCCTCCTGCTGGGCGTCGGACCGCTCCGGCGCGCACGCGGGACCGCCGGTGGGACGTGCCTGTCCACCGGCCGGTCGTCGTGCGGGGTCGGAACGGGTCGGCGGGGCGGGCCGCCCTCGTCCGGGGTCGGGGGCCGCGGACGGGGCCGGGGGTCCGGTCCGTCGATGTCTGTCTTCCTGCGATTCTAGCGGAAAACACGGGCCGCGACGGCCCCGGAGTGCCCTTGAGCGGCCGGAAAAGCGGCCCAGGACGGTTCCGCCTCCCCCCGACCACCCCGGGGTTCCACCGCGGGCCCCCCGGAGCGCCACAGGGGCATCCAGCGCTGCGGGCCGCGCCCGGCGGCGAGTGCTCCGGAGCCGGTTCAGCCGTAGGTGTCCCGCGGTCCCCGCCCGCGCACCGAGCGGCGCCCGCGCTTCCAGGACGGGCCGGCGGGGCCCAGGACCTCGATGCGGGTGACGATGCCCTCCCCCAGCTGTTCGTCGAACATCCGCAGCAGCTGCGGGAGCATCAGCCGCAGGTTGGCGGCGTAGGCCGTGGAGTCGCAGCGCACGCGCACCACGGTCTCGTCGAAGCTCTCGGGCCGGCAGTGCGCGGCGATGCCCGGGCCCACGAGCCCGTCCCACCGGGAGAGCACGGAGCCGACGGCGACCGGCGACTTCCAGCCCCGTCCGGCCACGAGCGAGTCGAGCACCGCGCCGACCCCGCGCGGGTCCCGCGCGGAGCGGCCCGCGCCCGAGTAGCCGCCGAGGGCGCGCGGGTCGACGTCGTTGCCCCGCCGGCGGAGACGCTCGGCCGGGGACGCGGTCGCGGACTCCATGGCCGCGCCGAAGCCCTTGAGGTTGCGCCGGGCGGCCGCCCCGTGCAGCCGCCCGTCCCCGCGGGCCTCAGCGGCCCGGCGCATCCGCTCGAGCAGCGCGGCGGGGGCGTCGATCTCGTCCTCGATCCGCACGACGCCGGCCGGCTCCCCCGGCTCCGGCGGGACGGGCGGCTGCCCGGCGCCCGGAGGCTCCTCCGGGCCGGTGTCCCCGGGCAGGGGCAGGGGCGTCCCGAGCTCGTCCCCGGTCACGACGGCGGGACCTCCTCCGTCCCGTTCCCGGCGGCGGCGGTGGGCTCCTCACGGACCGCCCGCCCGGGGCCGACCCGGACCACGTCGTGCGGGCCGGCGACCAGCTCCGCCGGGAGGTCCTCCTCGACCGCGGCCGTGACCAGCACCTGTTCGGCGGTCGCCACGACCGCGGCCAGCCGGCTGCGGCGGCGGGCGTCGAGCTCGGCGAAGACGTCGTCGAGGACGAGGATGGGGGCCGCGCCCTCGCTCGGGTCGTCGGCGAGGTGGACGTACCAGGAGCCCAGGCGCAGGGCCAGGGCGTAGGACCACGTCTCGCCGTGGGAGGCGTAGCCGCGGGCGGGGGCCTCACCGAGCACGAGCTCCAGCTCGTCCCGGTGCGGGCCCAGCAGCGTCAGCCCGCGCTCCACCTCGCGCCGCTCCGCCTCGGCGCAGGCCTCGAGCATCAGCGCGTGCAGGTCCTCCACGGTGAACCCGCGCAGCTGTGCCGCGTCCCCGCCGGCGCTCTCGGGCAGCACCGAGGAGACGTAGCGCAGCCGGGTGGTCTTGCTCCCGTCCGTCAGCTGGCCGTAGGCGCGGGCGACCTCCGGGCCCAGTGCCTCGAGCAGCTGCAGCCGGGCGTGCAGGATCGTGGCGCCCGCCCGGGCGAACTGGTCGTTCCAGGCGGCGAGGGTCGAGCGGTGGACGTCGGTGAAGCGCCCGGACCGGCGGGCGGACTTCAGCAGCGCGTTGCGCTGCTTGAGCACCTTCTCGTAGTCCGCCAGGGTGCCGGCGAGCACGGGGCGCATCGACACCGCCAGGTGGTCGAGGAAGCGGCGGCGGTGCGAGGGGTCGCCCTTCACGAGGGCGAGGTCCTCCGGGGAGAACAGCACCGTGCGCACGATGCCGATCGCGTCGCGGGCCCGCACCGGGGCGGCCCGGTTGATCCGGACGCGGTTGGCCCGGCCCTCGTTGAGCTCGAACTCGAGCACGGTCTGCTGCCCGCCGCGGCGCACCCGGACCCGGACGATCGCCCGCTCCGCGCCGAAGCGGATCAGCGGGCCGTCGGAGGAGACGCGGTGCGAGGACAGGTCCGAGGTCCAGTCCAGGGCCTCGACGACGTTCGTCTTGCCCACGCCGTTGGGACCCAGGAGCACGGTGATCCCGGGCGAAAGGCGTATGTCGAGCTCGGCATACGTCCTGAAGTCCAGCAGGGAGAGGTGGTCGACGAACACGCGGGGTCAGCAGTCTCCGACTCGGGGCCGGCCGGTCACTGGCTGGGCAGCCGCACCGGCATCAGCAGGTACTTGTAGTCGTCCTTGTCGTCCCCGTCCGGGGTCTCCTGTGCGGAGAGCACCGCGGGCTTCGGCGGGGCCGTGAACGAGAAGCGGACGTACTCGGAGTCGAAGGCGTGCAGGCCCTCCGAGAGGTAGGTGGGGTTGAACGCCACCGTGATGTCCTCGCCGGTCAGCTGCGCGTCGAGGATCTCGGAGGCCTGGGCGTCCTCCCCCGTGCCCGCGTCCAGGGCGACCTGGCCCTGGGTGAAGGCCAGGCGGACCGGGGTGTTGCGCTCGGCCACGAGCGAGACGCGGCGGACGGCCTCGACGAGGTCGCTCGTGCGCACCGCGGCCGTGATGGGGGTGTGCTCGGGGAACAGCGAGCGGATCTTCGGGTACTCCCCGTCGATGAGCAGGCTCGTGGTCCGGCGGCCGCCGGACTCGAAGCCGACGAGCTCGGCGGAGTCGGAGAGGGCGATGTTGATGTCCCCGGAGGGGCCGAGGGTCTTGGCGATGTCGTTGAGGGTGCGGGCCTTCACGAGCGCTGCCGTGGAGATGTCGCTCGCGGCCGGGCGCCACGTCAGCTCGCGCATGGCCAGGCGATAGCGGTCGGTGGCGAGCAGCGTCATCTTCTCGCCCTCGATCTCCACCCGCACGCCGGTGAGGATCGGCAAGGTGTCGTCCTTGCTGGCCGCGATCGTGACCTGCGCGACCGCGTGGGCGAACTCGTCCCCGGCCACGACGCCGGAGAGCTCGGGCAGGGCGGGCAGCTCCGGGTAGTCCCCCACCGGCATGGCGGCGAGGTTGAACCGGGAGGAGCGGCAGGTCAGCGTCACCTTGCCCTCGTCGGCCTGGACCTCGACCGGGGCGGAGGGCAGGGAGCGGCAGATGTCGGCGAGCAGCCGGCCCGAGACGAGCGTGGTGCCCTCCTCCCGGACGTCGGCGCTGATCGACAGACGTGCCGAGATCTCGTAGTCGAAGCTGGCGATGGACAGGGCGCCGTCCTGGGCGCGGATCAGCAGCCCGGACAGGACGGGGACCGGGGGACGAGGGGAGAGGGACCGGGCGGTCCAGGTCACGGCCTCGGCGAGAACATCGCGTTCGACGGAGAACTTCACGAGAGGTTGCTGCCTTTCAGTCTGGGCTTCTGCGGCGGGGCCGGGGTCCCGGCGGGTCGCCGCCCGGGACCGGTCTCCGTCGCGCCGGAGGCGCCGCGGAGCGAGGACGGGACTCGCCGTGTGCATCGTAGCCGTCCCCGAGAACGGAGAGCCATTCCCCCGCCGGGACGGCGGGGGCCGGAGGACCGGCCCGCAGACCGCTCCGGAGTCCCGGACCGGGGCCGGAGGACCAGGAATCTTGTTGTTTGGCCGGAGATCTCTTTAAGGACAGGAGTGTTAATAACCGCTGTGGAATCTGTGGAAAACTGCCTCCTGCTCAGCATCCGCGCGGATCCGGGGTGTGCACTTCTTGTGATTCGCCGTCCACCGGGCCGGCCCTCTCCCGTGGACGGATTCCGCGCCGTTCCGCGGCGTCCACAGGACCGGGCCGGGTTGTGCCGAGGTTGTCCACCGCCGCGCCGCGCTTCTCCACACATTTTTCCACAGGTGTGGGTTTCCCGCTGTGCACAGCGGCTCCACAGGACCGGAAAACCTGTGCACGACGGGTCGGTGCACCGCACGGTCCCGCGGTCCACGCCTGTGGACAGCACCTGAGGACAAGGGGCCGGGAACACGCCGAGGGCCCGCCGGATCGGTCCGGCGGGCCCTCGGGCGGATCGCGGCGGCGGCCGCGCGGGCGGCTCAGCCCTCGCGCTGCTGCTGCTTGATGCGGTTGGTCAGCTCGGTGACCTGGTTGAAGATCTGCCGGCGCTCGGCCATCAGGGTGCGGATCTTCCGGTCGGCGTGCATCACGGTCGTGTGGTCGCGCCCGCCCAGCTCCTGGCCGATCTTCGGCAGGGACATGTCGGTGAGCTCGCGCAGCAGGTACATCGCGATCTGCCGCGCGGTGACCAGCGTGCGGGTGCGGGACTTGCTCTTGAGCTCCTCGAGGGTGATGTCGAAGTAGACCGCGGTCTGGGCCAGGATCGAGGCCGCCGTGATCTCCTGCGCCCCGTCGTCGGTGATGAGGTCCTTGAGCACCAGCTCCGCCAGGGGCAGGTCCACGGCCTGCTTGTTCAGCGAGGCGAAGGCGGTCACGCGGATCAGCGCGCCCTCGAGCTCGCGGATGTTGGTGGAGATGTGGGAGGCGATGTACTCCAGCACGTCGTCGGGGGCGTCCATCCCCTCGCTCGTGGCCTTCTTGCGCAGGATCGCGATGCGGGTCTCGAGCTCGGGCGGCTGCACGTCGGTGATCAGCCCCCACTCGAAGCGGGAGCGCATCCGCTCGGCGAAGCCGGTGAGCTGCTTGGGCGGCATGTCGGAGGTGATCACGATCTGCTTCTCGTGGTTGTGCAGCGCGTTGAAGGTGTGGAAGAACTCCTCCTGCGTGTGCTCCTTGCCGGCGAGGAACTGGATGTCGTCGATCAGCAGCATGTCGACGTTGCGGTAGATCTCCTTGAAGGAGGAGCCCTCGTCGTCGCGGATCGAGTTGATGAAGTCGTTGGTGAACTCCTCCGAGTTCACGTAGCGCACGCGCACCTGCGGGTAGAGCCGCTTGGCGTAGTGGCCGATCGCGTGCAGCAGGTGCGTCTTGCCCAGTCCGGAGTCCCCGTAGATGAACAGCGGGTTGTAGGCCTTGGCGGGGGTCTCGGCCACGGCGAACGCGGCGGCGTGGGCGAAGCGGTTGGACTGGCCGATGACGAACGAGTCGAAGACGTACTTGGGGTTCAGCCGGGCGGAGCTGTCCCACTCCCCCACCACGGCCGGGGCGGTCCCGGTGTCCTGGACGGGCCGGCGCGGCGGCGCGGCCTGGGGGTCCCGGCGCGGGGGCAGGGTGCGGGTGCCCGGGTCCTCGGCCCCCGGCCCGCCCGCGGGGACGGGGGAGGCGGGCAGCGGGAAGGCGAGGGTCTCGGCCCAGGGCGAGTCGGCCGGCGCCGGATCGGCGGCGGGAGCGGGGGCGGCCGGGCGGCCGCGCTCGGCCTCGAGCTCGTCGATCGGCGGCAGGCCGGGGCCGGTGGGGGCCACCGGCTCGGGTGCGGCGACGGCCTCCAGGTCGGCGTCGACGACGAAGGCCACGAGCGTCTCCGGGCTGAAGGCGCGGTTGACGGCCGAGCGCAGCACGGGGGCCATCTGGTTCTGGAAGAACTCCCGGGTGAGCTCGTTGGGCACGGCCACCAGCAGCGTGGTGCCGATCAGGCCCTGGGGCTGCGCCAGCGAGATGAACCCGCGGTAGCGGCCCGTGGTCATGGGGTCCTCGTACATGTGCTGCACGCACTCGGCCCACTGGGCGCTGAGCGCCTGATTGTCCTGCGTGCCCACGCGTACTCCTGCTGTCGTTGTCGGGTCCGTCCCTGCCCCGCGGCGGGAGTCTTGTCCACAGCGTTGTTCACAGCGGTGGAAAAGCTGTCGGGGGCCGGCCGCGGAAGCCAGCCTAGAACATGCGCGAAGGCTGTTCATAGCCGCTCCCCGGGCCTCCGGGGAATTGCAGACGTGTAGTTCCGGCCCTCTCCGGCGCGGGAGCGGGGCTCTCGTCCCCCAGGTTTTCCACAGGATGTGACCAAGATCCGTGCACAGCTGTGGGTAGGATGTGCACTGCACAGCGCCGACCGTCCCGGCGCCCGCGGACCCGACCCCTGATTTGACCCGCCCCGGACCGTTGTCTAGGGTGGGCTAGTCTTTTGTGTCCACGGTCATGCCCACCCGCAGGCTCGGACGCATCCACCAGCACCGCCGCGTCCGAACGCGGGCCCCGCCGCTTCCCTGCGCCGGGCACGCCGCCGGGCGCGCACCCCGACGCCTTTGGAGTAACCAGTGAGCAAGCGGACTTTTCAGCCGAATAACCGCCGTCGCGCCCGCAAGCACGGCTTCCGTGCCCGGATGCGCACCCGCGCCGGCCGCGCCATCCTCGCCGCCCGCCGCAGCAAGGGCCGCACCGAGCTCTCCGCCTGAGCACCCGTTGACGGAGCCCGCGCCGTCCGCCGTGCGGGAGCACCGCCGTGCTGCCTGAGCAGCACCGGATGAGGACCTCGGCCCAGTTCCGGGCCACCACGCGTTCCGGCGCCCGCAGCGGGCGCCGGAACGTCGTCGTCTCCGTGCGCGCCACCCGCCCGGGGGACCCGGCGCGGGTGGGCTTCGTCGTGTCCAAGGCCGTGGGCAACGCCGTCCGGCGGAACAGGGTCAAGCGCCGGCTGCGCGCGCTCGCCCAGTCCACGGTCAGGCGGGCGCCGTACGGTTACGACGTCGTCGTGCGGGCGCTTCCCCCCGCCGCGGCCGCCCCCTGGCCGGAGCTGGCGGCCGACTGGGACGGGGCGTGGCGCACGGCGTCCTCGCGGGCCGGGGTGCCCGCGGCCGAGCAGGACCCCACCGGACAGGAGGAGCCCGAGTCATGAGCGAGCACGCTCACGCGCCCGAGGACCTCCTCGCCGCGGCGCCGGACGAGTACGTGCGCCCGGCCACGGCCGGGCAGGCGGTGGCCCTCCTCCCCCAGAACCTGCTCATCGCGCTGCTGAAGCTCTACCGCCGGATCGTCTCGCCGCTCTACGGCGACGTCTGCCGCTACTTCCCCACCTGCTCCGCGTACGCGCTGGAGGCCGTCACGGTGCACGGCGCCGCGCGCGGGCTCGGACTGAGCGTCCGCCGGCTGCTGCGCTGCCACCCCTGGGCCGCGGGCGGGATCGACAGGGTGCCGCAGGGAGGCCGGGAGTTCCCCGACCTCGCGTCCCTGCCCAAGATCATGCTGCTGAACCACCCCACCCCGGCCGACCGCCGGCAGTACCGTCCCGCGGCGGACCCCGGTCCCGCGGCCCAAGGAGAGCCTTCCCCATGAACCTGTTCGAACTGATCCTCTTCCCCTTCAGGTGGGTCGTCTCGGCCGTGCTGTGGGTCTTCCACGAGCTGCTCACCGCCGTGGGCATGGACCCCGCGGCCGGCATCACCTGGGTGCTGTGCATCGTGGGCCTGACCCTCGTGATGCGCACGCTGACCATCCCGCTGTTCCTCAAGCAGATCAAGTCCATGCGCGGCATGCAGGAGCTGCAGCCGGAGATGGCGAAGCTGCAGGCCAAGTACAAGGGCAAGAAGGACCAGCTCTCCCGCCAGGCCATGGCGCAGGAGCAGATGGAGCTGTACAAGAAGCACGGCTCCAACCCGTTCTCGGCGTGCCTGCCGATCCTCGTGCAGATGCCGATCTTCTTCGGCCTGTTCCAGGTGCTCAACGGCGTGCCCAAGTCCGCGGCCGCCGGCGAGTCGATCCACGTGCTCCCCCCGAACATGGTCCAGTCCTTCAACGAGGCGACGTTCTTCGGGGCCCCGCTGTTCTCCACGCTGCTCAACCCCGGCGACGGCGACCGGCTCGCGACCATCGTGCTCGCGGTCGTGATGATCGTGGCGATGTCCGCCTCGCAGTTCATCACCCAGAAACAGCTCACGGCGAAGAACATGAGCGAGACCGCCAAGGCCTCCCCCATGTACCGCCAGCAGCAGATGATGCTGTACCTGTTCCCCCTGGTCTTCGCCATCGGCGGCATCAACTTCCCCATCGGCGTGCTGGTCTACTGGACCGTGTCCAACTTCTGGTCCATGGGCCAGCAGTGGTGGGTCATCCGCAACAACCCCACCCCCGGCTCCCAGGCCGAGCGCGAGCTCAACGAGCGCCGCGCCGCCAAGGGGCTGCCCCCGCTGGGCAAGACCCGGGAGGAGCACGAGGCGGAGGTCGAGGAGAAGCGCGCCCGTGCGGCCGCGGGCCAGCGCCAGCAGCCCGTGGGCAAGAAGCGGCAGAGGCAGCAGGCGCGCAAGAAGCAGTCCCGGTGAGCACGGCCGGTCCGACCGGCCCCCGCACCATCCCTCCCGCGACGGGCGCCGACCCGACCGCGGCACCCCACGGCCCCCAGGAGACGACCATGACCGAGAACCGGCCCACCGTCCAGGACACCGACGAGCAGCCGCCCGCCGCGGGCGGCGCGCCGGCCGGGACGGACCAGGAGCCGCCGGCCGGGGACGCCCCCGTGCCCGGCCCCGCCCTCGACCCGCTCGAGGAGGAGGGCGAGGTCGCGGCGGACTACCTCGAGGAGCTGCTCGACACCGCCGACCTCGACGGCGACATCGACATCGAGGTCCGCGACGGACGGACCTACCTGTCGGTGGTGGCCGAGGGGGACGACGACGACGCCCTCTCCGCGCTCGTGGGCGAGGACGGCGAGGTCCTCGAGGCCCTGCAGGAGCTCGTGCGGCTGTCGGTGCTCGCGGCCACGGGCCGCCGGTCGCGGCTGGTGCTCGACGTCGGCGGGCACCGCGCCCGGCGGGCGGACTCGCTGCGGGAGCTGGCCCTCGAGGCGGTGCAGAAAGCCCGGGAGACCGGCGCCTCGGTGCACCTCGACCCGCTGTCCGCCTACGAGCGCAAGATCGTCCACGACGTGGTCGCCGAGCACGGCCTGATCAGCGAGTCCGAGGGCGAGGGCGAGTCCCGGCACATCGTCGTCACCGCCGAGCCGGCCCGATGACGACCGCGGAGCGCCCCGCACCCGACCCGCAGGAGCCGCCCGTTCCCGACGCCCGGGAGCGGGCCGCCGCCGAGCGGCTCTTCGGCCCCCGGCTCGGCCTCGCCGAGCGCTACGTGACGCACCTGGCCTCCTCCGGCATCGTGCGCGGGCTGATCGGCCCGCGGGAGGTCCCCCGGCTGTGGAGCCGGCACGTGCTCAACTGCGCGGTGGTCGAGGAGCTGGTCCCCGAGGGGGCGCGGGTCGTCGACGTCGGCTCCGGCGCCGGGCTGCCCGGCCTGTGCCTGGCGCTGGCCCGCCCGGACCTGAGCATGACCCTCGTCGAGCCTCTCGAGCGCCGCGTCCAGTGGCTCGAGGAGGTCGTGGCCGACCTGGGCCTGGCGAACGTGCGCATTGTGCGGGCCCGCGCGGAGCAGGCCCGCGACGAGGTCGGCGAGGTCGACGTCGTGACCGCCCGGGCCGTCTCGGCGCTCACGGGGCTGCTCGACATCACCCTCCCCCTGCTGCGGGGCCGGGGCGAGCTGCTCGCCCTCAAGGGCCGCACGGCCGCCGACGAGGTGGTGAAGGCGCGCAAGAAGCTGCACCGCTACGCCGCGCGCTCCACCGAGGTCGTCACGGCGGGCACCGAGCTGCTCGAGGAGCCCACCACGGTCGTGCGCGTGCGGCTCTGAGCGGTCCCCGCTCACCCGTGCCGGCGGGCGGCCGGGATCGCGTGCGCCGCAGCCGCGGGAGGTCGGCGGTAGGCTGGAGCGCGTGCGCGCAGAGCCTGCCCCGCCGGGAGCGGGGCGCGGACCCCGGTGCCCGGTCCTCCGCGGACGGGGTGCCCCGACGCGACGTGTTCGAGACGAACCGGGAAGGTGCGACGTTCGATGACCATCGGCGAGGGCGCGGAGAGCGGCCAGGGGATCGACATGGGATTTCCCCCCGATCCCGTCGAACAACCGATGACGGTTGTTCCTGATCGGGGCACGCGTGTTTCACGTGAAACGGACGCCCTGCGTCCGCAGAGGACCACAACGATGGCGGAGGATTCGCCGCTGGGGAGGAAGCTCGTGGAAGAGACCAGGCGCCGCGCCAGGCTGCGCAACGTCGAGCTGGAGAAGCCCGCGAGCACGCGGGTCTTCACCATCAGCAACCAGAAGGGCGGCGTCGGCAAGACCAGCACCTCGGTCAACCTCGCCGTGGCCCTCGCCCGGCAGGGTCAGAACGTGCTGGTGATCGACAACGACCCGCAGGGCAATGCCTCCACCGCGCTCGGCGTGGAGCACAGTTCCGAGGTGGACAGCACCTACGACGTCCTCATCGACGAGATGCCCATCGCCGACGTCGTCAAGCCCTCGGCGGAGGCGGAGAACCTGTGGGTCGTCCCCGCGACGATCGACCTGGCCGGCGCCGAGATCGAGCTCGTCTCCATGGTCGCCCGCGAGCACCGGCTGCGGCAGGCGCTCGAGACGTACGCGAAGCAGCGCGAGGAGCAGGGTCTGGAGCGCCTCGACTACGTCTTCATCGACTGCCCGCCGAGCCTCGGCCTGCTCACGCTCAACGCCTTCGTGGCGGCGACCGAGGTCCTCATTCCCATTCAGTGCGAGTACTACGCGCTGGAGGGGCTGAGCCAGCTGCTGAAGAACATCGAGATGATCCAGAAGCACCTCAACCCCGCGCTGAAGGTCTCGACGATCCTGCTCACGATGTACGACGGCCGGACCAACCTGGCCTCGCAGGTCGCCGAGGAGGTCCGCACGCACTTCCCCGACGAGGTCCTCGAGACGATGATCCCCCGCTCGGTGCGCATTTCGGAGGCCCCCAGCTACCAGCAGAGCGTCATCAGCTACGACCCGAGCTCGACCGGCGCGCTCTCCTACCTCGAGGCGGCCGCGGAGATTGCGCAGAAGCCGGTGCGCTGAACCACCGCTCCGCCGTTCTCCCGGCGCCCCCGTCCTGTTCCGACAGGGCGGGGGCGTCGCCCTGTCGCGAGCCAGGAGACTCATGTCCGGCACCGTTCGGCGGGAGGTGCGTCTCACGTGAAACAGCACATCGGTAGGTCCGGGTCCTGTTTCACGTGAAACAGAACCTCGGCATGTCCGGGTGCTCTTCCACCGTGAATCGATCAGTGCCTGGAGCCGGAGCTGTTTCACGTGAAACGGAGCAGTGCCCGCGTCCTACCCGGTCCACCCTGAAGTGCGAAGGCACGCGTTCTCGTCGACGGTGGCGGGTGCGGCAGGGTTCCTCGTCCGCGGCCGTCGTGCGCACGGCGCCGCCGACGTCCGTGGCTGCGGCGCGTCTCCCCGTCCTCGGTCGTGCCGCCCGCTGGGCCGCGACGTCCTGGGCAGCGGGACGGCGCTCTCGCCTGCCCCCTCAGGGTTCCGGGGTCGAGATCCGGAACGGCCGGTCCCCCGCCGGCCCGGGTCGACCGGCCGGTCGCGCGCTGCTCGGATAGGATGGTCCGGATTGCCGGAGCATCGAGAGGAACGACGTGGCAGAACGACGACGGGGTCTGGGGCGCGGTCTGGGCGCCCTGATCCCGAGCACCCCACCCGCAGCGGACGCAGACGCACCGGGGACGGCGACGCCCGATCACGGTACCTCCGAGGACGGCCGCGCGCCGTCCGGCCCGACCACGGAAGCGACCCCTTCCTCCGCCACACCCGCCGTCCGGGGCGGACAGGTCCCTGAGGTGGCACCGGCGGAGACCCGGGACGAGAGCCGGTCGTCCGCGTCGGGCGCTGCGCCGGCCCCCGCGGACGGGGACGCGGACGGCGGCGGACCTGCGGAGCGGACGGAGCAGAAGGAGCAGCCGAAGCACGGGCGCACCACCTCCTCGACCGGAGCGGGACGCAAGCGGACCGTCAGCCCGGCCGCACGGCAGAAGGCGATGAAGTCACGGATGGACATGGGCGAAGCGCTGCGCAACACCACGCTGGTCAGCCGGCCCTCGGACATGTTCTTCCTTCCGTCCACCTCGGCTGCCGGGCAGGAGACGGACTCCTCGCCCGCGTCCCGCGTTTCACGTGAAACAGCGGAATCCGCAGGAGCCGAGGACACCGCGGCGTCCCCCGACACCGCCGCGGTGTCCACGCCCGCGGAGCGTTCGTCGACGAAGTCGCACCGGGTCGAGGCCGGACCGCCCTCCGCCGAGAGCGACGGTCCGACGGAGAGCACGGGGAAGAACACCGTGGAGCGGGCCGGAAAGAAGGCCGAGAACATCGCTCCGGCGGACACTGTGCCGCCGACGGACGCCGCGCCGGACCATGTCCTCCGGGAAACGGATGCTCCTGTGGCGGAATCCGCTCCGACCCTGGACATCCCGGCTCAGTCGGCCGCCCCGGCGCCCGCAGGGCAGGACAGCGCGCTGTCCGCCGGTGTTTCACGTGAAACGGACACGGACGGCTCGGCCGGGCAGGCGTCGGACATCGGAACCGCGGACAGCACGAGCCCGGATGACGAGCCGGAGCTCGTCGACGTGGCCGGGGCCCGCTTCGCCGAGATCCGGGTCGTGGACATCCACCCCAACCGGAAGCAGCCGCGCCAGGTCTTCGACGAGGAGGAGCTCGCCGAGCTGGCCTACTCGATCGGCGAGCTGGGCGTCCTCCAGCCCATCGTCGTGCGGCGCAGCCGGGAGCCGGGGGAGTCCCCGTACGAGCTGGTCATGGGCGAGCGGCGGTGGCGGGCCACGCAGCGCGCCGGCCTGGAGACCATCCCGGCCATCGTGCGCGAGACCGCCGACGACGCGCTGCTGCGCGACGCGCTCCTCGAGAACCTGCACCGCAGCCAGCTCAACCCGCTCGAGGAGGCCGCCGCCTACCAGCAGCTGATGGAGGAGTTCGGCGCGACCCAGGAGGAGCTTTCCCGCAGGATCGGCCGCTCCCGCCCGCAGATCAGCAATACCATCCGGCTGCTCCGCCTCCCCCCGCTGGTCCAGCGCCGGGTCGCCGCCGGTGTCCTCTCCTCGGGGCACGCACGCGCCCTGCTGGCCCTCTCGGATCCGGCCGAGATGGAGCGGCTCGCCCAGCGCATCGTGGCGGAGGGACTGTCCGTGCGGGCCACCGAGGAGGCCGTGGCGCTGCTGGACGGCGGCAAGCGCTCGACGAAGCGGTCCCCGGCCTCGACGTCGCGGCACCAGGAGCGCCTCGACTACATCGCGGACGCCTTCTCCGACCGGCTCGACACCGCCGTCAAGATCGCCCTCGGGGCGCGGAAGGGGCGCATGACGATCGAGTTCGCCTCGGTCGAGGACCTCAACCGCATCATCGAGGTGCTGGACCCGGGCATCGAACAGGACTGACCAGCACCGCCCCGGCGCCGGCCCGGGAACTGACGGGCCCCGATGTTCCACGTGGAACATCGGGGCCCGTCGTGCTCCGGCCGGCAGGCAGGGCTCAGCCGCCGTTGTAGCCCGCGACGTCGTCGAGGCGCATCGTGCCCGTCGGGTGGTCCTCCTCGGCGAGCAGGTACATCCGCTGGAGCCCGAAGACGATCGCCTCGGCCAGGTGGCTCCGGTGCTCGGCGCCGGCCAGGGCCGCGCGGTCCGCGGGGTTGGAGAGGTAGCCCAGGTCGAGCCAGGCCGTGGGCGCCCCGGCGGCGCGCAGCAGGGACCACTGGCGGGGGTGGGTGCCCAGGTCCAGGGCGCCGGTGCGGGCGACCATCTCCTTGAGCACGAGGGTCGCGGCGCGCTCCCCGATGGGGGAGTAGATCTCGTGGGTCTCCACGTCGCCCCAGTAGAACGAGGCGAGCCCGCCCGCCGCCTCGGTGCGGTTCCAGTCGCAGTGCAGCGTCAGCACGACGGCCTCCGGGTGCTCCGCGAGGACGGGGGCCGGGTCCGGCACGGTCCGGACCGCCCCGCCCCCGCGGACCGGCGCGGCGCCGTCGGCGGTCACGAGCACGGGGTCCGCCCCGATCTCCGCCAGCAGCGAGGCCGCCCGGGCCGCGACGTCGGTCGTGACCTCCCCGGCCCTGGCGGGGAAGTCGGCGGGGGCCCCGGCCGGTGGCTGCTGCCCGGCGGCGGGGGAGGGCACCAGGACCACGCAGCGGCCGCGCAGGGCGGAGGACGCCCGCTCGAGCCGGTGGTAGTCGCGCAGCGAGAAGGCCTTGGAGGAGGTGATGTTCTTGTTGATCCGGGCCAGGGCCGCGATCGTGTCCCGGTCGACCACGCCGGTGGGAGCCAGGCCCAGGCTCTGCTGGAGCTCCACGGCCGCGTGGTGGGTCCCGCTGCCGAACACGCCGTCGAGATGTCCGTAGTAGAAACCCAACCGGGAGAGGTTGTGCTGCAGGCGGGCGACGTCGTCGCCCCGCAGGGGCTCCTGACCGTCGAGCTCAAGGGTCCGGTCGCCCAGGGAGTACTGCGCCTCGTTGAGGGCGCGGTCGGTCTCCGGGCCCACGGCGCCGTCGACGATCAGCCCGCGCTCCTGCTGGAAGGCGCGCACGGCGGCGTCGACGTGGTCGTCGAAGACGGAGGGGTCGTTGACGTCCTGCGGGGCGAGGTAGGCGACGGTGACGCCGGCGCGGAGCAGGCGCTCCCGCAGGCTCACCACGCGCCGGCTCCTGGTGGTGCGGCGCAGCATCGGTTCGGTCGGATCGGGTGTCATGGCGGTCCCACGGGTCGTCGGTCGGGGGGAGGGGTGGTGCAGGAAGGGCTCGTCCGTCCGCTCCGGGACGGAGGGGACGGACGAGCCCGGGGTGGGCCGAACGGCGGGACCGTCAGCTCGCGGGGGCGAGGTACTCGGCGAACTCCTTCTCGAGGGCACTCTTGGGCTTGGCGCCGATGGCCTTCTTGACCACCTCGCCGCCGGAGAAGAGGTAGATCGCCGGGATGGAGGTGATCCCGTACTGCGAGGCGACGGCGGGGTTCTCGTCGACGTTGAGC
This sequence comes from Kocuria sp. LUK, assembly GCF_021012935.1. Taxonomy (NCBI): domain Bacteria; kingdom Bacillati; phylum Actinomycetota; class Actinomycetes; order Micrococcales; family Micrococcaceae; genus Kocuria; species Kocuria sp. LUK. Next base: position 258,154 of record NZ_JAJMZI010000002.1, read on the forward strand.
TTGACGACCTCGACGGCGTCCGCGTGCTCGGCCGCGATGGCGTCGAGCACGGGCCCGACCATGCGGCAGGGCCCGCACCACTCGGCCCAGAAGTCCACGATGACGGGCTTGTCGGACTCCAGAACCTCGGTGCGGAAGTCGGCGTCGGTGACGTTCTTGGCGGCGCTCATGGTCTCTCCTTCTCCGGACGCCGGGGCGCTGGTGCGCCGGCGCCCACGGTGGGTGGTCCGTCCCGGGACGGACCCGGTTCCATTGTGGGGCACCGTGCGGGCCCAGGGGCCCGCACGGTGCCGGGGGCTCAGCTGTGCAGGACCGAGCGGCTGTCCAGGGCCGCGAGGTAGTGCTCGACGTCGACGGCGGCCACGCAGCCGGAGCCCGCCGCCGTGATGGCCTGGCGGTAGGTCGGGTCGACGACGTCGCCCGCGGCGAAGACGCCGGCGAGGCTCGTGGTGGAGCTGCGGCCGTCGACGGCGATGGTGCCGTCCGCGGTCAGCTCCAGCTGGTCCTTGACCAGGTCGGTGCGGGGGTCGGAGCCGATGGCGACGAACAGTCCGGTGACGGCCAGCTCGGAGGTCTCCTTGGTGACGGTGTCGCGCAGCACGAGGGACTCGACCTTGTCGGCGCCGTTGATGCCCACGACCTCGCTGTTCCACAGGATCTCGATCTTCGGGTCGTCGAAGGCCCGCTGCTGCATGATCTCGGAGGCGCGGAAGGCGTCGCGGCGGTGGATGATCGTGACCTTCGAGGCGAACTTGGTGAGGAAGGTCGCCTCCTCGATCGCCGAGTCGCCGCCGCCGACCACGGCGATGTGCTGCTCCTTGAAGAAGAAGCCGTCGCAGGTCGCGCACCAGCTCACGCCGTGGCCGGAGAGGCGCTTCTCGTCGGGCAGCCCCAGCTCCCGGTAGGCGGAGCCCGTGGCGACGATGACGGCGCGGGCGCGGTGCACGGAGCCGTCCTCGAGGGTCAGGGTCTTGATCTCGCCCTCGAGGTCGGCGGCGACGACGTCCTCGTAGCGGATGTCGGCACCGAAGCGCTCGGCCTGCTGCTGCATGTTGGCCATCAGCTCGGGGCCCATGATGCCCTCCACGAACCCGGGGTAGTTCTCGACCTCGGTCGTGTTCATCAGCTCGCCGCCGGCGGTGACCGAGCCGGCGAAGACGACCGGCTTCAGGTTCGCGCGCGCGGTGTAGATCGCGGCGGTGTAGCCGGCCGGGCCGGAACCGACGACGACGACCTCGTGGACGGTCTCGTCCTCGGCGGCGGCCGTCGGCACCTCGCGCTGCGCGGCGAGGTCCAGGGCGTTGATGACGGGACCGAAGTCGGGGCTCACTGTGATGCTGACCTTCCGTGAACGGGGGCGGCCGGGCACGCCCGGCCGCGGGGACCACTGGGACAACGGGCCGTGCGCGGCGGATATTCCGGTGCCGCCCCCGCGCGGGCGCGGGGCGCGGGGCTCACTGCAGGGCGATCTCGCCGATCCGCAGGCCGTACTGGAAGCCCGCGATGGGGTTGGTCAGCTGCGGCAGCTGGGTCCAGTTGACGATCACGTAGCGGTGGTCCTCCTCCTGGGCGGCGGGGGAGAGGGAGACCGTGATGTCCGGGCCGGTGAAGGAGCCGGACCCGACCTGCTGCGCGCCCTCCAGGGTGGGGGAGTCGTTGACGTAGACGTCGAAGAGCCCGCCGGAGCCCGCGGACTGGCTGATCAGCACCTCCTCGACGGGGGCGGCCTCCTCGAGCTCGACGACGAGGCCCACGCTGGGCGCCTGGTTGCCGAAGTTCTGGTCGGAGAAGCCGTAGCTGATCCAGTAGGTCGCGGGGTTGCCGTCGACCGTCTGGCCCAGCTGGGCGTCCTGGTCGGCCATGAAGCCGGGGTTCGTGGGCACGATCCGCTGCACGGACGCCGCCTGCGGCTCGGGCCCGTCCTCCTCGGCCGCGCTGGGCTGCGCCGAGGGCTGCCCGTCGTCGTCGTCCTCGGCGGGCGCGGGGGCCTGGGTGCTCGTGCCGGGGTCCGCCCCGCCGAAGAGCCCGCCCAGCCGGTCGAAGCTGAGCACCACGGCCCCGACCAGCAGGGCCAGCAGCAGCAGGAGCACCCACACGAGACCGCGCCCGCCCCGGCGCTCGCGCGGTGCGGGGGAGCTCGGGGGCTGCGGGGCCTCCGGCTCGGCGTACGGGGTCTCCTGGTGCTCGTCGTACCAGCTGTCGTAGCGGTTGTCGCCGTCGTAGCCGGGGTCCACCTCGGTGCCCACGGACCGGCCCGCGGCCGCGGCCGTGCCGCCGGCGGCGGCACGGTCGAACATGGTGGTGCGGGTCGAGGTCGCGCTCACCCGCACCGGCCGGCCGAGCCGGGTCCGGACGCTGGGGGCGGGGGCGGCGTCGTCGTAGGAGTCGTCGTCCTCCCACCGGGTGACCTTGGGCTGGGGGGCGGTGGGGCCGGGACCGCCGGAGGGCGCGTCGGGGACCACCGGGGTCGGGCTGGTGGGCTCGGGCTCCTCGTAGAGGTAGGCGCCGCCGCCCGTGGCGCGCGGGGCGCCGAAGATGTCGTCGCCGAGCGACTCGTCCTCGACCTCGTGGGGCTCCACGAGCAGGGAGTCGAGCATGTCCGCCGCCGGGGCGTGGGAGGTCACGAGGTAGGTCTGCGCCTCCGCCTGGCCGAGGTCGAGGATCTGGAAGGGCGCCCCGATGCTGCCGTTGGCCATCGACCGGGCGTTCTCCACGAGCAGCGCGGTGTGCTGCTCCGCCGGCAGGAGGATGGACACGCGCCGGCCCAGGATCTGGTCCTGACCCTCGAGGACGTGGTCGCCCTCGGCCGTGGAGAGCACGTCGGCGACGACCTTGTAGCGTCCGCCGAGGACGGCTCCGAGCTTCAGCGGTGCGGGCACGGTGGCTCCCTGGGGGTCGGGAATCCGCGGGGGCGGATTGCGGTGCGGGGCGGCGCCGGGCGGGCACCGGCCGGACAGCACTCTACCGGGCGCGGGGTCCCGCCGGTGGGAGATGTCCTCCTCCGCCGCAGGTCGCGGCGCGGGAGCGGAGGAGGCGGCTCAGCGCCCGAGCCGGGCCAGGACCGGGCGCAGGAGGCTGCCGAGCTCCTCGACGCGGCACAGGCGCAGGGCCACGAGGTAGACCGCGCCCATCGCGGTGCCGCCCACGGCGAGGACCACGACCGCCGTGAGCTGGCTGCCCCAGGCGAAGCCCGCGGGGTCGTAGCCGCCCAGCAGGTGCAGCACGACCGCCCCGGCCGCGCCGGCCAGCAGCGCCGCGGCGAGGATGCGGGCGTGGGAGTCGAGCACGCGGGCGACGTCGTAGTCGCCGACCCGGCGCACGAGCACGCGGTGGTAGAGCAGGGTGCTCAGCACGTTCTGGGCCGCGTAGCAGCCCGCGACCGCGAAGATCATGTGCTCGGGGGCCACGAACGCCCAGATCGCCGCGGCGCAGGCCACGGTGAACACGGCGACGCCGATCTGGACGAGGAACGGCGTGCGGGCGTCCTCCTGGGCGTAGAAGGCCCGGCCCAGCATGAAGGAGGTGGACATGAACGGCGCGCCGATCGCGATGACGGCGACCACCTGGCCCACGACCGCGCCCGCCGAGGGCACCCCGCCGCTGAAGAGCATCCCGAGCGGGCCCGCGTAGACGACCAGCGCCACGGCGGCGAAGACGGTCGCGACACCGGTGATCCGCAGGCTCGAGGACAGGGAGGAGACCATCCCCGCCCGGTCGCCCTCCGTGGCGGCCGCGGCCATGCGGTTGAACAGGACCGTGGCGATCGACAGCCCGATCACCCCGTGCGGCAGGGAGTAGAGCATCGAGGCCTGGTTGAGGGCGGTGACGCCCGCGATCTGCTGCGGGGGGTCCATCGCGAGGTGCTCGGGGCGGTAGCCGGTGGGGATCGCGGCGACCTTGGTGAGCACGAGGAACGCCAGGTTGGCGATCACCCCCGTGGCCAGGGTCCAGCCGCCCAGCCGCGCCGCGGTGGACAGCCCGATCCCGCGCCAGCCGAAGCGGGGGCGCAGGCCCAGGCCCAGGCGGCGCAGGGGCAGGAAGAGGATCAGGGCCTGCAGGACCACCCCGAGCGTCGCGGTCCCGGCCAGCCACAGGGTCTTGCCGGCGGTCCAGTTCTCGAGGGTGTGCGGGTCCTGCTGATAGGCGCCGAACTGCTGGACGAACACGAGCAGCCCGGCGATGGCCACGACGTTGTTGAGCACCGGGGCCCACATGTAGGCGCCGAACGCGCCCTTGGCGTTGAGCACCTGCCCGACCACGGTGTAGAGGCCGTAGAAGAACAGCTGCGGGAAGGTGAACAGCGCGAAGGTGGTCCCGAGGGCCAGCATGCCGTCGTCCCAGTCCGTGCCCATGAGCCGGATGATCGGCCCGGCGAGGACGACCACGACGGCGGCCACGCCCAGCAGCGCGAGCACGGCCAGGGTGAGCAGCCGGGAGATGTAGTCGGCGCCCTGGTCCTCGGCGTTGCGGGAGGCCTTGATGATCTGGGGGACCAGCACGGCGTTGAAGATGCCGCCGGCGACCAGCACGTAGATCAGGTTGGGCAGGGTGTTGGCCAGCTCGAAGACGTCGGCGACCGTGGTGACCGAGCCGACGGCCACGGTGATGAGCACGGCCTTGACGAAGCCGAGCACGCGGGAGACCAGCGTGCCCGAGGCCATGATGGCGCTGGAGGCCGCGCCCGAGCGGCGGACCGGGGCCGCGGCGGGGGCCGTCCCGGGGGCCGGTCCCGTGCCCGGCGCGGACGCGGTGCCCGCCGCCGGTCCCGAGGCGTCCCCGGGGCCGGTCTCAGAGCTGGTGGATGATGTATTCACGAGCGATGTCCGCGATGCGCCTCTCGTTGGGGAAGGACAGCCTGCGGCCGAGGTCGTCGATGTCCACCCACGCGACGTCCACGGCCTCGTGGTCCGGGTCGTTGTCGGTGGTCAGGTGCCCGCCCGTGGCGCGCAGCAGGAAGTGGTGGACCGTCTTGTGCACCCGGTGGCCCGAGACCGTGAACCAGTAGTCGATGCTGCCCAGCGGGCTCAGCACCTCCCCGGCGATGCCGGTCTCCTCCTCGATCTCGCGGATCGCGGCTTCCTCGTTGGTCTCCTCGTTCTCCGGGTGGCCCTTGGGCAGGCACCACTCGAGCCGCCCGCCCCGGTTGATCCGGGCGATGATCGCGACCGGGTGGGAGGGCAGCTCGAGATCGACCACGATCCCGCCGGCGGAGACTTCCTCGACCGTGGGCAGCGCGGCGGCCGGGGTGGTCGGCCGCTTCTTCGGTGCGCTGGGTACGGGGAAAGCCATGCCTCCTACCTTAGCCACAATCCTCTGCGCTCCCGCCGGGGCCCGCACGCGCCGGACGGGCGCCGCCCCCGCCCCCGGCGCCGCCTCCCGGGGGCCCGGGAGCTCTCTGGAAGAATGGGCGCCACCATGACCCAGCTGATCGATCCCTCCGCGATCCACCCCGCCGCCCTCGAGCTCGGGCGCCGCTTCGCCGACGCCGGCCACGACCTCTCCCTCGTGGGCGGGCCCGTGCGCGACCTGTTCCTGGGCCGCACCGCCCTGGACCTCGACTTCACCACCGACGCGACCCCCGACCGGACGCTCGAGGTGGTCGAGGGGTGGGCCGACGCCGTGTGGGAGATCGGCCGGGCCTTCGGGACCATCGGGCTGCGCAAGGGCCGGGCCCAGCTCGAGGTGACCACCTACCGGGCCGAGGCCTACGAGCCGGGCTCCCGCAAGCCGGTCGTGGCCTTCGGCGACCGGCTCGAGGACGACCTCTACCGCCGCGACTTCACGATCAACGCCATGGCGCTGCGCCTGCCGGACCTGGAGCTCGTGGACCCCCACGGCGGGATCAGGGACCTGCACGCCGGGGTGCTGCGCACCCCCGGCACCCCCGAGGACTCCTTCTCCGACGACCCGCTGCGGATGATGCGCGCCGCGCGCTTCGCCGCCCAGCTCGAGGTCGAGGTCGCCCCCGAGGTGGAGGAGGCGATGACGGCGATGGCGCAGCGGATCGGGATCGTCTCGGCCGAGCGGGTGCGCGAGGAGCTCGTGAAGCTGATCCGCGGCGCCCGGCCGCGGGCGGGGGTGGACCTCATGGTCCGCACCGGCCTGGCCGACGTCGTGCTGCCGGAGGTGCCCGCACTGCGCCTGGAGGTCGACGAGCACCACCGGCACAAGGACGTCTACGAGCACTCCCTGACGGTCCTGGAGCAGGCCGCCGCCCTCGAGACGGGCCCGGACGGGCCCGTGCCGGCCCCCGACTTCGTGCTGCGCTTCGCCGCGCTGATGCACGACGTCGGCAAGCCCGCGACCCGCCGCTTCGAGCCCTCCGGGGCGGTGAGCTTCCGCCACCACGAGGTGGTCGGGGCGAAGCTGACCGCCAAGCGGATGCGGGCCCTGCGCTTCGACAACGACACCGTCAAGCAGGTCGCCCGTCTCGTGGAGCTGCACATGCGCTTCTACGGCTACGGGGAGGCAGGATGGACCGACTCCGCGGTGCGCCGCTACGTGCGCGACGCCGGGGACGGGCTGGAGCGTCTGCACCGGCTGACCCGCGCCGACGTCACCTCGCGCAACCGGCGCAAGGTCGCCCGGCTGGCCGCCGCCTACGACGACCTCGAGCGGCGGATCGCGGAGCTCTCCGAGCGGGAGGAGCTCGCCGCGGTGCGGCCCGAGCTCGACGGCGAGCGGATCATGGCCGTGCTGGGCGTCCCGCCCGGACCGGTCGTGGGCCGGGCCTACCGCTTCCTCCTGGAGCTGCGCCTCGACGAGGGGGAGCTGGGGGCCGAGGAGGCGGAGCGGCGGCTGCGGGCCTGGGCGGCGGAGACCCTGTGAGCCTGCGGCTCGGGCCGTGGGTCCTGGCCGGACTGGCGCTGACGACGGCGCTGGCGGCCTACGTCGTGCGGCTCCCGTGCCGGCTCGTGTCCTGGGCGGAGCCGGAGAACTTCCGCCGGCTGTGCTACTCCGACTTCCCCACCCTGTATGCCTCCCGCGGCATGTCCGAGGGGCGGTTCCCGTACCTCGACCCGACCGCGCTGCTGGAGTACCCGGTGCTGCAGACCGTGGTCGCGAGCGCCACCGGCGTGCTGGCGCACGGCCTCGCGGGCGGCGCACCCCTGCATGTCGCTCAAGGAATATACTTCGACCTCAACGCCGTGCTGCTCGCGGCCGTGTGGGTCGGGGTCGTGCTCACGACCGCCCGGCTGGCGGCCCGGCCGGCCCCCGCGGTGCTCCTGGCCCTGGCGCCGGCCGTGGCGGTGACCGCGTTCATCAACTGGGACCTGTGGCCGGTGCTGTGCACCCTGCTCGCGCTGCTGGCCTTCCGCCGGGCGCGCTGGGTGCTCGGCGGGGTCGCCCTCGGGATCGGGGCGGCCTTCAAGCTCTTCCCCTTCTTCGTGCTCGGGGCGGTGGTCGTGCTGGCGCTGCGCCGCCGGGAGGCCGGGCCCGCGCTGCGCACCGCAGCCGGCACGGTGGGGGCGTGGGCGGCGGTCAACCTGCCCGCGGCCCTGGCCGACCCGCAGCAGTGGAGCTGGTTCTGGCGCTTCAGCGGCGACCGGGGGGCCGGGTTCTCCTCGGTCTGGCACTGGTTCAACGAGGTCGCGGCACCCCGGCTGGGCGTTCCCCTGCTCTCGGCGGAGGGCATCACCGTCCTCGCGCTGGGCGGGTTCGCCGCGGGCTGCGCGCTGGTGCTGGTCCTCGGCCTGCGGGCGCGGGCGGAGCCGAGCCTCGAGCAGCTGGCCTTCCTGGTGCTGGCCGCGTTCGTGCTCACCAACAAGGTCTACTCCCCGCAGTTCCTGCTCTGGCTCGTGCCGCTGCTCGTGCTCGCCCGCCCGCGGGTGGGGGAGTTCGTGGTCTGGCAGCTGGTCGAGGTCTTCCACTGGGCCGCGGTCTTCACCTGGCTGGGGCACCTGGTCGTGGCGGCGGAGGGGCTGGGGACCGCCGCGGACGTCTACTTCACCGCCGTCGTGCTGCACACGCTGGTGCTGGGCTGGCTCGTGCTGCAGGTGGCCCGCGACGTCCTGCACGGGCGCCGGCCGGGCGCCGCGCCCGCTGCGGCGGCGGAGGAGCCGGACGCCCGTGGGCAGCGGGCCGTTCCCGCGCAGCCGGCGGGACAGGACGGGCCGGCGGCCCACGACGGGCCGGTCGCGCACGAGGCACCGGCCGGCCGGGCAGCGGCGGGGCGCGCCGGCGACCCGGCCGGGCACGACGAGCGGCCCGCGCCGTGGACCCCCGGCGGGAGCCGCCCGTGAGCACCGGCGAGCGCGGCGGGACCCGCGCGCTGCTGATCGGCGCGAGCCTGTGGACGGTGCTCATGGCGCACCTGCTGCGCCTGCCCTGCCGGGTGCCGGGCTGGGACGCCGCCGAGCGCCTGCCCGGGCTGTGCGCGCCGGGGACCGCCCCGGCCGGGACGGCCGGTGAGCAGCCCGCGCTGGTCGGGATGCTCACCGGGGTCCTCGGCTGGTTCTCGGCCCGGGTCGCCGCGCTGCTGGGCACGGACGGGACGGTCCTGGACGGGCTGCCGGGCCTGCTGCTGGTCCTCGCGTGGGTCGGGGTCGTCGCGGTCGTCTCCGCGCTGTCCGGGCGCCGCCAGGTGGACGCGTTCGTGCTGGCGCTGTCCCCGGTCGTGGTGCTGGTCGGGTTCTCCGCGTGGGACCTGCTGGCCGTGCTCCTGATGCTCACGGCCCTGCTGCTGCACGTGCGGGGACGCCCGCTGCCGGCGGGGATCGTGCTGGGCCTGGCGGCCTCGGTCGCGCTGCTGCCGCTCGTGGTCCTCGGGGCCGTCCTCCTGCAGGGCCTGCGGGACCGGTACCTGCGCGACGCCCTCGTGGTGCTCGCGGGCACGGCCGCCACGTGGCTGCTCGTCAACGGCTGGACCCTGCTCACCGCGTGGGAGCGCCTGCGCGCCGGGGACGGTTCCGCAGCGGTGGGGGAGGCCTCCCTGTGGCGGACGTGGGCGCGGACCGGGCTGGGCCCGGACGCGGTCGGCACGGGGGCGTGGGCGCTGCCCGCGCTGCTGCTGGGCCTGGCCGCGGTGCTGCTGCTCGTGCTCCTCGCCCGGTGGGACCCGTCCGTGGTCCAGGTCTCGCTGCTGCTGCTCGCCGTCGTCGTCCTCGCGGACCGCCAGCACCCGCTGGTGCACGCGCTGTGGCTGCTGCCGCTCGTGCTGCTGGCCCGGCGGCGGTGGGTCGAGCTGGCCGCGTGGCAGCTCGTGGAGGTGCTGTGGTGGACGGGCCTCGTCCTGCCCGGGCGGGCCCTGCCCGGCGGGGTCCTGCTCGGGCAGGACGCCCAGGAGTGGCTCACGGCCGCCCGGCTGCTGTTCGTGGTCTGGTTCCTGGTCGCGGTCGCCGTCGACGTCCTGCGCGGGCGCACGGCGATGGGCGGGGCCCCCGCACGGCACGAGTGAGCTGCGCCGGCGCCGCGGCGGCCCTCCGCCGCGCGGGGGAGGGCCTGCGCGGCCGCGGATCATCCCTCCGGCGGTCCCGGCGCCGGGGCGTCCTCGCCTAGGCTCGGGGGCGGAGCGCCGCGGCCACCCCACGCCCGCGCCCACGACCAGCCCGGAGCACGTGCTCGGAAGGAGCGCCGGTGATCGAGATCGAGAACCTGACCAAGACCTACGGGGACCGGACGGCGGTGGACGACATCAGCCTCACCGTGCGCCCCGGCCGGGTCACCGGGTTCCTCGGGCCCAACGGCGCGGGCAAGTCGACCACGATGCGCCTCGTCGTCGGCCTCGAGACCCCCACCCGGGGCAGTGTGCTCGTCAACGGCAGGCCCTACGCCCAGCACCGGGCCCCGCTGTCCGAGGTCGGCGTGCTGCTGGACGCCAAGGCCGTCCACCCCCGGCGCACCGCCCGCGCCCACCTGGCGGCGCTGGCGGCCACCCACGGCATCCCGCGCTCGCGGGTGCAGGAGGTCGTGGACCTCACAGGCCTGGGCTCGGCCGCGGACAAGCGCGTGGGCGGGTTCTCCCTCGGCATGGGCCAGCGCCTCGGCATCGCCGCCGCGCTGCTCGGGGACCCGCGCACCGTGATCCTCGACGAGCCCGTCAACGGCCTCGACCCCGAGGGCGTCGTGTGGGTCCGCCACCTCGCGAAGTTCCTCGCCGCCGAGGGCCGCACCGTCTTCCTCTCCTCCCACCTGATGTCCGAGATGGCCCAGACCGCCGACCACCTCGTGGTGATCGGCCGGGGCCGGATCCTCGCCGACGCCCCCATCGACCGGATCCTCGCCGGCAGCAGCACCCGCACGCGGGTGCGCGCCGACGACCGGCCGGGCCTGCGCCGCGCCCTCGACGTGCTCGGGGCCGGGGTCGAGGAGATCGACGACGACGGCGTCGTGGTCACCGGGCCGGAGCCGCGGCGGATCGCCGGGGCCGCGATGGCCGCCGGGGTGCTGCTGCACGAGCTCACGCCCCTGACCGAGACCCTCGAGGACGTGTACATGGCCATGACCCAGGACGAGGTCGAGTACCGCTCGGGCACCGGGTCCGCCCCGCCCCCGGTCAGCGCGCCCGCCCCGGACGGGGAGCCCGGCGGCACCCCCGTCCGCGCCCCCTGGGAGCAGCCCGCCGCCGTGAACGGAGACCGAGCATGAGCACCAGCACCCCCACCGCCGCCCGCCCGGAGGCCGGCGGCCCGGCCGGGCCCGGACGGGACGGCGACCGCACCCCGGCGGTGCGCCTGAGCTTCTCCCGCGTGCTGCGCTCGGAGTGGATCAAGTTCCGCTCCCTGCGCTCGCACTGGATCCTGCTGGGCGTCGCCCTGGCCCTGGCCCTGGGCTTCGCCGCGCTCTCCGCGTGGAGCACCACGACCTTCGTGCAGTTCAGCGAGGACACCGCCCAGGAGCAGGTCGACGCGATGCTCGACGGCCGCGACCCCGCCGAGCTCGGCCTCACGGAGGAGGACGTCGAGGAGCAGCGCGAGCAGTTCGCGGCCGAGGCCGACCGGCAGATGGCCGAGGGCTCCGGCATGGCCCTGCCCGAGGACATGGGCTTCGGGGAGTACCTGGCGATGACCAGCGCCAACGGCGGCCTGCAGCTCGTGATGCTGCTCGTGGGCGCGCTCGCCGTGCTGTTCATCGGCTCGGAGTACGCGACCGGCTCGATCCGCACCACGATGACCGCCGTGCCCCGCCGGACCCCCGTGCTCGTGGCCAAGACCGTGGTCGTGTCCCTGGTGGCCCTCCTCTTCGGGGTGATCAGCGCCGCGTCCGCCCACCTGCTGGTGCAGCCGCTGCTGGCCGGGCCGGGGCTGGGCTACGACGTGCTGCAGGAGCCCGTGCTGCTGAACATCCTCGCCGTGGGCCTGTTCTACGTGTTCACGGCCTGGCTCGGTCTGGGCCTCGGCGCCCTGCTGCGCTCCACCACCTGGGGGATCGTGGTGCTCGTCGTGGTCCTGCTCGTGCTCGAGATCGTGCTCTTCGCCCTGTCCTTCGAGTGGCTGGAGGACGTCAAGCCGTACTCCCCGGCGGCCGCCGGCACGCAGCTGACCACGATGTACCAGTCCCCGGACCCGGTGCTCAACCACCTCGAGTCGGGCCTCGTCTACGGCGGCTGGGGCCTGCTGCTCGTGATCGCGGGGATCGTCGTCACCAGGCGCCGGCCCCTCTAGGCCCGGCGCGCCCGGCGGACGCGCCGCAGGGCGCGTCCACCGCCCCGTCCGGGCCCGGTCCTACCATGTGAGCGGGCCCGCCGGAGGGCGGGCCCGGTGCGGAGCCGAGGCGGAACGGACGGGGGTGCGGTGGCGCAGGACCGGGAGACCCAGGAGGCCCTCACCGCCACGGAGTCCCGTGCGCTGCACCGGACCCTCCGGCGCTGGCTGCTCGTGGTCGTGGTGCTCGTGACCGGACTGACCACGCTCGTGAACTGGGCGCTCGTGGACCGCGAGCCCGAGGACCCCGTGCGGACCTGGCTGCAGGGCCTCGTCGAGGGGCGCTCCCGGCAGCTGCTCTCCGGGACGGAGGAGGTCCGCGCCGACCCCACGCTCAACGTCTTCTCCAACCGCGTCTACCGGGGCGCGGCCGGGCGGATCGACGGCTGGGAGCTGCTGGGCACGGAGGTCTCCGGCGACCGCGCGGAGGTCCGGGTGCGGGTGCACTGGGAGGAGCCCGGCGGGGTCCGCGCGGAGGAGCACGTCTACGGGGTGCACCGCGTCCACCGGACGGGGCCCCTCAACGACCACTGGGCGCTGGCGGACCCGGACGCCGCCGTGGTGGGCGTGCACCTGCCGGCGCCGCTGGACGCGATCTCCGTCAACGGCGACGTCGTGCGGATCGACGCCCGCGAGCGGGTCCCCGACGCCGAGGGCCCCGGGGGGACCTGGCGCTTCGAGGCCCTGCCCGGGCGCTACGCCGTGGGGCTGCCGGGGAACTCCTACTACGAGGTGGACCCGCCCCTGGAGCCGGTCGAGCTGGACTTCCGCCGGCCGCGGCGCACGGACGTGGACCTGCGCCTGTCCCCGTCGCCGCGGATGTGGGAGGAGACCGACGCGCGGATCCGCGAGTGGCTCGGGGAGTGCATGGCCGCGGAGGAGCTCGCCCCGGAGGGCTGCCCCGCCTCCGTGCGCCGGGCCCCGGGCGGGGCCGTGCTCGAGCCCCGGCCCAGCGGGAGCCCGACCCGGGGCAGCACCGCGATCGAGGACGACGCCGAGATCGAGGACGTCGCGTGGCGGCTGCTCTCCCGCCCGGCGCTGGTGCTCGTCCAGGACCCCGAGGACCCGCTGCACTGGACCGCGGACCCCTACCGCCCCGCCGTCGCCGAGCTGAGCTACCGCGAGGACGGGGAACGGGTCGTGGAGCGGGTCGAGTTCCCCGTCGGGGCGAGCGTGCGCTCCACGGGCGGCAGCGCCGAGATCAGCGTGGGGCCTGAGCCGGCGCAGTGAGCTCCCCGGCCGGCGTCCCGGCGGCGCGGTGCTCCGCCCCGCCGTCGCCCGGGACCCCCGGGCGGCCCGGTGCGCGCCGGGCCCACCACCGGCCCAGGGCGGCGGCGACCCGCAGGGTCAGCGCCCAGTAGGCCACCCCGGCGGCGAGGGAGGCGACCACGGCCACCACGGGGTGGACGGCCAGCAGCGGCGGGTAGACCAGCCAGTGCACGAGGTACACGTGCAGGGAGGCCCCGGCCAGCCACGCGGTGACCCGCCGCAGCCCGGCCGGCACGGGCAGGCGCGGCACCCACACGAGCAGCAGCAGCCCGGCCACCACCGTGGCCTCCCGCAGGGTCGAGCCGAAGTAGCCCGGCACGCTCAGCAGCGCGAGCACCGAGACGAGCACCCGCTCCGCCGTCCCGCGGCAGCGGGCCACCGCCCAGCCGAGGGCGAAGAGCCAGAACACCGGCGCCGGCTTCGGCAGCCCCGGGTCCACGAGGTCGTAGCGGCTCAGCAGGCCGATGCCCACCAGGGCCAGGGCGAAGCCCAGCGGGAAGCGGCGCTCCGCGCGGTCGGCCCACGGCACGGCCATCAGGGCGATCACGGCGACGAGCACGTAGACGAGCATCTCCACGAACCAGAAGTGCCACTGGGACGTGAGGTGCTGGGGTCCGACCATCCCGTTGAGCAGCGCCACGTTGGCCCACGTGTAGTCGTCGGTGAGCAGGTGGGCCACGAGGATCAGCGCCACGGAGGGCACCACGATCCGCCCGAGGCTGCGCAGCTGGCGGCGCAGCCTCGGGCGGCGCTCGCCGCCGAGCTGGAACCGGGCGAAGTTCAGGCCGGCGAGCACGAACAGCAGGTGGGCGGTCTGGAAGGTGAACAGCTCGACGTGGGTGGCGACCACGCACACGATCGCCGCGGCGCGCAGCACGATGCCGGTCTCCAGCCGGGCGACGGCGCGCCCGCGGCGGGCGCGCGGGCGCGGGGCGAGGTCCCGCACGGGGGTCACGTGCCAGTCGGGCGGCAGGTGCCCGAGCGCCCGCTCGAGCCGCACCGAGGCGGCCACGTAGGACAGCGAGTCCCCGCCGAGGGAGACGAAGGTGTCGTCCTCGCCGACGTCGGACCGGTCGAGGACCTCGGCGAGGATGCGCCGGACGTCCCCGGGGCCCTCCGTGCCCGCGGGGGCGGAGGCCGCGGGCGGTGCGGCGGGGGCGAGCGCGAGGACGGCCGGGTAGTCGACCTTGCCGTTGCCCAGGCGGGGCAGCTCGTCGACGGCCTCGACGACCACGGCGCCGCGGGGCAGGCCGACCTCGTCGGCGAGCACCTTGGCCAGCAGCCCGGGGTCGGGCTCCCCGGCGGCGGCGACGACGAGGCGCTCGTCGTCGCCCGCGGCGGCGGCGGTGACGCCGAGGCCGGCGAGGATCCGTTCGACCTGGCCCAGGTCCACCCGCAGCCCGGCGAGCTTCACGAAGCGGCTGCGCCGGCCCACGACCTCGTAGAGGCCCTCGGGGGTGCGGCGGGCGAGGTCGCCGGTGCGCAGCTCCTCGACCTCCCGGCCCAGGGCGAGGTCCGCGGGGTCCTGGGCGTAGCCGAGCATGACGTTGGGCCCGCTGTAGACGAGCTCGGCGTGGGGCAGGTCCGGGACCGGGTCGAGGCGGAAGGACCCGCCGGGGATCGGTACGCCGATGCAGCCGGGGTGTGCCTCGGCGAGGTCCGGCGGGAGGTAGGCCATGCGCGCGGTGGCCTCGGTGGCCCCGTACATCACGAACAGGTCCCAGCCGCGCCGGCGGCCCGTGGCGGCCCAGGAGCGCACCTGCTCGGGGGCGAGCCGCCCGCCGGCCTGGGTGACGCAGCGCAGGTGGGGGAGGTCCATCTCGGCGAAGCCCACGCGCTCGAGCAGCTCGAAGGTGTAGGGCACGGCCGCGAAGGAGGTCGCGCCCCGGTCCCGGAACAGCTCCCAGAAGCAGGGGTCGACGACGGACAGGCCGGTGAGCACGAGCCCGGCGCCGCGCAGGAGGTGGCTGTTGACCACCGAGAGCCCGTAGCAGTAGTGCAGCGGCAGGGTCGTGGCCGCGCGGTCCTCGGGGCGGATCCCGAGGTACTGCGCGATCGACTCGGCGTTGGCCACGAGGTTCTCGCGGGACAGGCGCACGAGCTTGGGGGAGCCGGTCGAGCCCGAGGTGCTCAGCAGCAGGGCGAGGTCGGGATGCAGCTCGTGCCGGGTGCCCGGGCGGCGCTCCTCGAGCAGGGGGGTCCCGCCGCCGGGGCGCAGGACGACGTCGGGGTCGTAGGCGGCGGTCAGCGAGGCCAGGGCGGCGGGCTTGTCGCCGGGGGCCAGGAGCACGGGGTGCCCGCCCGACAGGGCGGCGAGGTAGCCCACGAGGGTGTCGAGCTCCCCGTCGGCGGCGAGCAGCACGAGCCGGCGCTCGGTGCCCAGCCGGGCGGCGCACTGCTCCACCCGCTCGGCGAGCTCCGCGTAGCTCAGCACGCTCCCGGCGGTGAGCACGGCGGGCCGGTCGCCGTGGCGGGCGAGGCCGGCGGCGAAGGACACGGGGGCGAGCTCGGGCTGGACGGTCACCGTGCCACCGTAGAGGAATCCATTAGCGAAGAAAAGTCTTGCGCAATTAGCGGGACGTGCGGGCGGGCTCCGCCGGCGCGTCCTCGGGGTCCCGGCCGGGCGGGGAGGTGACCGCGCGGTCGTCGACGAGCAGGGTGGGGACGGTGCCCGCGGCCACGGTCACGGCCACGGGGGTCCCCACGGGGTGGCGCACGGTGTGCGGCTGCCACGAGCGCAGGGTCCGCCCGGAGGCGAGGCGCACGTGGTGGAGGACGAACGCGCCGTGGTACTCGACGGCGTAGACGTGGGCGGAGGAGGCCGGGTCGGGGCGGATCGCGACCTCGTGGGGCCGCAGGACGACGTCGACGTCGACGTCGCTGTCGGCCCAGCCGGGCACCGTGGAGACGATCCCGATCTCGCAGGTCAGCAGCGCCCGGTCCACGTTGGCCGGCAGGAAGTCGGCGTCGCCCATGAAGGAGGCGACGAAGCGCGTGGCCGGGTGCTCGAAGACCCGCTCGGGGGTGTCGGCCTGCTCGATCAGCCCGTCGTGCATCACGACCACCCGGTGGCCCACGGACAGGGCCTCGGTCTGGTCGTGGGTCACGAGCACGGCCGTGGTCCCGGTCTCCTGCAGCGTGGCGATCGTGTCCCGGCGGACCTGCCCGCGCAGGGACTCGTCGAGGCTGGAGAACGGCTCGTCGAGCAGCACGACGGCGGGGCGCGGGGCCAGGGCCCGGGCGAGGGCCACGCGCTGCTGCTCGCCGCCGGAGAGCTCGTGCGGGTAGCGGCCGGCGAGGTGGCCCAGGCGCACGAGGCCGAGGACCTCCTCCACCCGTGCCGCCCGCTCGGCGCGTGGCATCCGGTCGAGACCGAAGGCCACGTTGCGCGCCACGGTCAGGTGCGGGAAGAGGGCGTGGTCCTGGAAGACCAGGCCCACCCGGCGGTGCTCGGGCTCCTGGAAGCGACGGCCGTCCGCGACGACCTCCCCGGCGATGCGCACGGTGCCCTCGTCGGGACGCTCGAGACCGGCGATCAGCCGCAGGGTCGTCGACTTGCCGCACCCGGAGGGGCCGATCAGGGTCACGAGCTCCCCCTGGGCGACCGTCAGGTCGAGGGAGCGTGCCCCGGAGGAGTCCCCGTAGCGCTTGGTGACCCCCTCCAGGACGAGGGCGGGGGCCGTCCCCCCGTCGTGGCCGGCGGCCCCGGGCGCGCTCATCGCTCCTCCCCGCCGGTCGCGGGGACCGGGGCCGCGGCGGCGCGGGCCTCGTCCCCGGGCGTCCCGGCGCCGCGGGCCTGGCGGAAGAGCACGAACACCGGCACCACGGCCGCGGCGACGATCACCAGGGCGGGCAGGGCCGCCTTCTCCCAGAAGTTCTCGCGGGCCAGTTCGTAGACCCACACGGACACGGTCGTGAAGCCGAACGGGCGGAGCATGAGCACGATGGGCAGTTCCTTCACGGCGTCGATGGCCACGAGCACCAGGGCCACGGCCACCCCGGGGCGGACCATGGGGGCGTGCACCCGGGCGAGCACCCGCCGCGGCGGGGCGCCGAGGCTCAGCGCGGACCAGGTGATCGTGGGGGAGATCTTGGCGAAGCTGGCGTCCACCGCCTGGTAGGCGGGGGCCAGGAAGCGGATGACGTAGGCGTAGAGGATCCCGAGCACGGACCCGGTCACCAGCAGGCCCGTGCCCCCGGGGACCCCGGCGGCCTCGAGCAGGGTGTCGGCGTGGGCGAAGACCAGCAGCACGCCGATGCCGACCACGGCCCCCGGCACGGCGTAGCCGAACGTGGTCAGCTGGGCGGCGAAGGAGACCACGGGCCCGCCGCGCATCCGCACGGCGTGGGCCACGGTCGTGGACAGGGCCGCGCAGGCCACCGCGGCGACCGTGGCGACCGTCAGGCTGTTGACCAGGTAGCTCACGAGGCGCGGGTCCTGCAGGGAGGCCGGGTCGGCCACCGCCTGCCCGACCGCCCAGACCAGCAGCTGCACGACGGGGACCACGAAGCCGGCGGCGAGGGCGGCCGTGCAGGCGGCCGTCGCCGCCCAGGCCCGCGCCCCGGTCAGCCGCCGCGGCTGCAGGCCGCGGCCCCGGGCGCCCTTCTGGTGGAACCGGGCGCGCCCGCGCAGCAGCCGCTCCCCGGTCAGCACCGCCACGGCGAACAGCAGCACGAGCACGGCCAGCTGGGTCGCGGACTGGAAGTCGAAGCTGCCCTTCCACACGAGGTAGACCCCGACCGAGACGGTGGTGACGTTGAAGTACTGCACGGTCGCGAAGTCCGTGAGGGTCTCCATCATCACGAGCGAGAGCCCCGCCGCGAGGGAGGGGCGGGCCAGCGGCAGCAGGACGCGGACCAGGGCCCGTCCGCGGGTGGCCCCGAGGGTGCGCGCGGCGTCGTAGGTGCCGGGGGACTGCTCCACGAGGGCGGCGCGGGCCAGCAGGTACACGTAGGGGTAGAGCGTCAGCGACATCACCAGCACGGCCCCCGGCAGCGACCGGACCTCCGGCAGCCAGAGGTCCGCGCCGAACAGCGAGCGCAGGAGCCCCTGCACGGGCCCGGCCACGTCGAAGACCGAGAGCAGGACGAAGCCGAGGATGTAGGCCGGCATGGCCAGGGGCAGGACCAGCAGCCACACGAGCACGTCCCGCAGGGGGAAGCGGTAGGCGGTCACCAGCCAGGCCAGCCCGCCGCCGACCAGCAGCGTCCCGGTCCCGACGCCGAGCATCAGCAGCACGGTCGTGAGGACCATGTCCCCGATCCCGCGGGGGAGGCTGCCGCCGCCGAGACCGCCGACGCCGTCCAGCAGGACGGCGACGACGGGGGCGGCCACGAGGACCGCCGCGAGCACGGCGACCCCCGCCCACAGGGGGCGGCCGCTGCCGGTGGACCTGCGGGAGGCCCCGGAGTGCGTGCCCGCCTCGGCGAGGACCGGGGCCTCGGTCACCGGTAGCCGGCCTCCGCCAGCAGGTCCACGGCCTCGGCGTTGAGGTCGCCGTAGGCCTCGGCGTTGAGCGGCATCCGCTTGAACTCCCCGAACTCCGCGATCACGGGCTCGGGCTCCACGGCCGGGTTGACGGGGAACTCGTGGTTGGCGTCGACGAAGGCGTTCTGCCCGTCGGTGGCCAGCCACTCGATCAGCTGCTGGGCCTGCTCGGCGTTGTCGGAGCCCTCCACGACCCCCGCCCCGGAGATGTTCACGTGGGTGCCGGCGCCGTCCTGGCTGGCCCAGAACAGGTCGACCTTCAGGTCGGGGTTCTCCTCGAGCTTGCGGGCGAGGTAGTAGTGGTTGTTGATCCCCACGTCGCAGGTGCCGGCGTCGATCGCGTCGAGCAGCTGCATGTCGTTGCTCATGATCTCGACGTCGTTGGCGACCCAGCCCTCCACGATGCGCAGGGCCTCCTCGCGGCCGTGCAGGTCGATCAGGCTCGCCACGAGGGACTGGGTGTAGGCGGAGGTCGCGTCGCGCATGCACAGCCGGCCCTTCCACTTCGGGTCCGCGAGGCCGGCGTAGGTCTCCTGCGCGTCGAACTCCGCGGGATCGACGTTATCCGGGTTGTAGGTGATCGTGCGGGCCCGCATGGCCAGCCCGTACCACCGGCCCTGCGGGTCGCGCAGGTCCTCGGGCACGGCCTCCTCGAGCGCCGCGGACTCCACGGCGGCCAGCTCGTCCTGGCGCGCGGCGTTCCACAGGTTGCCCGCGTCCACGGTCATGAACACGTCCGCGGGGGAGTCCTCGCCCTCGGCCCGCAGCCGCTCGAGCAGCTCGGCGTCGTCGCCGGTGATGAACTCCACGGTGGTGCCGGTCTCCTCGGTGAACTGCCCGAAGGCGCCCTCGAGGTCGTAGTGGCGGGCGGAGTAGATCTGCAGGTCGGCGGGCTCCTCGCCCACGCCCAGGACGCCGCAGCCGGTGAGCACCGTGGTCGCCGCGGTGAGCAGACCGGTCGTGGCGAGAAGGGATCGGCGGCGCATCGGGACCTCCCGGGGGCACGGCGGTCGGCGGACCACGCGGCGAACAATTGGCAAGGAAAGAGTAGCCTAATCACGCACACGACGTGCTCCCGGCGGCGGCCCGCTCTCCCGCGGTCCGGCCCCCGCCGGGTGCGGATCAGGAGAAGACATGCCCGAGGAGTCCCCGATCACCGTCCGCAACGCCCCCGGCCGGCGGCGCTACGAGCTCGTGGACGGCGGTGAGGTCGTCGGATCGGCCCACTACCGGGCCTTCGGCGCCCGGTCCGGGCCGCAGCGGATCGTCTTCCACACCGAGGTGGCCTCCTCCCACGAGGGCCAGGGGCTGGGCAGCCGGCTGGCCCGGCACGCGGTGGAGGACATCATCGACGCCGGGATGAAGGTCGTGCCCGTGTGCCCGTACCTGAAGAAGTGGCTGGGCCGGCACCCCGAGTACGCCGACTTCGTGGCGCCCGTGCGCCCCGAGCACCTCGAGGCCGTGCCGGAGCAGGCCCGGGCGGCCGCCCGGGACGCCCAGGAGGGCGCCGGGGAGGACCCCGGCGCGGGGCGCCCGGCGGAATAGCGCCCCGGGCGGCGCCGTTGGACCGGGTGGGCCCTCGCGGCCCGCTTCCACCCGTTCCCGAAAGGACCCGCGTGGCCCCCGAGCCCGAGTACTACCGTCCCGTCCCCCTCGACAACGACCCCTCCCGCGCCGGCTGGTCCGGGAACCGTCCCGGCGCCTCCGGCCGCCCGGCCGGGAGCCACTTCGGCGGGGCCCCGTTCGGCGCGCGCTCCGGCGGACCCGCGTCCGGCGGAGTGCCCTCCGGCGGCGCTCCCTTCGGCGCCCCGCAGCGGCCGGTCGTCACGGTGGTCGGCGGGAAGTCGCTGCTGCTCGCCTACGTCCTGTGGCTCCTGCTGGGCTGGCTGGGCGTGCACAAGTTCTACCTGCGCCAGCCGGTCTGGGGACTGATCTACCTCGGCCTCGGCGGGCTGGGCTGGAGCCTGGCCGGGGTCGGCATCGGCTTCCTGTTCCTGATCCCCTGGGCGCTGCTGATGGTCCTCGACATCGTCACGATGCCCTTCCGCACCGCCTTCGTGAACGCCTCGATCGCCCGCAGCGCCTGGGTCCGCTGACCGGCCCGCACGGCGCCGTCGTCGCCTCCGCCCGTCCTGCCGCCGTGCCCGGGAGGGCGCCCTCCTGCCCCCGCGCGTTGGGCCGGTCCCCCGCGGTGTAGTAGTGTTGGACGGTCTGTGCCCCCGCCGCCCGAAGTGCGGCGCCGGAGCGCGGACGACGCACAGAACCTCCTGCTGCGGAAGGACCGCAGCCGCTCAGCCCGAAGGAGGTGGGTTCTTTCCATGCGTGAATACGAACTGATGGTCATCATCAACCCCGAGGTCGAGGACCGTGCCGTGGAGCCGACCCTCAAGAAGTTCCTCGAGGTCGTCACCAAGGACAACGGCACCGTCGACAACGTCGACATCTGGGGCCGCCGTCGCCTCGCCTACGAGATCCAGAAGAAGACCGAGGGCATCTACGCCGTGGTGAACTTCACCGCGACCCCGCAGACCGCCCAGGAGCTCGACCGCGTGCTCGGCCTCAACGAGGCCGTGATGCGCACCAAGATCATCCGCCCGGAGGAGCAGAAGATCTCGGCCGAGTGACGACGTCCCGGCGGATCCCGCGGCGCCCCCGGGCGCGGCGGTGAGATGCTGGGAACCCCTCGCACGTCCCGTACGACCGCGAACCCCATCCGACCCGGGAGGTCCACATGGCTGGTGACACCGTCATCACAGTGATCGGCAACCTGACCGCCGACCCCGAGCTGCGCTTCACCCCGTCGGGTGCGGCCGTGGCCAACTTCACCGTTGCGTCCACGCCCCGCACCTTCGACCGCCAGTCCAACGAGTGGAAGGACGGGGAGACCCTGTTCCTGCGCTGCTCGGTGTGGCGCGAGGCGGCCGAGAACGTGGCGGAGTCCCTGCAGAAGGGCATGCGCGTGATCGTGCAGGGTCGGCTGAAGTCGCGCTCGTACGACACCAAGGAAGGCGAGCGGCGCACCGTCACGGAGCTCGACGTCGACGAGGTCGGTCCCTCGCTGCGCTACGCCTCCGCCAAGGTCACCCGCAACGCCCGCGGAGGCGGGCAGGGCGGCGGCTTCGGCGGCGGCGGTGGCGGCCAGCAGTCCGGCGGCTTCGGCGGCGGTGGCGGCGGCTTCGGCGGCGGCCAGCAGTCCGGCGGCGGCGGGTTCGGAGGCGACTCCGGGTCCGGCTTCGGCGGGCAGCAGTCCGGCGGCGGCTTCGGCGGCGGCCGCGGTGGCGGCCGGCCCGCCCAGCAGCCCGCGCCCCAGGGCGACCCCTGGAGCCAGTCCTCCGGCGGCAACTACGACTGGGGCACCGGTCAGGACGACGAGCCGCCGTTCTAGGCCTTCCCCGCTTTATCCACATCCCCATCCCGCGGTGCCCAGCCGCGGGCTCCACTTGAAGAACAAGGAGCACCACGATGGCCAAGGCTGAACTTCGCAAGCCCAAACCAAAGCAGAACCCGCTCAAGGCGGCCAAGATCACCGAGATCGACTACAAGGACGTCGCCCTGCTGCGGAAGTTCATCTCCGACCGCGGCAAGATCCGCGCCCGCCGTGTCACCGGTGTGACCGTGCAGGAGCAGCGCAAGATCGCCCTCGCGATCAAGAACGCCCGCGAGGTCGCGCTGCTGCCCTACTCCGGCGCCGGCCGCTGACCCGAGAGGACGCAGACACCATGGCAAAGATCATCCTGACGACCGAGGTCACCGGCCTCGGCGCCGCCGGTGACGTGGTCGAGGTCAAGAACGGGTACGCCCGCAACTACCTCTTCCCGCGCGGCTTCGCGACCCCGTGGACCCGCGGCGGCGAGAAGCAGATCGAGAGCATCAAGGCCGCCCGTGCCGCCCGCGAGGTCGCCTCGCTGGAGGACGCCCAGGCCCTGGCGCACAAGCTCACCTCCGCGACCGTGACCATCCCGGTCAAGGCCGGCGCCGAGGGGCGCCTCTTCGGCACCGTGCGTGCCGAGGACGTCGCCGACGCGGTCGAGGCCGCCGGTCTCGGCTCGGTCGACAAGCGCAAGGTCGAGCTGAACCAGCACATCAAGACCACCGGTGTGTACCAGGCCTCCGTGCGCCTGCACGAGGACGTCAACGCGAACGTCGAGTTCGAGGTCGTCCCCGCCTGATCCGGTTCCGGCCGGGTCCACGGACCTGACGCAAGGGCCCCCGCGGCGTGCCGCGGGGGCCCTTGCGCGTCCCCGGACGCTTCCGGGGTCCCGGACGGGTCTAGAGGGGGCGCAGGGCCTCCACGACGACGTCGAGCGCGGTCGGGCTCGTGCGCACCTGCTCGGCGCGCAGCAGGTCCAGGTCCTTGCCCTCGAGCACGGCGAGCGTCTCGTGCACGTCCGGGCGGGGCACGGCCGGGGGCGGGCCGTCGACGCTGCCGGGTGCGTGGGTGATCCACAGCAGGTGCCCGCCGGGGGCGAGCCACTCGGCGGCCCGGCGCAGCAGCGTGAGGTCGTGGTGGAAGTAGGCGGCGACGACGAGGTCGGCGTGCGCCGGCACGGTGCCCGTCCCGGTGCTCTCCCCGGCGTGCTCCGGCGTGCCGGGGGTCCAGGCGCGCAGGTCGGCCACGAGCGCCCGGCCGGGCAGGCCCTCCGCCCGCAGCGCCTCGCCCACCGTGCGGACCGCGCTCGGGGAATAGTCCACGGCCGTGACGTCCCAGCCGGCGCGGGCCAGGGCCAGGGCGTGCCGGCCGGAGCCCGTCCCGAGGTCCAGGGCGGTGGGCCGCGGGTCCCCCGGGGCCCGGTGGGCGCCCGGGGCGCCGTGCCGGCCGGCGAGCCGGTCCAGCAGCGCGGTGACCTCCGGGTGCGGCGCCGTCCCGTCGGGCGGGTGCGTCCCGGAGGCCCAGCGCTCCTCCCACATCCTCTGCGTCTCGTCCACGTCCGGTCCTCCTCGGGGTCTGGCGCTGCTCGGGCTCCCGCGCCGGGCGGGTGCCCCCGGTCCGGCGGCAGGGTCGGGGCGCCGGTGGGGCGTGCCACCGGGGCGGGGGTGCGGACCCCACGGCTCCGCGGGTCAGAATGGACCCATGCCCTCCCTGATCTCCCGCGTCACGCCCTCCGCCCTCCTCTGGTTCGGGGTGGGCTGCCTGCTCACCACCGTAGTGGCCTTCGCCGTGGCCTTCCTGGGAGGCAATGCGGCCGGCGGGCAGACCGCGGGGATGTTCCTCGTGGGCGGTCTCGTGGGGGCCACCGTGGCCGCGAGCGTCACGGTCGTGGTGGCCCTCGCCGGGCTGATCGGCTTCCCGCGGGCCCGGCCGCGCTTCGCGGTCCTGCTGCTGCTCGCCGTGGTCTGCCACCCGCTGCTGTGGATCGGGCTGCTCGCCACGGTGCTCTGACCGGCCCGTCCGCGCCGGGCCCGTCCGCGCCGGGGAGGTCAGCGCCGGACGCCGTCCGGACGGGTCCTTGTCCGGTTCGGTCGCCCGTTCGCCCGTTCGCCCGTCCGTCCGCGCCGGTCCGTCTCCGCTCCGCCCGCCCGGGCCGGACGCCGTCCGTTCCGGGCGGCGACCGTCGCCGCCGCCCACCCGTTCCCGGCCGCCCCTCAGCGGGTGCGGCGCACCGCGTGCGCGCCGCGGCCCGGGGTGCGGGGGCGGGCCAGCACCCGCGGCACGAACGAGCGGGCCAGGGCGAGGTCCTGCGGCACGAGGTCCCGCGCCCAGCGGGCCCAGGCCGCGGCCGGGTCCAGGGTGCGCACGGCCTCCCCGCGCCGCCGTCCCGCCACGGCCCGCAGGACCCGCAGGTCGTGGGCGCCGGAGCCGTCCACGACGGTCCGGTCGTCGAGGTGGGCCCAGCAGTGGCGCAGCACCTCCCGGTCCCCGCGGCGCTCGACGTGGGCCGCGACGGGGCCCCCGGTGGTCTCGGCCACCGCGACGGCCAGGGCCAGGCACTGGCCGCGGGCGAAGACGTGCGCCGCGGCCGCGTCCCACCGGCCGGGCACGACCCGCACCGGCCGCCGCTCGACGTCCGCGACCGTGCGTGCGGCGTGCGCGGCCGGAGGAGAGGAGCGGGCGGGGGAGCCGGGCGGTGCGGGGGCGGGAGCGGCGGAACGGTCGGCGGGGCGGAGAACGGCGGACTCCTTCCGGGCGGATCGGCGGGCACGGCCCGCGGCGGGTTCCCGGCCCACCGTACCGGCGGCCCCCGGGAGCCGTCACGGGAGGGTGCCCACACTGTGCTGTGGAGAACACCCGTGTAGTTCCCATCCTCCCTGCACAGGCTGTGCACGATCATCTTCCCAGGTCAGAAGCTTATTGGGGGCGACCTGTGGAGAACTGTCCACAGAGTTTCCCCCAACCTGTGCACAGTCGTCCACGGCGTTTTCCACCGGTTGTCCACAGGCTGGGTCCGCCGGTGTGCACAGCACGGCGAACGGGCCTCAGGCCTCCTGCAGGACGGCCTCGACCGTGCGCCCCAGCTCCAGCAGCACGGCGTCGGAGCCGGGGCCCCCCGCCAGCTCGAGGCCCACGGGCAGGCCCTCCGCGGTGCGCCCGGCGGGCAGGCTCAGCCCCGGGGTGCCGAGCACGCCCGCGAGATCCGTGTGCCGCACGAAGGTCTCGAACGTGGGCACCCGCCGGCCGTTGAGCACCACGGTCTCGTCCTCGCCCACGGGCCGCGCCGTCAGCGGGCAGGTCGGCTGCACGAGCGCGGCGACCCCGGTGGCCGAGAGCGCCTCGGCGTGCAGGCGCTGCGCCACGCGCCGGTGCTCCAGGGCGGCGCGGTAGTCGTCGTCGGCCGCGCGGAAGACCTCGGCCAGCTCCCAGATCCGCCGCAGGTCCGGGCCGGCCAGCCCCTCCCGGACCTGAACGAGGCCGGGACCGGTGCCCGCCCGGGCCAGGTAGCCCTCGAGCCCCGGCAGGAACTCGTGCAGGGCGATCGCCATGCCCGCCGCGGCGCTCAGCTCGCGCGCCTCCCGCAGGTCCACGGCCACCAGCTCCGCCCCGGCGGCCTCCAGCGCCCGCAGGGCCGCGCCGAACACCGCGTCCACTCCCGCCTCGAGGTCCTCCGTGAACGGCTCCGGCACCCCCAGCCGCACGCCGTGCAGGGGGCCGGCCCCGGCCTCGTCGTCGTGGTCCAGGCGCCGCGGCGGCGGGCAGCCGTGCGGGCGCTCGCCGGCGAGCAGGGCGTCGAGCAGCACCACGTCGTCGACCGTGCGGGCCATCGGCCCGGCGGTGTCGCGGGTGCGGGAGACCGGCAGGATCCCCGCGGACGGATAGCGGCCCACGGTGGGGCGGAACCCCACGACCCCGCACAGGGCGGCCGGGATCCGCACCGAGCCGCCGGTGTCCGCGGCCACGGCGGCCGGGACGAGGCCCACGGCGACCGCGACCGCCGCACCCCCGCTGCTGCCGCCCGCGCTCAGGGAGGGGTCCAGCGGGTGGCGGACCGGGCCGTGGCAGCCGTTGTTCGAGGTGATCCCGAAGGAGAGCTCGTGCAGGTTGGTCCGCACCGGGAACAGGGCCCCGGCCGCCCGCAGGCGGTGGACGACCGCGGCGTCGCGGGCCGCGACGTTGCCCGCCAGGGCACGGGTGCCTCCGGTCGTGGCCTGTCCCGCGACGTCGAGCACGTCCTTGAGGGCCACGGGGATGCCCGTGAGCGGGCCCTCGGTGGCGTGCCGGTCCAGGGCGTGGGCGAAGGCCCGGGCCAGCTCCAGGTCCTCGGCGAGCACCGCGCCGAGCGCGCGGGCCGCGGGCAGGGCCTCCAGCAGGGCGTCGAGCAGCTCCAGGTGGCCGATCCGCCGGGCCGCCAGCTCCGCCCGGGCCGTGCGCACGTCCCAGGCCCGCGGGCCGTCCGGTCCTGTGTCGAGGGTCATGGCTCATCCTCCCCGTGCGGGCCGAACGGCGGCAAGGGGCGCCCCGTCCGCCGGCCCCTCACGCGCGGGTGTTGGGGACCAAGTGGTGGGGGCCCACGAAGCCCACGTGCACCCTCCCGGTGGCCCCGCCGGTGTCGTCGTGGAAGTAGATCCGGGGTGCGAGGTCCCCGCCGCCCTCGCTGATCTTCAGGTGGGCCTGCATCACCATCCGGCCGGAGGGCTCGACCCGCGGGTCGACGTCGAAGACCCGTGTCCGCCGGTACTTCGCGCAGTCCATGACCGTCTCGGACTCCCGCATCGCCAGCTTCTTCTCCGAGGCGGGCCAGCACACGGCGGCGGACCCGCCCTGCGCGCACCAGGCCCAGAAGCCCCCGGCGAAGCCCTCCTCGCGGCGTGCCCGGGCGTAGGCCGCCAGCGCGCGCAGGCCGCGGTGGGCGGTGGCGGCCCACGCGGCGGCCTCGGGCGCGGTGTCGACGCCGTGGAGGTCCCGGGCGGCGGAGCGGCTGATCGTCAGCCACGCCCGCAGGTGCCGCTCGGCCGCGCGCACCGCCTCCGAGACGGTCCGCACCTCGTCCGGCGGCCCGCCCGGGGCGGGGTCCTGCACGCCCCAGGCGTGGTGCTCGAGCCCCGCCGCGCGCAGGGCGGCGAGGACCCGGTCCAGGTGCCCGGAGACCCGCGCCAGCTCCGCCCGGGTGCCGGCGTGCTCCTCCCGCTCGAGCGCGAGGGCGAACTCCAGCTCCTCCGCCGACGTGCCGGCCGCCTCCTCGGCCGCCTCTCCGCCGGCGTCCGGGTCGGCCGCCGGACCGGACGGGCCGCCGGCTGCGCCGTCCCGGTGCGCCGAGCGCGTGCTCGCCACGGTGTCCCCCGCCCCTCGTCGTGTGTTTGCTATCGATAATTCCCGGGTGCTCCGGGGGCCACAAGCCCCACAGTGACCGACAGACCGGCCCGCGCCGGCGTGTCGAGGCCGACACCGCAGCGGCCCCCGTCCCGGTCGGGAGTGTCCGCGGTCGGTGCGAGAATGGAGGGGCTGTCCGGGAGGTGGGGCGGCGTCGTCGTCGTGGATCGTGACCGTGCCCCCGCACGGGCGCGGGGGAGAGGTGGAGTTCGTGTCGGAGTACTCGTCCGGGGGCGACCGCGAGTTCGGGCGGACCCCGCCGCAGGACAACGTGGCGGAGCAGTCCGTGCTCGGCGGGATGATGCTGTCCAAGGACGCCATCGCGGACGTCGTCGAGGTGCTGCGCGGGGTGGACTTCTACAAGCCCGCCCACGAGTCGATCTACGAGGCGATCATCTCCCTCTACGGCCGCGGTGAGCCGGCCGACGCCATCACCGTGGCCGACGAGCTGACCAAGCGCGGGGAGATCGAGCGCGTCGGCGGGCCCGCGTACCTGCACACCCTGATCTCCTCGGTGCCCACCGCCGCCAACGCCGCCTTCTACGCCGAGATCGTGCGCGAGCGCGGCGTGCTGCGCCGCCTCGTGGAGGCCGGGACCAAGATCGTGCAGCTGGGCTACAGCTCCGACGGCGAGGTCGACGACATCGTCAACGCCGCCCAGGCCGAGATCTACCAGGTCGCCGAGCGGCGCTCCTCCGAGGACTACTCCGTGCTCAAGGAGGTCATCGAGGCCACCGTCGACGAGATCGAGGCCGCCGGCACCCTCGGCGACGGCATGCGCGGCGTGCCCACGGGGTTCATCGAGCTCGACGAGCTGACCCAGGGCTTCCAGGGCGGGCAGATGATCGTCATCGCCGCGCGCCCGGCCATGGGCAAGGCGCTCGCCCTCGACACCCCCGTGCCCACGCCGACCGGCTGGACCACCATGGGCGAGGTCGCGGTCGGCGACGAGGTCCTCGCCGCCGACGGCACGCCGACCCGGGTCGTGGCCGCCACCGAGGTGATGACCGGGCGCCCCTGCTACCGGGTCAGCTTCGACGACGGCTCCGAGATCGTCGCCGACGAGCAGCACCAGTGGCTCACGGAGAGCGGCGACGCGTCGGCGGTGCGCACCACGGGACAGATCCTCGCGTCCCTGGGCACCGGCGAGCGGCACGCCGTCGTCAACGCCCCCGCGCTCGAGCGCGAGGACGCGCAGTACGAGCCCGGCGGACGACGACGGATCACTGCGGTCGAGCCGGTCGGGTCCGTCCCGGTCCGGTGCATCGAGATCGAGCACCCGACGCACCTGTACCTGGCCGGGAAGAGTTTCATCCCCACGCACAACTCGACGCTGGCGCTCGACGTCGCCCGCTCGGCGGCGATCAAGCACAGCATGACCACGGTGATCTTCTCCCTCGAGATGAGCCGCAACGAGATCGCCATGCGCCTGCTCTCGGCCGAGGCGACGCTGAACATGCAGGACCTGCGCAAGGGCCGCCTGCAGGACGAGCAGTGGGCGAAGATCGCCACGACGATGGGCAAGATGGACTCGGCGCCGCTGTTCATCGACGACTCCCCGAACATGTCGCTCATGGAGATCCGGGCGAAGTGCCGCCGGCTCAAGCAGAAGCACGACCTCAAGCTCGTGGTCCTCGACTACCTGCAGCTGATGAGCTCGGGCAAGAAGGTCGAGTCCCGCCAGCAGGAGGTCTCGGAGTTCTCCCGTGCCCTGAAGCTGCTGGCCAAGGAGCTCGAGGTCCCGGTCATCGCGCTCTCGCAGCTCAACCGTGGTTCCGAGCAGCGCCAGGACAAGAAGCCGATGGTCTCGGACCTGCGCGAGTCCGGCTGCCTCACCGCGGAGACCCGCGTCCTGCGCGCCGACACCGGCGCGGAGGTCACCCTGGGCGAGCTGTTCGCCACCGGCGCCCGGGACGTGCCGGTGTGGTCGCTGGGCGACGACCTGCGCTACGTCGAGCGCACCCTGACCCACGTCTTCCCCACCGGCACGAAGCCCGTGCACCGGCTCCGGCTCGCCTCCGGCAAGACGGTGCGCGCCACGGCCAACCACCCGTTCTTCACGTACCGCGGCTGGACGCCCCTGGGCGAGCTGGCCGCC
Organism: Kocuria sp. LUK; assembly: GCF_021012935.1. NCBI lineage: Bacteria > Bacillati > Actinomycetota > Actinomycetes > Micrococcales > Micrococcaceae > Kocuria > Kocuria sp. LUK. Next base: position 287,394 of record NZ_JAJMZI010000002.1, read on the forward strand.
GGCGACCGCATCGGGGTGCCGCGGCACACCGACGGACCGACGCAGCGCACGCAGTGGGACGACGCCCAGGTCGAGGACGCCGCCCTGGCGCTCGCCGAGGGTGACGCCGGCCTGCCCGCCGAGGTCTTCGCCCTGCCCAAGGCCCAGATCCGCCGCTTCGTCCAGACCTTCTGGGCGGAGCACGGGACGGTCCTCCTCGAGGGCGGCCGGGCCCACGTCGTGGCGCCCTTCGACAGCGCCCTGCAGGCCGACCGGTTCGGCCGGCTCCTGCTGCGCTTCGGGATCTCCACCGCCGTGGTGGCCGACGACGACGGCGGGGCGCAGCTGGAGGTCGTCGACCACGACGACCGGATCCGCTTCCTCAAGGAGATCGGGCGCAGCAGCGGCTTCGGCGAGGTCGCCCGGGCGGCCCTCGAGGCGCTCGACGTCCCGGCCGGCCCGGAGACCGACGCCGCGCTGTGGCAGAGCGTCGGCGACGTCCTGGCGGACCCCGTGCCCGTGGGCACCCTGGTCCGCGACTGCGTCGACGAGGTCCGCGCCGCCGCCCCGGCCCCGAAGCTGCAGCAGGTCACGGCGCTGCTCGACGACGCCGACCTGGACCTCGCCGCGGTCAACGACCTGCTGTGGGACACGGTGGTCGCGATCGAGCCCGACGGCGTGGAGGAGGTCTTCGACGCCACCGTGCCGGGGACCCACAACTTCGTGGCCAATGGCATCACGGTGCACAACTCCATCGAGCAGGACGCCGACATGGTGATCCTGCTGCACCGCGACGACGTCTACGACAAGGAGTCCCCGCGCGCCGGCGAGGCGGACGTGATCGTGGCCAAGCACCGCAACGGGCCCACCAAGACGATCGTGGTGGCCTTCCAGGGCCACTACTCCCGCTTCGCGAACATGGCGCACGAGGGGCTCTGACGCCCGCTCCGCGGGACGGGGGAACAGCCTCGTCCTGCGGGTGTCGAGATGCAGGCAAAACTGAACAACCTTCGGGAAACCTGGTTTCGAACTGATGTGGGGCCTGCGGAGACGATCATGGCCGCTTTCTGACAGCCCAAACCAGTTTTCGGTGACGCGGCTGCTCGGTTGCACGGCGACGTTTCCGCAGGTTAGGCGCGGGTTCACCAAAAACTGTTTTCAGTTCCCAGGCGATGTCTGCACATTTTCGGATGGTCTCGGGTGTAGTGGAGATCTGAGAGGGTTGTTTGGACGCGTTCGGGAGCGGCCCTCATCAGTCGTTGGTTCCATGTCGAATCGAACGAGTAGGAGGCGCTGGGTCTAGCCGGTTCCGAATCCGTGAATGCTCGACGGGTAGTTCATCTCCTTAGGGCCTATGCGGGGGATTCGTTGCCCAGTCCATTCCCGTTGGCCCTGGCATCATTCCCGGTGTAGTCGGCGCTGCCTCGAGCCGACCAGCTGTTCGCGAGAGTCGCCTAGGATTGCCTAGTGATCACCGGAGAACTGAAGAGCAAGATCGACGCCGTCTGGAACCGCTTCCGATCAGGAGGGATCTCCAACCCGCTGGAGGTGATCGAGCAGATCACATACCTGCTGTTCATGCGCCGCCTGGATGACCTCCAAACTGCCAAGGAGCAACGAGCCCGGTTCGTCGGGAACGGCGTGATCGATAACCCCGTTTTCCTCCCGGAACAGCAACACCTGCGGTGGTCACGTTTAAAGACCCTGGACGATGCTCAGGAGATGTACGAGACCGTCAGCAACGAGGTCTTCCCGTTCCTGCGAACCCTCGGCGGGGACGAGTCCACGTACTCCCACCACATGGCGAACGCGCGCTTCACCATCCCCACACCGCAGCTGCTGGACCGGGTGGTGCATCTCGTGGACGAACTCCCGCTCCAGAACCGGGACACCAACGGCGATCTCTATGAATACCTGCTCTCCAAGCTGAACTCGGCTGGGCAGAACGGGCAGTTCCGCACCCCGCGGCACATCATCCAGCTCATGGTTGAGATGACCGCACCGACCCCGGACGACCGGATTTGCGACCCCGCCTGCGGCACTGCCGGTTTCCTCGTGGCGGCCTCCGAGTACGTGCGCACCCACTCCTCCGAAGTCATGACCGACGCCGCGGCACGGGAGAAGTACCACCACCGGATGTTCCACGGCTACGACTTCGACTCTACGATGCTGCGCATCGGTTCCATGAACATGCTTTTGCACGGCGTTGAGGGTCCGGACATCCGCTACCGGGACTCCTTGGCCGAGGGCGCTAACGAGGACAGCGGGCAGTACAGCCTCATTCTCGCCAATCCACCGTTCTCCGGCAGCCTGGACTATGAGACGACGTCGAACAAGTTGCTAAAAACCGTCAAGACCAAGAAGACCGAGCTCCTGTTCCTGGCCCTGTTCCTGGACCTGCTCGACATCGGCGGCCGCGCGGCGGTCATCGTGCCCGACGGCGTCCTGTTTGGATCCTCAACCGCCCACAGAACTCTGCGCCGGATGCTCGTGGAGGAGGAGCAGCTCGAAGCCGTGGTGAAACTACCCTCAGGCGTATTTAAACCCTACGCGGGGGTGTCCACGGCAATTCTTTTCTTCCGCAGAACGGGCGGTGCTGGCGGCACGGACAACGTGTGGTTCTACGACGCCAAGGCCGACGGCATGAGCCTGGACGATAAGCGCCAGGAATTGCTGCCCTCGACCAAACTCGGACCGGTTCCGAGCGAGGCGCTAACGGAAGACGAGCACGCGAAGAATAACCTCCCGGACGTCCTCGCCCGCTGGAACGACCGCGACGGTGCCGAGCGCGACCGTGCTCGCACGGAGCAGAGCTTCTGCGTGTCCAAGCAGGAGATTGTCGATGCCGGTTACGACCTCGCGATCAACCGGTACCAGGAGATCGCCTTGGTCGAGGAGGACCACCGTGATCCACTGGACATCATCGCAGAACTCGAAAAGCTCGACGATGAGATTCGCACGGGCCTGGCCGAGCTGAAGGAGATGCTGCGATGAGTGCCTGGCCGATGGTGGCGTTGGGTGAAGTCTGCAAGGTGGTTTCAGGAGGGACGCCCAAGACTACTGAGTCTAGCTACTGGGATGGAGACATCCCCTGGGCCACACCCAAGGACTTGAGCAGCTTGAAGGGAAACTATATCGACAAGCCAGCCCGATTCATCACCGCTGAGGGCCTCAAGTCATCCTCCGCGGTAATGCTACCGCCGAATTCAGTGCTTCTCAGTTCGCGTGCCCCCATCGGATTGCTGGCAATCAATACGACTGCGATGGCTACGAACCAGGGCTTCAAAAGTCTTATTCCGGACCGAGCACGAATTGAGCCGCACTACTTGGTCGAGGCCCTGAAATTTCGACTCCCAGACCTGCTCAATCAGGGCAACGGTGCGACATTCAAAGAGGTGTCAAAGGCCGCAGTAGAACGATTTCAAATTCCCTTTCCGCCCCTATCTGCTCAACGCCGAATCGCGCAGAAATTGGAAGCGTCTCGGCGCGCACTGCGCGCGGCTGAAGTCCAAGTTGAAGAACTGCGAAATATCATCGAAGAAATTGCATATAGCAATTCAGGCCAAAGTGCAGAAATGCATGCTCTCAATGATATTTTGACTCGACCACTTCGCAACGGCGTGTCGCCTTCCGCAAAAGGAAAGTACGCTGGCACGGTGTTGACTCTGAGTGCGATAACTGGCGGACATTTTCGTGAGTTCGCTCGAAAGAACGGCTTTTTTGACGTGCCTCCACTCAGTAAGGCACGTGTGGAAGACGGCTCCTTACTCATTTGCAGGGGAAACGGAAATCGTCGACTTGTTGGAATAGGTGCGTTGGCTCGTCCTGAGTTTCGAGATCTAATTTTTCCGGACACCATGATTGAAGCCCGTTTTGATGCTAGTCGCGTCAGGCCTGAACTGGTCCCACACTTATGGAATAGTGGTGTCGTCCAGAGACAAATCCAGGGCCGCGCTAAGACAACGAATGGCACGTATAAGGTCAGTCAGGCCGATCTCCGAGACATCCGATTCCCCGTTCCGTCGCTAGAGACGCAAGGCAAACTTGCGGCTATTGTCAGACAGATCGAACGCGTTGAGGCTGACATGCAGGCTCGTCTAAGCCTTTCCGGAACACTCTTCGACGCGCTTCAGTACCGCGCCTTCCGGGGTGAGCTCTGACAGGATGGGTGTTGCCCCTGCAAACTGCTGAGCGCTAGGACGAGCATGGCCAGCAACTTCGACTTCATCCGCCCGGAGTGGCCCGGGGTGCACCAAGAGTGCGTGCGAGCTGAGCAGTACGTGCACCAGGACCCGCGGGCTTCGGCGCTGTACGCACGGCGTGTAGCCGAGCAGCTCGTTGACCACCTCTACCTCGCCGCTGGCCTGCCCGAGCCGTATCAGTCGGACCTGGCCGCACGGATCAATGCCCCGACTTTCCGGCAGCTGGCCGGGGACGTGGTCGTCGCCAAGCTCAACGCCATACGCAAGGCCGGCAATACCGGGGTGCACGAGAGCCGCAAAGCATTCAGCGATCAGACGGCGCTGGCTGTACTCAAGGAATTGCACCACGTTGTGCACTGGGCCGCCTTGCGGTTCAGCACGGGCAAGATGGAGCCTTCTCCTGAACACCGCTTCGACTTGTCTCTGATCCCGGACGTAGTCGCTCGCCCGCTCAGCCAGGCGGAACTCAACGGACTGGTCGAGAAGTTCCGCGAGCAGGACGAGGCTCTGGCCGCGGAGCGGAAGCGCTGGGAGCGGTCGGAGGTCGAGCGAGCCAAACTTGAGGCCGACCTCAACGAGCTGCGGAGGCAGATCGAGGAGACCCGCCAGATTCAGGCCCCTGATGAGCACGACTACCAGGAGTCGGACACGCGGCGGTTGCTCATCGACATGTATCTGCACGAGGCGGGCTGGGCGTTGGACCAGGCACGCGATCGAGAGTACCGCGTCGAGGGACTGCCCTCCGGCGGGGGCGGGTTCGTTGACTACGTGCTGTGGGGCGACGATGGGAAGCCGTTGGCGATCGTGGAGGCCAAGCGCACCGGCCGCTCCCCGGAGGACGGCGCTCGACAGGCCGAGGAGTATGCGGATGCGCTCCTAGCCGAGTCAGGGCAGGATCCCGTGATCTACCTGTCCAACGGATACGAGCACCGAGTGAGGGATCGATCCACCGATGCGGCTTACCGGCGGCTCAACGGGTTCCATACACGGAACGAGTTGGAGCGGCTCGTCCAGCGGCGTCATCGTCGCAAACCCCTGACCTCGCTGCCGATCGACCAAGTGGTTGCCGGGCGCCCGTATCAGGAACGAGCCATCCGGGCGGTAGCCGAACACTTCGAAATCCATCACCAGCGCCGGGCACTGCTGGTGATGGCCACCGGCACGGGCAAGACCCGCACGGTCATCGCGCTGACGGACCTGCTGACTCGAGCCAGCTGGGCGCGCACGGTCCTGTTCCTGGCTGACCGGACGAGCCTGGTCAAACAAGCCGAGCGGGCGTTCAAAGCCCACCTGCCCAACACCACCGTAGTGAACCTCGTAGAAGACAAGTCCACGGACGGTCGAGTGTTCGTCTCCACCTACCCGACCATGTTGAACCTGCTCGACGCCAAGAACTCCGACGGCACGTCAATGTTCGGCGCAGGCTTCTTCGATCTCGTGGTGGTGGATGAAGCGCACCGGTCGATCTTCAACCGCTACCTGGCCGTCGTCGAACACTTCGACGCCCACCTGGTGGGACTCACTGCTACCCCGAAGGACGAGGTGGACCGCAACACCTACCGCGTCTTCCAGCTCGAAGACGGCGTGCCCAACGACGTCTACAGCCTCGAGGACGCGGTCAAGGACACCTGGCTGGTCCCGCCGCGAGCCGTGGACGTGCCCCTGAAAATCGTCCGCACCGGCATCCGCTACGACGAACTATCGGAGGAGGAGCGCGCAGCCTGGGACGAGACCGAGTGGAACGACGACGGTGAGATCCCCGACGAAGTGAGCGCCGGAGAGATCAACCGGAGGCTGTTCAACGCCGACACCGTCGACAAGGTCCTGCAGGTCCTCATGGAGCGGGGCCACCGCGTGGAGGGCGGGGACCGGATCGCCAAAACCATCGTCTTCGCCGCCAACGCGAAGCACGCCGCCTTCATCAAGGAACGCTTCGACATCAACTGGCCGGCCCTGGGGGAGTCCGCCAAGGTCATCACGCACAACACCGAACGTGCCCAGGCCATCATCGACGACTTCTCGGATGCGGCCAAGCGTCCGGACATCGCGATCTCCGTGGACATGCTCGACACCGGCATCGACGTCCCTGAGGTCGCCAACCTGGTGCTGTTTAAGCCTGTGCATTCCAAAGCCAAGTTCTGGCAGATGATCGGCCGCGGCACCCGCCTACGTCCGGACCTCTACGGGCCCGGACAGGACAAGGACAACTTCTACGTCTTCGACGTGTGCGGCAATTTCGAGTGGTTCCGCGAGAACCCCCAAGAGAGCAGCGGCAACACCACTCCGTCATTGACCGAGCGGCTGTTCTGGCACCGCCTGGAACTGCTCACCGCCCTGGACGGAACCCTCGACGACGACGCTGCGATTAGCGCTCCTGGTGAAGACGAGGCCGAACTCCATCTGCACGGATTGCGCCGGGCCACGGCCACGATCCTGCACCGCCGCGTGGCCTCGGTGCCGGTGGACAACGTGCTGGTCCGCCCGCATCGGCGCGCCGTGGAACGGTGGTCCCAGTGGGAGAACTGGCACGCCCTGGACGAGTCCACCGCTCAGGACGCCCACCGTGAACTCGCCCACCTGCCTTCGGCCGAGACCGACACGGAAGAGTCCGCCAAGCGCTTCGACCTGCTGTGCCTACAGCTCCAGCTGGCACTGCTTACCGGTGATGAGGCCGTGGCCTTCAAGGTCCGGGAGACCGTCCAGCAGATCGCGTCCTCATTGCTCTCCCAGACCGGCATCGCCGCGGTGAAACAGCAGGCCGAGTTGCTCGAATCGGTCGCCTCAGACGCCTGGTGGGAGGGCGCCGGCCCGACCATGGCCGAGCGAGTCCGTCGACGACTGCGCGGGCTCATGCGCTACCTGCCCAAGGGACGGACCCACATCGTGTACTCGGACTTTGAGGACGAACTCGGTCACGTGCGCGAGATCGAGACCACCAGTGCCGACGTCGGTACGGACATGGAACGCTTCACCGCCAAAGCCCGTGAGTATCTCCAGGCCCACCTGAACGACGTGGCGCTGCAGAAGGTCTACCGCAACCGCCAACTCACGCCCGTGGACCTGCAGCACCTCAACGCCCTGCTGCAAATGAGCGGTGCCGGCTCAGCGGAGGAGATCGCGGAGGCATCCGAGGGAGAGCTCGGCCTATTCGTACGGCGCCTCGTCGGTCTCGACCGAGCCGCGGCACAAGAGGCACTGGCAGAGTTCCTCGACGGCTCTCGCTACTCCGCCGGCCAGATCCGCTTCGTGCAGATGATCATCGAGCACCTCACCGCCAACGGTGTGGTGCCGGCCAGCGCGCTGTTCGCCTCCCCGTTCACCGATCACGGTGACCCCACCCAGCACTTCGATGACGACACCGTGGTGCGGTTGATCGACCGCCTCCGCCAGGTCGAAGCCACAGCCCGGCCCACGGAATTCTCCCAAGGGGCCTGAGCCCATGCCTGCTTCGTTGGGGTTTTCGGCATTCCAAGGGCTGCGCGCCTGAGGTCTGTGTCTACTGCGGCAATCGATAGCGGTCGAGGGTCCATCGGATTCGTGAGACGGCCTGGCGCATCTGCGCCTGACTCACCCCGGCGGGACGGTCCTGCGCTGCTTCTTCCAATGCCCGCAGGGCTCGAGTCAGGCGAAGGCGCTCATCCTTGACGTGGTCACGGCAGGTTGGGCTGCAGAATCGGGGTTGACGTCCCTGGGACTTGAGCCGGTACATGCAGACATTGGTGCACTGGGGATTCATGCACGGCATCTCGGCTGGCAAAGAGTCCAGGAGGGAGCTGAGCGCATCGCGAGTATACGGCGTGCGACGGTGGCGGGACACGGAACCTCCATGGCCAATCAATTCAAGGGAGCTTGTGCATCAAGGGTTGCAGGGTTGAGGGAGGGGCACAAGTGACGATGTCACCCCGTTCGGTGGAGGATCCCAGCAGGCTACCTCCTGGAAAATGGCCACGAGTACTGGCCTTTGGGACGTTATCACTGGGATAACATCCGCGTGATAACAAGGCAGAGCAGGTGCTATCAGCGTGCGTGCTCAGCGCCAGGACGCCAACGAGGTGGTAATCCCGGCGAGGCAGAAGTCACCGGAAAGTCTCCCCGGAAATGCATTGCCACGGCGGTGAGGGGTCGCTAGCCTCTGGGTAGGACCTCGCCCACAAAGTGCGAGGACGCCATCGTTGCAGCGACGGCGTCCCCAGGGCGGGTCCTCGAGCAAAGCGAAAAATGAGAGGACACCTGCCATGGAGCAGTCTATTTGTGCTGTCGTCCCGCCGCTAGCAGTCACACCGAGGAGTGGAACGCCCAAGGGTTGAACGATGGGCGCAGTGCAGTGGTACTTCTTCCTTCCTGATGGCACGAAAGACAAGAGAGCAAATCCAGAGGACGAGTGGGACTGGACTCAAGGACCCCCAGATCTGCGCAGGCTTCGTCCCGCGCGCGACCCGAAGTCCACGGCGAAGTCCAGGCACGTTCCTGTGAGGGCGTACTCCGTGACCATGGGAAAGCATCTCCATCTGGAGTCCGGGGCGGAGCACGATTTGTTGCGAATCGTGGATCGCGACCCTCGTGTTGAAATCATCGCGGCCCAACCTCTCCGTCTGCAGTTCTCCAAGGGCAACAGCCACATCCCCGACCTGTTGACCGTGTCTGTTGATGAAACAGTGACGGTCTGGGATGTCCGCCCCGCAGGGAGAGTCAACGACAAGTTGCAGCGTGACGCGGAGCTGACGGGAGCGGCCTGCCGCGAGGTGGGGTGGGACTACCAGCTCTGGTTGGGCTCTGACCTACGGGAGCGTCTAAAAACACTCTGGTTGACGTGTGCTCGCGACCGCCCTTCCTGGGCCGACCAGTATGTTCCCGTGCTTGAACAGGCGGCGCAGGCGCCAGGGGCGACCGTGGGTCATCTGCGGGCCTTGGATGATGGGTCCGGTGAGCTGACGTCCACGATGTGGCACCTGATGTGGAGTGGGCACATCATTGTGGCCAAGGACATGCCTCTTCAGGACTGGACCCCGGTGACATGGCGGGGGGTCGAATCGTGAAGGCCCACGCGTCCAAAGATCCAGTGAGACAGTGGCGAGCTCACCTGGTGCCCCACCAGAAATACGTGATGGGTAAGCACGGGTTGTGCATCGTCCTCGAAATCCTCAGCCTGTGCGTAATTCTGAAGGACAGCCGCGGGCAAGTCCATGAAGTGCGTTACATCGACCTGGGCCCAGTGTCAGATACAGAAGCAGCCACGGGGGCTGTGGCGAGCACGCCGGCGTTACGACCCCAATGGGACGGGCTAACACAATCGGCGCGCCAGAAAGCACTGGACAAGCTGGAGCGGGTCAACATGATCCTCACTGGCTACCGGTCCGGGTTGCCAGAACTGACTCGCGACGACGAGCCTTGGCCCCCGTTCGTAGCCGGCCACAACCGGACCCAACTGGCCAGTCTGATGGCGACCGAGTTGACGTACGAGCACCACGCGAGCAGAGAATTCCGGTTGCGCGTCGAACGCGGTGAAATCCAGGGGCGTCCCGTCAGTAGAAGCACGGTTCTGGACTGGATCCGCAAGTGGGAGACCGATGGTTTGTGGGGGCTGGTCGACAAAAAGGCCGCCCGCGGCAAGCAAGGCTTCGATCAACTCGACGACCGGTTCAAGGAGGCGGCCAAAGTAGAGATCGCTCCATTCGATGGAGATATCTCAGCAGTTTCTCACGAGGAACTGATCCGTCGAATCGAACTCCGTCTGCTCAGAGCGGGCCATGATGATGTGGTTGTGTCGGAACGAGCCAAGAGCGCTTACGTCTCCTGGCTGATGAGCGGGCGTGGCAAAACGCCTAGAGCACAACGTCAGCGAGCCATCAGTGAAGCCTCTGGCACAACCCACGCCCCGGTCATGCGCCCCGGTCAGGTCGTGGCCATTGATGTCACTCGAGCTGATGTGCGGGTCTACTGTGACGGCTTCGGCATCGTTCAAAGCGTGGAGATCATCACGGCCATCGACGTGTCCACTCGGGTAGTCCTTGCGTTGCGTGTCATACCGATGAGTGCGGACGCTCTTGACGCTGGCCTCCTTCTCTACGACGTCATGAGACCCTTCTCTCAGCTTGTGGAGGGCAGCACCGTCCATGACTGGCGGTGGGCCGGGCTACCACGACACGTCGAGTTCAATGTCCAAGAACTAGGTACCTCTGACCGCAAGCCCCTTCTTCCACCAGGGCCGGGTTTGCAGGGAGAGTATCCAATTCCCGGCCTGAAACCCGTGGCAGTGCGGTGCGATCACGGCACCATTTTCCTCTCTGAGTACTTCTTCGACCTTCTGGAACGCTTCGGTATCGATCTCTTGCCTTCGCGCGGAAGTAAACCCACCGACAACTCCTTCATCGAACGCTGGCACGAAACGCTCCAAGCCCCGCTCCAGGGTTGTCCTGGGTACAAGGGCCGCAACACCACCGAACGCGGACGGCGCGTCGACACCGCCAGCGGCAAGCCCGAAAAAGGGCTTCTGACGGCCGCGCAGCTCCAGACGCGGCTCCGCCGATGGGTAGCACTCGAATACCACAACACCCCCCACGAAGGCCTAGAACTCGGTAAACCCGAAGGCGTGAACCTCACCCCGCTGGAGGCCTTCGATGTCTATTTGGAAATGACGGGCCGACTGGACGTCCCGCAGCATCCCAACCTGCTGTACCAGTTCCTTCCCATCAAGTGGGGCGTCATCGGCCCTTCCGGGGTCGAGTTTCGGAACATGACCTACGACGCCGAGGCTCTTAAGGAATACCGCCACGCCTATGTTGGACAGTTCCGCGGGCAGGACCGGGCGGCCCCGTTCTTCTACGATCCGCACGATGTTTCCTGCGTGTGGTTTGCCGATCCAGTCACCGGCGCCGTACATCGAATCCCTTGGCGGGGCGAGGCTTTGTTGGAAGCGCCGATGACCGAGGCTGTGCTAAAAAACGTTCAAAAACGCATCAGAGACCGTGAAGGTCCTAAGGCCCTGCGACGTAAGGACGCGAGGAAGCAGATCCGGGACGCACTGGGCGACTTGGCGCAGGAAGACCCTCGGCGCATGGGAGCGGCGTCCCTGCGGGTGGATGCGTCCCAGGTTGCCCACGCTGAGGCGCAACAGGCCGCTGAGGGAGGCGCCGATAACACCCTGATCGAGTGGATGTCCGGTGTCGAGGAGGACACCCCGATGCCGCCCACCGTCTTTAATCCTCGTTTGGATCCCTGGCCAGACCTGTCCCGAGGCGGTGAGGACTGATGGACGCCGCTACTTGGCATCATCGCGCTGTCATAGGAGCCCCTGGACCTCCTGACCCGCTGAGCCTCAAAGAACTACATGCGTTGTCACCGATTGGTCGTCAAAGACATATACAGATCTTGGGCTACTGGCTTTTCCACCGCTACATCGACTCCCAGGCCCTCCGTGACTATGCAACTGAGCTGGATATGGCTTGGACCTACAACGCAATGTCCCTTGCCGGGTCCAAGTCCATCCTCGCCGTGACAGCTCCCAACACGGTCGGAAAGAGCACACTGGTCCGTCGCTGGGCCAGAGCCATCCACCGACAAGAAATAGGATCCGCGGGCACACTTGACGTCCCACCACGGTGGAATCCCGACCCTCAAACTCAAGCAGCCCTTATCCCAGTAGCGTGGATCAATTTGGAGGCCCGAGCGAAAATCGCTGAGCTCAACACGCAGATCCTCCAATTCACCGGGTACCCCCGCACCGGCCAGATCCGCCTCATGACCGATCGCGTCGTCGCCGCCATTGCCCGACATCGTCTTCGCCTGCTCGTAGTCGACGATGTCCACCTGCTCAAAACCAGCCACCGCGACGGCCAAGACGTGCTCGACCATCTCAAACACCTCAACACCGAACTCGGCGAGCAAGGAGGCACCCTACTGCTGATCGGAGCCAACCTAGAAGATACCGACCTTGTCACCGATCCTCAGATCGCAAGGCGCCTGAAGCTGATCAGCATGGAACCGTTTCACTGCGACATCAACGACACCGAGAAAGGCCTAATATGGCAAACCTTTCTTGCAGAGGTTGAGGAAGAACTCCTGCCGTACTTCCCAGCCGGCGAACTAGGCATGCTCTCTCGGGCGACAGCAGCCACCATTCTGAATCGTACTCAGGGCTACATGGGCGACATCGCAGCTCTACTCAACGAAGCCGCCTGGCGCGCCGCCACAGATGGCACATGGAGAATCACCCCAGCACACCTGGCAAGCGTGAAACTCAGCCTCCACGCCATGCAAGGAGAAGGCCTGCGCAGGGAAACTCGCAGATGAATACGTCATGAAAGACGACCAGTCCCAGCTGTTGCCTGCTGTCCCTTGCCCACGGCAAGACGAGGCCCTTGACGGATACCTCGAACGTGTTGCTGCCTTGAATGGCCTTACTCGAGCTGATACCCAACGCCTGCTGGCAGGGCCAGAGTCTCGACACGCCACAGAGTTTTTGGTCGTCAAGCCCTCCGATGTTGTCGTGCGCGCGATTGAGCATCTAACCGGCCTGGAAAAAAACCAGGTACGGGTAATGACTTTACAGCGCTTCGACCACGGACACCCCCTTCGGCTGGAATACCTCGATCCCGGCGACATACACGACCTGAGGGTGATGCAGCGGCAAGGGTGGTTTCCCACGAAAGGCACTCAGGCCTGCCCCTTGTGCCTGACCGACACCGGTACATGGAGCATCTACTGGCGGCTTCCCCACCTGCCCATCTGCCTCCTGCATGGCACGTACTTGGTCGTGCGCTGCCCACACTGTGGACGGCGCCTGCGCGGGAGCAACCACCTTCCCTTCAAGGGCTTCCCTGAGGATCCCGCAGCCTGTGGCAACCCCACCGGCTCCAATGCCTGTTGCGACTACGACTTGTCCCACCTGGCTGCCTTGCCGGCGCCGGCGGAGGAGATTCCCACCGTCCAGGCCATCCATGATGCTCTCCGGGGTCACCCCATGCGGTTGCACGGTCAAAAAATCAGCGCCGCAGAGTACCTCAACGACGTCCGTCAACTGGCGGTGCTCCTATTGCATATCGCTGTCCAACCTGCCGCTACTTCACTGGCCGGGTGGGTGGACGACTTTCACACGACGATGCGCTCCACGGCCACTGGACAACGAGGCCCGCGCTGGGGCCTGACACCACCAGAGGCACCGGAGGTCCGTAGCGGAGTCCTCACGGATGCCCGTCGCATCATGGAAGCGCCGCTTCCCCAGGCAGTGGAAATGCTGCAGCCATGGCTTACCGTGATCCCGCAGAGCTCCGCCGGAGACGGGAGTTGGATCCACAGCCGCACCGTGATCACCCCGCGCCTTCAGCAACTGCTGCATATCGCCCGTGCGCCCGGACGCGCACTGGCCTTCCAGCTACAGGACTACGAACGCCTGCTGCCTGAACACTGCATCCCTCAGCTGATCCCTGCAGACCTCTACATGCTGCACCTCGCGCACCTGATCCAGGCGGGGCCCCGCGCCGGCCGCGCCTTCGCCTCGCTGTGCCTTGTCCGCTCCTTACCCACGGTCAAGTCATGGGGACAAGCTGCTCAATTGATCGGCTACGCACACGCTGACGGCATGCGGATAGTCCGAACTGCCTATGCCCGCACCACCACGCCGACAGAGCAACTCGAGAAAGCCATCTATGCTCTTCGTGCAGACCTGGACCTCAGCATCGATTACCGGGTCAGGGAAACGCACGTTCGCCGCCTCTCACATCGACCTGAGTTGTGGTTTCCGCAATGGAAAAAAGTGCATCACTCCGCGATGCGGGACAACAGCCTGCCGTTCCTCATCACGTGGTTTTGGGAACGGTATGCCTGTGGAGATCTCATCACTTCCCCCGCATGGGACGAGTCTCCGGATGCCCCAACCCGTGTTGCCTATCGCGCCTTCGCCAAACGCACAGACAAGCACTTTGCGCCTCCCACGGGCGCTTTCCCCATTCCGGGGAAGATGCCATGAGTACGTCCCATACCCGCATCAGGAAGTCAGCACGGCGCTATCCGCGCCGAATACCGAAGCAACGGCGTCGAGATCTGGCCAAGGAGTGGCTAGAAGCGCTTGAACTGCCTGTCACCGAGGAACGTGTTGTGGAACTGGCGCCCTGGGTGCTGCACTTCCACCCCGCCAGCCCCAGAGGCCAGATCGCCAATCGACTGGTCAGCGAAGGCAAGATCCCCACTGCACGGACAGTCAACGAGGCATACGCAGATCAGCTCGGACGCAAACCGCTTCGCTCAGAAGAACTGGCAGTAGAAGCACACAAGCTCCAGCTCACCTCTGCCGAGACCAAACAGCTCCTAAAATTCGTGGCCAAGGTACGGCGGCAGCACAAACACGGACCAACGTGGAACGAGGTCGCCCAGCACATGGGCTGGAGTCGAGCTCACACCGTCGACGTCATCAGACACCTCGGACGCGCCCAGCTCCTCACATACACCCGGACAGAAAGATCCCTGCGGATATACAGACGGAAGACGACGACCTCACCCACCCCGATACCCCCGTCAAACGGGTTCCCGGTTCCGGACACATCCTCGCCTGGCTCACAAGTCCGATAACGCGAGATCGCTCACGGAGACCGTCCGCACACATGGGACGGTGACCATGATCGCCGGCGCCAGGCGATTGCAGCTTTCAGGTGATCGTAAGACGGACCTATGCACGAATGGAGTACCTAATGATGACCACACCTTCCAAGCCCAGCAACCCCCTGTCGACTGGCAGAGGACTGCTCGTGCCGCTGGGTCTTGTCGTGCTCCTGACCCTGCTGTACGTGGCCGGCGTGCCCTGGGTGGCCCTCGCCCTGGACGGGTTCTGGGAAGGTGTCGACCGCCTGGCTGAACACCCGCGCATCCTGTCCTTCCTCACCGCACTGTCCTGGGCCGTCACCGCCTTCTTCGCCTACCGCTTCTACCGCATGTACCTCTGGGATAAGCGCGTGACCTCCGCACTGGAGGCGATAGGGACCTCCTCAACGGCTACGCGGCAACTGGGCTGGCGCTCGCTCAACCACCTCGCCACCGCCGAGGGCCTGCCCAAAAATGAGCGGGCATGGTTATCGGCCGTGCTCAAAGATCTCCACGAGCCGGGAAGCCCCCAGCCCCCGACATCACCGGCCGGTGAACTGTGAGAGGGAATAACTGGATGAACGCCCTAATGGAGACCCTCGTCGTTGAGCTGCCGTGGTGGCTGGAGTACCTCACCGCACTGGCGTGGACCGGGACCTCCCTCGCGCTGATGGTTGCCGCCTACTTCTTCTGTCGCACTCATACGTTGAGGCAGCGCTCCAAAATTCGCTCGGGACAGTGGGAGTCACTGGCCAAATCGATCGACCAGACCCTCGATGCCCGGGACTGCCACCAGTTGCAGATCAAGATGCTCAGCCTCGTGCACCTGGCGAAACAGCACAAGTTCTGGTTCGGCGATGCCCAGCTGCTTGCCGGCGTCAACGCTGTTCTTGCCCGTCGCATCGTTGCCGGAAAACTGTGCTCCAAGCATGCATTGAACCCTGAGGTCGTCGCTGGATCTACCGCTTTAGAGGGGGAAGGAGGCGCGCGACAGGATTCCGGAGGTCAGGAACAACTGCAGGGACAGGAGGGCCAAGACTCGCTCGGGGTCATTCGCGTCGAAGCGCTCCAACGGGAGGTGCCGTACAGCTCCCGGGAGGAACGCCAGCTGCTCGAGCTGTCCAACGAGCTCGAGCACATCCTCAGCCGCCAACAACACTGAAGCGAGAGCGTCCCGCACGTACCCCGTGTCGTGCGTCAGCGCAGCGCCACCGAGATCACCGGGCCGGTGTGGTCATGGAGCACTTTGATTTCTTGTCCGGTGGTGCAGTCCCAGACTCGTACTGGGCAGTCGTCGCCGCCTGTGACTGCTCTGCTTCCTTTTGGGGTGACCACGACCGCTTTGACACTGTCGGTGCGGCCCTTTGAACTGAGAGGAGGGGAGCACGTCGAGGCGGGTGTCGACACCTGAGGCGACGCGCATGGGACGCGGGACGGTACTGCCCATGTGAGGGCGATGCGACAACTGCTCCCGACACAAGTCCGTCCTAGAGACGCACGTGTCGCTGACTTGGCTTGGTGACTGCGACCCACCTTTCGGGGGTCGAGAATCCTAGCGACCACCGTGGTCACCCGTCACGCTATTGGCACGGAGACCAAGGCCGTAAGGTAGGCGTGGGTATAGGTCGTGCTGGCATGCGCCTGTGAGTTGCGGCCGAATGAAGCGGTGGAGGAGTGAATGGGCGGGTCCAACGATGCCCAAAAGAAGTTTGACCCATCAGCCCAGTCCAGCTTGGCAGAATCGACGAGCCACTAGCAACGCTAGTTCGGTGATCCAACCGGAGTTCCGGACAAGTCTACAGATGTAGGCGGTGTCGCAGCGAGATGAAGTATGCGTTGACTCAATAAGTTAAGGCCACTGCAGACAATGTCGAAGGAACGCTCGGTCAGTGTCTGAGCTAAGTGCTCAGAGCTATGGTGAAGATCGGCATACCATCGTTCACCATGTGCAAGGCTGCTTGAGGCGTTCCAAAGCAAGAAAGCATCCGACTTCGCGTCGACACTTCCGTAGTAAGCGTCGATGTCGGCAGCCATGTCTTGTATTAGTTTTGTATCCCCAGGCACCTTAGGCTTGCCCTGCCGTATGTCCCCCGCGTCCCTTTCATACCTATGCTGAACCCGTTCAAAGGCGATAGCGATATCGTCAAAAGTCCTTGGTCCGCCGTGCAATATTGAACGACGCATGGCTTCTGCGCCCATTTTTCGATCATCAGCGAGAAGGCAGCACGCATTCCACGCTCGAGAAGCTGAGTCAGAAGATGAGGTCAGCCACCAACCCTTCGCGGCTGACACTAAGGCTGGACGGAGAGCCAGAAGATGAGTTCCGTACTTCGCCTGAGGGGGGTCGTCACTAATCCTTGCGGAAGCTGCTAAGCGAAGCAATCCATCCCCTAATCGGGTTTTAGCCACATTATAAGTCGAGAATGTCACATATTGTGTGTCTACATCGAAACCACTTCCCGCACTTGGTGTATCTGGCAAGACGTCCATCCAAACGCTCATCGCGTTTACTCTGTCCATGACGGCGCTCATGGTGGAGATCATACGTGTAATACAACAACGGGCGGTGAAATGAGCCCGTAGCAACCCACATGGGCCTCTGGAAGCCGATAAGACGGCCATGCAGCTGGGTGGTCCAGGCGGATACGTGCCGTACAGTGCTCGCCGATGGAGGTCGTGGCACACAAGCGACTGGAGTTTAGAGTGATCGGCTATATGGTTGCCGGCAATCGTTGCTGTAGGTATGCTCCTTGCGGGTGTGGCGCTGGGCGCGGCATTGACCCCTAGGGGCCAATGAGGACTGGGTTCGACTCCCAGGCACCAGATCTTACGAGCGGGCTTATGCTTTGGCTCGTCGGATGTGGTGTTTAGGAGTCAATTATGAGTAACAATTTTCCCGTATCGGAAAGCTTCACTAAAAGCGCTGATAATTTAAGAGCGATTGAAAAATTGATTACTCAAATTGAACGTATGCATAAAGGCGCGTTGCGTATAAATGATGAAAGTCAGATTGACGCATTGCGCATGATGCACTTTCTTAATATAGGAATCTGGGCCGAGGCGCGATTGCGTAAGGTGACATTTGATCCAACTGGATTTAATGATGCCGAACGAGCCATCATTTGGGGCATTCGATCGCAGGAGGACAGGTGGAAGAAGTGTGTTGAGCTAGCTTTTCGGCGGCATCACTTAATTCCTATTCACATTCAAATGGGACCCGCCTCCATGCCTCAAGCTGACTTTGATCGATTTCAGCATGTTATTGGCTTGTTAGCGGAAAAGCTCGCCCCCGTAATAACGAGCAGGAACCGCATAGCTCATGGCCAGTGGGTGCATCAATTGAAGAGCAGATCCGAGAACAAGTGGATGCTTTCAAATGCGCTAGAAGTGCCTAATTATTGCGGTTTGAAGGCGCGAAACGAAGTTTTGAACCAAATTGGGGAACTTATTGGCATATTGGTGGTATCAAAACCAACGTTTGACCGAGATTATCAGAAGCTACTGGAAAAGCTCAACTCTTCAGCGAGGTCTCTCGACGGACAGAATCAGAGCCATTTCGTAAAATCCCTTCGCAAGAGTAGTTTGCGACCCTTTTTGCCGTGAGCATCGTGCCGAAAATCATCGCCTAGGCGTTGATCGGCGTGGTCGTCCCGGGCTTCACCAACATCATGGGCAAATATCTCCCCCTGAGCCTCCCGCTACTTCACAGGCCGCTGTCGGATACTGAACAGGTCCTCGAGAAGATGCCTATCGTTCAGCTTTGCTTTGGAGGGCTGTTTAGTTCTCTTGCGTCTCGACACCTCAGCGCTCGAGATTCCAGGGCGCGAGTCAGTCTGCTTCTCCGCCGCCGATTTTTGATTTTCCCCCGAGAATTGCGAACCCTGCAGCCATGCCGGCGACGGTGATACTCGCCACAGTGGTCACCAGCTTGTAGGAGAAAGCCTTGTGCTCGGAGTCCTTGGCCGCTTCCTTGTCGATCGTCTCTGCGAGCATTTTTAGGATCAAAAATCGATCTTCAGAGGTAAGTCCCTCGCGGTCGAGTTCGCGGCGAAGGATTTCGCGTTGCTCGGCGAAGGCCTTATGGACCTTCTTCTGGCTCTTCCAGTTTGTAGCCAGCGCATTTGCAGCCTGATCCTCTACTTGACCGAGCGAGTCGAGCACAAAAGACTTGAAATCTGGGAACTGGTCGATGACCTTGAGTGTGACTTCTTTGCTCATGTTTGGCATCTCGGATACGAATGTAAGGAACTTGTCCTTAGATAGGTTCTTCCACGACTCGATACCAAGCTTACGCTTGAGTTCGAATTCTTCGCTTGCGCTCACGGTCCGTCACATCTCAGTTTGTTGACTTCCGGCCTCGATCAATGCCGCTGTGTCCGAGTCTACTTCGGGGTCTGATTTGACTGGTGCCACCTTTGAGCGCTCTATGGGCGGTGAGACCGCTGGCCTGGGGTCCGCAACTCCATCAACTACCGGCTACGAGCACTGCTTGGCGCCGGTGGTCACGGGCCATGGCGAAGCAGGTCCACCCCCGCTTGGATCCGAAGGGCCGGTTTGTCATTGCTCGGACGTGCACAAGTGCATCTGCCGACAAATTGTTGCACGTTGGGGCAATTCTTGAGCGGCTGGTGAGGCTTGCCTACCCGACTACGCAAGAATTTGGACCCCTGCATAACCCCAGGTCAAGCGATGGTCTCTCTGCCAATGAGCTCGCATGGCGACACTAGGGCCTGCCTGGTGAATCAGCGTATCGGAGGGCAGGCTCAAGAAAGGATACTGAAGGTCTATTGTCGGGCAGGTTGACGGGATGTGTACTGCTTGCTCAGTCCAGATCTACAGGTAATTAGCTTCCAGAACCACGTCGCCACGAACGCCCTCGTCGTCCAGGGCCCAGCACATCATGTCGGGTGAGCCTTCGGTTCTCTCGACGTAGCTGGTCTCATAGCACTCGTAGTCAGCAGTCACGTGGCTGCGGGCGCCGGCAGGCTCCCCGGTGTCCATCACCACTTGCATGATGGACTTAGCCTCATCGCAGGTGATGCCCTGCAGATTCTCATAGGTGTACTTGGCGCCCATGCACGTGGCCTCGCTCGTCTCCTCCGGCGCCTCGGTTGGCGTCTCGCTGCCCCCGACCGTGTCCTCCTCGCCTGGGGCGGGCGGGGGCGAGGCTGTCAGAGATTGGATGATGGGCAGGATCTCGTTGCGGAACCTAGGGCTGGCGGCGAACTGCTCTGCTTCTGCCTCGAGGTCAACCTGATCGTTAGGCCCCAGCTCCTGCCCACCACTGAAGGACAGCAGGTAGTAGTTCCCCCACCGCAGGTCGAAAAGAGTGGTGTCCGCCCCGGTTCCCGCAGCTATGCCGTAAAGCAGATTTCCGTTGACGCCCACACTTTGGCCAGGAGTGGCGGCCACGACGGCTTGCGACGGGGCTCCCAGCCCGTCCAGCACCCCGGGAATGGGCCCTTGCGGCAGGATCGTGGTCAGCGGGGGAGGGCCCGCCGGCGCAATCCAGGACCGCACGTTCAGGGCCAGCACGGACTGACCGTCAGAATCGGTGAGGGTCCATGTCTTGTGCGTAGTGTCCCTGTATTGCTCATCCATCGTAGCCGTGACGGTCCACCCGGTCGGGTAGCGGAAGCTCAAGGTGCCATCCGGAGAGGTGAAGGTTTGATCCAGTGCCACGGCCGATTCCTCTTGAGCCGACGGCGAAGGGGTGCTGCTTGAGGTCACGGCAGGCGAAGCAGACGGCTTCGTGGTAGTGGCCAAAGTAGAGGGGCTTGCAGGAGCACTAGCTTTCACCGTGCCCGTGAGCGCGGGTTCCGGGGTGTCCGCGCCCACCCCCGAGCACCCGCTGGTCATCAGCGCACACGCCAGGGCGGCAGGGAACAACAGGCGGCGGGGGGCGTTCATCATGGCAACAGTTTCGCATGTGCAACACCTTTGAAGTGTCGCCCTCCTGCTCATAATGGCAAGCCGCCTTTCCCGCCTCGCTGCGTCGTGCATATCGGTCAGCCGAGCTAATGTGCGAAAGCTAGGCAAGTACCGCGCCGCAGGATACGGATCCTCCGGTTGATGCCAACGGCTAACCCGGGACCGATACCAACCTCGGAGGTTGGCGACCTCGGGGCGACGCGCGTTTCGCTCCCGCACGCGATCGCCCCCAGCGGCCACTGCGGAACCGCCCTTCATGCCCCTTATGAAGGGCGACGAACAGCCCTGGTGGCAACAAGACGCCATGCGCACCCGGCATGAACACGGAGCAGGTTAGGGTCATGGTCGACTGCAAACCGCGCCCCGTGCGCCACTGCCTGAAAGAGACATGACTCAGCAAACCAAGGTCCGGTTCCGCGACTACCTCGGAAAACCTCGCAACCAGTGGACCCAAGAACAACAGGAGCACGCTAACCGTTCCCTGATCATCCTCGTCATTGTGCTCGTCCTCTACATCATCGGATCAACCATGGCCAACGGTGGCAGTGCAGATGCTGGAACGGGCCAAGCGGACCATGCAGACGCAGCGACCCAGGACGAACTCAACACATGGGTGACTGATATGCACCAGGAGGCGCTCGACTTCACTGGTGCCCGCTCATGGGATGAGCGGTGCGGCACCCAGATGCAGGCCATCCAGGCGGACTTGAAGGACTTCGGGTCCACCTCCACCACCACATGGGCGTGCCAGAACCCACAGTTCACCGTCAGCACCATTGGCGAACTGGATGTGACGCTCGATACGGACGATTTGGAGACGGCTGAGGACGCATCCGGAGACTTGATGGCCTCTATTGGCTACGCCCGGGATGACATCCAAGTGGTACGTGTCTATGGCTCCCACGGCGGGTTGCTCTCCGAGACGGAACGGTCAGAAGTCCCTGCGTTGAACCTTTGATCATTAGCACCACTTCGCTAGATCCACCGTGGTTGTTGTGGCCAAAACGCTGCGCTGCCCTATGCACGCCCGACTCGGAGCGCCCGGCGTCATCTTGGCAGCACGCCCTGGATAGGAGAGCGCGAACAGCTGTGCCGTGGTTGGGCGCGGACCGCCTTCAAATAGTTCCAACTTTTGGCCCGTGGCGCCGTCACTACCGGCGCCACGGGCCATTACGGTTTTGCCCAGGAGTGAGTCATCGGGAGATACGGGGTGTGTGATGGGCAATCCATCCGCGGAGAAAATCACTTGCCCGACATGCGGCACAGCAACTCGGTACAACAGGCGCACCGGTCGCCTCTACTCTCACCAAAATGGAGTACACCTCGAAGCGTGTCCCGCCAGCGGTGACGAGGTACGGTCCCCTGAAAAGGGCCCCAAACTCCCACCGCCCAACGCGAGACGGGTCACGGTGCCCAAGGCCAAGAAGAAGCCGAAGGGGAAGTTGTACTACGACTCCACCGACTCGACCTCGGTCAGGACCGTATCGGCAGGTCTCCCCGGCCATGGCAAGCGTCGTTAAAGAGCCTGACATCACCCCTGATCAGCACTGGGCCGTTCACCGTCAGCATCTTCGGTGAGCCGGACGCAAGACAGGAGGATCACCAGGCGCCCGGAACGGATGATGCCCACCACAACCGTTGGTGATGCGTCCGTGTAAGGTCGAAGACCTGCTTGCTGTCTGGCTTGCTGGATTCTTCGACTCCTCGGCGGCCGACCCGCAGGTGGAGCCCGCCGTGGGCGTGCTCAGCGAACAGCTGAGGGTGAGAGGTGTGGTCGCCGCCTGGCACCCGCACCCCGTGAATACCGCGGAGGAGGATATCGACGCCCACGGACAGTACCTGGACGAGGACGTCCTCGGCGGGCAGGGATGACGGGGTTCTCGATCACCGATCCGGCCGCCGGCCCACCGGACTTCTACCTCCGGCAGCTGCGCGCCGAGTACGCCTACAACCAGTGGGCTTTCACCGACGAGGGCGAGTACCTGGACTTCGAGAACCCCGCCGCCTACGCGGCCGACCGGATCCCCGCCCGCTTCACCTCGGAGCGGGGTGGCCGCCTACTGCCGGGCCATGGGCATCGATCCGTTCACGGCCGGCTTCTACGGTCCCCAAGCCGTCCTTTCCGTCGACCGGTCGAGCCACTCGACCGCCGACCGATCGAGCCACTCGACCGCCGACCGGTCGAGCCACTCGACCGCGTGCCCGCCGCTGACTGCACTGATCCGGCGTCTCGATCCGTGAGGGCGACGGCGACCCTGTCCCTTGGGCATCGTGCTCGTGCTACTCGTCCCGGTTGCGCCTGAGTCCCCACGACAACCACCTCGAAGCCCGTAGCTGACGGCCCTCCGACCCCTGCGGGCAAAACTGAACGGTGACTTCTGCCAGACCTCGCTGTCCAGCTTTGACCCGGCGATCCCTTCAGTTCTCCCCGCGTCTCGACAGCGGGTGCGGCCCGTTCGGGTCAGGCACTCGGCCGCGCGTTGAGGCGGGCCGCCTGCCGGAGCAGGTGCTCGCGCTCGGCGAGGCTGGGCGCGGCCCGGGCGGCCTCGGCGTAGAGGCGGGCGGCGGTGGCGGTCCCGCCGGCCCGCTCGTGCAGGTGCGCGGCGACCGCGGCCCAGCGGGGCAGGGCGGGGTCGATCTGGGCGAGGGCGGCCAGCCCGGCCTGCGCGCCGGCGGCCTCCCCGAGCGCGACAGCCCGGTTGAGGCGGGCCACCGGGCTGCCGGTGAGGCGCACCAGCTCGTCGTACCACCCCACGATCTGGGCCCAGTCGGTCTCCTCGGAGCTGCGGGCGTCGGCGTGCAGCGCCGCGACGGCGGCCTGCGCCTGGTACTCGCCCAGCCGGTCGCGGGCCAGCGCCGCCTGGAGCACGGTGATGCCCTCCGCGATCATCCGGGTGTCCCACAGTCCCCGGTCCTGCTCCGCCAGCGGCACGAGGCGGCCCTCGGGCGTGGTCCGCGCCGGGCGCCGCGCGTGGTGGAGCAGCATCAGCGCCAGCAGCCCGCGGACCTCCTCGTCGTCGGTGCGGGCCGCGAGCTGCCGGGTGAGCCGGATCGCCTCGGCCGCGAGGTCGACGTCACCGGAGTAGCCCTCGTTGAAGACGAGGTAGAGCACGCGCAGGACCGTGTCGAGGCTGCCCGGGCGGTCGAACCGCACGCCCGCCAGGGTCCGCTTGGCCCGGCTGATCCGCTGGGCCATGGTCGTCTCGGGCACGAGGTAGGCCTGCGCGATCTGGCGGGTGGTCAGCCCGCCCACCGCCCGCAGCGTCAGCGCCACGGCCGAGGCCGGGCTCAGCGCCGGGTGCGCGCACAGGAAGTACAGCTGCAGGGTGTCGTCCGCCGCCGGGGCCGGTCCGGGCGCGGGCTGCTCCTCCACGAGCAGCTCCCGCCGCTGCCGGGAGGCCTCGGCGCGCACGGCGTCGAGGTGGCGGCGCCACGCCACGGTGACCAGCCACGCCCGCGGGTCCCGCGGCGGGTGGCCCGGCCACGTGCGGACGGCCTCCACGAGCGCCTCCTGCACGGCGTCCTCGGCCGCCGCGAAGGGTGCTCCACGGCGGACGAGGACGCCGATGGCGGTGGGGACGACGCTGCGCAGCAGGACCTCGTCCACCGGGGCTCACTCCGTGACGGTCGGGGGAGCGGTGAGGAACGGGCGCACCTCGAGCCACTCGTGGATCGGCTCCCCGCCCGCGCCGGGCGCGGCCGAGAGCTCCCCGGCCAGCTCGAGGGCCCGGTCCCAGGAGTCGACGTCGATCGCCATCCACCCGGCGATCAGGTCCTTGGTCTCGGCGAACGGGCCGTCGGTGACCGGGGGACGACCCTCGCCGTCGGAGCGCACGAACGTGCCCTCCGGGGCCAGCGCCTGGGCGTCGACGAACTCCCCGGTCTCCCGCAGGCGGGCGGCGAAGTCCTCCATGTACCGGACGTGGGCCGAGACCTCCTCCGGCGTCCACCGGTCCATCGGCACGTCGTTGACCGGCGCGGGCGCGCCCCGGTAGTGCTTGAGCAGCAGGTACTTGGTCATGGTGTCCTCCTCGGCGGGGTGCGGCCCATTGTGGCCGCGTGCACCCCTGGGACGGAACCGGACGGGGCTTCTCGACATCCCCGAAGACATTCCCCGCAGGGAATGTTCACGGTGCGGGCCGCGCCTCGGCGCGGGCCACGGCGTCGACGGCCCGGACGAACCCCAGGTGGCTGAAGGCCTGCGGGAAGTTCCCGGCGAGCCGGCCGGTGACCGGGTCGTACTCCTCGGCCAGGAGCCCGAGGTCGGTGGCGCACGCCGCGAGCCGGTCCAGCAGCACCCGGGCGTCGTCGACCCGCCCGCTGCGGGCGTACTGCTCCACGAGCCAGAACGAGCAGATCAGGAAGGGGTACTCGTCCCCGGGCAGCCCGTCCACGCCCGTCGCGGTGCGGTAGCGGTGCAGCAGGCCGTGGTCGCCGCGCAGCTCGCGCTCGATCCGGGCCACGGTGCCCAGCATCCGGGGGTCGTCGGGGGCCACGAGCCCGGTGTGCGGCAGCTGCAGCAGGGCGGCGTCCACCTCCCGGTTGTCGTAGGTCTGGGTGAAGGAGTTCAGCTCCGCGTCGAAGCCGCGGGTCATGATCTCCTCCCGGAGCCGGTCGCGCAGGTCCCGCCACCGGTCCACGGGCCCGTCGAGGCCGTGCTCGGTCACGGCGCGCACGCCCCGGTCGAAGGCCGCCCACATCATGGCGCGGCCGTGGACGAAGTACCGGGCCGGTCCGCGGACCTCCCAGATGCCGTGGCCGCGGCGGTCGTAGTGGCGCTCGGCGAAGCGCAGCAGGTTCTTCTGCAGCTCCCACGAGTACTCGTCCTCGGCGGTCCCGGCGTCGCGCAGGGCGGCGAGGGCGATCATCACCTCGCCCACCACGTCGGCCTGGTACTGGCCGGCGGCGCCGTTGCCGATCCGCACCGGCCGGGAGTTCTCGTAGCCGCCCAGGTGGTCGAGCACGTGCTCGGGCAGCTGCCGCTCGCCGGCCACCCCGTACATGATCCGCAGCTCGTCGGCGTCGCCGGCGACCGCGCGCAGCAGCCAGTTGCGCCAGTGCAGGGCGCCGTCCGTGACGTCGTGGGCGATGAGGGTCTCGATCGTCAGGGCGGCGTCGCGCAGCCACGTGTAGCGGTAGTCCCAGTTGCGCGAGCCCCCGAACTCCTCGGGCAGGGACGTGGTCGGGGCGGCCACGATCCCACCGGTCTCGGCGTGGGTGAGCGCCCGCAGGACCATGAGCGAGCGCAGCGCCGCCCGGTCGTGCCGGTCGTGCACGCGGATCCGGGCGGACCACTCGGTCCAGTACGCCACGGTCCGGTCGAGGGCGGCCTGCGCGTCCTGCGGGACGGGAGGCTCCCGGTGGGAGGGGTGGCAGGTGAGGGACCAGTCCAGGACCTCGCCCGCGGCCAGCGCGAAGGTGCCCGTCAGGCGGCCGGAGACCGCGCCGCGGTAGTCGTCGGAGTGGCCCTCGGGGGAGGCCTCGTGGCGCTGCGCCGCGCCCTCCCGGTCCTCCGCGCGGCCGGTCCCGGCGGGGTGCAGCAGCGGACCGGCCAGCAGCAGGGCGTCCGGGCCGGCGACCGAGAGCAGCGCGCAGGTCCCGGACCCGTCCAGGTCGACCCTGCGGGTCCAGGGCCTCGCCCGGCCGTAGTCGAAGCGGATCCGCAGGTCGTGCTCGACCTCCGCGTGCCCGCTCACGCACTCGACGCGGCGCACGAGGTCCACCCGGTCCCCGCCCGGGGGGAGGAAGTCGGTGACGACCACGGTGCCGGTGGGGGTGCGCCAGGTGGTCTCGAGCACGAAGGTGCGCGGCAGGTACCGGCGGGAGACCACCTCGCCGTCGACGGCCGAGAGCTTCCAGCGCCCGTCCTCGGGGGTGCCCAGCAGGGCGGCGAAGACCGAGGGTGAGTCGAAGCGCGGGAAGCACAGCCAGTCGACGCTGCCCTCGCGCGAGACCAGCGGGCCGGTGTGCAGGTCCGACAGCAGCGCGTAGTCCTCCAGCGGCGCGGTGGTGCGGGCGGACCCGTCGTCGTCCATGCGCCCATTCAACCAGCCTGCCCCCGGACGCGGTCGGCACGCGCGGAGGAGGCCGTGCCGGAGACCTGACGACCCGCCCCGGGGCGTCTACTCTGTGAGCATGCTGATCGACTCCGCGGCCTCCACCGCCGCCACGCCCGTCCCGGAGGCCCTCCGATGAGCGGCGGCCTGATGGCCCTGCTCGACGACGTCGCCGCGCTCGCGCGCGTCACCGCCGCGTCCGTCGACGACATCGGCGCGGCCGCAGGGCGGGCGAGCATGAAGGCGGCCGGCGTCGTCGTCGACGACACCGCCGTGACGCCCCAGTACGTCCAGGGCATCACCCCGGCGCGGGAGCTGCCCATCATCTGGCGGATCACCAAGGGCTCCCTGCGCAACAAGCTCGTCTTCATCCTCCCGGTCATCCTGCTGCTCAGCGAGCTGGCCCCGTGGCTGCTGACCCCGATCCTCATGCTCGGGGGCAGCTACCTGTGCTTCGAGGGCGCGGAGAAGATCTGGTCCAAGCTCTCCGGGCACGGGCCGAAGACGAAGACACCCGTCGTGGAGAAGGGCAAGGACGCCGAGAACCGGATGGTCGGGGGCGCGGTCCGCACCGACCTGATCCTCTCGGCCGAGATCATGGTCATCTCCCTCAACGAGGTGGCCGGCGAGACGCTGCTGTCCCGGGCGGCGATCCTGGTCGTGGTGGCCATCGGCATCACGGCCCTGGTCTACGGGGTCGTGGCGCTGATCATCCGCATGGACGACTTCGGGCTGCACCTGGCCGAGCGCTCCTCCACGACGGCCCAGCGGATCGGGCGCGGGCTGGTCGACGGGATGCCGAAGCTGCTGGCCGTGATCTCGGTCGTGGGCACGGCGGCCATGCTGTGGGTCGGCGGCCACATCGTGCTCGTGGGCCTCGACGAGCTGGGCTGGCACGGCCCCTACGGCCTGGTCCACCACGTGGAGGTGCTCGTCCACGACGCCGTGCCCGGCGGGCTCGGCGCGGCGCTGGCCTGGCTGACCAACACCTTCTTCTCGGCCGTGCTCGGCCTGGTGTGGGGCGCGGTCCTCGTGCTGGTCTGGGAGCTGCTGCCCTTCGGCAAGGGCGAGCACGAGGCCGGGCACGCCGAGCGCGAGGCGCACGCCGGCCACGACACGGCCCGCGGCGCGCACGGCCCGGAGCACCACGGCCGGCACTCCGCGAAGCAGCCGGGCCCCTCCGACGGCGCCCCGCCCGCCGAGGGCGGCTCGTCCGCGGCACGCTGAGCCCCGCCGCCGCGGCTCAGTCGGGTTGTTCGCCGGGCACCACCTCGGCGAGCAGCCCTTCCAGCCTCTCGTCGGTGAGGTGGGTCAGTCCGGTGAGGATCCCGATGATCCGCCGGCGCTGCGCCTCGTCGAACCGGGTGGCGTCCAGGATGTCGCTCACCCACAGCCCGTCCATGGCCAGGCGGACGATCACGCCGATCACCCCGGCGGGGTGCCCCGGGTCCAGGTCCTCCCGGTCCATCCGTCGGTTGAGCTGGATCAGGGCCTCGGCCAGGTGGGGGCGCGCCACCGCGGCGTGCAGCAGCGTCACCTGGTCCCGGTCGCTGTTCTCGCGGGCGTCGGAGAACGCCTGGACGTAGGCCCGGTCGTCGGCGCCCTCCGGCACGGGGTCGGTGCGGGACCAGTGGTCGAGCTCCGCGACGAGCTCCTCGATCACCGCCTCGACGTGCCGCTCGATGTGCTCGCTCGGGGCCTCCGGCCTGAACATGGCTCCTCCCGTCCTCGCGCGGCGGTCCGCCCGCCGCAGGTGGCTCCACCATAGGCCAGGGCTCCGGCGGAGGGCTCAGCGCTCGAAGCCGCGACGGCGGGTGCGCGAGCCCAGGTACTCCCGCAGCACCGCCGGGCCCAGGTCCTCGACCTCGGGGGTGACCACGCGCCCGCCGACCCGCTGCGCCATCCGCTGCAGGAACCGCGCCAGGCCGGGGTCCTCGCCCAGCCGGAAGAACGTGGTCTGCACCCCGGCCCGGCCCAGGCGGTCGAGCTCCTCGACGGTGGCCCGCACCGTCTCCGGCTCCGGCGGCCAGGAGAACCAGCTCTCGCCCCCGGGCAGCAGGTGGGCGGTGGGCTCGCCGTCGGTGACCACGAGCAGCACGGGCTGGAAGGACGGGTGGGCGCGGAAGAACCGCCCGGCCAGCAGCAGCGCGTGGTGCAGGTTCGTGCCCTGCTCCCGCAGCGGCGGCAGCCCGGTGAGCTCGCCGACGTCCAGCTGCCGGGCGTAGCGGCCGAAGCCGATCAGCTCGAGCCGGTCGCCGCGGAAGCGGGTGGAGACCAGGTGGTGCAGGGCGAGGGCGGTGCGCTTCATCGGCACCCACCGCCCCTCGGCGGCCATCGAGAACGAGGTGTCCACGAGCAGGGCGACGGCGGCCTGCGTGCGGGCCTCCGTCTCGGCGATCTCGATGTCGCCCGTGCCCAGGCGCAGCCCCTCCCGCGGGTCGGCGCCCTCGGCGGCGGTGCGGGTGATCGCGTTGGTCACGGTGCGGGTCGTGTCCCACGGCTCGACGTCCCCGAAGCGCCACTCCCGGGTCGCGCCGGAGGGCTCCCCGGCCGCGCCGGCCAGGCGGGCGTCCCGGCGCCCGGCGCGGGAGGACAGCCGCTGGGCGGCGTCGCGCAGCAGCGAGCGCCCGAGCCGCCGCACGGCCCGGGGCGAGAGCCGCAGCTGCCCGTCGGGGTCGCGGCGCAGGTAGCCGCTGTCCCG
Source organism: Kocuria sp. LUK (assembly GCF_021012935.1). Taxonomy (NCBI): domain Bacteria; kingdom Bacillati; phylum Actinomycetota; class Actinomycetes; order Micrococcales; family Micrococcaceae; genus Kocuria; species Kocuria sp. LUK. The sequence continues at coordinate 316,835 of NZ_JAJMZI010000002.1, forward strand.
CATGGCCCGCTCGAGCTCGGCGAGGGTGCGGGCGGAGACGGCGGCGTCCCCGCCCAGCTGCCGGGCGAGGGCGTCGAGGTCGAGGTCGTCGAGGGTCGCGCCCCGGTGGAACTGGGAGAGCTGCTCGGCCAGGGCGTCGAGGTCGGCGAGGTCCTGGAACACCCCGGTGCCGTCGCCGAGACCGAGCCCGTCCCGGCCCTCGAGGCGCTCGGAGCCGGTCCAGTCCTCGCCGGGGCGCAGCGCCTGGAGGTTCGCGTCGAGCCGGCCCAGCTGCGCCATGAGCTCGGGGGAGCCGAAGGCCTGCGCCGAGAGCTGCATGAGCTCCTCGCGCTGCTCGGGGCTCATCGAGTTGAGCATCCGCTGGGCCGCGGCGGAGCGGCGGGCCATCGCGTCGATCAGCTCCTCGACCGACTGCGGGTCCTCGGGGAAGAAGTCCCCGTGGCGGTCCATGAAGTCCCGGAAGTCCTCCTCGGTGTCCTCGCCCCGCCGGTGCTTGTCGAGCAGCTCGTTGAGGTCGCCCAGCATCGACGCCACGGCCTCGCGGTCGGCGTCGGTGGCGTTCTCGAGGGCCTGCTTCATCCCGGCGAAGCGCTGGTCGAGCAGCTCCCGGCCGAGCAGGTCCTTGATCTGCTCGTAGGCCTCGCGGGCGTCCTGGGACTGCCAGTCGTAGGACGCGAGCTCGCTGACCGCGGCGGCGGTCGAGGCGGGCAGCCCGTCGAGCTGCAGCTCCCGGAAGGAGCGGTCCATCGGGTCCATCCGGGCGTCGCGCAGGAACTGCTCCCGCTCGAGCCGCAGGGCCTTCTCCAGCAGCTGCTTCGCCTCGTCGAGCGTGCCGCCCAGCCGGTGGTGCTTCAGCAGCTCCTGCCGGCGCCGGTGCACGCGCCGGGCCAGGTCGTCGAGGCCCTCCTGCCCGCGCCCGCCGCGGCGCAGGTGCTCGCGCAGCGCCTCCTCGGGGGAGTACCCGGCCATGACGTCCTCGGCCACGGCCTCGAGCGCCTCGGCCAGGTCCACGGGCGGGGCCAGCGGGTCGGGCCCGCCGGCGTACCGGCCGTAGCGGGCGGAGCGGTGGTGTGCGGGCATGACGCCCCCTGTCGTGTCGTCGCTGCCCCCGGCGGGGCGGTCAGCCGTAGACGGTGCCGCCCTCGTCGGAGTCCTTGGAGATGCGCTGGGCGAGGAACAGGCCCTCGAGGGCCAGCTCGATCGCGCTGGCGCGCTGGCCGGGGGTGCTCGCGCCGAGGCGCTCGGCGATCCGGTCGTAGACGCTGTCCCCGCCGTCGTCCCCCGGGACGGGGGGCAGGGCGGCGAGGAAGTCGCGGGCGGAGACGTCCTCGCCGGTGGCCACGGTGGTGGAGCCGTCGAACGCCTCCACGAGCGGGCCCAGGTCCAGGCCGCGGAAGCGGGCCCGGACGGTCTCCGCGGTGGCCCGGCGGAGCAGGTGGTCGAGGATCGCACGCTCGCGGCCCTCCTCGCCGGACTCGAACTCGATCTTGCCGGCGAGCACGTCCGTGGCGGTGTCGACGTCGACCGTGCGCGCGACCGCCTCGTCCTCCCCGCGCACCGCGGACCGGCGCAGGGCGGCGGCCGCGACCGTCTCGGCGCCCGCGATGGCGAAGCGCGCGGAGACCCCGGAGCGCTGGTCGACGGCGGGGGAGTCGCGCAGCAGGTGCGTGTAGCGGGCCAGTGTCTCGAGGATCGGGTCGGGGACCTGCGCGACGAGCTCGGCCTCCTGGCGGATCACGGCGATCTCGTCCTCGAGCTCGAGCGGGTAGTGGGTGCGGATCTCGGCGCCGAAGCGGTCCTTGAGCGGGGTGATGATCCGGCCGCGGTTCGTGTAGTCCTCCGGGTTGGCGGAGGCGACCACGAGCACGTCCAGCGGCAGGCGCAGCACGTAGCCGCGGATCTGGATGTCGCGCTCCTCCATGACGTTGAGCAGCGCGACCTGGATCCGCTCGGCGAGGTCGGGCAGCTCGTTGATCGCCACGATCCCGCGGTGGGCGCGGGGCACCAGCCCGTAGTGGATGGTCTCGGGGTCGCCGAGGCGGCGGCCCTCGGCGACCCGCACGGGGTCGACGTCGCCGATCAGGTCGGCCACGGAGGTGTCCGGGGTGGCGAGCTTCTCGACGTAGCGCTCCGAGCGGTGCCGCCACACGACCGGCAGCGCGTCCCCCTCCGCCTCGACGCGGCGCCGGGAGGCCTCGGTGAGCGGCTCCTCGGGGTGCTCGTTGAGCTCCGAGCCCTCGATCGCGGGCGACCACTCGTCGAGCAGGCCCGAGAGGGTGCGCAGCAGGCGGGTCTTGCCCTGCCCGCGCTCGCCGAGCAGCACGACGTCGTGGCCCGCGAGCAGCGCCCGCTCCAGCTGGGGCAGGACCGTGTGCCGCAGCCCGTGCAGGCCCGGCCACGGGTCCCGGCCCTCGGCGAGGGCGCGCAGGAGGTTCTCGCGCAGCTCCGCGCGCAGGGGCCGGTGGCGGTGCCCGGCCGCGCGGAGCTCACCGAGGGTGCGGATGTCGGGGGAAGGGGTCCGGTCGCTCACACCGTCACGGTAGCCCTCCGGCCGGGCGGGCGTAAGAGGGGCCGGTCCCGGACGTCGCCGGAGGTCGTGGCGTCCGGTCCGCCGGGGCCGCTGCTCGTAGGCTGGGCCCATGAGCACGCTCCCCGGTGCCTGGCGCCGGCTGCTGAACCGGTTCTGGTTCGTCCCGGCCGTGTGCCTGGCGGCCGCGGTCCTCCTGGCCCAGGGCGCCGTGGCCGTGGACCGGGCGCTGCCCGACGACCTCTCCTCGCCCTGGGTCGCCTGGGTGTACGCGGTGGGCATCGACGGCTCCCGCGCGATGCTCTCCGCGATCGGCGGGTCGATGCTCGGGGTGGCCGCGACCGCGTTCTCCATCACGATCTCGGTGATCGCCACGGCCAGCTCCACCTACGGTCCGCGCCTGGTCCGCAACTTCATGGCCGACCGCGGCAACCAGACCGTGCTGGGCGTGCTGGTCGCCACGTTCGTCTACGCGCTGCTGGTGCTGCGCACGATCCGCTCGGCCTCCGACGACCTCGCCGAGCCGTTCGTGCCGCACCTGGCCGTGAACCTCGCGGTGGTCCTGGCCGTGGCCGACGTCGCCCTGGTGGTGTGGTTCATCCACCACATCGCCGACTCCGTCCAGGTGGACACCCTCGTGCACGGTGCCCGCCGGCGGCTGCTGGACGTCGTCGAGCGGTGGCACCCGGAGCGGCTGCCGGAGGACCGGGCGCGCACCGGCGGGCACCGCGGCGGCGGGGGCGAGGTGAGCGCGGGCGCGGTCGGCTACGTGCTCGACGTCGACCTGGTGCGGATCTGCTCCGTCCTCGAGGAGGCCGGGGCCCGGGCCGAGCTCCTCCCGCGGGTGGGCGACCACCGGCTGCACGACGAGCCGCTGTTCCGCGTGTGGCCCGAGGAGCGCGCGGAGGACCTCGCGGGGCCCCTGCGGCGGGCCGTGCGCATCGGCGACGCCCGCTCGGCCGACCAGGACGTGCGCTTCGCCGAGCAGCAAGTGGTCGAGCTCGCGGTGCGGGCCCTGTCCCCGGGCACCAACGACCCCTACACGGCGATCAACGCCGTCGAGGAGGTCGCCGCCGGGATCGTCACCGCCGTCTCCCGCCCCCTGCCGGGGAACACGGTCGTGGCCGACGGCGTGCCGCGGCTGCGCCACGCCACGGTCGAGCTCGAGGAGATCGTGGACATGCCCTTCGACCAGATCCGCCCGCACGTCGGCGGGTACGCCGAGGTCGTCCTCGCCCTGATCGACCTGGCCGCCCGGATCGAGGCCGCCACGGTCCACGAGCACCTCCGGGCCCGGGTGCGCGAGCACGTCGGCACGCTGCTCGAGCAGTTCGCCGCCGGCGGCCCCTCCGACCGGGACCTCGCCCGCGTGCGGGCCCGCGCCGGCCTGCGGCGGCTCGGGGACGCGGCGGTGCCGCCCCCCGAGTGACCGGTCCGTCCCGGCCGCAGGGGCCGGGACCGGCGCGCCGTCGTCGTCCGTGCGCCCCGAACGACGACGGGGCCTGTTCCGGCACGGACGGCCGTCGGTACGCTGGTGCCGATGGCACCGCGCGCACGGCACCGCAGCACGCTCGTCCTGCTGGTCAGGCACGGCGAGACACCCACCACGGGCAGGGTACTGCCGGGGCGGGCCCCCGGCCTGCACCTGTCCGAGCGCGGCCGGGAGCAGGCCGAGCACGTCGCCCGCCGCCTCGACGGGGTCGCCGTCGACGCCCTCTACACCTCGCCGCTCGAGCGCACGCGGGAGACCGCGGCCCCCGTGGAGGCCCGCACCGGGCGGGAGGCGGTGGTCGAGCCGGGCCTGCTCGAGTGCGACTTCGGCGAGTGGACCGGCGAGGAGCTCTCCCGGCTCTCCCGGCTGAAGGCCTGGCAGACCGTCCAGCGGGCCCCCTCGGCCTTCCGGTTCCCGGGCGGGGAGAGCTTCCCCGAGATGCAGTCGCGCACCGTGGCCGCCGTCGACCGCCTCCGCGCCGCCCACGAGGGCGGGACCGTGGTCTGCTTCTCCCACGCCGACCCGATCAAGGCGGTGCTCGCCCACGCCCTGGGCACGCACCTGGACCTCTTCCAGCGCATCGTCGTCAGCCCGTGCTCGGTCTCGGCCGTCGCGTGGGCGCCCGGGCAGGGCCCGTCGGTGCTCACCGTCAACTCCACCGACGAGCCGCTGGCCGGCCTGAGGACCCCGTGAGCGGGCCGCCGTGGACGAGCTCGCGCTGCTGAGGGCCGGCCGGATCGAGCTGCTGGGGATGATCCGCGGCAGCAGCAACTCCGCGCTGCTCGTGGAGCTCGCCCACGGCCCGGACACCGCCTGGGGCGTCTACAAGCCGGTCGAGGGGGAGCGGCCCCTGCGGGACTTCCCCCGCGGGCTGCACCGGCGCGAGGCCGCCGCCCACGTGCTCAGCGAGCTCCTCGGCTGGGGCCTCGTCCCGCCGACCGTGCTGCGCGAGCAGGGCCCGTTCGGCACCGGCTCCGTGCAGCTGTTCGTCGAGCACGACCCCCGGGAGCACTACTTCACCCTGCAGGCCACCGCCCCCGAGACCCACGACGCGCTGCGGCGGCTCGCGGTCTTCGACGTCGTGGCCAACAACGCCGACCGCAAGGGCGGGCACGTGCTGCGCGCGGCCGACGGCCGGGTGCAGGGCATCGACCACGGCCTGTGCTTCGGCACCGGCCACCGGCTGCGGACGGTCGTGTGGGACTTCGCCGGGGAGCCGGTGCCCGCGCCCCTGCTCGAGGACCTCGCCCCGCTCGCGCAGACCGTGCCCCCCGAGCTCGCCGCGCTCCTCGACGAGCCCGAGACCGAGGCCCTGCGGCGGCGGGTGCGGCACCTGCTCGAGGAGCCCGTGCTGCCGCTGGACCCCACCGGCTGCCGGGTGCCCTGGCCGCTGCTCTGACGGGACCGCCCCGGGCCGGCCCGGGGCGGTCCCGTCAGGCCGCCGGGGAGCTCTCCACCGGCAGCCCGTCCAGGCGCCACCCTTCCGTGGTTCAGTGGAACATGCAGAGCAAGCTCCCCACCCGGTGGGGAGCGGAGGAGCAGCCCCGTGCCCGACCCGCAGCCGAGAACCCCGCAGCTGGGACTGCGTGCCAACGCCGCCCAGTTCACCCTCCTCGTGGCCGTCAACGCCCTGGTCGGCGGCATGGTCGGCCAGCAGCAGACCGTGCTGCCGCTGCTGGCCGGGGAGGAGTTCGGCCTCACCGGCTACACCTTCGTCTTCACCTACGTCGCCGCGTTCGGGGTCACCAAGGCGATCGCCAACTGGTTCGCCGGCACCCTCTCCGACCGGTGGGGGCGCAAGCCGGTGCTGCTGGTGGGCTGGCTCTTCGCCGTGCCGGTGCCGCTGGTGCTCATCTGGGCCCCGGACTGGTGGTGGGTGGTGGCCGCGAACGTGCTGCTGGGGATCAACCAGGGCCTGACCTGGTCCACGACCGTGGTGATGAAGATCGACCTGGTCGGCCCGGACCGGCGCGGGCTGGCCATGGGGCTCAACGAGGCCGCCGGCTACGGGGCGGTGGCCGTGACCTCCCTGCTGGCCGGATACCTGGCCGAGCAGTACGGGCTGCGCCCGGTCCCGTTCCTGCTGGGGCTGGCCTACACCGCCCTGGCGCTGCTGCTGTCGGGGGTGTTCGTGCGGGAGACCCGCGACCACGCCCACCAGGAGGCCGCCGGGCACGTCCCGCGGGCCGACGGCCTGCACGACCACCTCCACGCCGGGCTCACCGACCGCGAGGTCGCCCTCCAGGCCGGCCTCAAGGAGCCCGCGCTGTCCTCCGCGAGCCAGGCGGGGCTGGTGAACAACCTCAACTTCGGGCTCTCCTGGGGCCTGTTCCCCCTGCTGTTCGCGACCGCCGACCTGGGCGTGGGCGAGATCGGCCTGCTGTTCGCCCTCTACCCCGGGGTATGGGGTGCGGGCCAGCTGGTCACCGGGGCGCTGTCCGACCGGATCGGGCGCAAGCACCTGGTCACCGCCGGGATGGCGACCCAGGCGGCCGCGCTCGCCGTCATCGCGCTCGGCGACGGCTTCGCCGGCTGGGCGGCGGGCACGGTCCTGCTGGGGGCCGGCACGGCGATGGTCTACCCGACCCTGCTGGCCGTCGTCGGGGACGTCGCCCACCCCGCGTGGCGCGGCCGAGCCGTGGGCGTCTACCGGGTCTGGCGCGACCTGGGCTACGCCGTCGGGGCGGTGCTCGGCGGGATCGTGGCGGACCTGCTCGGGCTGCACGCGGCCGTCTGGGCCGCCGCGGCCGTCAGTGCGGCCTCCGCGCTGGTCGTGGCGGTGCGGATGTACGAGCCCCACCCGCCGGCGGCCGCGGCGTCGCGCGGCTGAGGACCGCGCGGGCCGGGGCCCGTCACGGCGGGGCGTGCGCCGCAGCGCAGAGGCCGGGCATCTTCACGGAACCTTCATCGCCGGTGCCTTCCGTGCGCTCCGAACGACAGGCTACTGTCGATGCCACGGCGGGCCGGCTCCGGCCGGTCCACCGGATCGCACGACGGACGACCGATCGGACGAAGGAGCGAACCATGACCCACGTGAGCTCGATGCTGAAGACCTACCCCAAGGACCTGGAGACCATCGACGAGCAGAAGCTGGCCGCGTGCATCGCCGCCTGTTTCGAGTGCGCCCAGACCTGCACGGCCTGCGCCGACGCGTGCCTGGCCGAGGACTCGGTCGCGGAGCTGACCGCCTGCATCCGCAAGAACCTGGACTGCGCCGACGTCTGCGCGAGCACCGGCAGCGTGCTCTCCCGCCAGACGGGCAACAACGCCGAGGTCACCCGGGCGGTGCTCGAGGCCTGCCGGACCGCCTGCCGGTCCTGCGGCGACGAGTGCGAGCAGCACGCGCAGATGCACGAGCACTGCAAGGTCTGCGCCGAGGCATGCCGTCGCTGCGAGCAGGCCTGCGCGGACCTGCTCGCCTCGCTGGGCTGAGCCCGGCCGCCACCGCACGGACCGGGACGCCCGAGAGGTGCGCTCGCGGACGGAGCGCCCCGCGGGCGTCCCGGTGAGGAGTGCTGCCGTCCGGTCAGCGGGACAGCCGTCGGCCCGGGAACTGCGTCAACGACGAACGCCGCACCGACAGCGGGAAGGAGCAGATCGCCGTGCACTCCGGCATCGTGGCCATGGCCCTGGTGGCCATGGGCGTCATCGTGCTCCTGCGGGTGCTCCACCGGGTGTCCGGCATCGCGGTCGAGCCCGTGCGGGTCCTGCCCGCGCAGTCCGGGTGGGCGCCGCAGGAGCACGCGCTGTCCCGGTTCCACGTGCGCTGGTACCTCGCCTCGATCGTGTTCCTGGCCTTCGACGTCGAGATGCTGTTCATGTACCCGTGGGCGGTGGTCGTGATCGAGAAGGGGATCTCCGCGGTGGTGGAGATGTTCCTGTTCCTCGGAGCCCTGCTCGTCGCCGTGGCCTGGGCCTGGCGGGAAGGAGCCTTCCGATGGGTCTGAACGAGCTCCTCGCCCGCTTCGCGGTCCGGGCCACGACGGTCCTCGTCGTCGAGGTCCCGGGACACTGGGACGCTCGCATGGAGCTGGAGCAGCAGCTGCTCCGCCGCGGGTGGCGGCCGGCCCGGACACCGGCCGACGCGGACGTGCTCGCCGTGTGCGGCACGCCGGGACCCGAGCTCGCGGAGCTCGTGGACCGTCTCTGGGAGCAGCTGCCCGGCCCCCGCGTGCGTGCGGACATCACCTCATCGTCGGCGGTGGCGTCCGCCCTCGACGACGCCGCAGCCCTCCTGCTCGACACCGATCATCACCGCGCGGACGCCCGGGAGCGGCCGCAGCGTCCGGAGATCTCCGAGGACCCGGACCACGGGGGCATGGACCACGGCGGGCACGACGGGATGGACCACGGGGGGATGGACCACAAGGGGTCCGGCCATGGGGAGATGGAGCACGAGGAGCCGGACCACGGGGGGATGGACCACGAGGGGTCCGGCCATGGGGAGATGGAGCACGAGGACCCGGACCACGGGGACATGGACCACGAGGACATGGACCACGGCGGGCACGGCGGGATGGACATGGCCCCGGAGGGAATCCCTCTGGCCGAGGGCGGGGAGGACCGTGACGGCCTGGAGATGGACGTGCTCCATCTCCCGCTCGGCCCCGTGCTGCCGTTCTGGCCGGCCGGGCTCGTGCTGCGCTGCTCCCTGCAGGGGGATGTCGTGGTCAACGCCGACGCCTCGGTGGTGGACGGCGGGAGCGACGACGAGGACGACGGCGCCGGAGCAGGCGGACCGAGTCCCGGCCCCGCGCCGGCGGCGGTGGTCCGGTGCGACCGGGTCGTGGCGCTGCTGGCCCTGGCCGGGGCCGAGGACGCGGCAGCCGGCGCCCGCCGCGCCCGGGACGCCCTCCTGCACGGCGATCAGGGCGCCGCCCGGGACGCCGCCGAGCGGCTGCACAGGACGATCCGGAGATCACGACTGCTCCGCTGGTCGCTGCGGGGCGTGCTGCCGCTCGCCCCGTCCGACCTGGAGCAGCATGGTTTGCCGCGGCGCTGCCTCGGGGACGCCCACGACCGGCTGCTGGCCCGGGTGGAACGGATCCGGGCCGAGGCCGGCGGCGCGGAGCCGGTCCCGGTGGAGGACGCCGCGGTGCCGTGGGCGGTGCTGCCGGAGCTGGTGACCGGGCTGGAGCTGGCCTCCGTGCGGCTGGCCGTGGCGAGCCTGGACCTCGAGCCGCACCCTGCCGTCCAGGAGGTGGGGCGTGCCTGAGAGCGTGGTGACGACCGTCCCCGGCGGATGGGCCGTGCTGGCGGGGATCCTCCTGTGCGGGCTGGCCGTCTTCGCCGGTGCCCTGGACGCGGCGCTCACGGCCCGGGCGCAGGGTACCGGCGGTGGGTGGGGTGCTCCGCTGAGCCGCACGGCGCGGCTGCTGCGGCAGCGACGCCGGACCACCGTGGCCGCGGACACCCTGCTGTGGCGGGTCGGTGGCGCGGGCATGCTGGTCGGGGCGTTCCTGATGGTCGCGGTGCTCCCGCTGGGCCGGTGGACGCTGGCGGACCTGGACGTCGGCGTCGTGTGGTTCAACACCGTGGACGTCATGGTCTGGGCGCTGGTCTGGCTGGCCGGCTGGGGCGCGAACTCCGCCCACGGCCTGGTGGGCGGCTACCGCTTCCTGGCCCACGGGCTGGCCTACGAGCTGCCGCTGATGTTCGCGCTGGTGGCCCCCGCGATCGCCGCCGGGAGCCTGGCCGTGGGGGACGTCGCGGCCGCGCAGGACGGACTGTGGTTCGTGGTCTGGATGCCGGTGGCGTTCCTCGTCTTCCTCGTCGGCGTGACGGGCTTCTCCGTGTGGGGGCCCTTCGCCCCGGCGCTGGCCGCCGACATCGGCGGCGGTGTGCTGGCCGAGCTCTCGGGGGTCGACCGTCTGGTGCTGCAGGCCGGGCGCTACCTGTTCCTGACTGCCGGCGCGGCCTTCTCGGTGCCGCTCTTCCTGGGCGGCGGCGCCGGACCGGTCCTGCCCGGCTGGGCGTGGGTCCTGGTGAAGACCGTGGCGGTGCTGGCGGTGCTCGTGTGGCTGCGGCGGAAGCTCCCGCTGCTGCGCCCGGACCGGTTCATGGAGATCGGGTGGGTGGTCCTGCTCCCGGCCGCCGTGCTCCAGGACCTGGTCGTCTCCCTCGTCGTCGTCTGGAAGGGCTGAGCGGTGCTGGTCGGAATCGTGTTCTGGGTGCTCGCCGTGGTGGCCGTGGCCGCGGGGGCGGCCGTGTTCGTGGTGGACTCCATGGCCCGGGCCACCTACGCCCTGGCGCTGTCCTTCATCGCCGTGGGCGTGCAGATCCTGCTGCTGGGCCAGAGCTACCTGGGGATCATCACGATCCTCATGATGGTGATGGAGATGGCCGTGATGGCGGTCTACATGGTGATGTTCATGGGCATGAACCCGGCACTGATGCCCATGGACATGACCCACGGGAAGAAGACCGCGATCGGCGCCTCGGCCGGGGTCTTCGTGCTGCTGGCCGCCGGCGCCCTGCTGATCCCGTGGCCGCAGCGGCGCGGTGCCCCGCCCGAGGACCTCACGCACGCGCTGGGCCTGGAGATCATGGGCGAGAAGATGCTGGTGATGGCCGTGGTGGGCCCGGTGATGGTGGCGACCATCGTGGCCGGGGTGGTCCTGGCCGCCCACCGCACCCGCTACGACCGGTTCGGTGACGACCTGCGCCGCCGTCCCGCCGACGACCCCCAGCCGGGAGGTGTGGGCCGATGACCCTGGAGGCCGTGCTGGTCGTGGCCGCCGCGCTGTTCGCGGTGGGGCTCTACGGCGCCCTGTCCCAGCAGGTGGTGGTGATGGTGATGATGGGCCTGGAGCTGATGATCAACGGGGTGCTCCTGGCCGCGGCGGGGTTCTGGTGGTTCCTCGCCCCGGACCCCTCCGGGCAGGTGCTGCTGCTGGTGGTCCTGGCGGCCATGACCGTGGAGATGGCCATGGGCTTCGCCGTGGCCACGCTGCTCCACCGCAGGCGGCAGACCGACATGACCGACATGGCCGAGGAGCTCGCCCGATGACCGCGGCCCAGGCCGTGCTGCCGGCCGTGCTGCTGCTCCCGGCCGCCGTGGGCGCGGTGCTCGCCCTCACCCGGGCGGAGCGGGCCGCCGCTCCGGTCGCGGTGCTCACCGCCGCGGTGACCACGGTGCTCGCGGCGGTCGCCGCCCTGGCCCGGCCCGCCCTGTCCGTCCCGTTCGTGGCCGGCGCCGAGTTCGCGCTCGAGGTCGACGCCCTCGCGGCGCTCGCCCTGCCGATGGTCGCAGGGGTGACGCTGCTGGTCCTGGTCTTCGCGGCCGGCACCATCCGGGCGGCACGGCCGCGCTTCCACGGGCTGATGCTGATCTTCGCCGCCGCCGCCCTGGCCACGGTCACGGCCGCGAGCCTGCCGGCGCTGCTGTTCGCCTGGGAGCTGATGGGCGCGACCTCCTACGCCCTGATCGGCTTCTGGTGGCGGGACGCCGATCGCGTCTCGGCCGGCCTCACCGCGTTCATCACCACCCGCACCGCGGACCTGGGGCTCTACGTCGCCGCCGGCGCCGCCCTGGCCGGCGGCGCCGGAATGGCCCTGTCCGCCCTGCCGGCCGCCGAGAGCCCGTGGCGGCACGTGATCGCGGCCGGGATCCTGGTCGCGGCGCTGGGCAAGGCGGCGCAGCTGCCGTTCTCGTTCTGGCTCTCCGGGGCGATGAAGGGCCCCAGCCCGGTGAGCGCGCTGCTGCACTCGGCGGCCATGGTGGCCATGGGCGGCTACCTGCTGCTGCGCGTGGAGCCGCTGCTGGCCTCCACCGGGTGGGCCGGCCCCGCCGCCGCGTGGATCGGGGTGCTGACCGCCGTGCTGATGGGGGTCGTGGCGCTGGCCCAGCGGGAGCTCAAGCAGCTGCTGGCGGCGTCCACGGTGGCGCAGCTGGGCTTCGTGGTGCTGGCCGCCGGGGTGGGCGCGGTCAGCGGCGGCGCGGCGCACCTGGTGGCCCACGCCTCCACCAAGGCCCTGCTGTTCCTGGCCGCCGGGGCGTGGCTGACCGCACTGGGCACCGAGGAGCTCACGGCGCTGCGCGGGGCCGGCCGACGGTGGCGGGTGGTGGGCGGAACCGCCACCGTGGGGGCGCTGGCCCTGGCCGGGATCGCCCCGCTGTCCCTGTGGGCCACCAAGGACGCGGTGCTGGCCGGGGCCCTCGAGGTCTCGGGCCTGCTCTACGCCGGAGGACTCCTGGCCTCGGCCCTGTCGGCCGCCTACGCGGGGAAGGTCCTGTGGACGATCTGGCGCCGCGGTGCCCGCGCCGAGGTGCAGGACGGCGGCACCGGGCGCGTGGGCGCGCTGGAGCAGGCCCCGCTTCTCGTGCTCGCCGCCGGGGCGGCCGTGCTCGGGGTGCTCGCCCTGCCCCCGGTCAGCTCGGCCCTCGCCGGGGCCCTGGGCGGGCACGGCGAGGTCTCGCCGGCCGAGCTGCTGATCTCGGCCGCGCTCGCCCTGGTCGTCCTGCTGCTGATGCTGCGCCTGCGCGCCCCCGAGCCGGGCTGGGCCGTGCGGTGGCTGGGCCTGGAGGCCGCCGCGCACGCCGTCGTCGTCCGCCCCGCGCTGGGCCTGGCGCACGCGCTGGCCCGGTTCGACGACCGCGTCCTGGACCGTGCCGTGACCGCCGCCGCCGGCGCGGTCCCCGGGCTGGCCCGGGCCGCGGCCCGGTTCGACGACCGGGTCCTCGACGCCGGCGTCGAGGCCACCGCACACACCGCCGCCGCGACCGGCCGGGGCGCGGCCCGCCTCGACGACGGCGTTGTGGACGGCGCCGTGGAGGGCTTCGCCGGCCGGGTCCGCCGGGCCGGGCAGCTGGCCCGGGCCCCGCAGACCGGGGCCGTCCACCAGTACTTCCTCCAGGCCGTCGCGGTGCTCGCCGCCGGCGTCGTGGCCTGGTCCGTCCACGCCGTGTTGGGATGAGCATGCTCAGTTCGATCGTCTTCCTGCCCCTGCTGGCCGCCGCCGTCCTGGCCGTGGTCCCCGCGATCGGGCCCGCGGCCGCCCGGTGGACGTGGGTGGTGGTCAGCGTCGTGGAGCTGCTGCTCGTCGGTGTGCTGTGGGCCGGCTACGAGGACCCGGGACCCAACGGGCTGGCGTTCGAGGAGCAGGTGCCGTGGATCCCGGGTGTCAACAGCAGCTACCACGTGGGCGTGGACGGGCTCTCCCTGCCGCTGCTGGCCATGACGGCCGTGGTGTTCCTGGCCTGCGCCGTCCACGCCCTGCGGGACGCGGACCGCCCGCGCGTGCAGGCGGCGCTGTTCCTGTTCCTGCAGGGCGTGAGCCTCGGGGTGTTCGTGGCGGCCGACCTCATCCTGTTCTTCGTCTTCTTCGACCTGTCCATCGTGGGCATGTACTTCGTGATCGCCGGATGGGGCCACGGCAGCGCGGCCCGGTCGGCGCTGAAGTTCTTCCTCTACACCTTCCTGGGCTCCCTCGCCCTCCTGCTGGGCTTCATCGGGCTCTACGTGGCCGCGGCCCCGCACACGTTCGACATCCCCGAGCTCGTCGCGGCGGCTCCCCTGGCGGGCGATCCGCTCACCGGCGGGCTGGTGCTCGCGGCGGTCCTGGTGGGCCTGGCCGTGAAGACCCCCACCGTGCCGTTCCACACCTGGCTGCCCCCGGCGCACACCGACGCCCCGGCCACCGGCTCGGCCGTGCTGGCGGGCGTGCTGCTGAAGATGGGCACCTACGGCTTCGTGCGCATCGCCATGCCGATCCTGCCCGAGGCGTGGCGGGCGTGGGCGTGGGCGATCGTGGCCGTCGGCGTCGTCTCGGTGCTCTGGGGGGCGTTCGTGGCCCTGGCCCAGACGGACCTCAAGCGGATGATCGCCTACACCTCCGTCAACCACATGGGCTACATCGTCCTGGCCCTGGGCGCTGCCGGGCTCCTCGCCGAGGACGCCGCCCAGGCCCGTTCCGTGGCGGTCACCGGCGCGGTGGTGCAGATGGTCAGCCACGGGCTGATCACGGCCGCCCTGTTCCTGCTCACCGGGGTGATGCAGGACCGGGCCGGCACCTACGACATGGGCTCCTACGGCGGGCTGGCCGGTCCCGCCCCGCGCTACGCGGCGCTGTTCGCGGTGGGGGCCTTCGCGTCCCTGGGCCTGCCCGGGTTCTCCGGGTTCATCGCCGAGTTCCAGATCTTCGCCGGCAGCGTGGCGGTCGCCCCGGTCACCGCGGTGGCCCTGCTGGGCATCCTGGTCACCGCCGCGCTGTTCCTGCGGGCGCTGCAGCGGGTCTTCACCGGCCCCGCGGCCGGGCACACCCCCGGGTTCGAGGACCTCCGGGCGCCGGAGCTGTGGTCCGCCGGCCCCCTGCTGGCGCTGTCCCTGCTCATCGGAGTGCTGCCCCGGGCGCTGCTCGAGGTGATCGAGCCGGCCTCGGCCGCCCTCGTGGGCCTGGTGGGACGGTAGCCGGTGGAGGCCTCGATGCAGATGCGCCCCGAGCTGCTGCTGCCCGAGATCGTCGTGTTCCTCGGCGCGCTGGTGGTGCTGCTGGGCGGATCGTTCCTGCCCCGCGACCGGCAGTGGATCGCCCGCGCGGCCGCGGCCCTGGCCCTGCTGGGCGCCGCGCTCCTGGGCGCCCTCGCGATGACGGGACCCGTGCAGAGCGCCTTCAGCGGCACCTTCGCCGTGGACACCGCCACCGGGGCCGCCCGGGTGATCGCCGCCCTGACCACCCTGCTGGTCCTGGGCGTGGCCTCCGGGGAGATCGCCGGGTCCCCGCGGGAGTCCGACACGTGTGCGCTGCTGCTCCTCGCCACCACCGGGGTGATGGTCCTGGCCGGGGCCGCCGACCTGCTCGTGCTGATCGTGGGGTTCCTGCTGGCCAGCATCCCCCTGTACGGGATCGTCGGCCTCGCGGGCGGCCGCGCCGGGGCGGAGGCCGCGATGAAGACCTACCTCATGGGGGCGCTGTCCGGGATCCTGCTCATGCTCGGGGTCACCGTGCTCTACGCCCTGGCCGGCGGCACCGACTACGCCCTGCTCCGGGAGACGCTGCCCACCGCCCCGTCCGCGGCCGTGGGCGCGGGCGTGCTGGGCGTGCTCGCCGGGCTGCTCTTCAAGGCCGGCGGGGTGCCCTTCCACTTCTGGGTGCCGGACGCCGCCCAGGGCAGCGGGGCTACCGCCGCCACGTTCCTCACCACCGTGCCCAAGGTGGGGGCGCTGGTGGCCGTGCACCGGCTCGTGGACGCGGTCTCCGCCGGGGACGGCTCCTGGCTGCTCGTCGCGGCGCTGCTCGCCACGGCCTCGATGGTCCTGGGCAACCTCGCGGCCTACTGGCAGACCGATCCCCGCCGCCTGCTGGGCTGGTCCACGGTGGCCCAGGTCGGGTTCCTGCTCGTGCCCGTGGCCGCGGCCGGGCGCAGCGACCTCGCCCTGCCCTCGCTGCTGTTCTACCTCGCCGCCTACGCCGTCACCAACGTCGCCGCGTTCGCCGTGACCGCCGCACTGCCCGAGCACCGGGAGCTGGCCGCCTACCGGGGCCTGGCCCGCTCCCGCCCGGGCCTCGGACTGGCGCTGCTCGTGGCGCTGCTGGGACTGGTGGGAACCCCGCCGCTGGCCGTGTTCGTCGGCAAGCTCACCACCGCCACCGCGGCCTGGGACGGCGGGCACGGCTGGCTGGCCCTGGTGGTGGTGCTCAACAGTGTGCTCAGCCTCTTCTACTACCTGCGCTGGTTCGCCCCCGTCTTCGCCCGCCCGGACCGGGACGCCGAAGGGTTCCCCCGCCGCGGCGGGGCGGCCGCCTGGCCGGCCGTCACCGCCGGGGTTGCCGCGAGCGCGAGCCTGGTGCTGGGCGTCCTGGCCGGTCTGCTGTGGGCGGCCCTCGACGGCCCCCTGCTCCGATAGGTGCGCCGGACCCCGGGACGGCGCCCGGCGGCCCGTCCCGGCGCCCGGCGGGCCGGGCGGCGCTCCGTCAGTGCTGCTCGTGCTCGTCCTGCCGCGCGTCCTCGTCGGAGCGGTGCCGCACGGTGAACCACTGCGCCACGACGATGACCAGGGCCACCACGGCGGTGACCACCAGGGTGAACGGGTCCGACTGCGCCTTGAGCAGGACGAAGGGCACGAGGACCGCGACGTCGAGGGCGATCGCGGTCCAGGGGATCCAGGGCCGGGCCCCGACGTCGTCCCGGAGGTGGCGGAGGATGCCGAGGTGGATGGTGATGTCCATGGCCAGGTACAGGATGGCGCCCAGGGCCGCGATCTGGCCCAGGTCGAAGAAGGCGGCCATCAGGATCGCCAGCCCGGCGGTGATGTAGAGCGACTGGTGGCCCTCCTGCCCCGGCAGCCCGGGGGCCTGGCCCATGTCGCGGAGCATGTCGTAGAGCTTCGAGACCGAGAACAGACTCGCGATCAGCCCCGACAGCGTCGCGACCACGGCGATGAGCACGGTCAGCCGCACGCCCCAGGCGCCGAACATCGGCTCGGCCGCCTCGGCCAGGGCGTAGTCCCGGGCCTCGACGATCTGCGGCACGGTCAGGCTGCCGGTCACCGCGACGGTGATCAGCAGGTAGAGCACCGTGCACAGGGCGATGGAGATCATGATGGAGCGGCCGATGTTGCGCTCCGCGTTCCGCAGGTCGGCGCCCTGGTTGGTGATCGTGGTGAAGCCCTTGTACGCCAGGATGCACAGGGTGGTCCCGGCCAGGAAGCCGGCCCAGCCCGCCTCCGGCGGGGTGCGGTCGGCGGCGGTGACCAGCCGGCCCAGGGATGACACCCCCGCGGCGAGGATGCCGGCGACCGCCAGCACGGCGATCCCCACGATCTTGATCGCCGCGGTCACCGTGGCGGAGCGCTCCACCCACCGGTTGCCCACCAGGTTCACCAGGGCGGCGGCCGCGATGGCGACCACCGCCAGCACCGCCACCCACACGGCGGAGCCCTGCAGGCCGAAGGGGCGCAGCAGGTAGGTGCCGAAGGTGCGGCCCAGCAGGGACTCGGCCAGGATCATCGACACGTACATGAACAGGGAGAACGAACCGGCCACCACCCCGGGGCCGTAGGCGGCCTTGAGCAGCATCGCGATCCCGCCGGCGGACGGGTTGGTGGCCGAGTAGCGGATGTAGGAGTAGGAGCTGAACGCCACGACCACGGCTCCGGCGAGGAACGCCCAGGGCACCCAGCCTCCGGCCAGCTCGGCGACCTGCCCCACGAGGGCGAAGATGCCCGCGCCGATCATCACCCCCGTCCCCAGGGCGACGGAACCGGTCAGGGAGAGCTTCTGCTGCGTCTGCGTGCTGTCGTCCATGAGGAGGTGCACGTCCTTCCTGCCGGGGCGGCGAGCGCCCCGGCGGTGGGTGGTCCGGACAGCGTCGGTGGGCCGGGCCCACGGTGGTCAGCGGGCCTCGACGGTGCCCATCATGCCGAGGTCCTCGTGGTCGAGGATGTGGCAGTGGTAGACGGTGCGGCCGCCGAAGTCGTCGAAGGCCACCCGGACCGTCACCTCCCCGAAGGCCGGGACGTCGACCACGTCCAGCCACTTCGGGGCGGAGACGTCGCGGCCCTCCTCGGCCACGACCTGCATGGGCCACACGTGCAGGTGCACCGGGTGGTCCATGGGGCTGGAGTTCGTCAGGGTCCACTCCTCCACGGTGCCCACCCGGACCCGCTGGTCGGTGCGCTCGGCGTCGAACGGCCGCCCGTCGATCGTGAAGGACATCATCTGCCCGGGGCCTCGCCTGCTGCCCATCATCCCGCCCATCCCGCCCATGCCCATGGCGAAGTCGAGGGTGCGCCGGGCCGCGACCGGCTCCTCGCGCAGGTCCCGCAGCGCCGGGCCCGCGGGCACGGGGTCGGCATCCCCGACCCGGTCCCCGGCGACCTCCAGGGTGAGCAGCTCGATCGGCTCGTCGGTGCCGGGGCCGTCACCCGGCATCGCCCCGCCCATCATGCCGTCCATGCTCCCGCGGTCCACGGGGGCCGCAGTCAGCGCGGACGTGCCCTCACGGGTGTCCACGAGCAGCTCCACCCGGTTGCCGGGGGCCAGGGTCACGTCGGTGAGCTCGACGGGCTCGGGCAGGCGGCCGACGTCGCGGCCGAGCAGCCGCAGCCTCTGGCCGTCGAGGGTCAGGCGCAGGTACCGGGAGGGGCAGGCGTTGACGACCCGCCACAGCTCCCGCTCCCCGGGGGCGGCGCCGGCCCGGGGCCGGACCTGGCCGTTGACCAGCACGGTCTCGCCCTCCCGGCCCATCATCCGCTGCGGCGGGGAGACCTCGGCCAGGTTCCCGGAGTCGTCGAGGGTGAGGTCCGAGACCACCAGCACCCGTTCCCGGGCCACGGGCACGGGGTCGGGGTCCTCGACGACGATGGCCCCGTAGAGGCCGGCGGCGAGCTGGTCGGCCACGTGCCCGTGCCGGTGCGGGTGGTACCAGTAGGTGCCGGGCGGGTGGTCGTCCGGGAGGACGAACTCGTAGTCGAAGGACCCCCCGGGCTCGATGCTGACGAAGGGGTTGTCCCCGTTGTCCTCCGGGGAGACGTGCAGCCCGTGCACGTGCAGGTTCGTGGGGGCCTCCAGGCCGTTGGTCATCGCCACCCGGATCGTGTCCCCGGGGCGGACCCGCAGGGTGGGGCCGGGCAGCGAGCCGTTGAAGGCCTGCACGTGCGCCTGACGCGCCCCGACCCGCACGCGGGCGGGGGCGGCCTCCAGAGCCAGGTCCAGGACGCCGTCCCGGCCGGTCAGCACCTCGGGCTGGACCAGGTCCCGGCCGCCGCCGAGGGCCTCGCCGCCGCCGGAGGTCCACCACAGGCCGGCCCCGCCGGCGGCGGCGGCGCCGGCCCCGGCCGCACCGAGGGCCAGCAGCTGCCGCCGGGTCAGCGGGCTCACCGCTCGCCCTCCTCCAGGGTGCGCAGCCGCTCCCGGTACTCCTCAGTGCTGATCTCCCCGCGGGCGTAGCGCTCCTCGAGGATCTCCCGCGACCGGCGCGGTCCCGCGCCGGTCGGCGGCGGGGCGGTCCCGCCCTGCCGGGTCCCGCCGCCCGGTCCGCCGGTGAAGGCCTTGACCAGCACGAACACCAGCACGACCAGTCCCACGATCAGCAGGAGCCAGAACAGCAGGCCCCAGCCCATGCCGCCTCCCATGCCGTTGCCCCACATCATCACGGTCCTCCTTCGTCGATCGTCTCGTCGTCCTCCGGGGGCCGCCGCACGGGCGCGGCGGCCCCCGGGTGCCGGGGGCTCAGGACCCCGTCGGCAGCTGCCGGAGCATCTGCTCCATCTCGTCGATCTCGGCCTCCTGGGCCGCGACGACGTCCTCCGCGAGCGCGACGGCCTGCGGGTTCTGCCCGTCGGCGACCTGGTCGCGGGCCATCTCGACCGCGCCCTCGTGGTGGGCGGTCATCTGCTCGAGGTACAGCCGGGCCGCCTCGGGGCCCTCCTCGGCCTCCCGCAGCCAGTTCATGCCCTGCTCGTCGACCATGCCGGAGCCGTGGCCGCCGTGACCGGCCTGGTCGGGGTCCGCGGTGGCGGGGGCCTCCCACGCGGCGAGCATCGCGTTCATCCGCTCGATCTCCGGTGCCTGCGTGTCCCTGACCCGCTCGGCGAGGTCGCGGACCTCCTCCGGGACCCGGTCCTTGGCCAGCAGGATCTCGCTCATCTGCACGGCCTGCTCGTGGTGGGGGATCATCATCTGCGCGAACATCACGTCCGCCTCGTTGTGCTCGGCGGCGATCGGCTCGCCGGAGGCGGACGCGCTACCGGTGGCCGAGGAGGTGGCGGAGGGCGTTTCGGTCGCCGGGGCGGTGCTCTCCTCGGTCCCTCCGGCCGCGCAGCCCGCCAGGGCCAGGGCGGAGGCCAGGGCGAGGGTGGTCAGGGTGGTCGAACGCTTGAGGGTCATGTCCTTCTTCTCTGCTCGGGGATCTCTTCGGGTCGGATCGGGGGCTTTCCGCGGCGTCACGGCGGCGCCCCGCCGGTGTGCCTCACGACGCCGCGGCCGGGCGCTCGGCGGGCCGGGGCTCCCCGGCCCCGGTGGTGGCCAGCCGCGCGGGATCGAGGTCGAGGCGGCGCAGCAGCTGGGCGTTGAGGGCCACCACGATGGTCGAGGCCGACATCAGCACCGCGCCGACCGCGGGGGAGAGCACGATCCCGGCCGGGGCCAGGACGCCGGCGGCGAGGGGGACGGCGACCACGTTGTAGCCCGCCGCCCAGACCAGGTTCTGGAGCATCTTGCGGTAGCCGGCCCGGGAGAGGTCGATCATCGACAGCACGGTCCGGGGGTCGTTGCCGGCCAGCACGACCCCGGCGGACTCCATGGCCACGTCGGTGCCGGCGCCGATGGCGATGCCGACCTCGGCGCGGGCCAGCGCCGGGGCGTCGTTGACGCCGTCGCCGACCATCGCGACCGTGCGTCCACGCGCCTGCAGCTCGGCGACCTTCAAGTCCTTGTCCTGGGGCAGGACCTCCGCGAAGACCTCGTCGATGCCGAGGTCGGCGCCCACGGCCTCGGCGACCTGCCGGGCGTCGCCGGTGATCATGGCGACGCGCACGCCGCGCTCCTGCAGCGCCCGCACGGCGGCGCGGGACTCGGGGCGGACCGCGTCCTCGAGGGCCAGGGCGCCGATGACGTGTCCGTCGCGCAGGACGTGGAGGACACCGGCGCCGCGCTCGGCCCAGGACCGGGTGGACGCGGCGATCGCGGCGGGGCTTCCCAGGCCGAGCTCCCGGAGCAGGTTCGGCCCGCCCACGGCGACCTCGGCGCCGTCGACCTGCGCGCGCACCCCCCGGCCGGTGGCGGCCCGGAAGCCGGTGCCGCGCAGCCGCCTCTCCGAGGCGCCGGGGTGCGCGGCGGCGGCGGCGACGACGGCGCGGGCCACGGGGTGCTCGCTGTCGGCCTCGGCGGCCGCTGCCAGGGCCAGCAGCTCGCCCTCGGAGACCCCCGGCACGGGCGCGGCGCCGGTGACGGCGTGGGCGCCGGCGGTGAGGGTGCCGGTCTTGTCGAAGAGGACGACGTCGATGGTGCGCATCCGCTCCAGCGCCATCCGGTCCTTGATCAGGACCCCGGCCTTCGCGGCACGTTCGGTGGAGAGCGCGATGACCAGCGGGATCGCCAGGCCCAGGGCGTGCGGGCAGGCGATGACCAGCACGGTCACGGTGCGGATCACCGCGTCGTCCGGGGAGCCCAGGAGCGTCCAGGCGACGGCGGTGAGGAGGCCGGCGGACAGGGCGAACCAGAACAGCAGCGCGGCCGCCCGGTCGGCCAGGGCCTGGGCGCGGGAGGAGGACTCCTGGGCGGCGGCGACCATCCGCTGGATCCCGGCCAGGGTGGTGTCGGCCCCCACCGCCTCGACCCGCACGCGTACGGTGTTGTCGGTGGCCACGGTCCCGGCCACCACCGTCTCGCCCACGCCCCGGGGGACGGCCTTGGACTCCCCGGTGATCATCGACTCGTCGAACTCCGCGGTGCCGGCGGTGATCACCCCGTCGGCCGGCACCCGGGCCCCGGATCGGACCAGCACGACGTCACCGACGGCCAGCTCGGCCACGGCCACGATGACGGTGTCCCCGTCGAGGACCTTCTCGGCCTCGTCGGGCAGCAGGGCCGCCAGGGCGTCCAGGGCGCTCGAGGCCGCGCCCAGGGCGCGCATCTCCATCCAGTGGCCCAGCAGCATGATCACCACCAGCAGGACCAGCTCCCACCAGAAGTCCAGCTCGAAGCCGCCGATCCCCAGCGTGGTGGTCCAGGAGGCGAGAAAGGCCACGGTGATGGCCATGGCGATCAGCAGCATCATCCCCGGCTGCTTGGCGCGCAGCTCGGTCAGCCCGCCGCGCAGGAACGGCGCTCCGCCCCAGAGGTAGACGACGGTGCCCAGCACCGGGGGAATCCAGGCAGAGCCCGGGAACCGGGGGACGTGGTAGCCCAGCAGGTGCGCGAACATCGGCGAGAAGAGCAGCACTGGGAGCGTCAGGACCAGGCAGAGCCAGAACCTGTTCCTGAACATCGCCGTGGAGTGCCCGGCGTGCTGCCCGTGGGCGTGGACCTGGTGGTCCTCGTCCACCGCCGAGTGGGCGTGGGCGTGCGGCATGGCCTGTCCGTGGGCCCCGGTGTCCTCGTGCCCGGTGGCCGTACCGGGGTCGTGGTGGGTGGTCATGGTGTGCTCCTCGGGCCGGATCACGGCGTGCGATCGGCGTCCTGTGTACCCCTCCCGGGTATATACCCCCCAGGGGTATCTGGCAAGGGGGTGCCGGTGCCGTCCGCCGCCGGGTCGGGAGGGCCCGTGCACCCGCGCGGCAGCACCGCGGTGAAGACCGCGCCCCGCCCCGGGCCGGGGGAGGCGGCCGTGAGGGTGCCGCCGTGGGCCTCGACCAGGGCGCGGGCGATGGTGAGCCCGATCCCCGAGCCGCCGTGGTCGCGGTCGCGGGCGGAGTCCCCGCGCCAGAAGCGCTCGAAGACGTGGGGCAGCCGGTCGGCGGCGATGCCCTCGCCGGTGTCGGCCACGGTCAGGACGGCGCGCTCCGGGCCGTCGGGGGCGGCCCGCACGGTCACGGTGCCGCCGGGCGGGGTGTGCCGCAGGGCGTTGGTCAGCAGGTTGCCCAGCACCTGGCCCGTGCGCTGCCGGTCCACCCGGGCCACGGTCCGCGGCCCGGCCTCCACCACGAGCTCCACGCCCTTGGCGGCGAAGGCCTCGCGGTGGGCGTCGGCGCCCGCGCGGGCGAGGTCGTCCAGGGACTGCTCGGTGCGGTCGAGCTCGATCCGTCCCTCCTCGGCGCGCGAGACGTCGTGGATGTCCTCGACCAGGCGGGTGAGCCGTTCCAGCTGGTCGGTCAGGACCGCGCCCGTCTCCTCGTCCCAGGGCACGACCCCGTCCTGGAGGCCCTCCACGTAGACCGTGAGCACCGAGACAGGGGTGCGCATCTCGTGGGCGAGGTCCGAGAGCATCCGCCGCCGGGTCTCCTCGGTGTGCTCGAGGCGCTCCGCCATCGTGTTGAAGGCCCCGGTGAGGGCGTCCACCTCGGCGCCGGCGCCCATGGCCGGGACCCGGGCGTCGTAGCGTCCGCGGGAGACGCCCCGGGCCGCCTCGGTCAGCCGCTCCAGGGGGCCGCGCAGCCGGCGGGAGGACCATGCGCTCACCGCGAGCGCGCAGACCAGGGCGGTGCCGAGGGCGACCCCGAGGGTGAGCAGGCCGGTGTCCCGGTAGGCCTGCTCGACGTGGAGCAGCTCCGGGGAGCTCTCGGCGTGGCCGGCCATGACGAGGTGCTCGTGGAAGATCGGGGGGCCCGCGACCGCGGCGGCCGTGGCGGCGGCGGCGAGGCTCGCCGCGACGACCAGCAGCTGGGCGCCGAGGAAGCGCAGGGCCAGGCCCCGCTCGCGCCGGGGGCTCACCGGACCGCCATCCGGTAGCCGATGCCCCGGACCGTCTCGACCACGGCGGCCGGGGCGCCGCCGAGCTTGCGGCGCAGGTGGGCGATGTGGACGTCCACGAGCCGCTCGTCGCCGACCCAGGACGGGCCCCACACGGCGTCGATGAGGTGCCGGCGGCTCAGCGCCCGGTGCGGCTCGGCGGTCAGGGCGGCCAGGAGGTCGAACTCGGTGGGGGTCAGGGCGACGGGGTCCCCGTCCACGCGGGCCTCGCGGGCGCCGAGGTCGACGACGACGCCGCCGACCGTCCGCACGGCTGCCGCGGCGGGCAGCGCGGTGCGGGGACGGCGCAGCACCGCCGCGACGCGGGCGACGAGCTCACGGACGCTGAAGGGCTTCACGACGTAGTCGTCGGCGCCGGCGTCGAGGCCGGCCAGGACGTCGTCCTCGTCGCCGCGGGCGGTGAGCATCAGCACGTAGCAGGAGGAGAAGCGCCGGACGCGGCGGCAGACCTCGATGCCGTCGAGCCCCGGCAGCCCGAGGTCGAGGACCACGACGTCGGGGGCCCGCAGGCGCGCGGCCTCGACCGCCTCGGGCCCGGTGTGCACGACGGCGACGTCGTGGCCGGCGCGGGCGAGGTAGGCGGCGACCATGCGGGCGAGGGGCTTCTCGTCGTCGACGACCAGCACCCGGCCGGTCGCCGGTTCGGGGCCGGGACTCATGCCCCCAGTGTCCTCCCGTGCGGCCGCGGCGGAGGCGCCCGGAGCCGGTGCACCGGCCGATCTTCGCCGAATCTTCACGCGGGCCCGTGCCCGCCGCGGCGGTGAGGGGGATCTGCCCGCTGCGGGCCGGTCGCCGGAGGCCGCGGGTCAGGCGGGGTTCAGCCCTCGCACTCGATGCAGTACGCGGCCCCGTCCTTCTCGCGCGCGAGCTGGCTGCGGTGGCGGACCAGGAAGCAGGACATGCAGGTGAACTCGTCCTCCTGCTCCGGCACGACCTGGATCCGCAGCTCCTCGTGGGAGAGGTCGGCGCCGGGCAGGTCGATGCCCTCGGCGGTGTCGCTGTCCTCCATGTCGAGGGTCGGGGTCTGGGCGGTCTCGCTGCGCTGGGCGCGGATCGCCTCGAGGGACTCGTTGGCGGGCTCTTCCTCGACGCTGACCTTCGGGGCGTCGTAGTCGGTGGCCATGGGTGGGTCCTCCTTCGGACGGGGTGCTGGTCCGGACGGGGTGCCGTCCCGGACGGGTGCGGGACGGTGTCCTCCCGGTTGGTCCCCCGCACAACCGGGGGAGGGCGGAACGTGTTCCCGCGGAGCCGGCCCGGGCCGCAACGATCCCCTTCGGACTGTTGGGTCCTGGGCCGCCGGGCCGTAGGCTCGGCACGTCGGCCCCCGACCGTACCGGGCGCGGCCCCCGCGGACAAGCGGGTCCGCGCGGGCGCGGGGGCGGGACACGACCAGGACCGGCAGCGGGAAGTGCGAGGTGGACCGTGACGACCAGACCCGACGTGATCGTCTTCGACGTCAACGAGACCCTCTCGGACCTGACGCCCCTGGGGGAGGCGTTCGCCGCGGCCGGGGCCCCGGCCCACCTGGCGCGCACCTGGTTCGCGGGCATCCTGCGCGACGGCTTCGCGATCACGGCCGCCGGCGGCAACGCGGCCTTCGCCGAGATCGCCCAGGACAGCCTGGGCCGGCTGCTGGCCGAGGCCGGGGGCCCGATCGCCGACGGCGCGACCGGCTCGATCATCGCCGCGTTCAAGGGCCTCGACGTGCACCCCGACGTGCGCCCGGGCGTGCCGGAGCTCGCCCGCCTGACGCAGCTGGTCACCCTCAGCAACGGCTCCGCGCGGGTCGCGGAGTCCCTGCTGACCCGGGCGGGGCTGCGGGAGCACTTCCGCACCCTGCTCAGCGTGGACGACGCCCCGGCGTGGAAGCCCGCCCGCGCCGCCTACGCCTACGCCTCCGCCGAGTGCGGGGTTCCCGCCGGCCGGATGCTGCTCGTGGCCGTCCACCCCTGGGACGTCCACGGCGCCCGCCGGGCCGGGCTGCGCACCGCCTGGCTCAACCGCACCGGGGCCCAGTACCCCGGCTACTTCGACGGGCCCGACCTGGAGGTCCCCGACCTGCCCGCGCTCGCCGCCCGGCTCGCGGAGCTGCCGGCCCGGCCGTGAGCCCGTCCGGCCCCGGGGCGCAGGACCCGGGCCCGCCGGGCGCCGTGCCGCAGCTCGTGCTCGAGGTCGACCCCGCGCTGTGGTTCCTGCTGGCGCCGCGACACCGCCGGCCGCGGTTCGGCCTCCCCGTCCCGGCGACCGACACGGTGGGGCACGTCGTGCGCGCGGTCGGGCTGCCGCCCACCGAGATCGGCCCCGTGCACCTCGACGGCCGGCCCGCCGATCTCGACCGGCGGCCCACGGCCGGGGTCCCGCCCGGCGGTGCGGCGCCGGTGCTCACGGTCGGGCCCCGGCCCCGGCCCCAGTCCACCCGCTCCTCCCCGCCGCGCTTCCTGCTCGACGTCCACCTGGGCGCCCTGGCCCGGCGCCTGCGCCTGCTCGGCCTCGACGCCGCGTGGGAGCCGGAGGCCGAGGACGCCGAGCTCGTGGCCCGGGCCCTGCGGGAGGGGCGGGTGCTGCTGACCCAGGACCGGGGGCTGCTCCACCGCGGCGCCGTGCCCGAGGGGGCGCTGGTGCGCGGCCGGGCGCCGGACGAGCAGCTCGACGACGTCCTCGGGCGCTTCGCCCCGCCCCTGGCGCCGTGGACCCGGTGTCCGCGCTGCGGGGCGGCACTGGTCGCGGCGGACCCGCACGAGGTCGCCGACCGGGTCCCGCCCCGGGCGCTGGCCGCCCACACCGCATTCCGCCGGTGCACCGGCTGCGGGCAGGTCTACTGGCGGGGCGCCCACGCCCGGCGCCTCGACGCCCTCGTGGCCCGCGCCCGGGACGCCGCCCGCCCCGGGAACGGAGCGGGGGAGCGCGGAGCGGGCGGACCCTCAGCCTGAGGGCTCCGGTCCCTGCTCCCGGTCCCGGTCCCGGTCCCGGCGCCGCGGGCGGCGCAGCAGCCGGGGACGGGGCCACTCCCGCGGGCCCGGCAGGCGCACGTTCCACTCCCCGGCCCCGGGCAGGCGCCAGCCGCGGCGGCGGGCGAGCACGGTGAGGGTGGCCGCCGTGAGGATCGAGGCCGCCATGCCCCAGTTGGGCCTGCCGGCCTCGTGGAGCACCGCCATCTGCAGGCTGCCGACCACGGCACCGGTCGCGTAGAGCGTGTTGCCCCCGAAGATCAGGGGCACCCGCCCCACCGCGATGTCGCGGATCATGCCCCCGCCCACCGCCGTGACCACGCCGATCATGATCGACGGCAGCCAGCCCAGGCCCGCACCGAGGGCCTTCGAGGTCCCGGTGGCCGCCCAGCAGCCCAGGGCGAGCGCGTCCGCGACCACGAGGACGCGGTTGGTCCACCGGCCCCGCAGCTGCAGGAAGAAGGCGATCACGGCACCCGCGATCGCGGTGCTCAGGTAGGCCGAGTTCGTCAGCGCGACGGGGAAGCCCACCTGCAGCAGCGTGTCGCGCAGCATGCCCCCGCCCAGGCCGGAGACGACCGCCAGGACCACGAACCCGACCAGGTCCATGCGCATCTGCCGGGCCACGGCCCCGCCGAGCACGCCGTTGGCGAGGACGCCGAGCAGGTCGACGACGTCGAACAGCACGCGGGGGTCCAGATTCTCCACGATCACCTCGTCCGGGGAACGGCGTCGCTCGAGGCTAGCACCGCCCCGGCCGCTAGCGTGGGCCCCGGGACCGCGGCCCGCGGGCCCGAGCAGGAGAGGGGACGGGACGATGACCGCCGCACCGCGTACGGACGAGGAGGTGCCCGGCTGGGTCCGGGACCTCGGGCTGCCCGGACTCGCCGACATCCACGTGCACTTCATGCCCGACCGGGTGCTGCGCAAGGTGTGGGCGTTCTTCGACCGGGCCGAGGAGCACTACGGGCGGCCGTGGCCGATCACCTACCGCACCGACGAGCGGACCCGGCTGGCGACCCTGCGGGCCCTCGGCCTGCGGGCGGTCCCAGCCCTGTCCTACCCGCACCGCCCCGGGATGGCCGAGTGGCTCAACGACTGGAGCGCCGGGTTCGCCCGCCGGGTCCCCGACGCCGTGCACTGCGCGACGCTCTACCCCGAGCCCGGGGCCGGGGACTACGTGCGCCGGGCCCTCGCCGAGGGCGCCCGGCTGGTGAAGACCCACGTCCAGGTCGGCGGCTTCGCCCCCGACGACCCGCTGCTCGACGACGCCTGGGCGGCGCTCACCGAGGCCGGCACCCCGGTCGTGATGCACGCCGGGTCCGGGCCGCGGCCGGGGGCCTTCACCGGACCCGGCCCCGTGCGCCGGCTGCTGGAGGCCCACCCCGGGCTCGTCCTGGTGGTCGCCCACCTGGGCATGCCGGAGTACCACGCGTTCGCGGACCTCGCCGAGGAGTTCGACCGCGTGCACCTGGACACCACCATGGCCGGCACCGACTTCACCGAGGCCTTCGCGCCCCTGCCCGACGGGTTCCGCGAGCGCCTGGCCGGGCTGCGGGAGAAGATCGTGCTCGGCTCCGACTTCCCCAACATCCCCTACCCCTACGCCCACCAGCTCGAGGCCCTCGCCCGGCTGGACCTGGGCGAGGAGTGGCTGCGCGCGGTGCTGTGGGACAACGGGGCCCGGCTGCTCGGCCTGCCCGCCCGGTAGCCGCCGACCGCACCCGGGGGCTCCGGTGCTGGCCCGCGGCCCCCGCCCGCACTAGGGTCCGAGGGAGCGGCCCCGCAGTCCTGCGGGGCCGCGCCACCGCCGCCGCACCGGCCGCCGCCTCCCCGGGGCCGCCGCCGTGCCCGGCCCGTCCCGAGGAGGATGCCCGTGCTCAGCAGCGCGTCGAGGACCGAGGACGTGGGCGTGCGCCTCGGCGCGGGCTTCCTGGGGGTCGTGCTGATCGCCGTGAACCTGCGCGTCGGGTTCGTGACGGTGGGCCCGCTGCTCGGCGAGATCAGCGGCGACCTCGGACTGACCGCCGGGCAGGCGGGCCTGCTCACCGGGTTGCCGCTGGCGATGTTCGCACTGTTCTCCCCGGTCGCCCCCGCCCTGGCCGCACGGGCCGGGCTCGACCGGGCGCTGTGGCTGTCGCTGCTGCTGCTCACCGCCGGGATCCTCGGCCGCTCCGCGCCGGCCGAGGCCGCCGTGTGGCTGGGCACCGCAGCGATCGGCGTGGGCATCGCCTTCCTCAACGTGCTCCTGCCCTCGCTGGTCAAGCGCGAGTTCCCCCAGCGGGTCAGCCAGGTCACCGGTCTCTACAGCGCGATCCAGAGCGCGGCCGCCGCCGCCGGCTCGGCCCTCGTGGTGCCCGTGGCCGCCGCCTCCCCGGCGGGGTGGCGGCTGGCCCTGGGCGTGTGGGCCGGCGTCGGCCTGATCGCCCTGGCCGTGCTCGCCCCGTGGCTGCGGCGGGCGCCGGAGGCCCCGGTCCGGCGCCCCGCCCGCGCCGTCCCGGCCCGCTCGCCGTGGGGCTCCGCGCTGGGGTGGCAGGTCACCGGGTTCATGGGCCTGCAGTCGGTGGCCTTCTACGTGTTCATGGCGTGGCTGCCGAGCATCGAGCGCAGCCACGGGGTCCCCGCCGCGGCCGCCGGGGCCCACATGGGGCTGTTCCTGATGAGCGGGGTGCTCGCGTCCCTGGCCACCGGGGCGCTGATGGAGCGCTTCGCCGACCAGCGCCCGGTCGCCGTCGGCGCCGCCGTCCTGGCGGCCGTCGCCTACACGGGCCTGGCCCTGGCGCCCGGGCTGATGCTGCTGTGGGTGCTCGTGGGCGCGGTCTCGTGCGGGGCGCTGATCGTGATCGCGCTGTCCCTGTTCAGCCTGCGCTCGAGCGACCCCGCCCAGGCCGCGGCGCTGTCCGGGATGGCGCAGTCGGTCGGCTACGCCCTGGCCGCGCTCGCCCCGGGCGCGGTGGGCGCGCTCTACGACCTCACCGGGTCGTGGCGGGGGCCGCTGCTGCTGGTCGCCGCCGCCATGGCCGGACTGTGCGTCACGGCCTGGTTCGCGGGCCGCGACCGGGTCCTCGACGGGCGCCGCTGAGGCCCTCCCCGCCGGTCCTCCGGCGCCCCGCCGGGGATTCGCCGAAGCACATCCGGGCGGGGGCGAGAAATGTTCGCGTCATGGGGTCCACCCGCCCCTGACCTGCCGATACGTTGAGCGTGTCGTGCCGGGCGCCACCGGTTCCCCCGGTTCCCCGGCTCCTTCACGAGGGATGGGACCAGGACCATGAAGACCATGCGCAGAGCAGCCACCGCAGCCCTTCTCGCCACGGGGCTCGGCCTCGCCGCGGCCGCCCCGGCGAGCGCCGCGATGGAGCTCTCCGACATCAGCGACGCGACGCGCATCGCCGACGGCGCCGCCGTCGAGGGCACCTACACCGTCACCTGCACGGAGGGGACGAACGTGTTCGTCTCCCTGAGCGTCACCCAGGCCGTCTCCGACGGGCGGATCGCCAACGGCAGCGACTTCGAGCAGTGGACCTGCGAGGGCGGGCAGATCGAGCTGACCTACCAGGCCGTCGCCTACAACATGGCCTTCCAGCCGGGCGAGGCGGTGGTCTCGGGCTTCATCCAGGAGTGCCAGGACCAGGTCGTCTGCGGTCCCGGCACGAACCTGCCGCTGATCGTCATCGAGGTCGGGGACGCGGACGGGTCCGCCGACGGGACCACGGACGGCACCGCCGACGAGGCCGCGGAGGAGGACGCGGACGCCACGGCGGGGACCGGGGAGTAGTACCGGGGAGCAGGGCCGCCGCCCCGGCGGGGACCGGGGCGGCGGCCGGGTCCTCCGCCCGGCGGGGCGGACGGAGGACCCGCTCAGGCCCCGGGCTTGTCGGCGGCGGGCGCCGGGGACCCGGCGGCCGCGCCGGCCTGCTCGGCGGGCCGGGCCCGGCGCCCGAGCACCGCGCACAGCACCGCGATCAGGGCGACGAGCCCGCCGGTGAGCACCAGCTGCGTGCGCACGACGGGGTCGAACCAGCCCAGCACGAGGATCCCGCCCACGAGGGCCAGCGCCAGCCAGGACAGGTAGGGGAAGCCCCACATCCGCAGCGGCAGCTCCCGGCCCTCCCGGTCGGCGCGGCGGCGCAGGACGATCTGGGAGACCAGGGAGAGGGCCCACACCACGAGCACGGTCGAGCCGATGGTGTTGAGCAGGAACCCGAGCACGGCCTCCGGCCAGAGGTAGTTGAGCACCACGGCCACGAAGCCGAAGAGCACCGAGGCGACCACCGCCGGGACGGGCACCCCGGAGCCGCTGAGCCGCACGAACCGGCGCGGGGCGCAGCCGCGGTCGGCCAGGGAGTGGAGCATGCGGGAGGCGCCGTAGAGGTTGGCGTTGAGCGCCGAGAGTAGGGCCAGGGCGATCACGACCGCCATCACGGCCTGCGCCCCGGGCAGCCCGGCCACGGAGAGCACCGCCACGAACGGGCTCGAGGACAGGCTCTCGGTGTTCCACGGCAGGATCAGGACCATGAGGGCCACCGAGCCGACGTAGAAGACGAGCACGCGCACCACGATGGTGCGGATCGCCCGGGCCACGTTGCGCTGCGGGTCGCGGGTCTCGGCCGCGGCCACGGTGACGAGCTCGGTGCCGCCGAAGGCGAAGACGACGACGAGCAGCGCGGCCGCCACGCCGGTCACCCCGGTGGGCATGAACCCGCCGTGGGCGGTGAGGTTGGCGAGCCCGGGCGAGGGGCTCGGCAGCAGGCCCAACAGCAGCGCGGCGCCCACGAGCAGGAACGCCACGACCGCGCCGACCTTCAGCAGCGCGAACCAGAACTCGGACTCCCCGAGCGCGCGGACGCTGACGAGGTTCAGCGCGGTGAAGACGACCATGAAGGCGAGGGCCAGCGACCACTGCGGCAGGACGGGCCACAGCTCGCTGAGGATCTGGGCGGCGGCGGTGGCCTCGGCGGCGATGACCACGACCAGCTGCGCCCACCACAGCCACCCGAGGGTCTGTCCGGCCGTGCGGCCCAGGGCCTTCTCGGCGTAGACGGAGAACGCCCCGCGGGCGGGGTCGGCGGCGGCCATCTCGCCCATGGCCCGCATGACGAGAACGAGCACCACGCAGGCGACGAGGAAGGAGATCAGCACGGCGGGCCCGGCGAGGGCGATCGCGGAGCCGGTGCCCACGAACAGGCCCGTGCCGATGGCGGAGCCCAGGGCCATCATCACGAGGTGGCGGGGCTTGAGGTGCTGGGCGGACGCCGGATCGGGCGTCCCGTCGGGGGCGGGAGCCGCGGCGGGGGTGGTGCCGCGCTCCTGCGTCAGGAGGGTTTCACTCATGGACCCCCATGGTGTCACCCGGATCACACGGGAGTGAAATCCAGGTCACACCGGAGGGGTGGGCGAGGGGTGCCGCCGCGGGGCCGGGACCCCGCGGCGGCACGGGCTCACTGCTGCTCGCCGCCCTCGTCCTGGCCGCCGGTGAGGAAGTCCCCGGCCTTCTCCTGGGCGGTGTCGACGTGCTCGGCGTGCTGCCCGCCGGTGCGCTCGTCGACCGTGTCGCCGGCCTTGTCGATGCCCTGCTGGACCTGGTCCGGGTGCTGCCCGGCGAAGTCCTTGGCCTTGTCCGCGAATCCTCCGATGTCAACCATGGTCGGTCCTTCCGTCGTTCGGTGGCCGGGGGCCTGCGCCGCCCGGCTCGGACCCTCCCCATCGTGCCGTGTGCACCCGCCCCTGGCCACCCCGCCGCGCGGTGTTCGCCCGCCGCGCACACCGCCCGCTCCGGTGCGGCCCGGCCGTTCAGCGCCCGTGCGGGGGCGGCTGGACGCCCCCGAGCACCTCCGAGACGACGGCCCGGGCGTGCTCCTCGGCCGCCGCGGGGTCCCCGGCGAGCACGGCGGCGGCGGTGGCCTCGTGGTGGGCCAGGGCGGCGGGCTCCGGGTCCGCCGGCATCAGGCCCAGGCTCGTGCGGCCCGAGAGCACCTCGGCCACCACGTCCCGCAGCGCGGCGAGCATGGGGTTGCCGCTGGCCTCGAGCAGCAGGCGGTGGTAGGCGGTGTCGACCGCCAGGTACTCCGGGTCCGTGCCCCGCCCGGCCTCCCCGAGCTCCCGCAGCCGGGCGGCGAGACCGGCCAGGCGGGCCCGCTCGTCGTCGCCGGCGCGCACGGCCGCCAGCCGGGCGGCCACGGGCTCGATGGCCGAGCGCAGCTCGGTCAGGTCCAGCAGCTGGGCGGCCCGCCCCGGCCCGCCCAGCCGCCACCGGATCAGCCGGGGGTCGAACGGGTTCCAGGACTCCGGGGGCAGGACCGTGACGCCCACCCGGCGCCGGGACTCGACCAGTCCCATCGACTCGAGCACGCGCACGACCTCGCGCACGAGCGTGCGGGAGGCGCCGAGCTCCTCCTCGAGCCCGGCCAGGGTCAGGACCGTGCCCGGCGGGCGGGTCCCGGAGGCGATGGACTCCCCGAGCCGGTCCAGGACCGCGCCGTGCAGCTCCACGCCGTGCATGGGCCCTCCGTCCGTGGCCGGGGCAAGTCCTTGCCGCCGGTTGCCAAAAGTATGATCTTTCTGCCAGCCTAGCGCGTGTCGTGGATCACGACGACGCCTCACCGCCCGATCCGGGCACGAGATCAACGGAGATGCTCAGTGGACGACTGGACACAGACCCTCGGCACCGCGCCCCTGCTGGGCATCGCGGCGGCCGCCATCGCGCTGATCCTGGTCCTGGTGATCAGGTTCAAGCTGCACGCCTTCCTCACCCTGATCGTGGTCGCCCTGCTGACCGCCTTCGCCACGGGCATCCCGACGGGCATGATCGTGGACACCGCGGTCGAGGCCTTCGGCGGCACGCTCGGCTCGGTCGCCCTGCTGATCGGCCTCGGCGCGATGCTCGGCAAGCTCGTCGAGCACAGCGGCGGCGCCCGGGTGCTCGCCGACAGGCTCGTGGAGATCTTCGGGGAGAAGCGGGCGCCCTTCGGCCTCGGCATCGCCTCGCTGATCATGGGCTTCCCGATCTTCTTCGACGCCGGCCTGGTCGTGATGCTGCCGATCATCTTCGCCGTCGCCCGCCGGGTCAGCGGCAACAACGTGCTGCTCTACGGCATCCCCGCCGCCGGTGCGTTCTCGGTCATGCACGTCTTCGTCCCGCCGCACCCGGGCCCCGTGGCCGCCACCGAGCTCTACGGCGCCGACCTCGGCACGGTCCTGCTGATCGGCCTGCTCCTGGCCTTCCCGCTCTGGTACCTCTCCGCGTACCTGTGGGGCAAGCGCGTGGGCACCAAGTACGTCCTGCCCGTCCCCGGGTTCTTCGGCGAGGTCGACCCCGACCAGCCCGCCGACCCGCCGAAGGTCGGCACCATCGTGGCCCTGCTGCTGCTGCCGCTCGTGCTGATCTTCATGAACACCGGCCTCGACTTCCTGCGCGCCGCCGGCACGGTCTCCGAGGACACCTCGTGGTTCCAGCTGCTCTCCGCGCTGGGCGAGTCCCCGGTCGCGCTGCTGATCTCGGTGCTCGTGGCCCTGTTCGTGCTCGGCACCCGGCGCGGCGAGCACGGCACCGCGCTCGAGAAGGTCGTCGACTCCTCCCTGGGCCCGGTCGCCTCCGTCATCCTCATCACCGGCGCCGGCGGCATGTTCGGCGGCATCCTGCGCGCCTCCGGCATCGGCGACGCCCTGGCCTCGTCGCTGGACGGCATCGGGCTGCCCGTCATCTTCGCCGCCTACCTCATCGCCGTCGTCCTGCGCCTGGCCCAGGGCTCCGCGACCGTGGCCCTCGTGACCGCCGCCGGGCTGATGGCCCCGGCCGTGGCCGCGGGCGGGTTCGGCTCCGTGGAGGTCGCGGCGATCGTGCTGGCCACCGCCGCCGGCTCCGTGTTCGCCGGCCACGTCAACGACTCCGGCTTCTGGCTGGTCGGCCGGCTCATGGGCATGGACGTCAAGACCACCCTGAAGACCTGGACCGTCCAGCAGGCCCTCGAGTCCGTGCTCGGCTTCCTGATCGTCCTCGTCGTCTTCTGGGTCGCCTGATGCGCCCCGTCGCGCAGCTGTTCGACCTCACCGGCCGCCTGGCCCTGGTCACGGGCTCCTCCCGCGGACTCGGCCGGGTCCTCGCCGAGGGCCTGGCGCAGGCGGGCGCGCGCGTGGTGCTCCACGGCCGCGACCGGGAGGCCCTGGAGGCGGCCCGGGCGCAGATCGCGGCCGCCACGGGCACCGACCCGCTCGTGGTGCGCTTCGACGTCACCGACGCCGCCGCGGTGCGGGAGGCGCTCGCGGCCCTGGTCGACGCCCACGGCGTGCCCGAGATCCTCGTCAACAACGCCGGCATCCAGCGCCGGGCGCCGTTCAGCGAGTTCTCCGCCGAGGACTGGGACGAGATCGTCGCGGCGAACCTCTCCAGCGCGTTCCACGTCTCCCGGGCGCTGGCCCCGGGCATGCAGGAGCGCGGCTCGGGGAAGATCGTCAACGTCGGCTCCGTGCAGTCCGTGCTGGCCCGGCAGACGATCGCCCCCTACTCGGCCACCAAGGGCGGGCTCGTGATGCTCACCAAGGGCATGGCCGCCGACCTCGCCCGCCACAACGTGCAGGTCAACGCGATCTCGCCCGGCTACTTCGCCACCGAGATGAACCAGGCCCTCGTGGCCGACGAGCAGTTCAGCGCCTGGGTCGCCCAGCGCACCCCCGCCCAGCGCTGGGGCCGGGTCGACGAGCTCGTCGGCACCCTCGTGTGGCTGTGCTCCGACGCCTCGAGCTTCGTCTCGGGGCAGAACGTCCTCGTGGACGGCGGGATGACCGCCGTCGTCTGAGCCCGTCCGTCCCCGCCGCCCCCACCCCCAGGAGGAGTCCCCATGCAGGCCGTCGTCATCCACGGGAAGCTCGACCTGCGGGTCGAGGACCGCCCCGTCCCCGAGCCCGGCGAGGGGCAGGTGCGCCTGCGGATCGCCTACGCCGGGGTGTGCGGGTCCGACCTGCACTACTACTACGAGGGCGCCAACGGCGAGTACGCCGTGCGCGAGCCCCTCGTGCCCGGCCACGAGGTCTCCGGGACCGTGGACCTCGACCCGTCCGGGGAGCTCGCCCCCGGCACGCCCGTGACCGTCCACCCCGCCACCTTCGGCACCCCCGAGCCCGGCATCCTGGACCGCCGGCACCTGTGGCCCGGCGGGGCCTACCTGGGCAGCGCCTCGACGGACCCGCACACCCAGGGCGGGATGAGCGAGCACCTCGTGGTGCGCCGCGACATGGTCCGGGTGCTGCCGGCGGGCCTGGGGCTGCGCGCCGCCGCGCTCGCCGAGCCCCTGGCCGTGGCGCTGCACGCCCTCACGGTGGCCGGGGACGTGGCCGGGCGCCGGGTGCTCGTCTCCGGGTCCGGGCCCATCGGGCTGCTCGCCGCCGCCGCGGCGCTGGCCCGGGGCGCGGCCGAGGTCGTGGCCACCGACGTGCGCGCGGGCCCGCTCGAGCGGGCCCGCGCGCTGGGGGTGCACGGCACCGTGCGCGTGGGCGCCGAGGAGGTCCCGCCCCTGTCCTTCGACGTGGTCCTGGAGTGCTCCGGGGTGCCCGCGGCCGTGAGCGCGGCGCTCGTGGGCGCGCGCCGGGCCGCCGTGGTCGTCCAGGTCGGCATGGTCCCGGGGGAGCCCCGCCCGGTGAACCTCGCCCCGCTGGTGTCCAAGGAGCTGCAGCTGCGCGGGAGCTTCCGCTTCGACGACGAGATCGGCGAGGCGCTCGAGCTGCTCGCCCGCCGCCCGGAGATCGAGGGCGTCGTCACCCACGTGCTCCCGGCCGGGCAGGCCGTGGCGGCCTTCGAGGCCGCCCGCGACTCGGCCGCCTCCGGCAAGGTCCTCGTGTCCCTGCGCCCCGGCGGCGCCCGGTGACGGACCCGCGCGCCGGGGCGGCCGGACCGGTCGTCGTCGGCGTCGACATCGGCACCACGGCCACCAAGGCCGTGGCCTTCACCCCGGCCGGCGACCAGCTGGCCTGCGCCTCCGCCGGCTACCCCCTCGAGACGCCCGCGCCCGGCCGGGAGGAGCAGGACCCCCGGCGGATCCTCCAGGCGGTGCTCACCACGGTGCGCCGGGTCGCCGCCGAGGTCGGCCCCGCGCGGGTGGCCGGGCTGTCCTTCAGCGCCGCGATGCACAGCCTGCTCGGGCTCTCGGCCGCGGGGGAACCGCTGACCGGGCTGATCACCTGGGCCGACGCCCGCGCGGGCGCCCAGGCCGAGCGCCTGCGCGCCGCGCCCGGCGGCCTGGCGCTGCACCGGCGCACCGGCACCCCCGTGCACCCGATGTCCCCGCTGGTGAAGCTCGTGTGGTTCCGGGAGGAGGAGCCCGCCCTGTGCGCCCGGGTCGCCGCATGGGCCGGGATCAAGGAGTGGGTGCTGCTGCGGCTGTGCGGCCAGCTCGTGACCGACCACTCCGTGGCCTCGGCGACCGGGCTGCTGGAGCTGAGCACCCTGGACTGGGACGCCGAGGCCCTGGACCTCGCCGGCCTCGGCCCGGACCGGCTGCCCCGCCTCGTGGCCACCACCCACGTCCTGCCGGGCCTGACCGCCGAGGCGGCCGCGGCGACCGGGCTGCCGGCGGCGACCCCCGTCGTCGTCGGCGCCAGCGACGGGCCGCTGGCCAACCTCGGCCTGGGGGCGGTGCGCCCGGGTGTCGCCGCGTGCTCGATCGGCACGAGCGGGGCCCTGCGGGTGGTCGTCGACCGCCCCGTGGTCGACCCCCGCGGGCGCGTGTTCTGCTACGCCCTCGTGCCCGGGCGCTGGGTCGTGGGCGGGGCGATCAACAACGGCGGCGTGGTGCTCGGCTGGGCCGGCGACGCCCTGGCCCCCGACCTCGGCGACGAGCCCGAGGAGGAGCTGCTGGCCCTGGCCGCCCGCGTCCCGGCCGGTTCCGGCGGGCTGCTCATGCTCCCCGCCCTGCTGGGGGAGCGGGCGCCCCGCTGGACTTCCATTCCGCGTGGGGCATATGTCGGGCTGACGCGCGCCCACCGTCGGGAGCACCTCGTGCGCGCGGCCCTCGAGGGGGTCTGCCAGCAGCTGGCCCTCGTCCTCGGCTCGATGCGCGAGGCCGGGCTGCCCGTCACCGAGATCCGCGCCACGGGCGGGTTCGCCCGCAGCCCCCTGTGGCGACGGCTGCTCGCCGACGTCCTCGGCACGGAGATCTCCTTCGCCCCCGGCCACGACGGCTCCGGCTTCGGCGCGGCCCTGCTCGGGATGCAGGCCCTGGGCCTGGTCCCCTCGGTGGACGTCGCCGCCGACCTCGTGACCGTGGCCGAGACCGTGGCCCCGGACCCGCACGACGCCGCCGTCCACGCCGCCCTGCGCCCGGTCTTCGACGGCCTGCACGACGCCCTGGCCCCGTCCTTCACCGCGCTGCGCGACCTCGCGGACCGCCTGCCGCTGGAGCGCTGAGCCCCCGGGCCGCCCCGGCCCGGACGGTGGCCCCGCGCCGTCCCGGCCCGCACCGGAAGGCCCTGCGCCGTCCCGGCCCGGACGGTGGGCCCGGACGGTCCGGCCCGCGGCCCGCGTCGTCGCCTGCGGCCCCGCGGGTCCCGAACCGGTATCGATCCGCCGGGCGCCCCCTCGGACGGGCGCGACGGCCGTACCCTGGACCCAGCCTTCCGCGCGGGACCGCGATCCGCGCGGCACCACGACCGTCGACGGCGCCGAGGGGGCGCGCGGTGTTCACACGGACCGACGTGGCCGAGCTCGTCCCGCAGATCTGCGGGCCCGTCCTGCTGCCCGGCGACCCCGGCTTCGCCGAGGAGGTCGCCGGCTTCAACCTCGCCGCCGTCCACCGCCCCGACCTCGTGGTCGGCGCCGACGACACCGGGGACGTCATCACCGCCGTGCAGTGGGCGGCCGCCCACGACGAGCCCGTCGGCGTGCAGGCCACCGGCCACGGGGCGGACCTGCCGATGGAGGGCGGGCTGCTGCTGACCACCCGCCGGATGCAGGAGCTCGTGGTGGACCCGGTCCGCCGGTGCGCCCGGATCGGGGCGGGCGTGCGCTGGGGGTCGGTGATCGACGCCATCGCCCCCCACGGGCTCGGGGTGCTCAACGGCTCCTCGACCCACGCGGGAGCCGTCGGGTACACGCTCGGCGGCGGGCTGCCCGTGCTGGGCCGGGTCTTCGGCTTCGCCGCCGACTGGGTGCGCGCCCTCGAGGTCGTCACCCCCGACGGCCGGCTGCGCGCGGTGGACGCCGAGCACGAGCCCGAGCTGTTCGCGCTGCTGCTGGGCGGGAAGGGCAACCTGGGCATCGTCACGACCATGACCCTGGAGCTGTTCCCGCTGGGGCCGCTGCTGGGCGGCGGCGTCTTCTGGCCGGGGGAGGACGCCCAGGAGGTGCTGGCCGCGTTCAGCCGGTGGGCCCCGGGGCTGCCCGCGGCCGCGAGCACGTCCGTGGCGCTGCGCTGGATGCCCCGCTCCGCGGAGGTGGACCCCCGGGTGGCCCGCCGGCAGGTCGTGCACCTGCGCTTCTGCTGGGTCGGGGACCCCGAGGAGGGCCGGCGCGCGCTCGAGCCGATGCGCTCGACCGGCCGGCCGCTGCTGGACACGGTCGCGCCGCTGGACTACCGCCGGATCGACCGCGTCCACCTCGACGCCACCCAGCCGGGCCTGTACGTGCTCACCGGGGAGTTCCTGCGGGACTTCGACGCCGCGGCGCTCGCGGCGCTGCTCCAGCACGCCGGCCCCGGCACGCAGTGCCCCCTGCCCGAGGTCGGGATCCGCCTCATGGGCGGGGCACTGGCCGGGCCGGGCGCGCGGGACGACGCCGTGACCGGCCGGGACGCCGCGTTCTTCCTCGAGCTGATCGGCCGGCTCTCCCCGGGGGTGGCCGAGCGCACCCCGCCCGCCCTCGCGGCGATCCTGCGGGCCCTGGCCCCCTGGAGCACCGGGCGGGCCTTCGTGAACCTGCACGGGATGCCCGGCGGGGAGTCGGAGCGGGCCCGGGCCTGGTCCGAGGAGGTCTACGCGCGGCTCGTGCGCGCCAAGGCCGTCTACGACCCGCAGAACCTGCTGCGCTTCCAGCACGTCGTCGGCCAGGTCCGCTGAGCCCGCCCGCCGGGCCCCGGCCTGTCCCGCGCTGCCCGCGCCCGGCATGATGGGACCGGGCCGTCCGCGGGCAGCGCGGGCGGGACACACCGGAAGGAGACACGACCGTGGACCTCAAGGGCCTCGTGAACAAGGCGAAGGACTACGCCCGGCGCAACCCCGACAAGGTCGGCAAGGTCATCGACCGGGCCGGGAACCTCGTCGACCGGCGGACGGGGCGCAAGTACGAGCGCCACGTGGACAGCGCCCAGCAGAAGGCCCGCGACCTCCTCGGCGGAGGCCCCGGGACGGGACCGCGGCCCGGGGACGGGTCCGCACCCGGGTCCGTGCGGCCCGGGGAGGCCGGCCCGGACGGGCAGCCGCCCCGCGAGGACCCGCACGGCCGGGGCCCGCAGGAGCCGCCGCGCCCCTGAGCGCCGTGCCGCCCGCCCCGCCGGGGCGGGATCCGTGCGGCCCGGCCGGACCCGCCGGCCGGGCCGCCGGCGTGCTCAGGGCCCGCACGGCCGCGGCCGTGCGGGCCCTCGAGGCGGCGACCGCGGCGGAGACGGGGCGGTCCGGGCCCGCCCGGCGGGCGGCCCGGCGGCGCAGGGCGCCGCTCACGGCGCGTGCCACCAGCAGGGTCAGTCCCGCCGCGGTGGCGGCGGCGACGACGAGGGCGGGAACGAGGACGACGACGACCATGCCTGCTCTTCTCCGGGGGCTCGAGCACCGTCGGGCGCGAACGGGGCCGCGGCCGCCGGGGGAGCGGGCGCGGGGAGCCGGCGCCGGGGGCGGGCGCCGGGGCGACCGCCGGGGGGAGGCGGTCCCTCCCATCCTCCCGGCCCCGGGCGCCGGCGCAATGGACTTTCGGCGGAACTTTCGCCCCGCCCCCTCGCCCCGGCGGGGCGAGGGGGCGGGGAGCACACGCCGCGGGCCACGGCTCCGGAGTGTTCCCCGCGGATGGGCACCGCCGCTGTCACAATGGCCCCGTGACCTCCGGGAATGGACGGGCACCGGTGTGTGGGCCACGCCGGTGCCGCCCGCTCCCGCCGGGTCGCGCCACCGCGGCCTCCCCCGCCGCGGCCGACCGACCGCCCGCAGCACGTCCGCCCCGCTCCTGTCCCCCCGAGGAGTTCCCCCATGTCATCCACCTCCGCCACGCCCGGTCCCGAGGACCGGGTGAGCTGCCGCAGCGCCCACGACCCGTTCGCCACCGGCCCCTACCCGGTGCGCTTCGGCTCCCCGGCCGAGCTCGCGGCCGCGACCCGGCACGAGTACCTGGCCCGCACCGGGCCGCTGCTGGTCGCGTCCCGGGCGGGCTACCACCCGGACGGCCCCTGGCCCGGCTCCGCCCTCGAGTCGGCGCAGAACGTCCTCGCGACCCGCCCGGGCGTGCTCGTGCAGCTGGACCTGCGCCGCACCGTCGACGGCACGTGCGTGGTCCTGCACGAGCCCGTCATGGGCCGTGCCTGCACGGGCGTCGGCCCCATCAGCGAGCAGTCGGCCGACTACGTGCTCAGCCAGCGCCTCGTGGACAACCACGGCGAGGTCTCCGCTCACCGCGTCCGGGAGGCCGCCGACTTCCTCGCGTGGGCGGTGCGGGACGGGGCGGTGCTGTGGCTGGTCGCCCACGACGTCGACCCGGCCGAGGTCGTGCACCTGGTGCGCGCCCACGACGCCGCCGCCCACGTCGTCGTCGCCGTCCACGGCCGGGCGGAGCTGACGGCCTACCGCGAGCTCGCCCCCGAGCTCGTCTACTGCGTCCCCACCGGCCGGGATGGCCTCGGCACGGCCGAGGACGTGCGCCGGGAGGCCCCCGACCCGGCCCGGCTGATCGGCTGGGGCGGGCAGTACATGCCCGACCCGGAGGAGGGGCTGCGGCTGCGGTCCTGGGACGTCCCCACGGTCCTGGACCTCACCCGCTACGACGAGAACCTGCACGACGACGAGCTCGACCCGCACTGCTACCGGCGCGCCGTGGAGACCGGCTGCCTGATCCTGGTGACCACCCACTACCGGGAGGCCGCCGACCTGCTCGGGGTGCGGCCCTGGCAGGCCGCGCCCACCGGCCGGCGCGCGCAGCGCGGCTGACCTTCCGCCGCGGCGCCGCGGGGACTAGCGTCGGAACCCAGCGGTGCCCGGGCCCCCGGGAGCGGCGCGACCGGGGCGGGCCACCGACGCAGGCGAGTCCAGGAGGCAGGCCATGGTCCACGTCCAGCTGCTCGGCACCGGCGGCACGATCGCCTCGCGCGGCAGCGGGGAGACCGGGGCGGTCGCGACCGACCGCGCCGCCGGCCTGGCCCGCGGCGCGCACGGGGCCGTCACCGTCGGCGTCCGCGACGTCCTGACCACCAACAGCTTCCGGCTGGACCTGGCGGACCTGCGCCGCATCGCCGAGGCCGCGCGGGAGGCCCTGGAGGACCGCGGCAACGACGGCGTGGTGGTCACCCACGGCACCGACACCCTCGAGGAGACCGCGTTCCTGCTGGACCTCGTCCACGCCTCGCCCAAGCCGGTGGTGCTCACCGGGGCGCAGCACCCGGCCGACAGCCCCGCCCCCGACGGGCCGGGCAACGTGGCCGACGCCGTGCTGGCCGCCGCCTCGACCGCGCTGCACCACTGCGGGGCCGTGATCGGCTTCGCCGGCACCGTGCGCACCGCCCGCGGGGCCCGGAAGGCCCACACCACCGCCCCCGACCCGTTCGCCGGCGGCACCGAGGTCGCCCGCATCGCCGGGGGCCGGCTGCACGTGCTGGCCAAGCCGGTGCGCCGGCCGCCGCTGCCGCTGCCGGGCCCGGGCTTCGACACGGCCCGGGTCGAGGTCGTCACCGCCTACCCCGGGGCGACCCCGCACCTGCTCGAGGCCGCCGTGGCCTCCGGGGCGCAGGCGGTCGTGCTGGCCGGGACCGGAGCGGGCAACGCCGGGCCGGGCTTCGCCGAGGCCGTGCGCGCCGCGGTCGGGGGCGGGTGCGCGGTGGTCCTCGGCAGCCGGGTGCCCTGGGGGCCGGTCGTGCCCCGCTACGGCGACGGCGGCGGGGTCGACCTCGTGGCCGCCGGCGCCGTGCCCGCCGGGGAGCTCAGCCCCTTCCAGGCCCGCATCCTGGTGGCGCTGCTGCTCTCCCACGGCACGGCCCCGGCCGAGCTGCCCGCGGCGCTGCGCCCGCACCTGTGACCACCGGCCCCGTTCCCGCCCGAGCCCAGGAGGACCCGTCATGAAGCACTACCTGCTCAGCATCGAACAGCCCGACGGCGGTCCGGCCGGCCCCGAGGTGCTCGAGCCCGTGATGGAGCGCGTCGCCGCGTTCAACGACGAGCTGCGGGCCGCCGGCGCCTGGGTCTTCGCGGGCGGGCTGGACCGGGCCGAGGCCTCCGTCGTCGTCCGCTTCCACGGGGACGACGTCGTCACCACGGACGGGCCCTACGAGCGGGAGGACGAGCACGCCGGGGGGATCTGCGTGCTGGCCGCCCCCGACTACGACGCGGCCATCGAGTGGGGGCGCAAGCTGGCCCGCGCCACGACCCTGCCGGTGGAGGTGCGGGAGTTCCAGGGAGAGCCGGCCGAGCACCTGCCGTGAACCCCCCGCGCGGGTTCGGCAGGCTCCGGGCGCTGGCCCGCACCCTCGCCCGCGTCGCCGCGCGGGCGCTCACGGCGCAGCTGCTGCGCTGGCTGCTGAGCCTCGTGCGGACCGGCCGCGACGCCGCGGCGGCGGCCCTGGCCAACCGCACCGCGACCTCCTCGGTGCTGGGCGAGGCCCCCGTGGTGGTCAGCCTGGCCTCCCACGGGCGGCGGCTGCGCACCGCCCACCTCGCCGTCGAGGCCATCGCCGCCGGCACCGTGCGCCCCCGCCGGCTGGTGCTGTGGGTCCCCGACGCCGCCGTCGTGGCCGACCCGCCGCCGCCGCTGGCCCGGCTGGTCGCCCGCGGCCTCGAGCTGCGCCGCGCGGACCCGGACCGGGGCCCGCACAACAAGTACTGGCACCACGTGGTCTCGTGCGCCCACCACGAGCTGCCCCTGGTCACCGCCGACGACGACGTCCTCTACGGGCCGGGGTGGCTCGAGCAGCTGGTGGCCGCGCACGCCCGCCACCCGCAGGACGTCGTCGCCCACCGGGCCCACCGGATCCGGCTGGAGAACGGCCGGGTGCTGCCCTACGCCCAGTGGGGTCCGGCCGTGCCGGGCACCGTCTCGCGGCGGACCTTCGCGACCGGGCTGTCCGGAGTGCTCTACCCGCCCCGGGTGCTCGACGCGCTGCGGGAGGCCGGGCCCGCCTTCGAGCGGTGCTGCCCGCGGGCCGACGACGTCTGGCTGCACGCCACCGCCCTGCGCCTGGGCGTGCCCGTGCGCCCGGTCGCGGACGGCGCCACCACCTACCCCGCGGTGCCGGGCACGGTGTGGGGCGGCCTGTGGCCGCACAACGTGCTGGGCGGGGGCAACGACGCCCAGGTCGCCGCGACCTACACCCCCGAGGACGTCGCGGCCCTGTGGCGGGACCAGCTGGCCACGGAGGGACCCGTGCCCCGCCTGCGCCCCCGGCCCCGGGAGCGCGGTGCGGGCCGCGGCGGGTCCCGCGAGGTGCGGGGCCCGCGCACGCCCGAGCCGCACTGAGACCCTGCCGGCCCGGTCCCGCGCCGCGCGGCGGCCGGTGCGGGACCGGCCCGTCGTCAGCCCGCGCGGCCGCGCAGCACCGCCTCGTAGAGGTTCGCGGGCACCTGCCCGAGCCGGTGCGCCCGCTCGACCGCGGCGAACCCGCCGGGGACCTCGTCGTAGGGGAAGTGGATCAGGTCCGCCACGAGCTCCCAGTGGTCGATCATCCCGCCCGTCCACAGCCGGCAGATCTCCTCCGGGGTGTCGCCCGAGAAGGAGGGCACCTCCGGCAGCACGTACTCCCCGTCCGGCACCCGCCAGGCCTCGATCGCGTCGAGGTCGCCCGCGAGCTCCTCGAGGGTGTCGTAGTGCGCGGTCCGGTCCGCGGCCACGCTGCCGCTCGCGGAGGCGAGCTCGACGTCGAAGCCGCCCTCGGCCGCGGCGAACACG
Organism: Kocuria sp. LUK; assembly: GCF_021012935.1. Lineage (NCBI taxonomy): Bacteria > Bacillati > Actinomycetota > Actinomycetes > Micrococcales > Micrococcaceae > Kocuria > Kocuria sp. LUK. The sequence goes on from NZ_JAJMZI010000002.1 coordinate 361,207, forward strand.
GAGGTGGGCCCGGGCTCGCCGCCCACGCCGGCGTCCAGCGGGAGCTGCGAGGGCAGCCACTCCCAGCCGTCGCCGAGCTGGTCCATCTCCAGGTCGCGGTAGGCCGTCCAGCCGCGGGCGACCAGCAGCTCGTGGGCGTCGTCGTCCCACGTGCCCTGCTCGGCGCCGGTGATCTCCGGCTCGGGCGCGGCGGCCCCGGCGTGGAACCGGCGGCGCTCCTGCTTCTTCTTCGCGGCGGCCTTCTTGCGGGGCTTGCTCTTGGGCACGGGGTCTCCTGGCGGGCGGGAGGACCGGGCGGCGGGTCCTCGGGACCTCCATGATGACCCATCCCCGCGGCCCCCGCGGCCCCCGCGGCGCCTCCGCCCGGGGCCGTGGGCGGCCCGGCCCCGTCGTCGGGCGCCGCGCACCGTGCGCTGGCTAGAGTGAAGTGCATGGAGCATTCGGAGGCCGAGCGCGTCGGGGCCCTGCACGCCCTGGGCGTGCTCGACACCCCGCGGGAGGAGCGCTACGACCGCGTGGTGCGCCTCGCCCAGCAGATCTTCGGGGTGGGCGCCGCCGCCGTGAACCTCGTCGACGCCGACCGGCAGTGGACCAAGGCCGAGGTGGGGCTGCCCGGACTGGTGAACACCCCGCGGCGGGACTCCTTCTGCGCCCGCACCGTCGAGCACCCCGGCGCGCTCGTGGTGCCCGACGCCGCGGCCGACGACCGCTTCCGCACCAACCCCTTCGTCCGCGGCGACCCGCCCGTGCGCTTCTACGCCGGGCACCCGCTGCGCGCCCCCGGCGGGGAGCGGATCGGCTCGCTGTGCCTGACCGACCCCGTCCCGCGGGAGCTCACCGCGCGCGAGCAGGCGATCCTGGCCGAGCTGGCCGGGCTGGTCGAGCACGAGCTCGCCGCCCAGCACGAGATCGACCACGCCGGGCAGGTGCAGCGGATGCTGATGCCGCGCACCGCCCCGTCCGTCCCCGGCTGGGACCTCGCGGCCCGGTGGGCGCCGGCGCGCGAGCTCGGCGGGGACTTCTACGACTGGTGGGTCCAGGACGGACGGCTGCAGCTGCACGTCGCCGACGTCATGGGCAAGGGCCTGCCCGCCGCCCTGCTGGCCGCCTCGGTGCGCGCGGTCCTGCACGGGTCCGCCCGCTACAACGACCAGCGGGCCGCGGTCGACCGGGCCGGGGCCGCCCTGGAGTCGATCCTCGAGGACACCGGAACCTTCGTCACCGCCTTCGCCGCCCGGGTGGATCTCGGCACCGGCGTCCTCGACTACGTCGACGCCGGTCACGGCCTCGCCGTCGTCTGCGACCCCACCGGGGCCCACCGCCGGCTGTGCTCCTCCGGGCTGCCGCTGGGCGCGCTGCCGGGCAGCACGTGGGAGCCGCGCACCGAGCGGCTCGCGCCCGGGGAGACCCTGCTGGTGATCAGCGACGGGCTGCTCGACTACTTCCCGGACGTCCCCGCCGCCCTCGCCCGCGCCGGCCGGGCCGTGGCGGACAGCGCAGGCTGCGAGGAGCTCGTCGAGCGGGTGCTGCGCTTCGCGCTCGAGCGGGGGCTCGACGACGACGTCACCGTGCTCGCCCTGCGCCGCGCCGGCTGAGCGGGAGTAGCCTCGGGAAGGCCCGCCCTCCCGCCCCGCGTCCCAGGAGCCGCATGTCCTCGTCCCGCCCGCCCGAGCCCGTGCGCTCCCGCCTGGACCTGCCCGGGCGCGCCGACCACCTCGTCCTCGTGGGCGCGCTGGGGATCCTCAGCGCCGTGAGCCCCATGGCCATGGACATCTACCTCGCGTCCATGCCGGCGATGGCCGACGACCTCGGCGCCTCCGCCTCCGCCGTGCAGCTGACCATGACGACCTACATGGTCGGCATGGCCGTGGGGCAGTTCCTGCTCGGGCCCGTCTCGGACGTGCTGGGCCGGCACCGGCTGATGGTCGCGGGCAACGTGGTCTTCCTGCTCAGCTCCGTGGCGGTCGTGCTCGCCCCCGGCATCGGCACGGTCCTGGCCCTGCGCACCCTGCAGGGGGTCGCCGGGGCGGCGGGGGTCGTCATCGCCCGCGCCGTCGTCTCGGACATCGCCACCGGCCGGCAGGCCGCGAAGCTGTTCTCGGCGCTGGCGACCATCACCTCCCTGGCCCCGGTCGTGGCGCCGCTGCTCGGCGGGGTCATCGCCACGGTGGCCCCGTGGCAGGTCGCCTTCTGGGCGCTCGCCGGCTTCGGGCTGCTGATGCTCCTGTGCTCGGTGCTCGTGGTCCCGGAGACCCTGCCCCGGTCCCGCCGCCGCACCGGCGGGATCGGGGCGGCGGTCGCCGGCTCCCGGGCCGTGCTGCGCAACGGACCGTTCATGGCCTGGGCGCTGGTCTTCGGGCTGAGCTTCGGCACCCTGTTCTCCTACGTCTCGGCGTCCTCGTTCGTGGTGCAGAACGTCCTGGGCTACTCGGCGCTCGCCTACTCCGCCGTCTTCGCCGTCAACGCCGCGGGGATGATCGCGGCGGCGCTGGTCAACGCCCGGCTCGTCGACCGGATCGACCCGGCGGTGGTGCTGCGCACGGCGCTCACGGTCCTGGCCGCGGTCACCGTGGTGGGCCTGGGGCTGGTCCTGGCCGGGATCACGGGGTGGACCACGCTGGTGCAGCTGTTCGTCGTCCAGACCTGCGTGGGCTTCGTGATGGGCAACGCCACGGCCCTCGCCCAGGAGCGGGTGCCCGGCCGGGCCGGTGCGGGCTCCGCCGTGCTCGGGCTCGTGCAGTTCCTCCTGGGCGGGCTGGTCTCCCCGCTCAGCGGCATCGCCGGGCAGCACACGGCGGTGCCGATGGCGGTGCTCATGGCCGGCTGCGCGGTGCTCGCCCTGGGCGCCGCGGTCGTGGCGACCCGGCTCTCCCGCTGAGCGGGCCGGGCCGCTCCCCCGGGCGAGGGCCCGGTGTGCCGCCTCAGCCGCCGAGCTGCCGGGCCTGCTCGTCCCACGCGGCGTGGTCGTCCCGGGTGCGGGTCGCGCGGTCGATCTCGCGCAGCGCCCGCAGCGCGGCGTTGCGCTGCCGGGCCAGGGAGTCCGCGGCGGCCCGGGCGGCCGCGTCCTGGCGCCCGCGCGCCCTGGCCTCGGAGATGGTGCGCATGACGGCGTCCACCCCGTCGGAGCCGCCGGCGAGGTAGGCGGCGCGCACCTGCGGGTCGGGATGGCACAGGCAGCGCTCGTCGGACTGCCCGAGCCGGGTGTCGAACTCCCGCCCGGTCAGGTCGGAGAGCATCGCCGCGACCCGGTCCAGGCGCTCCTCGACCTCCGCGAGCAGCCCGGCGCGGGCGGCCGCCGGGCGCAGCGACCACAGGAGCTGGCCGTGCCGGCGCAGGGCGGCCTCGTCCCAGTCCGTCCGGGGGACCTCCGCCAGCCGCGCCGCCACGAAGGCCGCGTCCCCGCCGCCCCGCTGCGGGGGCGGCAGGGCGCCCAGCTGGGCGGCCAGCCAGGCCGCGCGCATGTCCTCCGCCCCGGCGTGCCGGGCCTGCTCGGGGGTGATCCGGGGGCGCAGGGGCGCAGCGGCGCCGGTGGCGCGCACGGCGGTCAGGGCCAGGTGCACCAGCAGGCCCAGGGCGAGGAGGGCGGCGGCGAGGGCTGCGGCGATCACGGCCGTGCTCCCCGCGGGCGGGGCGCCCCGTGCGGGACGTCCCGGTGGGTGCGGCGCCGGTGCGTGGTGCTCATGGGATCCTCCCGAACCCTGCGGCCCTGGACCTCCAGGGTATCCGGGCGGGAGGCCCCGGCACAGGGGTCAGCCCAGGACCGGGTTGTGGGCGGTGCCGGCGGTCTCCCCGCCGTCGACGACGACCTCGGCGCCCGTCACGAACGACGAGTCGTCCCCGGCGAGCCAGGCCACCGTCGCGGCGACCTCCTCCGGCCGGCCCGCCCGGGCCATCGCGACGTGCTCGACGTCCGGGGACATGCCCTCGGTCATCGGGGTGGCGATGAAGCCGGGGTGCACCGAGTTGACCCGGATGCCGTCGGCCGCGAGGTCCAGCGCCGCGGTCTTCGTCAGCCCGCGCACCCCGAACTTCGAGGCGGTGTAGGCGGGGATCCGCTCGTAGCCGCGCAGCCCGGCGATCGAGGAGACGTTCACGACCGACCCGCCGCCGCGCTCGCGCATCGCGGGCACCACCGCCTGCAGCCCCAGGAACACCCCGGTGAGGTTCACGGCCAGCACCCGGTCCCAGTCCTCCCGCGAGTGCTCCGCGGTGTGCCCGAAGGCGACGATCCCCGCGTTGTTGACCAGCACGTCCAGCCCGCCGAAGGCCGCCACCGTCGCGTCCACCGCCGCGGCCCAGCCCCCGGCATCCGTGACGTCGAGGTGCACCCGCTCGGCACGGGCCCCGAGCGCGGGGTGCACGTCCGTCTCCGGCAGGACGTCGGCCAGCATCACCCGGGCGCCCTCCTCGACCAGGCGCACGGCCACGGCCGCCCCGATCCCGCGCGCCGCGCCGGTGACCAGCGCCGTCCGTCCCTCGAGCGTCCCCATGGCGCTCCCCTTCCGCGTCGCTCGTGACCGGGGCGCCCCCGCGCCCCCCGGACGGGACCGGACGGACGACGACGCCCCGCCGCGGCTCCCGCTCCTCCAGCAGAGCACCGCCGCGGCCGCAGCACAACGGGTCCGTGCCTCCCCGCCGGGATGTGACCGGCGTGCCCCGCCCGGTGGTGGCCGGATCCGGCGGTTCCCAGCGCAGGGACGCGGGTGCGGCGGCGGATCCGCCCGGAGGCTGAGCCGCGCGGGGGAGGTCGGGCGCCCCGGGAGGAGAGGACCGCCGGCCCCGGTAGCCTGGGCGCATGAGATCCGTGCTGCTCCCCCTCTCCGCCGCCGCCGTGCTGCTCCTGTCCGCCTGCGCCGGGGACGACGGCTCCGCCGACCCGCTGCTGGCCGAGCACGGCCTGACCGGGATGAGCACGGAGGAGGTCGTGGCGCAGCTCGACCGCACCCACGAGGACCGCGAGGCCGGTCTCGCCGGGTCCGTGACCTACGACGAGGTGCTGCTGGCCGACGGCGCCGCGGAGACCTCCCTGCCGATGCCCGAGGACCGGTTCTACCTCGCGATCGCGCCGTACCGGACGACGACGCACGAGTGCTTCGCCCACAGCCTCTCCGGCTGCCAGGGGGAGCTCGTGGGCGAGGACCTCGACGTGCGGATCACCGACGCGTCCGGGGCGGTGCTCGTCGACGAGCAGGTCACCAGCTACGAGAACGGGTTCGTGGGCTTCTGGCTGCCCAAGGACATCACCGGCACCGTGGAGGTCTCCTCCGCGGACGGGGCGGCGCGCACCGCGTTCGGGACCTCCGCCGGGGACCCGACCTGCCTGACCACCATGCGGCTGGTCTGAGCCCGGCCGCACCGCACACGGCCCGCGCGCCCGGCCGGGTCCCGCACCCCGGCCCGTGCCGCGGGGATCCCGTCGGTCCGGGTCAGACCCTGCCGGTCGAGCCGCCCAGGCGCTGGGAGATCTCCCCGGCGGCGGCGCGGCAGACGTCCCGCAGCAGGCGGGCCTGCTCCTCGCCGACCCGGTAGCGGGGCGCGGCGATCATCGTGACCGCGACCAGCTCGCCGCGGTGGTCGTGGACGGGGGCGGCCACGCCGACCTCGTCCACCGAGGTCATCCCGTAGTTGAGGGCCACGCCGTCGCGGGCGACCTCCGCCAGCAGCCCGAGGTAGGCGGTGACGGCGTCCTCGGTGGGTGCGGGGTGCTCGATCGCCCCGGACAGCAGCATCGTCCGGACCCGCTCGGCCGGCTGGGCGGCGAGGAATACCTGCACCGAGGCGCTGTGCGCGGTGTTGAAGCGGGCGCCCAGCGGGGTGGTGTGCTTGATCTGGCGGCGGCTGGGGATCTGCTCGACGCACACGCTCTCGGCGCCGTTCCACAGCATCAGGGTGCTCGTCTCCCCCGTCTGCTCGGCCAGGGCCTGGAGCACCGGGTAGGCGACCCGCCGCTCGTCGAGGTCGGCCAGCAGGGGCCCGGTCACGGAGATCAGCCCGAGCCCGAGCCGGAAGCGCCGGCTCTGCGGGTCCCGCTCGACCAGCTCCTCCTGCTCGAGGACCGAGAGGATCCGCGAGACGGTGCTCTTGTGCAGGCCCACCTGCGCGGCGATCTCGGTGACGCCCAGCGACGGGCTCTCCGTGGAGAAGCAGCGCAGCACGCTGATCGCGTTGGAGACGACGGAGGCGGCGCGGGCCTCGCCGTTGGACGGGGAGCTCTCGGCTGACACAGGCATAGGACTGACCATTCTTCACCATCGGACGGTTCCCGCGGGCCCGCACCGGCGCGCGCCGGGCCACGGGGCCCGCGACCCGGCCGGGCACGGGCACGGCACCGGGTGCGGCGCCGCGGGACGCCGCACCCGGTGCCGGTGCTGGGGGAGGGGGCCGCCCGCCGTCCCCCGTCGGGGGGAGCGGGCGGCCCGGGGCTCAGCGGCTCAGGGGCCGGTGGCCGCCGGTTCGGTGCCGGCCCGGGCGGAGGCCGGACCCGTGCCGTTCGGGCTCGGCCGCTCCGGACCCGGCCGTTCCGGACCCGCTTGTTCCGCGCGCGAGGCGGGCGGGAGGTCCCCGGCCTCCATGCGGGCCCCGGCGAGGCGCTCCGCGGCGGTGGGCGTCGGGTCGTTGACCTCCCGCTCCAGGCGCACGATCTCCCGGTTGCGGGTGATCAGGCGGCGGACCAGGTTGGCGATCATGAGCAGGATGATGAAGGAGAACGGGAACGCGCCGATGATGGTGCCGGTCTGGACCGTGTCCACCACGGCCGTCCCGCCGAGGGTCAGCAGCGTGACGGCCACGGCCCCGATGCTGGCCACGAGCACGACGCGGAAGAGGGGGCCGGCCTTGCGCGGGGCGGAGACGAACTCCGCCAGGGCGTGGGCGCCGGAGTCCAGCGAGGTGACGTAGTAGGTGGCCACGAGCACGGTCGCCACCACGAGCAGCAGGGACCCGACGACGGGCACGGACTCGAGCATCACGAACAGCCCGCTCGAGGTGTCGGCGGCCACGGCTTCGGAGATGCCCCGGTCGCTGCGGTCGTCGTAGTACAGGGCGGCCGAGCCGATGACGCCGATCCAGATCATGACGATCAGGGAGGGGACCACGGTGACGCCGATGACGAACTCGCGGATCGTGCGTCCGCGGGAGATGCGGGCGATGAACCCGGCGACGAAGGGGCTGAAGGCGATCACCCAGCACCAGATGAACACGGTCCACCAGCCGTTCCAGCTGTCCTGCCAGGTCTCCAGCGGCCGGCCCGAGGTGCCGGCGTCGGTCCAGAAGCTCATCGCGGTGAAGTTCGCGAGGAAGGAGCCGAAGGTCTGGGTGATGTTCGAGAGCAGGAAGATCGTGGGACCGAAGACGAACACGGCCGCGATCAGCACGATGCTCAGCACGGAGTTGAGCTCGCTGACGCGCTTCATGCCCTTGTTGATTCCGAAGAACGCCGAGACGGCGGTGAGCCCGCCCAGCCCGAGGATGACGACCAGCCACAGGCCCGGGCCCGAGGAGACCCCGGTGAAGGAGCCCAGACCGGAGCTGAACTGCATGGCGGCGAAGCCGAAGGAGGTGGCCAGGCCGAGGACCGTGGCGCTGATGGCGAGCAGCTCCACGACCACGCCGGCCCCGCGCTGGGACCACTTGGGCAGGATGTCCACGGTGGCCTCGCGGAAGGTCAGGGTCTTGCCCAGGTTGTGGTGGGAGTAGGCCAGGCACACGGCGACCACGCAGTACATCGCCCACGCGGTGAAGCCCCAGTGGAAGTAGGACCAGACCATGGCGCCCTCGCCGGCGCCGTCCGGGCCGGCGGGCACCACCGGGTTCTCGTCGCGCAGCATGATGGGCTCGGCCACGGACCAGAAGATCAGGCCGATGCCCTGCCCGCAGGCGAAGAGCATCGAGTACCAGGCGAACTTCCCGTGCTCGGGGCGGGCGTCCGGGCCGCCGAGGCGGACCTTGCCGACCCGGCTGAACACCAGCCACAGGCACACCGCCACGGCCACGACCGAGTAGAGGATGAACAGCCACGTGAAGTTGCCGGTCACGAACGTGCGCGCACCGGAGATCGACTCCGCGGCGCCGGCCGGGTCGAGCGTGACGACCACCAGCACGGCGATGATCAGCAGCGGCGGCAGGACGGCGATGATGGTCCGGTCCAGGGGCGGCAGGTGCCGGCCGCGGAAGCGCGGGATGTTGATGGCCCCGGTCGTCACGTCGACGTCGGAGTACCCGTTGCCGTGGTCCGGCGCGGACGCCGGACCGGTCTCGAGGTGCTTGGTCATGTCGGACTCACTTCCCGAACTCGCTGGAGACCGCGCGGGCGATGCCTGCCCGCACGGCGTTGAGCAGCAGCTCGCCCCGCTCCGCGGTGGCGCCTGCCGGTGAGGAGAGGCAGCCCGAGCCCGGGGTGCGGGCCGGGTCCTCGGGGAACACGTCGTAGGGGGTCAGCTCGGCCGGGGGGTGGACCGGGGCCCGGGACATGTCGACCTTCCCGGGGTGCAGGTGGAGCATCAGGGAGGTCTCGAGCACGCCGCCGTGCTCGATGTCCCAGCCGAGGAAGCCGTCGGGGAAGACGGCCTCCAGGGTCTGCTCGTCGACGAAGTCCCAGTAGGACAGCAGCAGCGCCCGCACCGGCCCGCCGTCGTCGTCGCGGTGCTCGCGCACGGCCAGGTCGAGGCCCTCGTAGAGGAACTGGTAGTTCTCGAAGTGGCCGTTGACGACCACGACCCGGCGGATGCCGTGGCGGAAGAACTCGGCGACCACGTCGCGGGTCTGCAGGATCAGCGCCTGCCCCGACAGGCTCGTGGTGCCCACGCGGTGGTTGCCGCCGCCGGAGCGCGGCTGGGACTTGTAGCCGTAGCGGAACGCCGGGGCGACCACGGCGTCGAGGTCGTCGGCGACCGCGGCGCAGACGGCGGTGGAGAGCATCGCGTCCACGCCCAGGGGCATGTGGGGGCCGTGCTGCTCGGTGGCCCCGGTGGGCACGAGCACCAGGCCGTGGCCGGTGGAGGCGTACTCCTCGTACGAGGCGGCGTCGAGGTCTTCGAGGTGGCGGGTGCTGACCACAGGGATCCTTCCGTGTGCCCGGGGCGCCGGCGGCGCGGACCCGGTGCGGGGTGCGGGGTTCCCGGGCGGCAGGCCCGGGGAGACCGGTGGCGCCGCCCGCGGGCGGCGCCACCGGGGGAGGGGGCGGCTCAGGCCTCGATGATGTTGTGCTCGGGGCCGTAGGGGAACTTGGTGATGTTCTCGGCGCCGTCCTCGCCGACCACCAGGATGTCGTGCTCGCGGTAGCCGCCGGCGCCCGGCTCGCCCTCCGGGATCGTGATCATCGGCTCCATGGACACGACCATGCCCGGCTCCAGCACCGTGTCGATGTCCTCGCGCAGCTCCAGGCCGGCCTCGCGGCCGTAGTAGTGGCTGAGGACGCCGAAGGAGTGGCCGTAGCCGAAGGTGCGGTTGGCCAGCAGGCCGTGGGAGACGAAGATCTCGTTGAGCTCCGCGGCGATGTCCTTGCACACCGCGCCCGGCTTGATCAGCTCGAGGCCGCGCTCGTGGACCTGGACGTTGATCTCCCACAGCTCGCGCGAGCGGGCGTCCGGCTCGCCCAGGAACAGGGTGCGCTCGAGGGCGGTGTAGTAGCCGGAGGTCATCGGGAAGCAGTTCAGGGACAGGATGTCCCCGCGCTGCAGCTTGCGGGTGGTGGCCCAGTTGTGGGCGCCGTCGGTGTTGATCCCGGACTGGAACCACACCCAGGTGTCGCGCACCTCGCGGTGCGGGAAGGTGCGGGCGATCTCGTGGACCATCGCCTCGGTGCCGGCCAGCGCGACCTCGTACTCGGTGATGCCCTCGCGGATCGCGGCGCGGATGGCCTCGCCGCCGAGGTCGCCGATGCGGGCGCCGTGCTTGATGACCTCGATCTCCTCGGCGGACTTGATCATGCGCTGGCGCATGGCGTCCTGGGAGACGTCGGCGAGCTCGGCGCCCTCGAAGGCGGCCTGGATGCGCTGACGGGTCAGCAGCGGCAGCGCGTCGTCCTCCACGCCGATCCGGTTCGCCTTCACGCCCCGCTGGCGCAGGACCTCCTGGAGGGCGAAGTAGAAGTTGTCGCGCTGCCAGTCGGTGTAGACGATGTTGTCGCCGTAGCTGGTGCGCCACGGCATGCCGGCGTCGATGTTGGCGGTGACCGTGACCGAGTCGTCGGCGGTGACGACCAGGGCGTAGTTGCGGCCGAACGTCGTGTACAGGAAGTCCGAGTAGTACTTGATGCCGTGGTAGCTGGTGAGGATCACGGCGTCCAGCTGCTTGGCCGCCATGATCTTCCGCAGGCCGGTGAGGCGGCGCTCGAACTCGGCGTCGGAGAAGGTCAGCTGCTCCTTCTGGCCGTTGTGCAGGACCTTCAGGCGCTCGAGCTCGGCGACGGAGGTGGCGTTGGTGGCGGTCGTGGTGGTCATGGTGATCCTTCCGTGGGTGGTGCGTGCTTCGGGTGTGGAGTGGTCCGCGCCGGGCGGCGCCGGACCGGCAGGGGTGGTCTGTCGGGGGAGCGCTCAGTGCTCCAGGGGCTTGCCGCCGGTCTCCCGGGAGAGGGCGACGGCGACGAAGGACACGGCCGCGGCGGCCATCAGGTACCAGGCCGGGGCGAGGTTCGTGGCGAAGGCGGAGATCAGCAGCGTCGCCATGAAGGGCGCGGTGCCGCCGAAGACGGCGTTGGCGAGGTTGAAGCTCACGGCGAAGCCGGTGTAGCGGATGCGGGTCGGGAACAGCTCGGCCAGGAAGCTCGGCAGCGTGCCGTCGTTGAGGGTCAGCATCGCCCCCAGCAGCACCTGGACGGCCAGCACGGCCAGGAACGTCCCGGACTCCAGGACCATGAACGCCGGCACGGTCAGCACGACGAAGCTCACGGACGCGGCCATGAGCATCCGCTTGCGGCCGAAGCGGTCGGAGGCCAGGCCGGTGAGGAAGATGAAGCCGACGTAGGACAGCAGCGCCATCGAGGTGGCCAGGAACGACTCGGTCCTCCCGAGCCCGATCTCCTCGGAGAGGTAGGTCGGCATGTAGCTCAGCAGCACGTAGAAGCCCACGGCGTTGAGCAGCACCGCGCCGACGGCGCGCAGCAGGGCGCCCCAGTGGTTGCGGAACATGTCCCGGACCGGGGCCTGGATGACCTCGTCCTCCTCGGTGAGCTCCTGGAACGCGGGGGTGTCCTCGAGCTTGGTGCGGATGTAGCGGCCGATCAGGCCCATGGGCGCCGCGAGCAGGAAGGGGATGCGCCAGCCCCAGCTGCTGAGCTGGTCGTCGGAGAGCAGCGCGGTGAGCCCGGCCACGAACAGGGAGCCGAAGAGCAGGCCGGTGGCCGTGGAGGCCGGGACCACGGCGGCGTAGAGGCCGCGGCGGTTGGCGGGGGCGTACTCGACGAGGAACGCCGAGGCCCCGGCGTACTCGCCGGCCGCGGAGAAGCCCTGCACGATGCGCACCACGAGCAGCAGCACCGGGGCGAAGATGCCGATGGTCGCGTAGCCCGGGATGAGGGCGATGCAGAACGTCGAGACGGACATGATGAGGATCGACAGGGACAGCGCGGTGCGCCGGCCGAGCTTGTCGCCCAGGTGTCCCCAGACGAAGCCGCCGAGCGGGCGGACGAAGAACGAGATCGCGAACAGGGCGAAGGTCGCCAGCAGGGCCGTCTGCGGGTCCGACTCGGGGAAGAAGACCACGGCGATGGTCGCGGCCAGGTACCCGTAGATCGCGTAGTCGAACCACTCGACGAAGTTGCCGATGAAGCTCGCGGCCACCACGCGGCGGCGGACCGAGGGATCCGGGGCGCCGGGGGCCGGCGGGCTCGCCGGCACGGCCTGGGCCGCAGCGGCGGCGGCGTCGGAGGGGTGGGACATCTCATCTCCCTGGGGTGGTGTGTTGCATCTTCTGCAACAGCGTTGCCTCAATGTAGGGAGTGATCCGGCTCACGGTCAATGGGTTCCGCGTTAATTCGTGTCAATCCTCGGTAACGGTCTGCAACACAGTTGCTCCAAACCGTGGGGCGACGGCATGCGCGAGCGCTGCCGCAACCAGCAGGAGGCGCGTCAGAGGACCTTGCGCACCTGCTCCTCGAAGTCGCGGATGTGCTCGAGCATGATCGTGGCAGCCTCCTCGTCGCGGCCCTCGAGCACTGCGGTGAGCAGGGCGGTGTGCACCGCGATGTGCTCCTGCAGCTGCGGGATGCGGTCGGCGGCCACGCACCAGATGCGGGTGGCCAGGTTGCCGTAGCGGGTCAGGGTCGTCTCCAGGTGGGCGTTGCCCGCGGCGGCGTAGACGGCGCGGTGGATGGCCACGTCCCAGCGCAGCGTGTCCTCGCGCTCCTCCGCCGCCGGCTGCTCGAGCTGGTCCCGCAGCCGCAGCAGGCGCTCGCGGGCGGCGCCCCCGTGCCGCTCGGCGGCCAGGCGGGCGGCCAGCGGCTCCAGGACCTCGCGCACCTGCGAGATCTCGGACAGGGCGGTGATGTCCACGGTGGTCGCGAAGGTCCCCCGGCGGGGGTAGGTGACCACGAGGTGCTCCGACTCCAGGCGCTTGAGGGCCTCGCGCAGGGGCGTGCGCCCCACGCCCATCTCCTCGCTGAGGCGGGCCTCGTTGAGCGGGCTGCCCGGTGGGATGTCGAGCAGGATCAGCCGGTCCTGCAGCCGGAGGAAGGCCTGGTCGGCCAGGGACCGTCCGCCCTCCGTGGCGTCGTCGTGCTGCAGCAGCATGCGGGGAACCCTTTCCTGCGGCGGGGATGACGGTGCTGTGACGGGTGTTCGGACCTCCCGGAAAAAAGTGCTTGACCCCGAGTGGCCCTGCTCACATACTAAGGGTCAACAACTGATATATCAGTTGCACACCGCAGACATCCCAGGAGGTCACATGACCGTGCACGAGGAGTCCCCTCTGTACCAGCCGCTGGCCGAGAGCGATCCCGAGATCGCCGCCGCCGTCGATGCCGAGCTGCGCCGCCAGCAGTCCACGCTCGAGATGATCGCCTCCGAGAACTTCGCCCCGAGCGCGGTCATGGAGGCCCAGGGCTCCGTGCTGACCAACAAGTACGCGGAGGGCTACCCCGGCCGGCGCTACTACGGCGGCTGCGAGCACGTCGACGTGGTCGAGCAGCTCGCGATCGACCGCCTCAAGGCGCTCTTCGGCGCCGAGCACGCCAACGTCCAGCCCCACTCCGGGGCCCAGGCCAACGCCGCCGCGATGTTCGCGCTGCTGGACCCGGGGGACACGATCCTCGGCCTGGACCTCGCCCACGGCGGGCACCTCACCCACGGCATGAAGCTCAACTACTCCGGCAAGCTCTACCGTGTGGTGGCCTACGGCGTCTCCCCGGAGGACCACCGGATCGACATGGCCGAGGTGGAGCGCCTCGCCCTGGAGCACCGGCCCCGCATGATCGTCGCCGGCTGGTCCGCCTACACCCGTCAGCTGGACTTCGCCGAGTTCCGGCGCATCGCCGACGCGGTCGGCGCCTGGCTCATGGTCGACATGGCCCACTTCGCCGGGCTCGTCGCCGCCGGGCTGCACCCGAACCCCGTGCCCCACGCCCACGTGGTGACCTCCACGACCCACAAGACCCTCGGCGGCCCCCGCGGCGGCGTGATCCTCACGACCCAGGAGCTGGCGAAGAAGATCAACTCCGCGGTCTTCCCCGGCCAGCAGGGCGGCCCGCTCGAGCACGTGATCGCCGCCAAGGCCGTGGCCTTCAAGCACGCCGCCGGCGAGGAGTTCCGCGACCGCCAGCGGCGCACCCTCGAGGGCGCCCGCCTGCTCGCCGAGCGCCTGCTCGCCCCGGACGTGCTGGCCGCCGGCATCGACCTGGTCAGCGGCGGCACCGACGTGCACCTGGTCCTCGTGGACCTGCGCGACTCCGAGCTGGACGGCAAGCAGGCCGAGGACCGGCTGCACTCGATCGGGATCACCGTCAACCGCAACGCGGTGCCCTTCGACCCGCGCCCGCCGATGGTCTCCTCCGGGCTGCGCATCGGCACCCCGGCCCTGGCCACCCGCGGCTTCGGGCCCGAGGAGTTCGCCGAGGTCGCCGACATCATCGCCGAGGCCCTCGTGCGCGAGCCCGAGCCGGCGCACACCGAGCGGCTGCGCGAGCGCGTCACCGCCCTGACCGAGCGCTTCCCGCTCTACCCGAACCTGTCCGCCCCCGTCCTGAACGGAGCCCTCTGATGGCCGATCTCCTGCCGGAGCACCCGGACTTCCTGTGGCACAACCCCGACCCCAAGCCCTCCTACGACGCCGTGATCGTCGGCGGCGGCGGGCACGGGCTGGCCACCGCCTACTACCTGGCCAAGAACCACGGCATGACCAACATCGCCGTGCTCGAGCGCGGCTGGCTCGCCGGCGGCAACATGGCCCGCAACACCACGATCATCCGCTCGAACTACCTGTGGGACGAGTCCGCCGGGATCTACGAGCACTCCCTGAAGCTGTGGGAGCAGATGGAGGACGAGCTCGACTACAACGTCTTCTTCTCCCAGCGCGGCGTGATGAACCTGGCGCACACCCTCCAGGACGTGCGCGAGAGCGTGCGCCGGGTCAACGCCAACCGCCTCAACGGCGTGGACGCCGAGTGGATCGACCCGCAGCAGGTCAAGGAGCTGTGCCCGATCATCAACATCGGGGACGACATCCGCTACCCGGTGATGGGCGCGACCTATCAGCCGCGCGCCGGCATCGCCAAGCACGACTGGGTCGCCTGGGCCTACGCCCGGGCCTGCGACCGCATGGGCGTGGACATCATCCAGAACTGCGAGGTCACCGGGTTCGTCAAGGACGGCGAGCGCGTGGTCGCCGTCGAGACCTCCCGCGGGACGATCCGCACGGGCAAGGTCGGCCTCGCCGCCGCCGGGCACTCCTCGGTGCTCGCCGAGCTCGCCGGGTTCCGCCTGCCCATCCAGTCCCACCCGCTGCAGGCCCTGGTCTCGGAGCTGCACGAGACGGTCCACCCGACCGTGGTGATGTCCAACCACGTGCACGTCTACGTCTCCCAGGCGCACAAGGGCGAGCTCGTGATGGGCGCCGGCGTGGACGCCTACAACGGCTACGGCCAGCGCGGGTCCTTCCACGTGATCGAGCAGCAGATGGCCGCCGCCGTCGAGCTGTTCCCGATCTTCGCCCGGGCCCACGTCCTGCGCACCTGGGGCGGGATCGTCGACGTCACCCTCGACGCCTCCCCGGTGGTCTCCAAGACCCCGGTGGACCAGATGTACGTCAACTGCGGCTGGGGCACCGGCGGCTTCAAGGGCACGCCCGGGGCCGGCTACACCTTCGCCCACACCATCGCCAACGACGAGCCGCACCCGCTCAACGCCCCCTTCAGCCTCGAGCGGTTCGAGACGGGCGTCCTCATCGACGAGCACGGCGCCGCCGCCGTGGCGCACTAGCGGACCAGGAGAGAGAGACCATGCTGCTCATCGAGTGCCCCTACTGCGGGCCGCGCAACGAGACCGAGTACCACTACGGCGGCGAAGCACACGTCGCCTACCCCGAGGACCCCTCGGCCCTGTCCGACAAGGAGTGGGCGGAGTACCTCTTCTACCGCAACAACCCCAAGGGCCTGCTCAAGGAGCGCTGGGCGCACAGCACCGGCTGCCGCCGGTGGTTCAACGTCGTGCGCGACACCGCCACCTACGAGATCCAGGCCGTCTACCGGATGGGCGAGACCGCCCCGCAGAACGGAGGTGTCCGATGACCACCCAGCCCCAGCGCCTGTCCGCGGAGCGCAGCCCCGCCCACGGCATCGACCGCTCGGCCACCGTGCGCTTCAGCATCGACGGCCAGGAGCTCACCGGTCACCCCGGTGACACCCTCGCCTCGGCCCTGCTGGCCGCCGGCCGGCTCTCCTGCGCCGACTCGATGTACCTCGGCCGCCCGCGCGGGATCATGGCCGCCGGCGTCGAGGAGCCCAACGCCCTCGTGAAGGTCGCCGCCCGCACCTCCGCCGACGTCGACGAGTCGATGCTGCCGGCCCCGGCCGTGGAGCTCACCGACGGCCTGTCCGCCACGTGGCTGCGCGGCATGGGTCAGCTCGACCCCCGGGAGGACCGGGCCGTCTACGACCACAAGCACGTGCACACCGACGTGCTCGTCGTCGGCGCCGGGCCCGCCGGCCTGGCCGCCGCCCGCGAGGCCGCCCGCTCCGGGGCCCGCGTGCTGGTGATGGACGAGCAGCCCGTGGCCGGCGGGTCCCTGCTCGCCGGCCGGGACCAGCGCATCGACGGCGAGGACGCCGTCGCGTGGACCCGGACGGTCGTCGCCGAGCTCGAGGACGCCTCCGAGGTCACCGTCCTGGCCCGCACCACGGCGATCGGCAGCTACGACAGCAACTACATCGTGGCCGTCCAGCGGCGCACCGACCACCTCGGCGGCGCCCCCGCCGAGGGCGTCTCCCGCGAGCGGATCTGGCACGTGCGCGCCCGCCAGCTCGTGCTGGCCACCGGCGCCCACGAGCGCCCGATCGTGTTCGAGAACAACGACCGGCCGGGGATCATGCTCGCCGGCGCCGTGCGCGCCTACCTCAACCGCTGGGGCGTGGCCGCAGGGTCCGAGGTCGTCGTGGCCACCACCAACGACTCCGCCTACGACGTGGTCGCCGACCTCGCCGCCGCCGGGGTGGGCGTGGCCGCCGTGGTCGACTCCCGGCCTCGGCTCGAGGGTCGGGCGGCCGAGCTCGCCGCCGCGGCCGGGGTGCGCGTGCTCACCGGCAGCGCCGTGGTCGACACCCTCGGCGAGGGCGCGGGGGGCCGCGTCAGCGGCGTCGTCGTCGCTCCGCTCGACGACGACGGGCAGCCCGCCGGCCCCGCCGAGACCCTGCCGGCCGACCTGCTGGCCGTCTCCGGCGGGTGGACCCCCGTGGTGCACCTGCACAGCCAGCGGCAGGGCAAGCTGATCTGGGACGAGCGCCTCGCCGCGTTCGTGCCCGCCGCCCCGGTGGCCGGCCAGCACACCGCCGGGTCGGTCAACGGCACCACGGACCTGTCCTGGTGCCTCACCGAGGGCGCGCTCGCCGGCGCCGAGGCCGCCCGCCGGGCCGGCTTCCAGGTCCAGCCCTCCGCCCCCGAGGCGGAGAGCGTCGAGTCCGCCCCGGTGCGGCCCCTGTGGCTCGTGCCCGCCCGCGAGGGCGAGCCGGCCGAGTGGCGGAACTCCTTCGTGGACCTGCAGCGCGACCAGACCGTGGCCGACGTGCTGCGCTCGGTCGGGGCGGGGATGCGCTCGGTGGAGCACGTCAAGCGCTACACCTCGATCTCCACGGCCAACGACCAGGGCAAGACCTCGGGGGTCAACGCCATCGGCGTGATCGCCGCGGCGCTGAACACCCAGGACGTCGGCGGGATCGGCACCACCACCTACCGCGCCCCCTACACCCCGGTGGCCTTCGCCGCCCTCGCGGGCCGGCAGCGCGGGGAGCTGTTCGCCCCCGCCCGCCGCACCCCGATGCACGAGTGGCACGAGGCGCACGGGGCCCTGTTCGAGGACGTCGGGGAGTGGAAGCGCCCCTGGTACTACCCGCAGCCGGGCGAGGACATGGACGCGGCCGTGCTGCGCGAGTGCGCCGCGGCGCGCGAGTCGGTGGGCTTCATGGACGCGACCACCCTCGGCAAGATCGAGATCCGGGGCAAGGACGCCGGCGAGTTCCTCAACCGCGTCTACACCAACGCGTTCAAGAAGCTCAAGCCCGGCATGGGCCGCTACGGCGTGATGTGCACGCCCGACGGCATGGTCTTCGACGACGGCGTGACCCTGCGCCTGGACGAGGACCGGTACCTGATGACCACCACCACGGGCGGGGCCGCCAAGGTCCTCGAGTGGCTCGAGGAGTGGTCGCAGACCGAGTGGCCCGAGCTGGACGTGGTCATGACCTCCGTGACCGAGCAGTGGGCGACCATCGCCGTCGTCGGCCCGAGGTCCCGGGACGTCGTCGCGGAGCTGGCCCCGGACCTGGACGTCTCCCAGGACGCCTTCCCGTTCATGGCCTTCCGCGAGACCGTGCTGGCCTCCGGGGTCCCCGCGCGGATCTGCCGGATCTCCTTCTCCGGGGAGCTGGCCTTCGAGATCAACGTGGCCGGCTGGTACGGGCTGCGCACCTGGGAGGACGTCGCCGCCGCCGGCGAGAAGTTCGGCATCACCCCGTACGGCACGGAGACGATGCACGTGCTGCGCGCCGAGAAGGCCTTCCCGATCGTCGGGCAGGACACGGACGGCACCGTCACCCCGCAGGACCTCGGCATGGAGTGGGTGGTGTCCAAGACCAAGGACTTCATCGGCAAGCGCTCCTACTCCCGGCCCTCCGCGACCAGCGAGGACCGCAAGCAGCTCGTGGCGGTCCTGCCGGCCGACCCGCAGTTCCGGCTGCCGGAGGGCGCCCAGCTGATCACCGCGGGCACCCCCGTCACCCCGGAGGAGGGGCCCGTGCCGATGGAGGGCCACGTGACCTCCAGCTACCGCAGCGCCGCCCTGGGCCGGACCTTCGGCCTGGCCCTGGTGAAGAACGGCCGCAACCGCATCGGCGAGACGCTCCAGGCCCCGCTCGACGGGCGGCTGGTCGACGTCGTCCTCGCCGAACCCGTCCTCTACGACCCCGAAGGGAACCGCCGAGATGGCTGAGCAGCTGATGACCGACGACGCCACCGACCTCACGACCCTGCGCCGCAGCCCGCTGGCCCACCTGGCCGGGGCGATGGCGGAGCGGACCGTGACGGGCGAGCGGGGCGTGGCCCTGCGCGAGGTGCCGTTCCTGACGATGGTGGGGCTGCGGCTCGTGCCCGGCACGGACTCCGCCTCGACCGTCACGGACCTGACCGGCCTGCCCCTGCCGGGCGGCCACGGGGAGGTCACCGGCGACCCGGCGACCACCGCCGTGCTGTGGCTGGGCCCGGACGAGTTCCTGCTCGTGGGCCCCGACGAGACGGTCGTGCCCGCCGGGCTCACCGGGGGCGCCGAGCGCGAGCCCGGGGCCCTGCCGAGCCTGTCCACCGCCCCGGCGGCCGTGCGCCTGTCCGAGGCGCTGGCCGGGGCCGGGGTGCCGGGGCAGGTCGTGGACCTCTCCGCCAACCGCACCACGCTCGAGCTCTCGGGCCCCTCGGCGCGGGAGGTCCTCGAGAAGGGCTGCCCGATGGACCTGCACCCGCGGGCCTTCGCGGCCGGCACCGCCGTGGCCACGACCCTGGGCCCGGTCCAGGTCCTGCTGTGGCGCACCGGGGAGCAGGAGTGGCGGGTTCTGCCGCGCGCCTCCTTCGCGGACTACACGGCCCGCTGGCTGCTGGACGCCATGACCGAGTTCGCGGCTCCGCAGGTGCCCTGATGGCCCTCAGCGTCCTCGACCTGTTCTCCGTCGGCATCGGGCCCTCCTCCTCCCACACGGTGGGCCCGATGCGGGCGGCCCGGCGCTTCGCCGAGGGCCTGCGGGCCGACGGCCTGCTCGAGCAGGTGGCCCGCGTGAAGTCCGAGCTCTACGGCTCCCTCGGCGCCACCGGGTGGGGCCACGGCTCGGACAAGGCGGTGGTCCTGGGCCTGCTCGGGGAGGACCCCGAGACGGTCGACACGGACACCGCCGACGACACGGTGCGCACCACCGGCGAGCGCGGCGAGCTGCTGCTCGCCGGGGTGCGCCCCGTGCCCTTCGACCGGTCCGGGGACGTGGTGCTGCACCGGCGCAAGTCCCTGCCGGCCCACCCCAACGGGATGACCTTCCGGGCCCTGGGCGCGGACGGGCAGGTGCTGCGCGAGCGAACCTACTACTCCGTGGGCGGCGGCTTCGTGGTGGACGAGCAGGCCGCCGGCGCGGACCGGGTGGTGGCGGACGCCACGGTGGTGCCCCACCCGTTCCGCTCCGGGGCCGAGCTGCTGGCGGTCTGCCGCCGGGAGGGGCTGAGCATCGCCGAGGTGATGCTCGCCAACGAGCGGGCTTGGCGCCCCGACGAGCAGACGCGCGAGGCGCTGCTGCGGATCTGGGCCGTGATGCAGGAGTGCGTGGAGAACGGGTGCACCCGCCCGGAGCCCACGCTGCCCGGCGGGCTGAAGGTCCGCCGCCGGGCCCCCGCCCTGCGCGCCCGGCTGCAGGAGCTCGAGGCGGCCGCCGCCGCGGCGCCGGGGCGGGTCGACGACCCGCTGCGGGCCATGGAGTGGGTCAACCTCTTCGCGCTGGCGGTCAACGAGGAGAACGCCTCCGGCGGGCGGATCGTGACGGCCCCGACCAACGGGGCCGCCGGGATCATCCCGGCCGTGCTGCACTACTGGGCGCGCTTCGTCCCCGGGGCCGACGACGACGGCGTGGTGCGGTTCCTGCTCACCGCCGGCGCCATCGGCATCCTCATCAAGGAGAACGCCTCGATCTCCGGGGCCGAGGTCGGCTGCCAGGGCGAGGTCGGCTCGGCCTGCTCGATGGCCGCCGCCGGGCTGTGCGCGGTCTTGGGCGGGACCCCCGAGCAGGTCGAGAACGCCGCCGAGGTCGGCATCGAGCACAACCTCGGGCTGACCTGCGACCCGGTGGGCGGGCTCGTGCAGATCCCGTGCATCGAGCGCAACGCCATCGCCTCCGTCAAGGCCGTCAACGCCGCACGGCTGGCCCTGCAGGGCGACGGCGAGCACAAGGTCTCCCTCGACCAGGCCGTGAAGACCATGCGGGAGACCGGCAAGGACATGAAGATCAAGTACAAGGAGACCTCTCGTGGTGGACTCGCCGTCAACGTCGTCGAATGCTGATCCGCGCCCGCAGGGGGAGGCCGTGCTGACCGCGCCGGCCACCACCGAGCTGGTCCTGACCCTGGACTGCCCCGAGCGGCCGGGGATCGTGCACGCCGTCAGCGGCGTGCTGCTCGAGCACGGCTGCACGATCGTGGAACTGACCCAGTTCGACGACCGCCGCTTCGGGCACTTCTTCATGCGCGTGCACGTGGCCCCGGCCACCGGGGAGGGCCTCGACGCCGACGCCCTGCGCGCCGACCTCACCCCGGTGGCCGAGCGCTTCGGGATGCGCTGGGAGCTCAACGAGCACGGCGCCAAGCGGCGCGTGCTCGTGATGGTCTCCAAGTTCGGCCACTGCCTCAACGACCTGCTCTTCCGCGCCCGCACCGGGGAGCTGCCGGTGGACATCGTCGCGGTGGTCTCGAACCACCGCGACCACCAGCGCCTCGTGGAGTGGCACGGCATCCCGTTCTTCCACGTGCCCGTCACCCCGGACACCAAGCCCCAGGCCGAGTCGCGGCTGCTGGAGCTCGTGGACCGCTTCGAGGTGGACCTCGTGGTCCTGGCCCGGTACATGCAGGTGCTCAGCGACTCGCTGGCCACCCGGATGGAGGGGCGGGTGATCAACATCCACCACTCGTTCCTGCCGTCCTTCAAGGGCGCCAAGCCCTACCACCAGGCCTACGAGCGCGGGGTGAAGACCGTGGGCGCCACGGCCCACTACGTCAACGCCGAGCTGGACGAGGGCCCGATCATCGCCCAGCAGGTCGTGGAGGTGGACCACACCTACGGACCCGAGGACCTCGTGGCCGCCGGCCGGGACACCGAGTGCAAGGCGCTGTCCAACGCGGTGAAGTGGCACTGCGAGGGCCGGGTGGTCCTGCACGGCAACCGCACGGTCGTCCTGCGCTGAACGCCGCCCCGGGCAGGGCGCGGCGGAGGGCCGGCGGGGAGCTCTCCCCGCCGGCCCTCCGCGCGTGCCGGGGCCGTTGCGGGTCCGGCGGTGCGGGGGAGAGGCGTCCGCCCGGAGCCGGACGGTGCGGGGCGCGCGGTGCCTCCCGCGGAGCCGGGCGGTGCCGGGCGCACGGCGACGCCCCCGGGGAGCCGGGGGGCGTCGTGGCGGTGCGGGTCAGCGGCCGGTGCGCTGCTGCGGGCGGGGACACCGGCCCGCCGCGACGGTGCGGCCGGGGACGCGGCCGGCGCTCACCGGGCGGCTCCGGCCGTCCCGGTCCGCTCCGCCGCGGCCGTGCCGCTGCGGGCGATCTCGACCACGGAGCGCAGCACCGCGCCGGTCCGCATCCTCGCGAAGGCCTCGTCGACGTCCTCGAGGCCGATCCGCTCGGTGACGAAGCCGTCGAGGTCGAGCCGGCCCAGCAGGTACTGGTCCACGAGCATGGGGAAGTCCCGCGAGGGCAGGGTGTCGCCGTACCAGGCGGACTTGATGGCCCCGCCGTGGCCGAAGACCTGGTCCAGGGGGGCCTCCCAGGTGGTGCCCGGGGCCGGGACCCCGACCAGGACCAGGCGCCCGGCCAGGTCGCGGGCCTCGAAGGCCTGGGCGAAGGTCGGGGCGATCCCCACCGCGTCGATCACCAGGTCGGCGCCGTGCCCGCCGGTGAGCTCCCGGATCGCGGCCACCGGATCCTCCCGGCGGGAGTTGACCGTGTGGGTGGCCCCGAACCGCCGGGCCGTGTCCAGCTTGTCGTCGTCGAGGTCCACGGCGACGATCGTGGTGGCCCCGCCCAGGGCGGCCCCGGCGACCGCGGCCGCACCGACTCCGCCGCAGCCGATCACGGCCACGGACTCCCCGCGCCGGAGGGCCCCGGTGTTGAGGACCGCGCCGATGCCGGCCATGACCCCGCAGCCGAGCAGGCCCACGGCCGCGTACTGCTCCGGGGCCAGCTCGGCGTCGACCTTCGTGCACTGCCCGGCGGCCACGAGGGTCTTCTCGGCGAAGGCGCCGATGCCCAGGGCGGGGGCCAGCTCGGTGCCGTCCTCGAGGGTCATCTTCTGGGTGGCGTTGTGGGTGTCGAAGCAGTACCAGGGCTCGCCCTTGCGGCAGGCCCGGCACTGTCCGCACACAGCCCGCCAGTTGAGGATCACGTGGTCGCCCACGGCGACCTCCGTGACGCCCTCGCCGACGGCCGAGACGACGCCCGCGGACTCGTGGCCCAGCAGGAACGGGTAGTCGTCGCCGACCCCGCCCTCGACGTAGTGGTGGTCGGTCTGGCACACCCCGCACGTGAGCACGTCGACCAGCACCTCTCCCGGTCCCGGATCCGGGACCAGGATCGTCTCCACGCTGACCGGCTGGTTCCTGCCCGTGGACACCACGCCCTTGACCTTGTGCATGCGCTGTCCTGCCTTTCGTCGTCGTCGGCGCCGGGGCCGGCGCCGTTCGAGGAGGTTCGGTGCTCCCGGGGATCCCCGGGCTCCCCGGGGCCCGGGACGGTGCGGCCGCGGCCGGGGCGACGGGCGCCCCGGCCGCGGAGTCCTCAGCCGCGGATGCGCTCCATGCCGGGGTCCACGAGCGGCTCGGCCGAGACCGTGGCCGGGACCCGCTCGCAGTGGTAGAGGATCTCCACGGCGTCGCCCTCGGCGACCCCGGGCGGCAGCCAGGCGTAGGCGATCGGCCGGCCGACGGTGTAGCCCCACGCGGCGCTGGTGACGTAGCCGGCGGGGACCCCGTCCACGAGCACGGGCTCCTTGCCGAGCACCACGGTGCGGCCGTCGTCCACCGTCAGGCAGCGCAGCCGGCGCCGGGCCGGGGGATCGGCCGCGACCGCCGCCGAGCCCACGAACTCGCCCTTGTCCTTCTTCACGGCGAAGTCCAGCCCGGCCTCCACGGGGGTGTGCTCGGTGGTCATGTCCGTGCCCCACGCGCGGTAGCCCTTCTCCAGGCGCAGGCTGTTGAACGCGGCCCGCCCCGCAGGGACGATCCCGTGCTCCCGGCCCGCCTCGGCCAGCAGGTCCCACAGCTTCGGGCCCTGGTCGGCGGTGGTGTAGAGCTCCCAGCCGAGCTCGCCCACGTAGGACAGCCGCATCGCGGTGACCCGCAGCCCGCCCACCCGGATCTGCTTGGTGCGGAAGTACTTCAGGCCGTCGTTGCTGAGGTCGTCCCGGGAGACCTTCGCCATGACCTCGCGGGCCTTCGGGCCCCACAGGCCGATGCAGCAGGTCTCGGCGGTGATGTCCCGCACCCGCACCCAGGCGGTGGGGTCCTCGGTGCTCTGCCGCTTCGCCTCGGCGGAGAGGTGGGCGACGTCCACGGCGCCGTTGACGCCGGCCTGGAACAGCTCCTCGTCCAGCCGTGCCACCGTGATGTCGCTGCGGATCCCGCCCTTCCCGTCCAGCAGGAGGCAGTAGGTCACGGCTCCGGGCCTGCGCAGGACGTTGCCGGTGCTCAGCCGCTGCAGCAGGGCGGCGGCGCCGGGGCCCTCGACCGTGACGCGCGTGAGCGGGGTCATGTCGTACATCGCCACGGCGGTGCGGGTCCTCCAGGCCTCGACGGCCGCGATCGGGGAGTGGTACCGCGCGGCCCAGTCCTCCCGCTCGGGCTCGCGCCACTGCTCGGGCAGCTCGTCCAGCAGCGCGGCGTTGGACTCGTACCAGTGGGGCCGCTCCCAGGCGTGGCCCTCCAGGAAGAAGGCGCCCAGCTCGCGCTCCCGGGAGTGGAACGGGCTGACCCGCAGGTCGCGGGGGGACTCCCGGGGCTGGAGGGGGTGGAGGACGTCGTAGATCTCCACGAAGTTCTGCTTGCCGGTCTCCTCGACGTACTCGCGGGACAGCTGCACGTCCTCGAAGCGGGTGGCCTCGCAGCCGTGCAGGTCCGTCTCGGAGGTGCCCTCCACGAGCAGCTCGGCCACGGCCCTGGCCACGCCGGAGGAGTGGGTGACCCACACGGCCTCGGCGACCCAGAAGCCCGCGAGGTCCGGGGACTCGCCGATGAGGGGACCGCCGTCCGGGGTGAAGGAGAAGATCCCGTTGAACCCCTCGGCCACCTCGCTGCCGCGCAGGGACGGCAGGAAGCGCCGGCTCTCCTCCCACTGCGGGGCGAAGTCCTCGGGCGTGAACTCCAGCCGGGACGGCATCCGGTCGTGGGCGATGTCCCGGGGCGCCCAGCGGGGGAGCTCCTCGAGGTCCACCGGGATCGGGCGGTGGGCGTAGGAGCCGATGCCGATCCGGTCGCCCCACTCCCGGTAGTACAGGTCGGCGTCCTGGTGCCGCAGGATCGGCAGGGTGGCCCCGTTCGGGGCGTCGTGCCTGCCGACGAGCTCCGGGACGGCGGAGGTGAAGACGTACTGGTGGGCCAGGGGCTGGAGGGGGCAGGGCATGCCGGCCAGCTCGCCGATCGCCGGTCCCCAGAAGCCCGCGCAGGAGACGACGACGTCGGCCGGCACCGTCGACCCGTCGGCGACGGTCACCCCGGTCACGCGGCCGTTGGCCCGCTCGATGCCGGTGACGGTCGTCTCCGCCCGGTAGGTCACCCCGGCCCGGGCGGTGCGCTCGACGAGCACCTGCACGGCCCGGGCGGCGAGGGCCAGCCCGTCCGTCGGCACGTGGTAGCCGCCGAGGACCATCTCGGGGTTCACCAGCGGGTGCTGCTCCAGGACCTCCTCGGGGGTGAGCAGCCGGCCCGGCAGGCCCCACGACGCCGCCCAGCCCACCTTGCGCTTGAGCTCCTCCAGCCGTTCGGGAGTGGTGGCCACCTCGAGGCCGCCGACCTGGTTGAAGCAGCCCAGGGAGAGGAGCTTCTCCACCGTGTACGTCGCGAACCGGGTCATCGTGCGCGAGGGGTTCGTCTGGTAGACGAGCCCCGGCGCGTGCGAGGTCGAGCCGCCGGGCAGGGGCAGCGGCCCCTGCTCGAGGACGGTGATGTCGGTCCAGCCGCGCTGGACCAGCTCGTCGGCGAGGTTCGTGCCGACGATCCCGGCTCCGATGACGACGACGCGGGGGGTGGTGCTCATGGGCGGTCCTCCTGACCTGTGGGTGCCGGGCGTGGTTCAGCTCGGCCGGGACTCGTGGCCGTGGACCGTGAGGCCGGGCGGCAGGTTCGGGGCCTCCTCGGACTCCCGGACCACGATGTCGCCGTCGACCACGCTCACCTCGTGGACCCGCACGGGCAGCTTCGCCGGCGGGGCGTCGACGGCGCCGGTGCGCAGGTCGAACTTCGAGGCGTGCAGCGGGCACTCCACCTCGCAGCCCTCCACCCAGCCGTCGGCGAGCGAGGCGTCCTGGTGGGTGCACGTGTCGTCGATCGCGAACAGCTCGCCCTCCTCGGTGTGGAACACGGCAATGGGCGGCGTCGTCTCGAGCCGCAGCGCCTCGCCGGGTGCGAGGTCCTTCAGGGGACAGGCCTTGTGCATCCGAACGGATCCTTTCCTGGGGAGCGGCCGTGCCGTGCCGGGTGTTCCGACCCGGCCGCATCGGCCTCACGATGAGCAACGAGTGTTGCGATGCGCAACATCGTGGGGACCGTTTCCGCGTCGTGTCAAGGATTGCGCCGTTCTCCCGGGGTGTCGCCGGGTCACACGGGCGCGCGGTGTGAAATCCGTGTGTCGAATTCCCGGAACCTCTTGACGGCGGGGGTGGGGAGGCTCACGCTGTTCCTCACATCACGCATCGCGTTGCACGTGACGCACACGCGGATGGAGCGGCGGGATCCCCGCCGCGCCCCCGACCACCTGCACCAGACACCCGAAAGGGGTCCCCCATGGAGTCCCTCGTCATCGTCGGGGCGTCCCTCGCCGGCCTCGCCGCCGCCCGGGCCGCACGGAACCACGGATACACCGGCCGCCTCACCGTCGTGGGCGACGACCCGCAGCGCCCCTACGACCGCCCCCCGCTGTCCAAGGACTTCCTCGCCGGCCGGATCGGCGCGGAGGACCTCGCGCTGGAGACGGAGGCCGACGACCTCGACGCCGAGTGGGTCCTGGGGGTGCGGGCGGTCTCCTTCGACGCCGTCACCCGCACCGTCGTGCTCGACGACGGCCGGCTGCTGCACGCCGAGGGCCTCGTGGTCGCGACCGGCGCCTCGCCCCGGTCGCTGCCGCCGATCGCCGGCCTGGACAACGTCGTGACCCTGCGCACCGTCGCGGACGCGCACCGGCTGCGGGAGCTGCTGGCCCCGGGCCGGCGGCTGGTCGTGGTCGGCGCCGGGTTCATCGGCGCGGAGGTCGCCTCCACGGCCCACGAGCTGGGGCTCGAGGTCACCGTGGTCGAGAAGTCGCCCACCCCGCTGTGCGGGCCCCTCGGGGCCGAGCTCGGCGCGGTCGTGGCCGGCCTGCACGAGCGCGCGGGCGTCGAGCTGCTCTGCGGCACCGACATCGAGCGCTTCGAGGTCGCCGGGGGCGCCGTGCGCGCGGTCCACCTGGCCGGCGGGCGGCCGCTGCCGGCCGACGTCGTGGTCGTCGGCATCGGCGCGGCGCCCAACACCGCCTGGCTGGAGGGCTCCGGGGTCGAGCTCGGCAACGGCGTGCTGTGCGACGCGGTGGGCCGCACCGGTGTCCCCGGCGTCGTCGCCGTCGGCGACTGCGCCGCCTGGTACGACCCCGCCACGGGCACCCACCGCCGGGTCGAGCACTGGACCGGCGCCGCCGAGCGTCCGGCGATCGCCGTCGGCGCGCTGCTCGGGGCCGATCCGGCGGGGCTGCCGGCGGTGAAGCCGCCGTACTTCTGGTCCGACCAGTACGGCACCCGCCTGCAGTTCGCCGGGGACGCCGCCCGCGGGGACCGCGTCGTCTACGAGCAGGGCGGGCCCGGCGAGGACTCCCTGCTGGCCGTCTACTACGCCGGCGACGAGCCGGTCGCCGTGCTCGGCTGGAACCAGGTGCGGCTGTTCTGCCGCTGGCGCAAGACCCTCGAGAAGCTCGCCGCCGCCCGCGCGGCCGCCGCGGCGGCTCCCGCCGTGGCCGCCTGACCCCGACCCGCCCGTCCCGATACCGTCCGCCCGCGCGGCGGAGCACCGTCCCGACCCTCAGGAGCACGACCTTGTCGACCACCGTCATCTCCGACAGCCTCATCGCCACCCTGCCCGGTTCCAGCTACGTCGACGAGGAGGTCTTCCGCGCCGAGCAGGAGCGGATCCTCGAGCAGATGTGGTTCTGCGCCGTGCGCGCCTCGGACCTGGACAAGCCCGGGGCCTTCCGCACCGTGCAGGTGGGCCGGGAGTCGATCATCATCACCCGCAACCGCAAGCACGGGATCCGGGCGTTCTACAACGTCTGCCGCCACCGCGGCGTGAAGCTGTGCATGGAGCAGACGGGCGAGGCCGGCCGCTCCTTCCAGTGCCCCTACCACGCGTGGACCTACGACTTCGACGGCAAGCTGATCGCGGCCCCCAACCTCACGAAGATGCCCGACATCGACCGTCAGGAGTACGGGCTGGTGGGGGTGCCGGTGCGGGAGTACCTCGGTTACGTGTGGGTGTGCCTGGCCGACGAGCCCCCGTCCTTCGAGGAGGACGTGGTGGGCGCGATCCAGGAGCGGCTCGGGGACGCGACCGCGATCGAGGGCTACGACGTCGCCCACCTGTCCGTGGGCCGGCGGATCACCTACGACGTCAAGGCGAACTGGAAGCTCATCATCGAGAACTTCATGGAGTGCTACCACTGCGCCACCATCCACCCCGAGCTCACCGAGGTGCTGCCCGAGTTCGCCGACGGGCTGGCCGCGCAGTACTTCGTGGGCCACGGCGCGGAGTTCGGCGAGGAGGTCCAGGGCTTCACGATCGACGGCACCGAGGGCCTCGAGCGGATCCCCGGGGTCGCCGAGGACCAGGACCGGCGCTACTACGCGATCACCATCAAGCCCACGGTGTTCGTCAACCTCGTGCCCGACCACGTGATCGTCCACCGCATGTTCCCTCTCGCCGCGGACCGCACGGTCGTGGAGTGCGACTGGCTCTACCTGCCCTCGGTGGTCGAGTCCGGCAAGGACGTCTCCGCCTCGGTCGAGCTCTTCCACCGGGTCAACCAGCAGGACTTCGACGCCTGCGAGCGCTGCCAGCCCGCCATGAGCTCCAAGGTCTACGCCAAGGGCGGGGTGCTGGTGCCCAGCGAGCACCACATCGGCGCGTTCCACGACTGGATCCTGACGAAGGTCGGGGACGTCCTCGAGCGGCGCACCGCACCCGCGGCCCAGGAGGTGCAGGCGTGAGCGGCGACGGCGGCCGGCAGGACCCGGCCCGCCCCGCCGACGCCCCGGCGCCGCCGGAGGAGCCGGAGGTGCGCCCGCCCGTGGACGACACCACGCACCTGCACGAGACGGAGGCCCAGGAGGCGGCGATCCTCGACGAGCTCAGGGTCGGGGTCGCCGAGCGCCGCACCTCGGTGCGCGCCGGGTCGGAGGGTCTGGACCGCACCATCCTCGTGGTCACCGGCGCCCTCGTGGTCGGCTTCGTGCTGTGGGGCTTCCTCGGCACGGAGTCCCTGTCCGCCGCGTCCTCGGCCGCGCTGGCGTGGGTGCTCGAGAGCACCGGCTGGGTCTTCGTGCTGCTGGCCTCGCTGTTCGTCGCCTTCGTGCTGTGGTTGGCGCTGGGCCGGTTCGGGGCCATCCCGCTGGGCAAGGACGGGGAGCGCCCGGAGTTCCGCACGGCCTCGTGGATTTCCATGATGTTCGCGTGCGGGATGGGCATCGGCCTGATGTTCTACGGCGTCGCCGAGCCGCTCTACCACTACGTCTCCCCGCCGCCGGCCACGGTGGACGGTCAGAGCGCCGAGGCGATCGAGACGGCCATGGCCACCTCGCTGTTCCACTGGACCCTGCACCCGTGGGCGATGTACGCGGTGCTCGGGATCGCCATCGCCTACGGCACGTTCCGGATGGGGCGCAAGAACCTGCTCTCGGAGGCGTTCGTGTCCCTGTTCGGGCGCCGGGCGGTCGACGGGATCGGGGGCAGGCTCATCAACATCCTCGCGATCTTCGCGACCCTCTTCGGCTCCGCGGCCTCGCTGGGGCTGGGGGCGCTGCAGATCGGCAGCGGCCTGCAGTTCAACGGCGTGGTCGGGCAGGTGGCGACCCCGCTGCTGGTGCTGATCATCGCGGTGCTGACCTTCTGCTTCGTGGCCTCCGCGGTCTCGGGGATCGAGCGCGGCATCCAGTTCCTGGCCAACACCAACATGGTGCTCGCCGTGCTCATGGCCGTGGTGGTCTTCGCGGTCGGGCCGACCCTGTTCGTCCTCAACCTGGTGCCCACGGCGATCGGCTCGTACTTCCAGCAGCTGCCGGAGATGGCCGCCCGCACCGAGGCCGCCGGGGACGCGTCGATGCGCGAGTGGCTCTCCGGGTGGACCGTCTTCTACTGGGCCTGGTGGATCTCGTGGACGCCCTTCGTGGGGATGTTCATCGCCCGCATCTCCCGCGGGCGCACCATCCGCCAGTTCGTCACCGGCGTGCTGCTCGTGCCCTCCCTGGTGTCCCTGCTGTGGTTCGCCGTCTTCGGCGGCACCGCGATCGACATCCAGCGCCGGGCCGACGCCACGCCCGACCCGGGGGACGGGATCGCCACGGTCGTGGACGGGGTGCCCACCATCTCCTTCGACGGCGCGATCTACGACATGTTCACCGGACTGGACGCTCCGCAGGCGCTGACGACCGGGCTGGCGGTGCTGGCCATGGTCCTCACCGGCATCTTCTTCGTCACCGGGGCGGACTCCGCCTCCATCGTCATGGGCTCGCTCAGCTCCCGGGGCAGCCTCGAGCCCTCGCGCCCCGTCGTCGTCCTCTGGGGCGTGCTCATGGGCGCGGTGGCCGCGGTGATGCTGCTGGCCGGCGGGGACACCCCCGCCGAGGCCCTGGGCGGGCTGCAGCGGATGACGATCGTGGCCGCGCTGCCGTTCGTGCTCGTGATGGCCCTGCTGTGCGTGGCCCTGGTCCGGGACCTGCGGCGGGACCCGATGTGGCTGCGCCAGCGCCTGTCCGAGTCGGTGATGAACCGGGCGGTGCGCACCGCGGTCGACGAGTACGGCCACCAGCGCTTCACCCTGGTCACCCGGGAGAGCGCCGACCCGCCCACGGGGCAGCTGCGGGCGGTCGACGCCACCGCCGCCGGGCAGCCGATCTACGCCGCCCCGAACGGGAAGGACCGGCCCCGGAGCACGGGACGGACCCCGGAGCGGACCTGAGCCCCGTGACGGCCGTGGATAGCATGGGGGTCATGCCCCCTCATGCGCACGCCTCCTCCGACCCTGCCGACGCCACGACCGAGCGCAGCGGCGGGGAAGGAGGAGGCGGCGGCGTCCAGTCCGTGGACCGGGCGATCTCGGTCCTGGAGATCCTCGCCCGCACGGGCGGGTCGAGCGTGACCGAGGTGGCCGCGGAGCTGGGGGTGCACAAGTCCACCGCCTCCCGGCTGCTCGCCGCGCTGGAGGCCCGGGGCCTCGTCCACCACGCCGCCGACCGCGGCCAGTACCGGCTCGGCTTCGGGATCCTGCGCCTGGCCCACGCGATCCCCGGGCGGCTGAGCGTGGTCACCGAGGCCCGCGACGAGATCCGCGAGCTGGCCAGGACGGTCTCGGAGACCGTCAACCTGGCGGTGCTGCGCGAGGGCCACGCCGTCAACGTCGGCCAGGAGATGGGCCCGTCCACGGTCTCCACCTACGACTGGATCGGGAGCATCACCCCGCTGCACGCCACGGCCTCCGGCAAGGTGCTGCTCGCGGGGCTGCCCTCCGAGGACCGGGCCCGGGTGCTCAAGGAGCAGGGCCTGCGCTCCTACACCGCCCGCACGGTCACCTCCCGCAAGGCCCTGGAGCGGCAGCTGCTGGACGTCGCGGCGCAGGGCTACGCGGCCACGTCCGAGGAGTTCGAGATCGGCCTCAACTCCGTGGCCGTGCCCGTGCGCGACCACCTCGGCACCGTGGTCGCGGCCATCAGCGTCTCCGGCCCCGCCTTCCGCTTCTCCGACGGGACGATGGAGGCGGTGCTCGAGGACCTGCGCGCGACCGGGGAGCGGGTGAGCCGGCGGATGGGCTGGGTGCCGGCGGACGGGACCGCCCCGCGCGGCTGACCGGCCGCACCGGGGCCCGCCGCTACCCTGGGCCCATGACCGTGGAGCTGGACGAGCAGGGCACCGTCACCGCCGGGGGCCGCCCCGTGGACTGGGCCACCGCCTACCACTGGGCCGTGGACTCGCCCGAGACCATCACCGACCTCGTGCACGACACCAGGGCGTTCGTCACCGTCCTCGCCGAGGCCGAGCACGCGGATCCCGAGGAGCAGGCCGCGGCCGTGCCCCGCGCCTTCGCCGCCGGCCGGCCCCGCCGCCCCGGGGCCACCTGGGCGGACGGGCAGCCGCAGGGCCCGGGCCCCAACGCCGTCGAGGCCCCCGGGGACGAGCGGGTCCCCGACGGGGCGCGCGGGGCGGGGACCCCGGACGGCGCCGGCACCGCGGCGGGCCGTCCCGCCGGGGCGCCCGTTCCCGGGGCGGGGACCCCGGCGGACGACGACGGCGCCCCCGCCGGAACCGCCGCCCCCGGTCGGACCGCGGAGCAGGCGGACGCGGAGCGTCCGTGAGCGCCGGCCGGCGCGGGCTCCCGCCGGGGCCTACGCCGGGTTCTTGATCCCGAGCAGCTGCTCGAGCACCGTGGCCGGCTCCACCGGCCGGACCCGCACGCTCACCGCGCCCATCCCGTGCAGCGCCGCCAGCGTCCCGATCCCGCGCCGCAGCTCCGCCAGGTCCCGGGCGGAGCGGTGCCGGTCGTAGGCGCGCGCGGTGGCGACGGCCCAGGCGTGGTGGTCCGAGCCCGGCCCGGTGGGCGCTGCGCGGTCCCGGAAGTCGGCCGGGACGTCCCCCTCCCGCACCGCGAGCATCGTCAGGTCGAACACCGTGTCCGGGGCCGGGGCGAGCACCACCTCCGTCACCGGCTCCCCGGAGGGGTCCTGCGCGGGTCCGGCGGCGGCGACCAGGCCCCACCGGCAGGCGTAGTCGCCGAGGGCCTCGCAGAAGGCGCGCGGCACGGTCTCCGCGCAGGTGGAGAACTCAAGGGTCGTGGGCAACGGGCGGTCCTCGGGTCGGGTGCGGTGGGTGTCCGGGTGCCGGTCGGGCGGCCCCGGCCCGGGCGGTGCGCCGGGGTCGGGCAGGACACTGCAGGTCACACTATCCGAATGCCGGACGGCGCACTTGACACGGGGTCTGCGTCGCGATCCGTTTCTGTCGGCTCTTCGGGGGACAGGGCCGGTCGGGGCCGGGGCCGGTCGGTGCAGGAGCGGTTCGAGCAGTGTCCCGCCGGCCACGAGGAGCCCCGCCGGCCCCGGCCGGCGGACCCGGCGGGGCTCCCAGGGTGCTCACGGCCGGCGCTGCTAGCTTCTGTGCTTCCCGCGGTCCGAGAGCCGGGCCGCCGCACGAGTGAGATACGGAGATCATGAGCGCCCTCTGCGACGCACCCTGTGACAGACCCGGGCCTTCGGGCCGTGCAGATGTGACGGGGTGGTGGGGCTGATGGAAGTCCTGTCGATCCTCGTGGGGGTGTCGCTGATCGCCGCCTGCGGCGCCTTCGTGGCCGCCGAGTTCTCCCTGATCACCGTCAACCGCAACGACGTCGAGGCCGCCGCCGCGACCGGGGACCGCCGGTCGGCGGGCGTGCTGACGGCGATGCGGACCCTCTCCACCCAGCTCTCCGGCGCCCAGCTGGGCATCACCGTGACGAACCTGGGCATCGGCTTCCTGGCCGAACCGGCCGTCGCCGCGCTCGTCGTGGGACCGCTCACCGGTGCCGGGCTGTCCCCGGTGGCGGCGCGGTCGGCCTCGATCGTGCTCGCCCTCGTGCTGGCCACCGGGCTGACCATGATCTTCGGCGAGCTCGTGCCCAAGAACCTGGCCATCGCCCGGCCGCTGGGCACCGCCCGGGCGGTCACCGGTTTCCAGCGCGGCTTCACCACGGCCCTGGACTGGCCGATCCGCCTGTTCAACGGCAACGCCAACCGCATCGTGCGGGCCCTGGGCGTCGAGCCGCAGGAGGAGCTGGCCTCCACCCGCTCCCCGGAGGAGCTCGCCGGGCTCGTGCGCCACTCCGCCGACCGGGGCGCGCTGGCCGCGGCCACGGCCGAGCTCGTGGAGCGCTCCTTCGCCTTCGGCGACCGGCGCGCCCACGACGTCATGGTCCCGCGGGGCCGGATGGTCACGCTCGCCCCGGACGAGACCGTCCAGGAGCTGCTGGCCCGCGCCCGCGCCACCGGCCACTCCCGCTTCCCCGTGGTCGCGGCGGAGGAGGGCCGTGTGGCCGGGGTGGTGCACGTGCGCCACGGTCTCGCGGTACCCCACGAGCGGCGCCACGAGGTGGCCGTCGGCACGGTCATGGGCGAGGCCCGGTTCGTGCCGGACACGGTCGAGCTGGACGAGCTCATGGACACCCTGCGGGCCGGCGGCCTGCAGATGGCGGTGCTGGTCGACGAGTTCGGCGACACCGCCGGGCTGGTCACCCTGGAAGACCTCGTGGAGGAGCTCGTCGGCGAGGTCCGCGACGAGCACGACCCCGTCGTCGAGCCCGTCACGGCGGAGGCCGACGGCTCCTGGGACCTGCCCGGGGCCCTGCGCCCCGACGAGGCGGCCGAGCACCTGGGGGTGGGCGTGCCCGAGCACGAGGAGTACGAGACCCTGGCCGGGCTCGTGACCCTGCACCTGGGCCGCCTCGCCGAGGTCGGCGACCGGGTGGCCGTGGCCGCCGAGCCCGCCCCCGGAGAGCCGCCGGCCACGATCGGCCTCGAGGTGACGGCCGTCGACGCGCACCGCATCACCGCGGTGCGTGTGCACATCGAGTCCCCCCAGGACGACGGCGCCGCCGTCGCCGCGCACGCCGAGGGGGCCCGGCGATGAGCGAGCTGACCGGACTGGTCCTGACCGTGGTGCTGCTGGGCGCCAACGCCTTCTTCGTCGGTGCGGAGTTCGCCCTGATCTCCGCCCGCCGGACGGTCGTCGAGCCCAAGGCCCTCGCCGGGTCCTGGGCCGCACGGGTCACCCTGGGCGCGATGGAGAACGTCTCGATGATGATGGCCGGCGCGCAGCTGGGCATCACCATCTGCTCGCTGGCCCTGGGCTGGATCAGCGAACCGGCCGTCGCGCACCTGCTGGAGGTGCCCTTCGCCGCGATCGGCGTCCCCGAGGCGCTGCTGCACCCCGTCGCCTTCGCGATCGCCCTGTCCCTGGTGACCTACCTGCACGTGGTCTTCGGGGAGATGGTGCCCAAGAACATCGCCCTGGCCGGCCCGGAGCGGATGGCCGTGGTCCTCGGACCCGTCCTCGTCGGCGTGGTCACCGTGCTGCGCCCGCTGCTGTGGCTGCTCAACGGGGTGGCCAACACGATCCTGCGGCTGCTGAGGGTGGAGCCCAAGGACGAGGTCACCTCCGTGTTCACCCGCGACGAGGTCGCCGCCCTGGTCGAGGAGTCCCGCCAGGGCGGGCTGCTGGAGGCCAACGACGAGCGGCTGCTGCTCGGCGCGCTGACCTTCGAGGAGCGCAGCGTGGCCGGGATCGTCATCCCCCTCCCGGAGGTCACCGTCCTGCCCGCCGGGACCACCCCGGCCCAGGCCGAGACCGTGGCCGCGGGCGGGTTCTCCCGCTTCCCGGTCCTCGACGTCTTCGGCGAGCCGGCCGGCTACGTCCACGTCAAGGACCTGCTGGAGCTCGACGCCCGGGTGCGGGACGCCCCGATCGATCCGCTCCTGATCCGGCGGCTGCCGGAGATCGGCCGGGAGGTGCCCCTGCGCCGCGCCCTGGCGCTGATGCAGCACTCCGGGGCGCACCTGGGCCTCGTGCTCGGGCCGGAGGGCAGGGCCGAGGGGATCGTGACCCTCGAGGACGTGCTCGAGGAGCTCGTCGGCCAGATCCGCGACGACAGCCGACGGCTGCGCGTGCGCTGACCCGGCACCGCCCGCGTCCGTGCCGGCCCTCCGCGGGGAGGGCCGGGACGGACGCGCTCCGGCGGCCGCGGGGACCGTGTGCCCTGCGTCTCTGCAATTGACAACGATTCTCAAAGACGTGAGAATCGTTCGCATGAAACGATCCCCGCTCCTCGCGCTGTCCGCGCTGACCGCCCTCCTGCTCTCCTCCTGCGCCGCCCCGTCGGAGGAGACCGCGGCCGGCGGGGAGGACGGGGGGACGCTCAGCGTGCTCGCCTCCTTCTACCCGCTGCAGTACGTGACCGAGCGCGTGGGCGGCGAGCAGGTCCGGGTGGAGTCGATGACCCCGGCCGGGGCCGAGCCCCACGACCTCGAGCTGTCCCCGGCGGCCGTCGACCGGGTGCGCACCGCCGACGCGGTGGTCTACCTCTCCGGCTTCCAGCCGGCCGTCGACGACGCCGTGGCCCAGGCCGCCCCCGAGCACGCGCTCGACGCCGCCCACGCCGGCATCGAGGGCGAGGCGGCCCACGCCGCGGAGGAGCACGCCGCCGCGGAGGAGGACCACAGCGCCGAGGCCCACGAGGCGTCCGGGGCCGAGGAGAGCCACGCCGGGGAGGACGGGGCCGACGGCGGCCACGGCCACGGCGCCCAGGACCCGCACTTCTGGCTGGACCCGCAGCGGCTGGCGGCCGTCGCCGTCGAGGTCGCCCACGAACTCGGCGAGGCCGACCCGGACAACGCCGCGCTCTACGAGCGCAACGCCGAGGAGCTGACCGGTGAGCTCGAGGCCCTGGACCAGGAGTTCTCCTCCGGCCTGGAGACCTGCGAGCGGCGCACCGTCGTCGTCGCCCACGAGGCCTACGGGTACCTCACGGACGCGTACGACCTCGAGCAGGTCTCCGTCGCCGGGCTCGAGCCCGACACCGAGCCCTCCCCGGCGCGACTGGCCGAGATCGGGAAGGTCGTCGAGGAGGAGGGCGTGACCACGGTCTTCGCCGAGTCCGAGGTGGACACCGGCGTCGCCGAGGCCCTCGCCGCCGAGCACGGCGTGGAGACCGCCGTCCTCGACCCCGTCGAGACCCAGGCCGACGAGAGCGCCGACTACCAGCAGGTGATGCGCGCCAACCTCGGGGCCCTGCGCGCCGCACTGGGCTGCTGAGCCCGTGCCCGAGGAGAATCGGGGCATGGTGCTGCGCATTGACGACCTGGACGTGACCCTCGGGTCGAACCCCGTGCTGCGCGGGATCGACCTGGCCGTGGCCGCGGGCGAGGTCGTGGCCGTGCTCGGGCCCAACGGCTCCGGCAAGTCCACCCTGGTGAAGACCGTCACCGGGCTCGTGGCCCCCGACCGCGGCCGGGTGCGCGTCTTCGGCGCGGATCTCGCCGGCCCGCACCGGCAGGTGCCCTGGCAGCGCCTGGGCTACGTGCCCCAGCGCACCGGGGCGACGACGGGGGTGCCGGCCACCGCCCTCGAGGTCGTGGCCTCGGGACTGCTGCACCGGCGCTCCCTGCGCCCGGGCCGCGGCGCCCGGCGCTGCTGCCTCGACGCGCTCGCCGAGGTCGGGCTCGCCGACCGCGCCGGCGACAGCGTGCAGGTGCTCTCCGGCGGCCAGCAGCAGCGGGTGCTCATCGCCCGGGCCCTCGTGCGCGAGCCCGACCTGCTCGTGCTCGACGAGCCCCTGTCCGGGATGGACCGGGCCTCCATGGAGGCCCTCGCCGGCACGCTCGGGCGGCTGCGCGAGCGCGGGGCCACCGTGCTGGTGGTCCTGCACGACCTCGGCCCGCTCGAGCGGCTGATCACGCGCACCGTGGTCCTCGAGGGCGGCCGGGTGGTCCACGACGGTCCGGTGGCCCCCGGCCCCGAGGAGCACCCCGAGGCCCACCCCCACCCCGAGACCCCCGGTCGCCCGCCGACCGCCCCCGACCTGGAGAGGAACTGGTGACCCCGGTGCTCGAGACGCTGAGCGCGATGCTCGCCAGCCCGCTGATGCAGCGGGGCCTGATCGCCGCGGTGCTCGTGGGCCTCGCGGCCCCCGTGATGGGCACCTACCTGGTCCAGCGGCGGATGGCGCTGCTGGGCGACGGCATCGGGCACATGGCCCTGACCGGCGTGGCCATGGGCTGGCTCACCGGTGCCGCGGCCGGGCTGGGGGACAAGGACGCCCTGGCCGTGCCCGGGGCGATCGTGGCCTCCGTGGGCGGGGCCCTGCTGCTCGAGGCCGTGCGCCGGCGCGGGCGCACGAGCGGGGACGTGGCCCTGGCCCTGCTGTTCTACGGCGGGATCGCCGGCGGCGTGCTGCTGATCGGCATCGCCGGGGGCACCTCGGCCAACCTCACCGGCTACCTCTTCGGCTCGATCTCCACGGTGACCACCGCGGACGTGTGGCTCACCGCCGGGCTGGCCGCCCTCATCCTCGGCGTGGGCATCGGCCTGCGCCCGGCCCTGTTCGCCCTGTGCCACGACGAGGAGTTCGCCCGCGCCTCCGGGGTGCCGGTCCAGGCGCTGAACCTGCTCGTGGCCGTGGTCGCGGCCCTGACCGTCTCGGTGTCCATGCGGGTGGTCGGGGTGCTGCTGGTCTCGGCGATCATGATCGTGCCGGTGGCCACCGCGCAGCTGCTGACCCGCTCCTTCGCCACCACCATGGCCGTGGCGATGGGCCTGGGCGCCGCGGTGTGCGTGGCCGGGCTCGCGATCACCTACGTGCAGCCCCTGTCCCCGGGGGCGACCATCGTGGTGCTGGCCATCGGCGCCTACGCCGTGGCCGCGGTGGCCGCACCCGTGCTGCTGCGGCTGCGGGACGGCCGCGCCCGGGGGACCGCGGCGGCCTGAGCCGCGCCGCCGCCGGCGCCCGCGGAGGTGGCGCCGGGGCGCTCGTGGGCGCCGGCCGCGTCCTGCGCCCACGCCCCGCAGCTCCTCACCCCGCCCCCCGCCCCGGACCGCCCCGGACGGGGCGGTGGGCCCCGCGGGACATGAAGGTCCGGTGAAGAATCCCGCCGGCTCCCGCCCGTGGTGAACCGCACATCCTGATTCCCGCCTGGAGCCGTCCTCCCCGGCCGCTGGGTGCGGGAACCGGTCCGCCGGCTCCCGTCCGGGGCGCGCCGGCGGGCGGACACGCTCCGTCCGAGGGCGCGACGCCCCTGGTCAGCCCGGTCCCGGGAGCGCCGGGGCCCGCCGGGGGCCCGCGAGGAGGAGCCCGGATCCGGCTGTCCGGGCCGGAGCCCGCCCCGGCGCGGGTGCTGAGTGCGGGGTGGGACGCGCCGCACAGGAGGCTGAGAACGGCCCCGAAGATGCCGTTATCGAAATGTGACATTCGGGTTCCGGGCTGGCTACGGTCGCCGACGTGCCGAGGACGGATCCGCCCGGCACCCCCGGGCACGACGCCGAGTTCTGCCGGTGCTCGGGGTCCACCAGACCGTTTCGGCAGAAGCGGGGGAACCACTTCCCGGTCCCGGTCCGCCCGGGACCTCGGGGTGAAGCTCGCCCGGACGTGCGCGTCCGGGCGGCCGGGTGACTCCCACCCGAACCCGACAGCTCACCCCGCAGGCGCAGGGAGGAACACCAGCATGACCTTCTTCAGCAGCAGCTCCGCCCGCCACCGCGCGAGCGCCTCGTCCCGTCTCGTGCGCGGCACCGTGCTCACGGCCGCCGCCGGCGCGGCGGTGCTCGGCTCCGTGGCCCCGGCCCAGGCCTACGCCGAGCTCCCGGCCGCCCCGGAGAGCTCGTCCACCGCGCCCGCCGCGGCGACGGCGTCGCTCGCCACGGCGAGCACGGCCGCCCCCGCGCCGCTGGACGCGCCCACGGCCGCCCCGGCCGGGGAGCCCGCCGGCACGGATCTCGCCCCCCAGTCGGAGGGCGTCGTCGAGATCGCCTCCACCGCGTCCTCCGGCGGCATCGTCGGCACCGCGATGCAGCAGGAGGGCAGCGGCTACGCCTACGGCGGCACCGAGCCCGGCGCCTGGGACTGCTCCGGCTTCACCCAGTGGGTCTACGAGCAGCAGGGCATCGACCTGCCCCGCACCAGCCAGCAGCAGTGGGCGGCCGGGACCCCGACCTCCGACCCGCAGCCCGGCGACCTCGTCGTCCAGAACGGCGGCGCCCACATCGGGATCTACCTCGGCGGCGGCAAGATGATCTCCGCGCTGAACCCGTCCCAGGGCACCGTCGTGCACTCCGTGGACGCCATGCCGGTCGACGCCTACGTCAGCTTCCGCTGACGCCCACCGCGGCACCGGGGCCCGCCCGGGACGGCAGCTGCCGTCCCGGGCGGGCCCCGCTGTCTGTCGTGCCGGTCAGGAGGCGATGACCTTCGGGACGCCGAGCGCCTTGAGGCCCTCGACGCCGAACTCCACGCCGAAGCCGGAGCGCTTGATGCCGCCGAAGGGCATCCGCGGGTCCACGGCCCCGTGCTTGTTGATCCACACCGTGCCGGCCTGCAGGCGCGCAGCGACCTCCCGGGCCTTCTCCGGGTCGGCGGACCAGACCGAGGCGCCCAGGCCCACGTCGAGGCGGTTGGCCATCGCGACCGCCTCGTCGACGTCCGAGTACTTCACGATCGGCAGGGCCGGGCCGAACTGCTCCTGGGTCACCAGCGGGTTGTCGTCGTCGAGGTCGGCCACCAGGGTCGCGGGGTAGAAGTGGCCGGGGGCCGACTCGTCCGGGTCCCCGCCGACGAGCACCCGCCCGCCGCCGGCCCGCGCCTGCTCCACCAGCTCGGCCACGATCTCGTACTGCGCCCGGTTCTGCAGCGGCCCCAGCACGTTGTGCTCCTCCAGGCCCCGCCCCATCGGCATCCGGGCGACGACCGCGGTCAGGGCCTCGCACACCGCGTCGTAGCGGTCCTCGTGGACGTAGAGGCGCTTGAGCGCCGCGCAGGTCTGGCCGGTGTTGATGAACGCCCCCCAGAACAGGCCCTCCGCGATCGCCTCCGGGTCGGCGTCGGGCAGCACGATCCCGGCGTCGTTGCCGCCGAGCTCCAGGGTCAGGCGGGTGAGCCCGTCCGCGGCGGCACGCATGATCGCCTGCCCCGTGGCGGTGGAGCCGGTGAACATCAGCTTGTCCACGCCCGGGTGCGTCGACAGCGCCTCGCCGACCTCGCGCCCGCCCGGGACCACCGTGAGCACGTCCTCGGGCAGCACCCGGCCGAGCACGTGCACGAGGCCCAGCACGGACAGGGGCGTGTGCTCGGAGGGCTTGACGACCACGGTGTTGCCCATCCGCAGCGCCGGCGCGATCTGCCAGACCGTGATCATCACGGGCCAGTTCCACGGGCCGATCGCCCCCACGACCCCGATCGGGTCGTAGGTGAGGGTCGCGGTCCCGGTCTCGTCGTCGAAGAGGGTCTCCGGCTCCAGGGGCAGGGACGCCGTGGCGCGCAGCCAGGCCACCGCCCCGCCGACCTCGAACAGGGCGTTGGGGCCCTGCTGCACCGGCTTGCCCTGCTCGCGGGAGAGCAGCTCGGCCAGGGCTCCGGCGCTCGCCTCGACGGCGTCGGCGGCGCGCAGCAGCAGGGCGCAGCGCTCGGCGTCGGGCACGGCGGCCCAGCCCGGCTGCGCGGCCCGGGCCCGTCCGACCGCCCGGTCCAGGTCCTCGGCCGTGCGCTCGGGGGCGCGGCCGACGACCTCGCCGGTGGCGGGGTCGAGGATCTCGCGGCCGGCCGGGTCGGTGATCGCGGCGAGCAGCTCGTCGTAGGCCAGGACGTCCGGGGTCCGGTCGGTGTCGGTCGTGGTGGTCACGGGGATCTCCTTCGGTGGCGTTCGGGTGCATCCGCCCCCATCGTGACCCGGGGCACACCCGGCGTGCTTGACCGTGGCGGCACGGTCCTTGACCGCCCGTGCGCATCTGCGCACCGGCCCTGCGCCGGCGGACAAGGATCCTGCGCTCCCGGTCAAGGCCGTGCCGCGTGCCCCGGGTCACACTGGGGCCATGAACGCATCGCAGCGCACGAAGTACGTCGTCGTCGGCGCCGGGACCGCCGGCAGCATCCTCACCCGCCGCCTGCTCGACGCCGGCCACGAGGTGGTCCTGCTCGAGGCCGGCGGCGAGGACGCCAACCCCGCGATCCACCTCGTCTCCCGGCTCGGGGAGCTGTGGCACGCGCCCGAGGACTGGGACTACGCCACGGTGCCCCAGGCCCACGCCGGCGGCCGGGTGATCCACTGGCCCCGCGGGCGGGTGCTCGGCGGCTCCCACTCCCTCAACGCCACCATCTGGGTGCGCGGAGCCGCCCAGGACTACGACGCCTGGGCCGCCGACGGCTGCCCCGGGTGGGGCTGGTCGGACGTGCTCCCGTGGTTCACCGCCCTCGAGACCTACGTCCCCCCGGCCGGGACCGAGCCGCACCCGAGCCGCGGCACCGACGGGCCCGTGCCCGTGGTCCAGGACTACCCGCTCAACCCCCTCTTCGCGTCGATCGTCGAGGCCGCCGAGGAGCTCGGCGTCGAGCGCAACGAGGACTACAACGCCGGGGTCCTCGACGGGATCTCCCAGCAGCAGATCAACGTCCGGGAGGGCCGGCGCTTCACCACGTGGATGGCCTGCGTCCGCCCGGTGCTGGACCACCCCCGGCTGAGCCTGCGCACCGGCGTGCTGGTGCAGCGGGTGCTCGTCGAGGACGGCCGGGCCACCGGCGTCGCCGTCGTCCCCCTGGCCGACCCGGACGCCGAGCCCGAGGTGATTCCCGCGGACGAGGTCGTGCTGTGCGCCGGGGCCATCGACTCGCCCAAGATCCTGCTGCGCTCCGGGATCGGCCCGGCGGAGCACCTCGCGGAGGTCGGCGTCCCGCTCGTCCACGACCTGCCCGGGGTGGGGGAGAACCTCCACGACCACCTGCTCGCGCCCGTGATCGCCGAGGCCACCGCCCGCACGATCGAGCACCCCGAGACCGACTGGTCCGTCACTCAGACCCACCTGTTCTGGCGCTCGCGCCCGGACCTCGAGGTCCCCGACACCCAGCCCATCCACTTCTCCGTGCCGATGTACGACGAGGGCATGACCGGCCCCGCCAACGCCTTCACCCTGCACGCCGGCCTGGTCCGCCCCCACTCCCGCGGGACCGTGCGCCTGACCGGCCCGGGCGTGGCCGACCCCGTGGCACTGGACCCGCGGATCTTCGCCGACCCCCGGGACCGCGAGGCGCTGCTGGCCTCGTTCCGCCAGGCCCGCGCCATGGTGCGCACCGCGCCGCTGGCCGAGGACTGGGGCGCGGTGGAGCTCTACCCGGGCGAGGACGTGCGCACCGAGGAGGAGGAGACCGCCTACCTCCACCGGTGGGTG
Source organism: Kocuria sp. LUK (assembly GCF_021012935.1). Classification (NCBI taxonomy): domain Bacteria; kingdom Bacillati; phylum Actinomycetota; class Actinomycetes; order Micrococcales; family Micrococcaceae; genus Kocuria; species Kocuria sp. LUK. The sequence continues at coordinate 404,018 of NZ_JAJMZI010000002.1, forward strand.
ACCACCTACCACCATCAGGTCGGCACCTGCCGGATGGGCACGGGCCCCGAGGCGGTCGTCTCCCCCGGGGACCTGCGCGTGCACGGTCTCGCCGGGCTGCGCGTGGTCGACGCCTCAGTGATGCCCCGCGTGCCCAGCGGCAACACCAACGCGCCCACCGCCATGATCGCCGAGCGGGCCGCGTCGCTGATCACCGGGGCGCAGACCGTGCCCGCCGCCGAGGCGGCCGAGCAGCTCGCGGAGGCCTGAGACCACGCGCCCTCCCCGGGGCCCGCCGACGACGACGCCGGGCGCCGTGCCGGTCCGCCGACCGCGCCGGCGCCCGGCCCCTCCCGCCGGAGGCGCGGTAGCCTGCGGTACGAGTCGTGGAGGAGCCCCGCCGCGCCCGGACGAGCACCGGAGGAATGCCCCCGTGAGCCTGAGGATGGCCCTGACCGCCCGGGCGGTCGCCGCCCGCTCCCGCCGCACGCCGCGGCGGGAGCTCGCCGCGCTGCACGGTCGGCCCTACCCGCCGCCCGCCCGCCTCCCGCGGGACCTGCGGCGCAGCCACGCCGTGGAGCGCACCGAGGTCGCCGGGCGGCCCGTGCTGCGGCTGACCCCGCGCGCCGGGGCGGACGGGACCCACCTGGTCTACCTGCACGGCGGGGCGTTCGTGAACCCGCTGCTGCCCGCGCACTGGGGGATCGTGCGCGAGCTCGTGCGGGGCACCGGCACCACCGTCACCGTCCCGCTGTACCGGCTGGCCCCCGAGGGCGACGCCGACGAGGGCTACGACTTCCTCACCGCCGCCTGGGCCGGCCTGGCCGAGGACCCGGGGGCGCGGCGGATCGTGGTGGCCGGCGACTCCGCCGGCGGCAACCTCGCGATCGGCCTGGCCATGGCCCTGCGCGACGCCGGCCGGCGCGGCCCGGACCACGTCGTCGCCTTCTCCCCGGCCCTGGACCTCACCGCCTCCCACCCGGCCGTGCGCGAGCTGGACCCGCACGACCCGATGCTGGCCGTCGACGAGGTCCAGCCCCTGTGCGCCGCCTGGGCCGGGGACCGGGCACTGACCGACCCCGTGGTCAGCCCGCTCTACGGGCGGGTCGAGGACCTGCCGCCGGTGCACGTGGTGCAGGGCGGGCTCGACATCCTCACCGCCGACGCCCTCGAGTTCGCCCGCCGGCTGGCCGCCGCGGGCAACCCGGGCCGGCTGATCTACGAGCCCGGCGCCTTCCACGTCTACGTCGGCGCGTGGTGGACCCCCGAGGCCCGGCGGGCGCTCGCGCACGTGCGCTCCCTGCTCACCGGGCCCGGGAGCGTGCGATAGGGTCCGGGCATGTCGCAGATCCGTGAGGCCCGCCCCCAGGACGTCCCCGCCGTCCTGGCGATGGTGCGGGAGCTGGCCGAGTACGAGCGGGAGCCCGATGCCGTGCGCATGAGCGAGGAGCAGCTGGCCGAGGCCCTGTTCGGGGCGCACCCGGCGGTCTTCGCCCATGTCGTGGACGACGGCGAGCGCCTGCTCGGCTTCGCCCTGTGGTTCCGCACCTTCTCCACCTGGGAGGGCGTGCACGGGATCCACCTCGAGGACCTCTACGTCCGCCCCGAGGCCCGCGGCGCCGGCCACGGCAAGGAGCTGCTGCGCACCCTCGCCCGGCACGCGGTCGACCGGGGCTGGGCCCGCGTGGAGTGGAGCGTGCTGAACTGGAACGAGCCGTCCATCGGCTTCTACCGCACCCTCGGGGCCCTGCCCCAGGACGAGTGGTCCGTCTTCCGCCTCACCGGGGACGCCCTGCGGGAGGCCGGGGCCGCGCGGGAGCACGAGCCCGGGCGGGCCTGAGCCGGACGCGCCCGGGAACAGCGGGATCCCGTCCCGCGTTGTCCTTCATTGACGTGTCAATGAAGGAGTCGCCGTGCTGGACGTCGTCGTTCTCGGGGCCGGGCAGGCCGGGCTGTCCGCCGCCCACCACCTGCTGCGCCGGGGGCTGGAGCCTGAGCGGGACTTCGTGGTCCTCGACGCCAACCCCGGGCCCGGGGGCGCGTGGCGCCACCGGTGGCCCTCGCTGACCTTCGGCGGGGCCCACGCGATCCACGACCTGCCCGGGATGCCCCTGGGGGAGCCTGATCCCGCCGAGCCGGCCTCGGCCGTGGTCGCCCGCTACTACGGCGACTACGAGCGCCGCTTCGGCCTGCCCGTCCACCGCCCGGTGACCGTGCGCCGGGTCGGGTCCACGACCGGCGACGACGCCGGGCCGCTGCGCGTGACGGCCGAGGACGGCGCGTGGGAGACCCGGCTGCTGATCAACGGGACCGGCACGTGGGACCGCCCGTACTGGCCCCACTACCCCGGGCGCGAGCGCTTCCGCGGCCGGCAGCTGCACACCCACGACTTCCGCGGCGCCGAGGAGTTCCGCGGGCAGCACGTGGTCGTGGTCGGGGCCGGGACCTCGGCCGTGCAGTTCCTGCTCCAGCTCGAGCGGGCCGGGGCCACGACCACCTGGTCCACCCGCCGGCCCCCGCAGTTCACCGGCCGGGCCTTCGACGCCGCGTGGGGCCGCGACGTCGAGCACCGCGTCGCCGAGCGCACCCGGGCCGGGCTGCCCCCGCTCAGCGTCGTGGCGACGACCGGTCTGCCCCTGACCCCGGAGTACCGCGCCGGCATCGAGGCCGGGGTGCTCGTCTCCGCCGGTCCGCTGCAGGCCCTCGTCCCGGACGGGGTGGTGCTGGCCGGCGGCCGGCACGTGCGGGCCGACGCGGTCCTGTGGGCCACCGGCTTCCGCGCCTCCCTGGACCACCTCGCCCCGCTGCGGCTGCGCGAGCCCGGCGGCGGGATCCGCACCGACGGCGTGCGGGTGCTCCGGGACCGGCGGGTGCTGCTCGTCGGCTACGGCGCCTCCGCCTCGACGCTCGGGGCGACCCGCGCCGGACGGGCCGCCGCCCGCGAGGCCGTGCGCCTGCTGGCCGAGCCCTCCGTGGCCGCCTCCCGCTGAGGCGTCCCGGGCGCCGGTCCGGCGGTGCAGGGACCGGAACGGGGCGGGCCCCCGGTGCCGGGTGGCGCCGGGGGCCCGGGCGGCGCGTGCCGCCGTTTCGTGCGGGGGCGGTGGTCAGGCGATCAGCCGGCCGTCCTCGACCGTGAACTGCACGGTGCCCGTGCCGGTGACGCCCGAGGCACCGGTCGCGGTCACCGCGGCCGTGTACTGCCCGTCGGCCAGCCCGGGGGTCGCCGTGCCGGCGGGGTCGAAGGAGCCCTCGACCGGGGCGGCGAGCGGGCCGCCGACCACGAGGTAGTCGTAGGCGGTCCCCGGGGCGGAGGCGTCGGCGCTGCCGAGGACGATCTGCCCGCCCGGCTGCTGGGTGACGGTCACGGGCACCGCGCCCGCGGCGTCGGCCGCCACGGGCGGCACCTCCGGCAGCTGCTCCGCGGGCACGCACCCGAGGGAGAAGAGGCCCGCCGCCAGGGCCCCGGTCGTGACCAGTGCTTTTCCTCGTCCGTTCCTGATGTCCATGGGGCGACCGTAGACAGCCCCGCGGAGCCGGTGCCACCCCACGATCGTCCAGTCAGGAAGCTCCCGGCTCACTCGCAGGCGACGCCGTCCCGGTCGCCGTCGAGGCCGGCGCGGTAGCCGGGCTCGCCCGCGTGCAGCGGGGAGGCGCCGGCCTCCCGCACCGCGGCGCAGCTCGGGTAGTGGACCTCCTCGGCCGGGGCGGGTGCGGGGGCGGGTGCCGCCTCGGGCGCGGGCTCCTCCGCCGGGGCCTGCCCGGGGACGGGCGCGGCGCCGGGCAGGGGCCGGCCCGGGCAGTCGGCGAGGACATCGGCCATCGCCTGCTTCTCGGGCGCGGTGACCCACAGGCCGTAGCGGGTCTTGACGGCGATCTGGAGCGCCACGAACTCGCAGCGGAACGCCTCGTTCGGCGGCAGCCACTGGCCGGCGTGCTTGTCGGACTTCACCCCGTTGGTGGGCCCGTCCACGGCCAGCAGGTTCAGGGGGTCGTTGGCGAGGGCCACCCGCTGGTCCTGGCTCAGCCGCCGGGCGCCGCTGACCCAGGCGTTGCCGAGGGAGACCACGTGGTCGATCTGGACGTCCGAGGAGGTCAGCACCCCGCGCCGGAACTCGATGACCGTCCCGGTGTAGGGGTCCTCCAGGGTCCCGGAGCGCACCGTGCACCCGTCCTCCGTGACCACGTCCGTGAGGTCGCGGGCCAGGACGTCGTTGCGGGCGTCGCAGCCGTTGCCGTCGGGGTCGGCCCACCCGCCGAAGTCGCCCTCGCGGTCGTAGTCGGACATCGTCCCGGCGGCCGCGACCGGCAGGTCCGCCAGCGCGGTGGCGGCCGGGGAGGCGGGCGCCGGCGGCGGGGACGGGGCCTCCGGCGCCGCCGTGGTGGGGGGAGCGGGGGCGGGGGTCGCCCCGGGCGTCGTCGGCTCGCTCCCGGACGGGGCCCCGGCGGAGGGGGCGAGCGTGGCGGCCGAGGGCTCGGGCGCCGGGGCGGGGGAGGGTGCGTCCGTGCACCCGGCCAGCAGGCCGAGGGCGAGGGCCGCGGCCGCGAGCCGGGACCCGGTGCGCAGCAGCGGGGAACGCCGGCCGGGGCGGGACGAGGGCGAGGTGGGGATCACGGAACGGCTCCTGGGGCGGGAGGGCGGGGGTGCGCAGGGGCTGCCCCACCATTGTGGGACCGGAACCGGTCGTGGGCCGAACCCCCGGCGCGTCCCCGCGTCCCCGCGTCGCGGCGCGCGGCGGCTGGGCTCCGGGCGCGGGTCCTCGCGTCGCGGCGCCCGGTCGCCGGCGGTCGCGACCCGCACGGATTCCGTCCGCGCCGGCGCGGCGCCCGGCCCCTGCGCGGACGCCGGGGTCCGCGCGGCGCTCCGGGGAGGGATCTCAGTGCCCGCGCAGGGCGTCGATCGCCTCGCCGAGACTCGCGCCGGGGTGGTCGCGACGGTAGCGCCGGACGGCGTGGACCGGCGGGACCGGGGCGCTGCCGGTCCGCGGCGGGTCGCCCAGCGTGCCGGTCGAGAGGCCCACGGCGGCGGCCGCCGCGAACAGCAGCGCCGCCCAGCCGAAGGCCTGGGCCTCCAGCAGCAGCACGGCCCCGCTCACCGCGAACAGCGCCATGGCCGCGAGCACCAGCCACTTCGCGACCTGCTCCGAGGGGTGCTGCGCGGTGCCCCCGTGTGCGTCGTTCCGGTCCGTCATCGCGACCCCCTTCGTCGTCGGTTCCCCCGCCCGAGGACCTGGACGGGTCCTCTCCGACCCTAGGCCCCGGGGGCCCTCGGGGGCAGGGGACTTAAGTCCAGATCAGTATTCCGGAAACGGCATGTGTCCTGATCAGGGGGAAGAGATGCCGGACGGGGAACGGGCGGTCGGCCGGACGGGGAACGGGCGGTCAGGCGGCCGGGGCGCCGAGCTCGATGAGCAGCACCCCGCCCACGATCAGGGCGACGCCCAGTGCCGAGACCCACGTGAGGGGCTCGCGGAACAGCGCCCAGCCGGCCAGTGCGGTCAGGGCCACCCCGGCGGCCGACCAGATCCCGTAGGCGACCCCGAGGTGCATCCCCTCGGCCAGGGCCAGGCTCAGGCACGTGAACGCGATCAGGTAGCCGGTGACCACGGCGGCGTACCACCGGGGCCGGCCGCGGGCAGCCATCCGCAGGGACAGGGTCGCGGCGACCTCGGTGAGGATCGAGCCGGTGAGGAACAGCCAGGCCATCAGGCGCCCTCCCGCCGGGCGGAGCCCACGGGCTGCCGCGCCTGCTCCGGGGCCCCGCCGGGACGGGCCGTGCCCAGCTCGACGCACAGCACGCCCGCCACCACCAGCACGATCCCGGCGAGCATGAGCGGGGTGAGGGCCTCGCCGTGCACCGCGGCGGCGCCGAGGGCGGTGAGCGTCACGCCCAGTGCCGCCCACACGCCGTAGGCCACCCCCAGGGGGGTGCCCAGGCGCAGCACCGCGGCCAGCAGCGTGAACGCGGCGGCGTAGCCGGTGACCACGAGGACGTACCAGGCGGGGTTCTCCAGTGCGGCCTTCAGGGACAGCGAGGCGGCCACCTCGCAGGCCACGGCCGCGCCCAGCAGGAACCGGCGCAGCACGGCTCAGCCCGCCAGCAGCTCGTCGGCGACCGCCCGCACCCGCGCCCGTTCCTCCGGGCCGGGGGCGAAGACGTCCGCGGCGTCGGCGAACCACACGCCGTCGGCCAGCAGCCGCACGGCCAGCAGGCGGGTGCGCCGCTCCACGGGCAGGTCCTCGGGCAGGTCCACCCACGGGGCGATCCGCTCCGCCCAGTGCTTCTTGAGCGTGGCCCGCAGCCGCTGGTCGGTGAGCATCACGAGGTCGGTCTCGTCGACCTCCCCGGACAGGCACCAGTCCAGGTAGGCCCGGATGCGCTCCTCGGCGGGCACCTGCTCCGCCGGGGCGGACAGGCGCCGGGCCATCTCCGCGTCCCAGCCGTCCAGGACCCGGTCCACGAGGGCGAGCATGAGCGCCTCCTTGGTCCGGAAGTGGTACATCACCCCCGGTTTGCTCAGCCCGACCCGGCGCGCGGTCGACTCCAGGGAGACGGTGCCGCCGCTGCGCACGAGCTCGAGGGCGGCGTCCAGGATGCGGTCGCGGGTGGGGGAGTTCATGCCGAAGACTTTACCAACCGGAAGGTTGGTGACACCATGTGACGCAGGCCGGGGCCCCGCGGGGCGCGATCCCGGCCCGCCGCGGGGACGACGACGTCCCGCTCCCGCCCGGTCCGCCCGGACCGGCGTGCGGGCGACCCCACGAGATCCGGACCACCCTTCCCAGGAGGACCCGACATGACCGCTGCCCTGTCCACTTCCGCCCCCGAGAGCGCGGAGCCGCCGGGCGTGCCGCGGACCCGCCCGAAGGTCAACCGGGCCGTCTTCGCCGGCTCGGGCGTGAGCATCGTGCTGTTCTCCCTCTGGGCGATCCTGGCCCCCGAACAGGCCTCCGCCGTGATCGGTGCCGTGGTCGGCTGGATCGCGACCAACATGGGCTGGTTCTACGTGCTCACCGCCGCGGTGGTGACGGCGTTCGTCGTCGTCGTCGCGGTCTCCCGGGAGGGCACCATCAAGATGGGACCGGACCACTCGAAGCCGCAGTACAACCTGTTCACCTGGACCGCGATGCTCTTCGCGGCCGGGATCGGGATCGACCTGCTGTTCTTCTCCGTGGCGGAGCCGGTCACCCAGTACTACGGCCCGCCGGCCGGCGAGGGCGGGACCCTCGAGGCGACGCGCATGGCCGTGGTGTGGACGCTGTTCCACTACGGCGTGATCGGCTGGGCGATGTACGCGCTGATGGGCATGGCCTTCGGCTACTTCGCCTACCGCTGGAACATGCCCCTGAGCATCCGCTCGGCCCTCTACCCGCTGATCGGCAAGCGGGTCCACGGCCGGGCCGGGGACGCGGTGGACATCGCCGCGCTGCTGGGCACGATCTTCGGCGTGGCCACCTCCCTGGGCATCGGCGTGGTCCAGCTCAACTACGGCCTCTACCTGCTCTTCGGCGTCGAGGAGGGCGTCGCCGCCCAGACCGCCCTGATCGTCGTGGCCGTGGTCATGGCCACCGCCTCGTGCGTCTCCGGCGTGGACAAGGGCATCCGCCGGCTCTCCGAGCTCAACGTGCTCATGGCCGTGGCCCTCGTGGCGTGGGTGCTGATCGCCGGGCGCACGTCCTTCCTGCTCGACGCCACCGTGAAGAACCTCGGCGACTACGTGGCCGAGCTGCCCTCGATGGCCCTCGACACCTTCGCCTACACCGGTGCGGCCGAGTGGATGGCCGGCTGGACCCTGTTCTTCTGGGCCTGGTGGATCGCCTGGGCCCCGTTCGTGGGGCTGTTCCTGGCCCGGATCTCCCGCGGGCGCACCCTGCGCGAGTTCGTGGTCGCGACCCTGACCGTGCCGTTCGTGTTCATCCTCATCCTGGTCTCGGTCTTCGGCAACAGCGCCCTGGAGATCGTCACCGGCGGCGACGACGCCTTCGGGCAGGCCGCCATGAACACCCCCGAGCGGGCCTTCTACTCCCTGCTCGAGCAGTACCCGGGCGCGCCGCTGCTCATCGCGCTCGCGACCCTGTCCGGGCTGCTGTTCTACGTCACCAGCGCCGACTCCGGGGCGCTCGTGATGTCCACGTTCACCTCGACCATCCAGGACCCCACCCAGGACGGGCCCAAGTGGCTGCGCGTGTTCTGGGCCGCGGCCACCGGCCTGCTGACCCTGGCGATGCTGCTCGTGGGCGGGGTCCCGACCCTGCAGAGCGCCACGCTGATCATCGGCCTGCCGTTCTCGATCGTGATGTACCTCGTGATGATCGGGTTCTGGAAGGCGCTGCGCGCCGAGCGCTCCCAGCGCGAGGGCCGCTCCGCGACCCGCCGCTCCGTGACGGCCTCCCGCACCCCGGGCCCCGACAGCCAGTGGCGGCGCCGGCTCACCCGCATCGGCTCCTTCCCGGGCCCGCGGGCGGTGCGCCGCTACGAGGAGCAGGTGCTGGCCCCGGCTCTCGCCGAGGTCGTCGAGGAGTTCTGCGCCCAGGGCCACGACGCCCAGCTCTCCAGCTCGGAGGTCGGCTACCAGGGGCTGTCCGAGTACACGCTGTCCGTGCCGATGGGCGAGGACCGGGACTTCTGCTACCAGATCTACCCCGTGGCCACCCCGGTCCCGGCCTTCGGCGGGTTCCGCACCAACCCCGACTCCGACCTCTACTACCGCCTGGAGGTCTTCAACGAGACCGGCTCGCAGGGCACCGACGTCATGGACTGGAACCGCGAGCAGCTCATCAACGACGTCCTCGACAACTGGGAGGCCCACCTGGCCTTCCTGAGCATCCACACCGGCCCGTCCAAGATCCAGGCCGGCGCCGAGGGCCACCCCGACTGGTCCACCGACATCCGCGACGTGCCGACGGGGCAGATCCCCGCGGCGACCAAGGAGGCACAGCCGTGACCGAGACCCTGTTCATCGACGGACGCTGGGAGGCCGCCGCCGCCGGCGGCACCCGCACCATCGTCTGCCCCGCCGACGGCACCGAGGTCGGCACCGTCTCCGAGGCCACGGCCGAGGACACCGAGCGCGCGATCGCCGCGGCCCGCCGCGCCTTCGACGACGGCCGCTGGTCCTCCGTGCCGGCCCCGCAGCGCGGGGACCTGCTGCTGCGGGTCGCCGCCCGGCTGCGCGAGCGCAAGGACGAGTTCGCCCGCGCCGAGTCCCTGGACACCGGCAAGCGCCTGGCCGAGTCCGAGATCGACATGGACGACATCGCCGCGTGCTTCGACTGGTTCGGCAAGAGCGCCGCCGAGCACGCCGGGCGCGTCGTCGACGCCGGGAACCCGGACGTGGTCTCCCGCGTCGTCACCGAGCCGGTCGGGGTGTGCGGGATGATCACGCCCTGGAACTACCCGCTGCTGCAGGCCGCGTGGAAGATCGCCCCGGCGATCGCCGCCGGGTGCACGTTCGTGCTCAAGCCCGCCGAGCTCACCCCGCACACGGCGGTGCTCATGATGGACGTCCTCCGGGAGGCCGGCCTGCCCGACGGCGTGGCCAACCTCGTCACCGGCGCCGGCGCCGAGGCCGGTGCCCCGCTGGCGAGCCATCCGGACGTGGACCTCGTCTCCTTCACCGGCGGCGTGGTCACCGGCCGGGCGATCGCCGCCGCGGCCGCCCCGACCGTGAAGAAGATCGCCCTCGAGCTGGGCGGGAAGAACCCCAACGTGGTCTTCGCCGACGCCGACTTCGACGCCGCCGTGGACAACGCCCTCAACGCCGCGTTCGTCCACTCCGGGCAGGTCTGCTCCGCCGGGGCACGGCTGGTGGTCGAGGAGTCGATCGCCGAGCGCTTCGTCGACGAGCTCGTCCGCCGCGCCGAGGGCATCCGCCTCGGCGGGCCATTCGACGAGCAGGCCGAGACCGGCGCGCTGATCTCCGCCGCCCAGCGGGAGAAGGTCCACGCCTACGTCCAGCGCGCCCGCGAGCAGGGCGCCCGCGTCCGCTGCGGCGGCGAGTTCGCCACCGGCGCCTCCGCCGATGGCTCGCTCGGCCTCGAGCAGGGCTTCTTCTACCGCCCCACCGTGATCGACCGCTGCACCCGCGAGATGGACTGCGTGCACGACGAGGCCTTCGGCCCCACCGTCACGGTCGAGACGTTCACGACCGAGGACGAGGCCGTGGCCATCGGCAACGACACCGTCTACGGCCTCGCCGGGGCCGTGTGGACCTCCGACGCCGGGCGCGCCCAGCGCGTCGCCGCCCGCCTGCGCCACGGCACGATCTGGATCAACGACTTCCACCCCTACCTGCCGCAGGCCGAGTGGGGCGGGATGAAGCAGTCCGGCTTCGGCCGCGAGCTCGGGCCCACCGGCCTGGGCGAGTACCAGGAGCTCAAGCACGTCTACCAGAACACCGCCCCCGCCGTGACCGGCTGGTTCGCCCAGCACTGACCCGCGCCCGCCCGGCGTCGTCGTCCTTCCCGTGCCCGACGACGACGGCGCCGCGGCGCCGCCCGGTGCCATCCGGCCGGCGCACCCCGGCCGACGAGACCCGTCAGAGGAGAGACATGACCACGCCCAGCACCACCCCCGCCCCCGAGACCCCGCAGGAGTTCGACTACCTGGTGGTCGGCGGCGGCTCCGCCGGAGCCGTCGTCGCCGCCCGGCTGTCCGAGGACCCGGCCGTGACGGTCGGGCTCGTCGAGGCCGGCCCCCACGACCGGGGCGTCGACGAGGTGCTCACCCTCAACCGCTGGATGGAGCTGCTCGAGTCCGGCTACGACTGGGACTACCCGCTCGAGGAGCAGGAGAACGGCAACTCGCACATGCGCATGGCCCGGGCCAAGGTGCTCGGCGGCTGCTCCTCCCACAACTCCTGCATCGCGTTCTGGGCCCCGGCCGAGGACCTCGACGAGTGGGAGGAGCGGTTCGGCGCCGAGGGCTGGAACGCCGAGACCGCCTTCCGGCTCTACCGGAAGCTCGAGACCAACGACGACCCGGGGGCCCACCATGGCCACGACGGGCCGGTGCACCTGATGCAGGTCCCCGACAACGACCCCTGCGGCGTCGCCGTGCTCGAGGCCTGCGAGCAGGCCGGGATCCCGCGCACCCCGTTCAACACCGGCAGGACCGTGGTCGAGGGCGCGAACTTCTTCCAGATCAACCGCCGCGCCGACGGCACCCGGGCGTCCTCGTCCGTGTCCTACCTGCACCCCGCCGAGGACCGCCCCAACCTCACGGTCCTGCACTCGACCCACGCCAGGCGCGTGGTGGTCGAGGACGGCCGGGCCGTGGGCGTGGAGGTCGTCGACAACGCCTTCGGCACCGCCCGCACCGTGCGCGCCCGCCGCGAGGTCGTCGTCTCCGCCGGGGCGATCGACACCCCGAAGCTGCTGATGCTCTCCGGGATCGGCCCCGCCGAGCACCTGCGCGAGGTCGGCGTGGACGTGCTCGTGGACGCCCCCGGCGTCGGCTCGAACCTGCAGGACCACCCCGAGGGCGTGATCCAGTGGGAGGCGAAGCAGCCCATGGTCACCGAGTCCACCCAGTGGTGGGAGGCCGGGATCTTCACCCGCGTGGATCCCGACGGGGACCGGCCGGACCTGATGATGCACTACGGCTCGGTCAACTTCGACATGCACACCTACCGGCAGGGCTACCCCACCGCGGACAACGTCTTCTGCCTCACCCCCAACGTCACCCACGCCCGCTCGCGCGGCACCGTGCGGCTGCGCTCGCGCGACTTCCGGGACAAGCCGAAGGTCGACCCCCGGTACTTCACCGACCCCGAGGGCTACGACATGCGGATCATGACCGCCGGGATCCGCAAGGCCCGCGAGATCGTCGCGCAGTCGGCGCTGTCCGAGTGGGCGGGGGAGGAGCTGTTCCCCGGCAAGGACGTGCAGACCGACGAGGAGATCGCCGACTACGTGCGCCGGACCCACAACACCGTCTACCACCCCGCCGGCTCGTGCCGGATGGGCCCGGTCGAGGACGGGATGTCCCCGCTGGACCCGCAGCTGCGGGTCAAGGGCGTGGCGGGCCTGCGCGTGGCCGACGCCTCGGTGATGCCGGAGCTGGTGACCGTCAACCCCAACATCACCGTCTACATGATCGGCGAGCGGGCGGCGGAGCTCATCGCCGCCGACCGGCAGGCCGCGGCGGTGCCGGCCGGCGCCGAGACGGCCTGAGCGGCGGCGCGCTGCCCTCTCTCCCCCGAGTGACCCCGTTCCCGGCCACTGAACACGCCGTGCCGTGGTCGCTCGACCGGAACGGGGTCACTCGGCGGGAGGGGGAGCGCCCGCCCCGTGCCTAGACTGACGACGACGGGCCGCCGCGGCCGCCCGCCGTCGTCGCCCGACCGGACGCAGGAGCACGCAGTGGAGCAGACCCCGCACCAGAACGTCACCTTCCCCTCGGCCGGCGGCACGGCCCACGGCTACCTGGCGCTGCCGGAGGGCGGGCGCGGCCCCGGCGTGATCGTCGTCCAGGAGTGGTGGGGGCTGACCGACCACATCCGCGACGTCGCCGACCGGCTGGCCGCCGAGGGGTTCGTGGCCCTCGCCCCGGACCTCTACGGCGGGCGGGTCACCCACGATCCGGACGAGGCCCGGAGCATGATGGCCCGGCTGCCCGAGGACGAGGGCGCCCGGCTGCTGAGCGGGGCCGTCGACCACCTGCTCGGGCACGAGGCGGTCACCAGTGCCACCGTCGGCGCGATCGGCTTCTGCATGGGCGGGGGCTTCGTGCTCGCGCTCGCGGCTCACGAGGGCGGCCGCGTCAGTGCGGCCGTGCCCTTCTACGGGGTGGGCCAGGGCGTGCCGGAGTCCTACGAGACCGTGCAGGCCTGCGTGCAGGGCCACTACGCCCGCCAGGACCGGGCCTACCCGGTCGAGAAGGCGCAGGCGCTCGAGGAGCGGATCCGCCGGGAGTCCTCGGCCCCGGTCGTGGAGTTCCACTACTACGACGCCCCCCACGCCTTCCACAACGACGAGAAGCGGCAGAACTACCGGCCCGAGCACGCCCGCACCGCGTGGACCCGGGCCGTGGCCTTCCTGAAGGAGCACGTGCGCTGAGCAGTGCTCCCGCCCCGCCCCGCGAGTGACCACGTTCCCGGCCACTGACCACGCCGTGCCGTGGTCACCCGGCGCGGACGGGGTCACTCGGCGGGGAAGGGTGAGCGGGGAGGGCAGGGCGCGTAGGGTGCTGGGAACCGCTGCCGAGAACCCGCCGCCGACCCGGCCGTGGGCCGAGCACGCCGCAGGAGCAGGAGGGGACCGTGCCGTCGTTCGCCGTCGTCGGAGCCGGGATCGTCGGGGCCGCCGTGGCCCGGGAGCTGACCCTGCGCTTCCCCGGGGCCGCCGTGACCGTCTTCGAGAAGGAGCCGCAGGTCGCCGCCCACCAGACCGGGCACAACTCCGGGGTGGTCCACGCCGGGCTCTACTACGAACCGGGCGGGCTCAAGGCCCGGCTCTGCCGCCGCGGCGCCACGCTGCTCCAGCGGTTCTGCGCCGACCGGGAGCTGCCCTACGAGGAGTGCGGCAAGCTCGTCGTCGCCCTCGACGCCGCCGAGGAGGCCCGGCTGGAGACCATCCACGAGCGGGCCGTGGCCAACGGGGTCCCGGACGTGCGGATGCTCGGGCCCGAGGGGATCCGCGAGGTCGAGCCGCGGGCGGTGGGCCGGGCGGCGCTGCACTCACCGCACACCGCGATCGTCGACTACGCCCGCGTCACCCGGGCGCTCGCCGACGACGTCGTGGCCGCCGGCGGCACCGTGCACCTGGGCACACCGGTGCGGCGGATCGCCGGGACGGCCGCGGAGGCGGTCGTGCACACCGACCGGGGCCGCCACTCCTTCGACCTGGTCGTCGTCTGCGCCGGCCTGCAGTCCGACCGCCTGGCCCGCGCCTCCGGCGGGGAGGAGGAGCCCGCGATCGTGCCGTTCCTCGGGCAGTACGTCCTGCTCGACCCCGCCCACCGCGACCACGTCCGCGGGCTGGTCTACCCGGTCCCCGACCCGCGCTACCCGTTCCTGGGCGTGCACCTGACCAAGCGCATCGACGGAGAGACCACGGTCGGGCCCAACGCGTTCCTCTCCCTGTCCCGCGAGGGCTACCGCGGGCTCGGGCTCGCGCCGAAGGACGCCCTCGAGACCGTCGCCCACCCCGGCTTCCGGCGCTTCGCCGCGCGCAACCTGCCCACCGCCGCCCGCGAGATCCGCACGGTCCTCTCCCGGCGGTGGTTCCTCGAGGAGGCCCAGCGCTACGTCCCCTCCCTGGCCGGGGCCGGCACCACCCGGGTCCCGCGCGGCATCCGCGCCCAGGCGATGACCCGCGACGGGGCGCTGGTCGACGACTTCGTCATCCAGCACCGCGGCCGCGTGACCCACGTGCGCAATGCACCCTCACCCGGGGCGACCTCGTCGCTGGCGATCGCCGAGCACATCGTCGCGGCCGCGGCCCGCGAGCACGGGCTGCCGGCGGCGCCGGTGCAGGAGTAGCCCCGGGACTCAGCTGCCGCCGGCCGGGTCCTTCCCGCCGTCGCGGGCCCGGGCCGGCCACGGGACGTCGCCGAGGGCCGCACAGGACGCGGCGACGATCTCCTCCAGCACGGCCAGGTCCACGGCGTCGAGGTCCTTGACGTAGAGGCAGCCCACGCCGGTGGTGTGCGGGCCGAGCCGCTCGAGGCGCTCGCGGTGGGCGTCGACGCCGTCGTAGAGGTAGATCGTCGTGGCGGCCCTGCGCGGGGCGAAGCCGGCGGCGGGGGCGTCGCCCTCGTGCCCGCTGGCGTACCGGTAGTGGTACCGGCCGAAGCCGATGACGGTTCCCCACATCTCGGCCGGCTGCCCGGTGACCCGGGTGAACAGCGGCAGGAGCCGCTCGGCGTCGGTCCTCCGCTTCCTCGGGCTCACCCCGGCCAGGTGCTCCTCGACGGACTGTCCGGTCTTCTCCACGGCGGGCTCCTCACGGTCGCTGGGAGGATGATCCTCGCAGGGACCAGGATCGCCGCCCGGTCCGACACGACAGGAAGGGAGGAGCCGTGCGCGAGCTCTTCGCCGTGGCCCGCGCCCTGACGGCCCTGGCGCTGGTCGTGGCCGTCGCGGGACGGCTGCTGGTCCACCTGCGCTTCTGGATCGACCGGGGCGACCAGCAGCTGGCGGTCGACGTCGTGAACTTCTTCAGCTACTTCACGATCCAGACCTCGCTGTTCCACGCGGTGGTCCTCGTGCTCGGGGCCCGGGCCCTGCGGGGGCGCCGCGGGGCGGAGCCGCCGTGGCTGGGGGCGCTGCGCGCGGCGGCGACGACGTACACGGTGACCACCGGCGTCGTCTACAACGCCCTGCTGCGGCAGGTCCCGCTCGAGCCGGGCCTGGAGCAGCCCTGGGCCAACGAGGTGCTGCACACGGTCGTGCCCGTCTACGCCCTGGTCGACTGGGTGTTCGCCCCGGGGCGGCGGCCCGTGCCGTGGCGGACGGTCGGGTGGATCGTGGCCTACCCCGTGGTCTGGGCCGCCACCACCCTGCTCCGGGCCCCGACGGTCCTGGACGAGGGCACCGGCAACCTCTGGTGGTACCCGTACCCGTTCCTCGACCCCCACGCCTCGGCGGGCGGCTACGGCGCCGTGGCGCTGTGGGTGGCCGTGCTCGCGGTGGCGGTCACGGCCCTGGCCGCGGCCGTCGTGGGGCTCTCGCGGGCCGGCCGGCCGGCCGGGGGATGACGGCTGGCTACAGTGGCCGTGACATCCCCGCACCGGAAAGGCCCCCCCATGACGCACCGCGCGCTGATCCACCTCAACGAGGCCGCCCCGGAAAAGATCCGGGCGGTGCTGCAGAACACCACCAACCTCCTCGCCGCCCTCGGGCCGGGGACCCGGGTGGAGATCGTCGCCCACGGCCCCGGGATCGCCGTGGCCACGGAGCCGCCCACCGAGCAGCTCACCGCGCTGCTGGACGCCGGGGCGATCCTGTGCGTGTGCCGGAACACCCTGACCGCCCGCGGCCTGAGCGAGGCCGACCTCCACCCCCGGGCCGAGGTCGTGTCCTCCGGGGTGGCGCACCTGGTGGTCCGCCAGTCCGAGGGGTGGGCCTACCTGCGCCCCTGAGCCGGGAGCCCCTCACAGGTCCGGGGCGCACGTTCCCGCGCCGAGGCGGGCCAGACCGGCGCGGTCCCCGGCGGCGAGGTCGGTGACGCCCGAGGTCTCGGGGTGCATCAGCTGCGCGGGGTCGTCGACGTGCGCCAGGCCGACGACGTGGGCCAGCTCGTGGAGGATCACCGCCCGCACGAGCTCGGGCCGGTCCATCATCCGCGTCAGGGCCGGGGCGTCGAGGGTGACCTGCCCGCTCACGGACACGTACGTCCCGTCCCGGCTCAGCCGCGGGGTGCTGCCGCCCAGTCCGGCCACGTCCCCGGCGAGGTCGGGGTGCTCGACGGGGTCGGACCACGTGATGAGCACCGGCGCCCACTGCCGTCCGTAGCGCTCCGGCTGGTACGGATCGCGCCGGGAGGAGGGCGCCTCGTCGGTGGTCCCGGCGTCGACGAACTGCAGGCCGGTCGCGGCCGAGATCCGCCCGACGGCCTCCTCGATCAGCCGCTGCCCGCCCGGGGGCGCGTTGTCCGGGCGGACGACGACGCGGACCGGGCGGCACGGGTCCCAGGCGAGGACCTCCTGCTCCGGGTCCGGGGCCTCCATGAAGCGGTGGCTCCCGGTCCCGGTCGCGGCCGGCGGGGTCCCCAGGGGCTCGTCGGCCGCCCCGACCCCGGGCGGGGGCGCCGACGCGTTCGGCAGGTACGGGCGCACGACCGGCAGCGCGTAGTCGGCGAACAGCCCCGGGGTGAACCACAGGGTCGCGAGCAGCACGACGCCGATCGCGGGCGAGGCCCGCCGAGCACGGCTGCTGCGCCGGGTGCCCCGCACCCACCGTCGGGCGTCCCGGCGCCCGGCGCGGTCGTCCCGCCGCTGCTCCCGGCGCCGGCGGGAGGGGCTCAGCCCGGCCCGCCGCTGCTGCTCGGCCGCCTCGTCGAGCACCCACTGCGGGATCCGTCCGCTCGGGGCCCGCCGCACGGTCAGGGGGACGCCGGGCGCGGGCTCGTGGCGCCCGCGCGGGCCCTGGTGCGGCGCGGTGCTGCCGGTCTGGTGCATGAACGTCCCCGGTTCCCCCGTCGGGGCGGCGAGGTCCTCCCGCCGCAGGGGCGGGCAACGGAGCGGAGCGCCGAGCCGACAATGAATCACTAAAGCAAACGAAGCGTACCGCGGGGAGCGGCTCGCAGGGAGGTGCCGGCGCGGATCCGCGTCATCTTCGGGACGGGGTGCAGCGGCCGGACCGCGTTGCGGGCGGCGCGGTGCGGGACGCGGGCGGCGCTGCGGGTTCGTGGCGGTGGCCTCCGGGGGCGGGGCCGCGGAGCCCAGCGGGGTGGCGCTAAGGGGCGGTGACGTCCGGGGGCGGGACAGCGCAGCCCAGCGCGGCGGTGCGAGCCGCGTCCAGGACCTGCTGCGCATCGGGGCCCGCGGCGATGAGCACCAGGCCCGGGTGCTCCGGGACGGGGCGGTCGGCGGCGCGCGGGTGCCGGTCGACCCGGCCGCCGGCGAGCTGGACCTCGTGCCACCGCCCGTCCCGGTCCCGGACCACGCCCTTGGCCCGGACCAGGGAGCCGGACCGGTCGGCCAGCACCCGGGCGAGTGCGTCGACGTCGACCGGGCCGGGATCCTCCACCGCGGTGGTCACGTGGGTCCGCGCGTGGTCGTCCGGAGCGGCGGGGGCTCGAGCGGCGAGGGCCGGTGCCGCGGCCGCCGGTGCCGGGGCCGCGGGAGCCGGGGCACCAGGAGAGGGGCGCGCGGCGCCGTCGTCGTCGGCGGGCGGGACGGAAGGCGCCGGGGCGGGGCCGGCGAAGGCCGCGGTCGCCGCGGCACCCGGGTCGGCGGGGTCCTGCACGAGCAGCCGGGCACCGGGAGCGGCCTCCCGGCACGCCGCGACCGCCGCCTCGAGCTCGGCGGGGGCGGCGAGGTCCGTCTTCGTCACGAGGACGACCTCGGCGGCGGCGAGCTGGCGGGCGACCGTGTCGGCGACGTAGGCGTCGCGCAGCAGCCGCCGCACGGCGGTCGCGTCCGCGCAGACCAGCACGGGGCCGGGGGAGAAGCCGGGGAACGCCCGCCACGCGGCCAGCTGGGCGGGGTCGCCGACGCCGGAGACCTCGCACAGCACGTGGTCGAGGTCCCCGCGGGCGGCGAGGGCGGTCATGGTGCGCAGGGCGTCGTCGCTGATCTGGCAGCAGATGCACCCGTTGGTCAGCTCGATCGTGTCCCCGGAGGCCGAGGCGACGAGGTCGGCGTCGATGTTGACGCTGCCGAAGTCGTTGACGACCACAGCGGTGCGCCCGGGCAGCACCCCGCCCAGCAGGCGGTTGACCAGCGTCGACTTCCCCGAGCCCAGGTAGCCGCCGATGATCCCGAGCCGGGCGGTCACGGCGCCGAGCCCGGGGCCGGGACCACGCTCGCGTGGTGGTCGCCGCCGACCACCGTGCCGAGGACGTGGATGGCCCCGATCTCCTCGGGAGCCACGGCCAGCGGGTCCTCGGCCAGCACGGCGAGGTCGGCGAACTTCCCGGCCTCGAGCGAGCCGACCTCGTGGTCGCGCTTGAGCAGGTACGCCCCGCCGATCGTGACGGCCTCGAGCGCCTCCTGCACGCCGATCCGCTCGTGCTCGCCCATCACGCGCCCCGAGACGGTCAGGCGGGTCACGGCGTGCTTGACCGCGTGCAGCGGGCCCAGCGGCGTGACGGGGGTGTCGGAGTGCAGCGAGATCGGCACGCCCAGCCGCAGCGCGGTGGCCGCGGCGTTCATCCGGGCGGCCCGGTCCGGGCCCACGGTCAGGTCCATGTGCTGGTCGCCCCAGGCCCAGATGTGGTTGGCGAACACGTTCGCGCACGCGCCCAGGGCGGCCATGCGCCGGTACTGGGCGGCGGTGCTCAGCTGCGAGTGCGTGCAGGTGTGCCGGTGGTCGGGGCGCGGATGGGCAGCGAGGACGGCCTCGAGGGTGTCGAGGAACAGCTGGGTGGTCTGGTCGCCGTTGCAGTGCACGTGGATCAGCAGCCCGGCCCGGTGGAAGGTCTCGAAGGCCTCGCGGAACTCCTCCGGGCTCACGGCCCAGATCCCGTTGGGCTCGCCGTGGAGGTAGCCCGGCTCCAGCAGGCGGGCGGTGAAGCCCTGGATGGAGCCGTCGAGCATGAGCTTGACGTTGCCGAAGCGCAGCCGGTCCGTGCTCAGCTCCCGCAGCCGCACCAGCCGTTCGGCGGCCTCGGGCAGGGGCCGGGAGACGGGGCCGACGCCGGCGCCGAAGTGGAAGACGTCGAGCCGGGCCGGGAACCCGTCGTCGACCGTGGAGCGGTAGAGCTCCACGCCGTCGTCGTCCATGAGCAGCATCGACCCGAGGTCGGTGAGCGTGGTGGTGCCGGTGTTGACGCCGTCCTGGGCGAAGCGGCGCAGCGCCCGGGCGTCGACGGTCAGCAGCCCCGTGCCGGCCGTGAGCTCCCCGACCAGGCCCATCGCGGCGAACTCCTGCAGCTCCCCGGTGGGGTTGCCGGCGTGGTCCTTGACCACCCCGGGCACGGGGGTGGAGGCGTCGATGCCGAACCGGCGCAGCACGGCGGTGTTCACGGCGCACACGTGCCCGCTGGTGTGGGCCACGTGGATCGGCCGGGTCGCCGAGACCCGGTCCAGCTGCGCGGCCGCGAACGGCTGGCCGGGGAAGTAGATGGGGTCCAGGCCCCAGGCCAGCAGCGGTTCGTCCGGGTCGGCCAGCTCGGCCTCGGCCTCGCGCAGGCGCTGCAGCACCTCCTCGAGCGTGCGGCAGCCGGGCCAGCGGCGGCCGTCGGGGTCGGTGCGGTCCACCAGCCCCACGTAGGTGTTCGCCCACACGTTGCCGGAGCCGGCGTGGCTGTGGGCCTCGACGAAGCCGGGCAGCAGCACGGTGTCTGCGTAGCGCTCGTCGAGGACCGCGCCGGGATAGGTCATCAGCTCCGCGACGGTGCCCACGGCGCGGATCCGGTCCCCGCGCACGGCGACGGCCTCCGCCGTCGGCCGGGCGGGGTCCATGGTGCGCACGAGGCGGGCCGGGTAGACGGTGGTGGGCTCCATGGGGTCCTCTCGGTAGCCGACCGACCGGTCCGGGGCGGTCGGGGCCGGGTCGGGCGGCGTCGCGGCTCGTGCAGGGAACGGGGCGGGTCAGTCGGCCTCGGGCCGGCGGGCCGCGGCCAGGTCCGGCGCGCCCGTGCTCTCCGCCGGGGCGGCGGCCGCGCGCAGGCGGCCGGCGCGGAACTCGCGGACGTAGGCGGTGACGTGCTCCTCCGGGGCGTGGGAGGTCAGCAGGCTCACCACGACGAGCAGCACCGCGGAGGCCACCAGGCCCGGGGCGATCTCGTGCAGACCGAACGGCTGGCCGGCCAGGCGCCAGAGCAGCGTCGTGGCCAGGGCGCCGATCGTGCTGGCGAGCACGCCGGCCTTCGTGGCCCGCTCCCAGAACATCGCCGCCAGCACGGGGGCGACCAGCGCGGCGGCGGTGAAGGACAGCGCCACCTGGTAGATCGCGATGATGTCCTCGACCCACAGGGCGATCACCAGGCCCAGCACGGCCATGAACCCGACGGACAGCCGCGAGACCCGCAGGATCCGGGTGTCGTCCGCGGCCGGGTCGACCCACCCCTGGTAGATGTCCTTCGAGATGTTGATCGCCCCGCTGAGCAGGAACGACGTCGCGCCCGTCAGCAGCGCCGCCAGCAGCGAGACCATGAGCAGCCCCCCGATCGAGCCGGGGAAGACCTCGGCCACGAACGAGGTGTAGATCGCGTCCGGGTCGGTGCCCTCCGGGAACGCCTGGACGGCGGTGATCCCGATGAGGATCGCGAAGAACGCGATGAGCCCCGAGATCAGGAAGCCGACGACGACGGCGGAGATCCCCGTCCTGGTGGTCCGGGCGGCGGTCAGGCGCTGCCAGGTGGTCTGCCAGACGATGTAGAACGGCCCGAAGATCAGGAACCAGTTCAGCAGCTCGGTGAAGCCGATGCTGCCGAAGCTCAGCAGGTGCTCCGGGGTGGACTCCACGACGGCCTCGGGCCCGCCGACGTAGTTCACGCCCAGCACGAGCATCAGCAGCACGCCGGCCACGATGACGACCGTCTGGACGGTGTCGGTCCAGGCCACGCTGGGCATGCCGCCGATCATGGTGAACGCCAGCGTCACGGCGAAGCCGAGCACGATCCCCCACAGCACCGGCAGGTCGGTGATCGAGGACAGGATCGAGCTCATCCCGACCAGCTGCATGCCGAAGGTGGGGGTCATGTAGAGGAAGCCGATGATCAGCGCCGGGACCAGCGCCGAGAGCTTCCCGAACCGCCGGGCGAACAGCTCCGGGACGGTGTAGAGGCGCAGTGCGCGGATCGTGGGGCCCAGGATCAGCACCGCCACGACCGTGAACCCGGTGAAGGCGAGCACCGTGATGAAGTACGAGATGCCCAGCTGGAAGCCCTGTCCGGCGCCGCCGATCAGCGCCGCCGAGCCCGTCACCGTGGCGATCACCGAGCCGCAGATCGGGAAGAAGCCGAGGCGGAAGTCGGCCATCGCGTAGTCGTCGGCGGTCTTCACCGTCTGCGCCGAGCGCACGCTCACCGCGAAGAGCAGGAGCAGGAACCCCACGATCCACACCAGATACCAGTTCATGGGCCCTACCGCCGTTCCTGTTCGGAGTGTTCCGGTCCACGCACTCGATCGGCCGCACACGGCATGCGGGGCCTCCCGCCGGCGGGCGCCGCGGTGAAGCCGCGGCGGAACCCCCGAAGCGGGTTCGGGCACGGGTTCATCCTGACGGCGCGGCGGGATCACCACAAGTCGGGGGACAGGAAACGCGCCGAGGGCCGGCCGTCCGCGCGGACGGCCGGCGGGCCCTCTCCGACCGGATCAGCAGGGCCTGAAGACCTTCCCGCCCGGCGCGTAGCAGCGCGGGCCGGTGTAGCCGGGGAGGTCGGCGTAGTAGCCCGGTGGGGCCTGCTCCACGATGTTCGCCCCCGGGTTCGGAGCGGGCTTCGGTGCCGGGGCCGGAGCGGGCGCCGGGGCGGGCGCCACGGGCTGCGGCGCGGGCACGGCCGGAGCCGCCGGGGCCGGCTTCGGAGCGGGCGCCGGCCGTGGTGCCGGAGCCGGGGGCGCCGGGGGTGCCGGCGGGGTGTCGCGCCGCTCGGCCGCGGCCCGCTCCGCTGCCGCCTGCTCCGCCGCCCAGCGCTGCTGCGCGGCGCGCTGTGACTCCAGCGCGGCGACGTCGTCGCGGACCGCCGCGATCCTCCCCTTCAGCGAGGGCAAGTCCACGAGGTGGCGCACGTGCGGGTGGGCGTCGCCGTCGACCGCGTCGAGGGCCGCGAGGAACGCCACCGCGGCGGCGGCCTCCCCGGCCGCGTCGGCGAGGTCCGCCGGCTCGGCCCCGGCGAGCGCGCTCGTGGCCTGCTGGACCTGCGCGGGGATCGTGCAGCCGTGGGCGGGGTCGAGCAGGCCGACCTGCCGCTCCTGCGCCTCGGCGAAGGCCTCCTCGACGGGCGGGAGGAACCGGTCGTTGGGTGCGATGTAGAGCGGGGTGCCCAGGCCCTGGCGGGCGATCTCGGCGTTGACCAGCGTGCCGTCGCCCAGGAACACCCCGGCCAGCGTGCGGCCGTAGGAGTCGGTGCGCTCCTGGTCGTACTCCAGCCCCACCTCGGTCCCCGCCGGCAGCAGCTCCTCGAGCAGCGCGGTCGCCTCGGGGCCCAGGCACTGCACGACCTCGTTCGGGTCCTTCGTCTCCGGGGTGTCGATGTTCAGCAGCCGCACCCGCACGACCTCGCCGTCCAACCGCACGTCCACGGTGTCGCCGTCGATCACCCGCTCCACCACCGCGCGCTCGCCGCGCACCTGGGCGGCGGTTCCCGCCGTGGTGGTCCCCGCGGCGGCGGGGGTGGCCGACGACGACGGCGCCGCGTCGGTCGAGGCCGCCGTCCCGCCGCAGCCGGTCAGCAGCAGGAGGACGAGCGCGGCGGAGCCCAGACGGACAACGGATGAGGGAGGCGTCATGACGGAGGAGTCCTCTCGGAAGAACATCAGGTGCCGTCCAGCCTATGGATGCATGTGCAAACACCGGCGCAGGCCGCTGTCCCCAGTTGCGGGGGCACTGTGGGGGTTCAACCGGGTCGTGGTCAGGTCGTTCACCGTGCATGCCCGGGTGTCACCGGAAGCCATGTCGACTCAGATGCTTGTTCTGTGCACATGCAAAGGTATGGAATCCGGTGACCACCCCTCGTTCCCGAGAGCAGGCCACCGTGACCCTTCACTCGCCGACGGCACCCCGGCACCCCGGGCCGGAGTCCTCCGCCCGCCCCACCGCCGGCACCGCCGTCCCGCCGGTCGCCTTCCCGGACGACTCCTCGCCGCCCTTCATCCGCTCGCTGGGTTTCGCGGCCTTCCGCCTGCTCCGACCGATGCCCGAGCCCGCGACCGAGCCGCCCCTCCGGCCGCTGACGGACCGGTGCGCGGCTCAGGCCGTGATGGCCGAGGCCCTCTCCGTCCAGGAGGGCGTGCCGCCCCGGTCCTGGTGGGGCCGCCTGACCGGTGCCGACCCGCTCAGTGCCGAGAGCCGTCCGTGGGTGCGGGGTGCGGAGGGCGAGCTGTGGGTCGGCGAGCTCCTCGACCGGCTGGGCCCGGAGTGGACGGTGCTGCACTCGGTGCCCGTCGGGGTCGGGGCCTCCGACATCGACCACGTGCTCGTGGGCCCGGCGGGGGTGTTCACGCTGAACACCAAGCACCACGCAGGGCAGGACGTGTGGCTCGGGGAGCACCTGCTCATGGTCGCGGGGCAGCGCACCCACCACCTCCGCCACGCCCGCCACGAGGCGGCCCGCGCGGCCAAGAGGCTCGGTGCCGCCGTGGGGGAACCCGTGCACGTCACCCCGGTGATCGTGCTGGTGGCCCCGAAGGAGCTGACCGTCCGGCAGCGCCCTGCCGACGTGCAGGTGCTCACGGACCAGAGGCTGCTGCGGTGGCTGCGCCGTCGTCGTGCGGTGCTGACCGCCGATCAGGTCGCCCGCCTCGAGGCGGCCGCCGCGCGGCCGGAGACCTGGCACGACGCGCCCGGCCCCGCGGAGGACCCGGTCACGCTGCGCGAGCGCTTCACCGCGCTCCAGGAGAGCGTGCGCGCGGCCCGGCTCCGCCGTGCGCTGTGGCGGTTCGGCGGTCCCGCCGCTGCCGCGGTGCTCTTCTTCGGGTCTGAGCCGGTCCGCGCGGTGCTGAGCGGTCTCTGACCCGCACGGCGCTGAAGTGCTCTGTGCGCGGTGACGGTGGGCGACCCCCGTCCGGGCGCTCTTGCGGTGCTCGTTCCGCGGGCGCACAGTGTGGGCATGACGAGGATGGGCCCGTGGTTCGTGCTGGCCGTGGTGGTCGCGGCCCTGGCCCACCTGGTGGTCGGGTTCTACTACCTGGCCAGCGGCCTGATGGCACCGCTGTGGGCCGTCGTCCTGCTGGGCGTGTGGTGGGTGCTGCTCGCCCTCGTCGGGGTGTGGCTGGTGCGGTGCCGCACCTACCTGGTGCTGCTCGTCCCGGTCGCGGCCGCCGCCACGTGGTTCGGCGTCATGGCCTTCGGCAGTTCCGTGCTCGGCTGGAGACCCTGAGGCCGCCGTCGCGGTCCTCCGATCGCGAGCGAGGCCTGTGAGCGGAACGTCAGGCGCCGGGCGGCCGGTAGGCGACCTGTCCGGCGCGGCGCAGGGCCTCCAGCGTCTCCTCGACGCTCAGGAGCACCGTCGTCTCGAAGGAGCTCAGGGCCCCGCCGCCGGTGATGGCCAGGGCCACCGCGGCCATGGACACGTTGTCGGGCGCCTCCCAGAGGGCGTAGGCGTCGTGGGCCCCGAAGGCGTACCAGAAGCCGTGGAGCTGCCCGCCGACCGTCTCGATGTACTCCCGGCCGGCCACGCGGCGGTCCTCCGGGTGGGCGATCATCCGCGCCCACGTCTCGGGGGTGTAGCTGAACCTCGTCAGGTAGAGCGGCATCGTCCCGTCCTTCCGTCCGGCGCGGCAGCACTGGCGCCGCTCGCGTGGGGTGCCCCGACCGTAGGCCCGGGCCCGCACGGGCCCAAGGGCGGAGGCCGCATCGACACCGGTCCGTGACTCCCGGCGGTTCCGTGTCGGGACGCGGAACGACGACGGACCGCCCGCCGCCGCTCCCGCCGCGCAGGGGCCGGCCGTCATGTGGTCTTCACGCAGGTCCGCCCGGGTGCCGCGGACCTAGACTGGGACTCCCGAAAGGCCTGATCCGAAGGAGCGTGCGTCATGGCCTTCGTCCAGTTGATCGAGTTCAGCACCTCGAAGCCGGAAGAGGTGGAGAAGATCGTCGCGGAGTGGGAGAGCAGCTCCCAGGGCACCAGGACCGCCCGGCGGGTCCTGTCGACGAAAGACCTCGACGATCCGAACCGCTACACCCACATCGTCTTCTTCGACTCCTACGAGTCCGCCATGGAGAACTCCAACCTCCCGGAGACCCAGGAGTACGCGAAGAAGCTGATGGCACTCATGGACGGGGAACCCGTCTTCCGCAACCTCGACGTCCTGGAGGAGCACGACCTCTGAGACACAGACGGAGGGCCCCGGTGCGCGTGCGCACCGGGGCCCTCCGCACGCCGTCTCAGGCCGGGGCGCCGCTGCGCTCGACCCGGTTCGTGAACTCGCCGCCGCCCGCCAGGGCCTCGAGGTTCTCGCGCAGCAGCTCCCCGCCGCCGATGGGCCGCCCGCCGGCCATGTGCGGGGTGATGGTCAGGTTCGGCGCCGTCCACAGGGCGGCGTCCGCGGGTAGGGGCTCCCGGGAGGCGACGTCGATGGCCGCGCCGGCGATGGACCCGCGGGTCAGGGCCTCGACGAGCGCGTCCTCGTCCACGGTCGAGCCCCGGCCCACGTTGACGACGAAGGCGTGCGGGGGCAGGGCGTCGAGCCGCTCCTCGTTCAGCGCGCGCTCGGTGGCCGGGTCGTGGGGCAGGATCAGCACGAGCACGTCCGTCTCGGGCAGCTGCTCGGGCAGCTGGTCGGGGGTGACGACCGGGTAGCCGCCGCGCTCGCCGGCGCTGCGGGCCACGCCGGTGACCGTGCTGCCCAGCGCGGTGCACAGCCCGGCCAGGTGCTGCCCGATCGCGCCGAAGCCCCAGATGAGCACGCGCGCGTCCAGCAGGGTGGTGAGCCGGCCCTCGGGGTGCAGCGGCTGCAGCCCGCCCAGCTCCGGGTCCCAGAGGTGCTCCTCCTGGGAGCGCGCCGCGGCCGGCAGCTGGCGGACCAGGTGGAGCATCAGCGCGAGCGCGTGCTCGGCCACGGTCAGGGTGTGCAGACCGATGCCGGCGCACAGCACCGCCTCCCGGCGGAACCCGGCCTGCAGCACGGAGTCCGGCCCGGCCGCCAGCGCCTGCACCAGCTCCACCCGGGTCAGGCGGCGGGCGGTCTCCTGCAGGACCTCGAGCGGGGTGCCCCAGTCGACGAGGACCTGCGCGTCGGCGTGCTCCTGCGGCACGGGAGCCTGGGCGTCGTAGCGGACCACCTCGTGGCCGGGCAGGTCCGCGGGGACGATGTCGGCGGTGTCGGGGATGAGGATCTTCATCGGGTCGGGCTCTCCTGCTCGGGTCGGCGCGTCGGCTGCTCCGCCGGCACGGCGGGGACCCGACGGGTATCGGGTTCCACCGTACGGGGCGCGGAGCGGGGGAGCGGTGTCCGGCCCGCGCAGGAGGCGCGTTCCCGGTGGTGCTCCGGCCGGGGAACGCCCGGACAGGGGAGTGCGCAGCGGGAGGGCCCCGGCGCGGACGCGCACCGGGGCCCTCCTCCCTGTGATGAGGGGTCAGACCAGGCTGAAGCCCTCGTACTGCTTGGCCGCGACCTCGTCGCACTTGGCCCGGTAGGCCCCGACCCCGCCCACGTAGGGCATGAACACCCGCGGCTTGCCGGGCACGTTCGCGCCCAGGTACCAGGAGTTGGCCTGCGGGAACAGGGTCATGTCCGCGGCGTCGTTGACGTGCTGCACCCACGCGTCCTCCGCCTCGGGGGAGGCCTCGGAGCGGGTGAGGCCCTGGTCCTCGAGGTAGCGGATGTGGTCGGTGATCCAGTCGACGTGCTGCTCGATCGAGGTGACCATGTTGCTGAGCACCGACGGGCTGCCGGGGCCGGTGACCAGGAACAGGTTCGGGAACCCGGCGGTGGCCAGCCCGAGGTAGGTCCGCGGGCCGGCGGCCCACTTCTCGGCGAGGGCGAGGCCCTCGGTGCCCCGGATGTCGATCCGGTTCAGGGCCCCGGTCATGGCGTCGAAGCCGGTGGCGAAGACGATCGCGTCGACCTCGTACTCCTGCTCCGTGGTGGCCAGCCCCCGCTCGGTCAGCCGGGTGATCGGCGCGGAGCGGACGTCGACCAGGGAGACGTTCTCCCGGTTGAACGTCGCGTAGTAGTCGGTGTCCACGCAGATCCGCTTGGTGCCCACGGGGTGGTCGTACGGCTTGAGCAGCTCCGCGACCTGCGGGTCGTCGACGATCTCGTCGATGCGCTCGCGGATGTACTGGGCCACGACGTCGTTGGCCTCCTTGCTGATCGCGAGGTCCGAGAAGCACTGCCCGAGGCGGAACCCGCCCAGCGTCCAGTGCTCCTCCATGACCTTGCGCTGCTCCGCCGGGTCGGTCTCGAGGGCCGAGGCGGTGCTGGGCGGGAACGGCAGCCCGGTGGGGGTCTGCCGGGCGATCTCGCGGATCCGCGGGTACTCGGCCTTGATCTTCGCCCACTCCTGCGGGTCCAGCGGCTGGTTGCGCGCCGGGACGCTGAAGTTCGGGGTGCGCTGGAAGACCGTGAGGTGCTCGGCCTGCTTCGCGATCACGGGGATCGACTGGATGCCGGAGGAGCCGGTGCCGATCACGGCCACGCGCTTGCCGGTGAAGTCCACGCCCTCGTGCGGCCAGGAGCCGGTGTGGTAGACCTCCCCGGTGAAGTCGGCCAGGCCCTCGAAGTCCGGCACGCGCCCGGCCGAGAGGCAGCCGGTGGCCATGATGCAGTATCGGGCGCTGACGGTCTCCTCGGTGCCGTCGACGGTCGAGCGGGTGGTCACGGCCCACCGTGCGGCGGCGTCGTCGTAGACGGCGGAGACCACCTCGGTGTCCAGCTGGATGTCGGGGCGGAGCTCGAAGCGGTCGGCCACGTGGTTGAGGTAGCGCAGGATCTCGGGCTGGGTGGGGTATCGCTCGGTCCACTCCCACTCCTGCTCCAGCTCCGGGGAGAAGGAGTAGGAGTAGTAGGGGCTCTCCACGTCGCAGCGGGCCCCGGGGTAGCGGTTCCAGTACCACGTGCCGCCCACGCCGTCGCCCTTCTCGATGACGGCCACGGACATCCCCGCCCCGCGCAGGCGGTGGAGGAGGTAGAGGCCGGAGAACCCGGCGCCGACGACGACGACGTCCAGCTCGCGCACGGTGCTCATCGCTCGCCCGCCTCCTCCAGCTCGGCCCGGACGTCCGTGGCGATCGACTCCACCACGAAGTCCATGACCTCGGCGCTGGCCGGCAGCACGTTGACCATGGAGAAGAAGCCGTGCATCTGGCCCTCCCAGCGGCGGTGGTGGACCTCGACCCCCGCCTCCTCGAGCTTCGCGGCGTAGGCCTCGCCCTCGTCGCGCAGGACGTCGTGGGCGGCGGTGATGACCAGCGCCGGCGGCAGCCCGGAGAGGTCCTCGGCGTGGAACGGCGCGGCGTCCGGATGCGTGCGCTGCTCGGCGTCGGGGACGTACTGGTCCCAGAACCAGGACATGAACTCGGTGGTCAGCAGCGTCTGGTTCTCCTCCTCGCCGTAGGAGGGGCGGGTGAAGTCGGCGTCGGTGACCGGGTAGATCAGCACCTGCTTCGCGATCGCCGGCCCGCCGTTCTCCCGGGCCCGCAGAGCCATGACGGCCGAGAGGTTCCCGCCGGCGCTGTCCCCGCCGACGTAGAGCGGGGCCTGCGCCCCGGCGAGCTCCGTCAGGTGCTCGCCCGCCCAGGTCAGGGCGGTCCAGGAGTCCTCCACCGCGGCGGGGAAGGGGTGCTCGGGGGCCTTGCGGTAGTCCACGAGGACGACGGCGCAGCCCGACTTCTCGGCCAGCTGCCGGCCCAGGGTGTCGTAGCCGTCGATGTCCTGCAGCACCCAGCCGCCGCCGTGGAGGTAGACGAACACGCCGGTCGGGGACTCCTGCGGCACGTGCACCCGGATGCGGAAGCTGCCGCCGTCGGAGGCGTCCAGGACGTGGTCCTCGGTGCGGTGCATCTCGGGGCCGGTGCCGAACATCTCGTTCATGGCGGCGGCGGTGGCGCGGGCCTCGGCGGGGCTCATCTGCCACATGGGCTTGGCGTCGGGCCCGGCGGCCTCGGCGGAGGCGGCCAGGAAGGCGAGGGTGGCGTGGTCCAGGGACATGGGTGTCTCCTCATCGACGGAACGATTCCTGCGCCGCTCGACCCGAGTGATGCAGGTCACACAGACGGTAGACTGCACACTGCATTGTTTCTAGAGGGCCCCCGAATGTTTCTCCCCCACTTCTGGCTACGCTGGGGGCACCACCGGCCGCCCGCCGCGTTCCCGGTCCCCGGGCCTGCGGCGACGACCGGACCGGCCGACGGAGGGACACGAGGACTGTGGCGTTCGAGATGCCGGCCACCCGGCGCGAGGCGGTCGCGCAGCACCTGCGGGAGGAGATCCTCTCCGGCGCCCTGGCCCCCGGCGCCCCCATCCGCGACGCCGAGATCGCCGCTCGCCTCGACGTGAGCATCACCCCGGTGCGCGAGGCCATCACCGAGCTCATCGGCGAGGGGCTCGTGGTCAGCACCGCCAACAAGCGCCGGCACGTCGCCGTGCTCACCCAGCGCCGGGCCATCGAGCTCATGGACGTGCTCGGGGTCGTCACCGTGGCCGCGCTCGAGCGCGCAGTGCCCGCCCTCGACGACGGGCGCCTCGACGCGCTCGCCGACGCCGTCGACCGCTTCACCGAGGAGGTGGGGCAGCACCGCTTCGAGGCCTCCCGCACCGGCCTGGTCGACGCCGTGCGCGTGCTGCTGGCCACCGCCGACAACGACGAGCTGACGGCCATGGCCGAGCACGTCATGCTGCGCTCGCTGCGGCGGATCTCGCTCTACCCCTCCGGCCACCTCGTGCCGCTGTGGGTCGAGGGCTGGCAGGAAACCCTGCGGCTGCTGCGCGCGGGCGCCGGCCCGGAGGCGGTGGCCCGGCTGAAGGCGTTCTTCACGGAGCTCACCACCCGGATGCGGGCGGACCGTCCGCTCGACGCGACGGTGGGGCCGGCCGCGCAGGGCTGACCGCGCACCGGGCGCCGGTGCCCGGGGATCCCGGCGCGGCCCCGGACCCCGCGGTCTCAGCGCGCGCGGGTTCCGTCGCGCGGGGTCCCCTCGCCCAGGGCCACCAGGCTGCGGCGCAGCGTGTGCCACCAGCCGTCCCAGCCGAGCTCGTGCCACGGCACCCGGTCCTCGGCCGGGATCGCCAGGCGCCCGATCGCCGTGTACACCGCCAGGATGCCGGTGGCGGCCAGCAGGAGGAACAGGTCCGTCGTCATGGGTGGCTCCTTGCCCGTGGGGGCCGGTCCGATCCGGCGCCCTCTCGTGCTGACCAGCCTGCTCGTCCGACCCCGGCCGTACGAGTGGCAGGAATGCCGCCTTCCGATCGATTTCTGCCAACCTTGGTCAGGTGTGCGCCGTGCGGGCGGAGGACGGCCGCCCCCGGCGCGCGGCGCAGTACTGCTCGGTCCGGGATTCCCCTCCCGTGCCGCCGGGGTGGTGCTCAGGCGGTGGTCGCGAAGCGGCGGCGGTACTGCTGCGGGCTGAGCCGGCGGACCCTGGCGAAGTGGTGGCGCAGCGTGGCCGCGTTGCCGAAGCCCACGTCCGCGGCGATGCGCTCCACCGGCAGGTCCGTCTCCTCGAGCAGCTGCTCGGCCCGGTGCAGGCGCCGCGCGGTGATCCAGGCGTGCGGGGTCGTGCCCGTCTCGTCGCGGAACCGGCGGGCGAAGGTGCGCGGGGACATGGCCGCGCGCCGGGCCAGGGCGTCGACGTCGAGCGGTTCGTCGAGATGCGCCACGATCCAGCCGAGCAGCGGGTCCAGCGTCTCGGCCCGGCGCTCGGGCACCGGCTCCTTGATGAACTGGGCCTGGCCGCCCTCGCGCTGCGGCGGCACGACCATGCGCCGGGCCACGGTGTTGGCCGCCGCCGAGCCGAACTCCTGGCGCCACAGGTGCAGGCAGGCGTCGAGGCCCGCCGCGGTGCCGGCGCTGGTGAGGACGGGGCCGTCCTCCACGTAGAGGACCTCGGGCACCACCTGCGCGGCGGGGAACCGCGCGGCCAGCTCCGCGGTGTGCATCCAGTGCGTGGTGCAGCGGCGGCCGTCGAGCAGCCCGGCCGCGCCCAGCACGAACGCCCCCGAGCAGATGGACAGCAGCCGGGCGCCGCGGGCGGAGGCCGCGCGCAGTACGTCGAGCACCTCGGCCGGGACCTCCCGCTCCCGGGACATGGCCGGCAGGACCACGAGGTCCGCCGCGGCCACCCGGTCGAGCCCGTGGTGGACGGCCAGGTCGAAGCCCGCGGTCGTGCGGACCGGCCGCCCGCCGGGGCTGCACACGGCGAAGTCCATCACCGGCAGGCCGTCGGCGGAGCGGTCGATGCCCCACGCCTCGCAGGCGACGCCGAGCTCGAAGGGGGAGACCTCGTCGAAGACGACGACGGCGACGCTGCGGATCATGGGCCCAGGCTCCCACGGCGGTGGCAGTTTTTCGATGGTGAGCGCAAAAGTGACCCTCGCGGTCGGGTGGCACGGCGGGAAGAATCGACCTCGAGGGCACCGGAGCACAGGCGAACAGGGGAGTGGCGATGGCTGGCACGGGGAACGGCGAGCACCCGCGGGTGGCGGTCCTGGGCGCGACCGGGCTGCTGGGCTCGCGGGTGGTGGCGCACCTGAGGGCGCACGGGGTCGACGTCGTCGAGGTCTCGCGCCGGCACGGCGCCGACGCCTCCACCGGCGAGGGGCTGGACGCCGCGTTCGACGGCGTCACCACCGTGGTCGACTGCCTCAACGTGGCGACGCTGTCCCGCCGGCGCGCCGTCGACTTCTTCACCACCGCCGCCCGCCACGTGCAGGCGGCGGCGCAGCGGCAGGGCGTGGCCCGGATCGTGTGCGTGACGATCCTCAACGCCCGGGACCCGCGGGTGCACCGGTGGCTGGGCTACTACGCGGGCAAGGCCGCCCAGGAGCGGACCTACCGTACCGGACCGGTCCCGGTGACGGTCGTGGCCTCGGCGCAGTGGTACGAGCTGGCCGGGACGCTGCTCGCGCAGCTGCGCCTCGGCCCGCTCTCCCTCGTGCCCGGGATGCGCTCGCAGCCGCTGGCCGCCGACGAGGCCGCCGCGTTCGTCGCCGACCGCGCCCTCGAGTCCGCCAGTGCTCCGGCCGGGGACGTCGCGATCGCCGGGCCGGAGGTGCGCGACCTGGCGCAGCTGGCCCGCGCGGTCGCCGCGCACCGCGGCGGGCGCCGGCGGGTGGTTCGCGTGCCGGTGTCCGTCACCGCCCTCGGCAACGGCGGCCTGTTGCCCCGGGGCGAGGTCACGACCGCCTCGACCCGGTTCGAGGACTGGCTGCGCGCGGGCTTGTGAGGACGCCGGACGGCGGTGCTGCAGGGCCCGGGCGCACCCGACCTATCCCTTCCACGGGGTGCTGCCCCCAGAACTGGCTCTTCGCTGAAGCAAATGCAGATGTATAGGATCCGGATGTCGACTCCGGTGCTCCTCGGCCCGGCTTCGGGTGCTTCCTCAGTCCTCCGGCCGGATTGCACCACCCGTCGCGTTTCCCCCTACCGCCTGCACGCACGACCGTGTCCTCCTCCTGCGTGCCTCGTCCAGGACGGCCGAGGGCTGGACGCCGTACTTCCCGTGGAACAGGGCCGAGAACCGGCCGAGGTGCGAGAACCCGCAGTCGAGGGCCACCTGCGTCACGGTCGCCTCGGGAGCGCCCTGTCGCAGCAGGCGATGGGCGCGCTCGAGCCGGGTCGTCGTGACGAACGCCAGGGGTGAGGTGCCGAGGTGTTCCCGGAACACGGTCTGCAACCGTCGCGCGCCGACGCCGGCCACCTCGCAGAGGTCGGTCGACGTCCAGCGCCGGGTGGGATCGTCCCGGACGGCGTCGGTCACCCGGGTCACCACGTAGGGTGCCGGGCTACGCCACCCGCTGACGTCGGCGACCTGGGACAGCAGCAGGGTGGCCAGTGAGGAGACCACGGAGTCCGCGAAGCTCTGCCGGAAGACGTCGAGGTCCAGCACGGCGCTGTCGTCGATGAACTGCTCTCCGCACTGCCGGACGTACTGGATCCACGAGCGACCCTGCGGCGAGCGCAGGTCCACGAGCTGCGGACCGCCGTAGCCGGTGGCCGAGCGGTCGGGAGCCTGTAGGGCGAGATGGTGCTCCAGCAGCCGGCGGTCCACCTTGACGCCCAGCACGTCGCTGTCCGCGGCCCAGCGCGTGATGGGGCACGGGCGGTCCGGCAGGAACAGGGCTCCCAGCCCGCCGGTCGAGTGCATGGGGCGGCCGTTCAGCTCCCATTCGAGGCTCCCGCTGAGGGGGATGTTCAGCTCGTAGGCGTCTGTGTAGTCGCAGTCGATCGCGATGTCAGCGCCCCACCGGATCCGGCCGACGGTCAGCGGCGCCAAGTGCACGGTGCGCACGAGCGACTCACCGGCGCTCGCGGACAGCTGTACAAGGCCGTGGCGGAAGTAGGCCTGTTCGACAGCGGCGTAGGCCTAGTCGAGGTCGGCCGTGCGCAGGTCCTGGGTGGCGTGGAGAGGTGGCATGGGTGATCGGGGCGTTCCTCGGTCGGCCAGGCATCTGTTCGGGTTCGGACTCAATCCATCGGTTCTGGGTCCTGATGGGGGTCGCATCGGGGACAAGGTGGTCGGGAAGCGGATATCCCCGCTGTGATCTGGTTCATAGTATCGCTGACCAGTTGCCGGGCAGGCGGCCGCTCGAGTGTCCTGCCGGCCGGGTCCATCGCTCGGTGGATCGCTCCGTTCGATCAGGAGGTATGCCATGACCGTCTCCGCCGCACCCGAGGCGCCCCAGTGGCTGCGCGACGTGACCATGCAGGAACTGGAACGCAACCCCTATCCGGTCTACGAGCGGCTCCGCCGTGAGCAGCCGCTCGCATTCATCCCGGTGCTCGGGGCCTACGTGGCCTCGACGCGGGAGGTCTGCACCGAGATCGCCAACCACCCCGACTTCGGGGGGATCATCACGAAGGCCGGGGGCCGGACCTTCGGCCACCCGGCCGTGATCGGCGTCAACGGGGACATCCACGAGGACCTCCGCTCCATGGTCGACCCGGCGCTGCAGCCCACGGAGGTGGACCGGTGGGTCGACGGCATGGTGCGGCCCATCGCCCAGCGCTACGTCGCGGACCTCGAGTACCGGGGCAGGGCCGAGCTGATGTCGGAGTTCTGCGAGAAGGTCTCGGTGCGCGCCGTCGGGAACCTCCTCGGCCTGGAGAGCGTCGACTCGGACAAGCTGCGCGAGTGGTTCCACAAGCTCAGCAACTCCTTCACCAACGCCGCCGTGGACGAGAGCGGTGACTTCGCCAATCCCGAGGGCTTCCGGGAGGGCGACGAGGCGAAGGCCGAGATCCGGTCCGTGGTGGATCCGCTGATCGACCGGTGGATCGTGGAGCCCGACGACTCGGCGATGTCCCACTGGCTCCACGACGGGATGCCCGAGGGCACCACCCGGGACCGTGACTACCTCTATCCCACCCTCTACGTCTTCCTGCTCGGCGCCCTCCAGGAGCCGGGGCACGCCATCGGCTCCACCCTGGCCGGACTGTTCAGCCGGCCGGAGCAGCTCGAGGCGGTCGTCGACGAGCCCGGCCTGCTGCCTCGAGCGATCGCCGAGGGCATGCGGTGGACCTCCCCGATCTGGTCGGCCACGGCGCGGGTGTCGGAGCAGGACACGGTGATTGCCGGGGTGCACCTGCCCGCGAACACCCCGGTGCTGATGTCCTACGGCTCGGCCAACCACGACGAGAACGCCTACGACGCCCCGTCCACGTACGACATCACGCGGCCGCCGCTGCCGCACTTGGCCTTCGGCGCCGGCAAGCACGCGTGCGCCGGCATCTACTTCGCCAACCACGTGTGCCGGATCGCCCTCGAGGAGCTGCTGGACACGCTGCCGAACATCGAGCTGGACCCCGACCACGTCGTCGACTTCTGGGGCTGGGGTTTCCGCGGCCCCACCGAACTGCACTGCCAGTGGGAGGTGTGAGGACATGACGACCGTCCACACCATCGCCGTCGAGGGCACCGAACAGGGCGTGCCCTGCGCGGAGAACCAGACGCTGCTCGACTCGTTCCTGCGCAACGGCGTGTGGGTGCCGAACTCCTGCAACCAGGGGACGTGCGGGACCTGCAAGGTCCGTGTCCTTCGGGGCGCGGTGAACCACGGCGCCAGCCCGGACTACACCCTTCCCACACAGGAGCGGGAGCAGGGCCTCGCTCTCGCCTGCCAGGCCACGCCGTGCGCCGACACCGTGGTCGAGCCGACCCGCCAGGACGGGATCGGGGCGGAGCACTTCCGTGCGCTGCGCGACTTCGAGGGCGTCGTCGTCGGCCTCGAGGAGATGGCCCGGGACACGAAGCGGGTGCGCATCGCCCTCGACGAGCCGATCGAGTACTCCCCGGGACAGTACGTGGAGCTCAAGGTCCCGGGCACGGACCAGTACCGCCACTACTCTCTGGCGAACAGCGCCGGCCGCGACACGGAGATCGAGCTGCACGTGAAGCGCCAGGCTGCAGGCCTGGCCTCCGACTCCTGGATCTTCCGGACGATGACGCTCGGGGACCGCGTGGAGCTCAAGGGGCCGATGGGCGATTTCGTCTACGCCGATGCCGACACCGACGGGGGCGTGATCATGCTCGCCGGTGGAACGGGCATGGCTCCCATCAAGGGCATCCTCCAGTGCGTGCTCGACGACCAGCCCGACAGGGAGGTGCACCTCTACCACTCGGTGCGCTCCGAGACGGACCTGTACGACACCGCCTACTTCGAGGGCCTGGCCGAGCGGCACCCCAACTTCCACTGGAAGCCGTGCCTGACGGACCAGGTCTGGGAGGGTCGGGTCGGCTATCCCTCGGAGCTGGTGCCGGAGGAGTTCATCACGCTCAAGGGCTGGTCCGGATACCTGTGCGGCCCGCCGGCCATGGTCGAGGCGGGCAAGCGGGCCTTCAAGAGGCGGCGGATGTCCCCGCGGCGGATCCACCGGGAGAAGTACACCGTCTCGGTGCCTCCGGAGGGAGCGGCAGAGCCGCGGGGCGAAGAAGGTGCGGCGACGGGGACCCCGCCCGGGGCACTTGCTGCCGTCGTCGGTTGAGCCTCACGGTGCTCGAGAGCCCAGCCCCTCCGGGTCGGGCGGTGGTGGTGCGTCGGGTCGTCGCCATCCGTCCTGACCGGGGCCCGTGACCAGCGCGACCGAGGGTGCCGCCCGGGAGGCTCCCGAGCGGCACCCTCGCTCTCAGCCGCGAGCGCCCAGCACGGAGTGCGCGATGAGCAGGTCGAGGCGGCGGACGTCGACCTTTTCCGGACGCGGAACTTGATCCGGTCAGAGCGGGCCCACAGCTCCAGCTCGCCGTCGACAGTCCCCGCGTTCTCGGAAGGCCACCCGGCGAGGGCCGAGTGCGGCAGCCGCCGGACGTTCTTCGTTGACCTCGTGCCCAGTTCTTACGGCGTCTGCGACAGCGGCGCCCTCCCCGGACCAGGCCGTCCGGCGAACGCCTGGACGATGTCGAGCCACGCGTCGGCGTCGGGGCCCTCCGCGACGAGGTCCCCGTCCTGGCGGTGCCGCCGCCGGGTGGCGAGTAGCGCGAAGTCCAGGGCCGGGCCGGTCACGCGCTGCGCTGCCTCGGCCGGCCCCCAGGTCCAGGTCTCATCCTCGTGGGTGAGTTCCACGCGGAACGGATCGGCCGGCGGGTCCAGCCGGCGCTGTTTGAAGGCGTAGTCGCGGGTGGCCACGCCCAGGTGGGCGACGTGCCGCAGCCGGTGCGAGGCCACCGGGGGAACCCCGAGGGCGTCGCGGACGTCCTGGCCGTGGGCGAAGGTCTCCATGATCCGGGCGCTGGCCATCATGGGAGCCCCCATGGGCGGGCCGATCCACGGGATGCGCTCGCCCTCCGGCACGGCGGCGAGCCGCTCGAGCACGCGGCGCCGGCTGTCCTGCCAGGTCGCCAGGATCTCGGCCGGGGGCCGTGCGGCACCCTCCTGGGCGCCGCGGTCGACGACGTCGGCCTCCGCCCGGAACCGCTCCCGCAGCTGCGCGAAGACCTCCGGCTCCTCGAGGGCGGTCAGCACGGTCCGCTCCGTCCAGGTGAGGTGGGCAACCTGGTGGCGGATCGTCCACCCCTGCGCCGGGGTGGGGCGGTCCCAGTCCTCGGCGGACAGCGGGCGCAGCAGCTCCTCGAGCAGGTCCCCCTCCTGGCGCAGGTCGGCCAGCAGAGCGGCGGGGTCGGGGCGGGTCATCGGCTCATCACGGTGCGCAGCTCCTTCTTGAGGATCTTGCCGGTCGCGTTGCGGGGCAGGTCGTCCAGGAACTCTACGTCGGTGGGCACCTTGTAGGCGGCCAGGCGCTCGCGGCACCAGGTGCGCAGCTCCTCGGCGGTCGCGGTGGAGCGCCCGCTCAGCACCACGAACGCCCTGCCGGTCTCGCCCCACCGCTCGTGCGGCACCCCGACCACGGAGGCCAGCACGACGTCGGGGTGCTGGTAGAGCACGCTCTTGACCTCGGCGGGGTACACGTTCTCCCCGCCGGAGATGTACATGTCCTTCCACCGGTCCACGATGTGGAAGATGCCGTCCTCGTCGACCTGGGCGGCGTCGCCGGTCCGGAACCAGCCCTCGGGCGTGATGGCCTGCGCGGTCTCCTCCGGCTTGTTCCAGTACCCCCGCATGAGCAGGGGGCCGCGCACCCACAGCTCGCCGATCCGGCCGGCGGGCAGCTCCGAGCCGTCGAGGTCGCGCACGCTGCACTCGGCGTGGACCACCGGGATGCCGATGGCCGAGGGCCCGTCGCTGCCCCGCGGCGGCATGGTCAGGATCGTGGAGCCGGCCTCCGTGGCGCCGAAGTCCGCCATCACGCTCACCCCCTTGGCGGTCCACTGGTCCACGACGGAGCGGGGGACCGGGGAGCCCCCGACGGCGACGACGACGGGCCGCAGCCGCACCTCGGCCAGACCCGTCACGCCACAAGCACCGTCCACCCCTAGCGATTCGTTGGAAAGTTGTAGTCAGCCAGTCTGCGGCGGGCGAGCTCTAAT
Source organism: Kocuria sp. LUK (assembly GCF_021012935.1). Taxonomy (NCBI): domain Bacteria; kingdom Bacillati; phylum Actinomycetota; class Actinomycetes; order Micrococcales; family Micrococcaceae; genus Kocuria; species Kocuria sp. LUK. The sequence continues at coordinate 442,346 of NZ_JAJMZI010000002.1, forward strand.
TCATCTTCGTTGAAGAGGACCTGGAACTCGGGATCGAGCACGGTGTTCTCAACGGTGAGATCGAGTCGTTTACGCTCCCACAGTGCGGTGAAGCCCTTGGATGGAGAATTGCTAGCGAGGAGTCGTCGGGCCGTCTCCAGCCCACCGTATTGATTAAGCATCTCCAAGTAGTAGGTCGCGTTGTAACCGGCTTCCTTCTTGGCGCGCACGTAGACGTCCTGCATGGCTTTGTTGAAGCGACGAAGAAGGTCATCCGCCGATTCAGCGGCGGATGTGGTTCCAGACGGTTCCTCCTTCACCACCTCGGGGTCGACCGACTTCCCTGGACTAGCATCCGTTGTCGCGACCGCTGTTGGACTCATAGGTATTGGCCCTGGCCAGACCGCGCAGATGGCTTTAGCCATATGTGTATTGCGGGCCTTGATATCGTCTTCAGTCCATGAGTCGATGTGCTTGAGGATCTCCTTATTGAGTACCAGGAGGCTGAACTCGTCGAGAAGTGCCCACTTACCCTTGCCTACTTCACCGCCCTCCTTGAGACCGATGGCAGCTGCGTCGGTCCAGGGGCGGTTGGAGAGAGAGCTGTTGAGAGACTTCGTGACGAGCGTGAGGTTGCCGATCGTGTTGACGTATTTGTCACGCTTGGCTGCTTTCTCTGGTGAAAGCTCTGGCGTGTTCCAGTGGGTGCGCCAGCCTCGGGGCATGACATGCTCGATCTGCAACCCAGCGGGGAGGGAGACTTCCTCGTGCTTGGGGCTTTGATGCCGAAGGTGTTGCTCGATCGCCGCGAGCACGACACGGAGGCGACTCTGCTTGATGTTGCCGTAGGTTTTGACTTCCGGTAGCTGACCGATCACGTCGGCATCGGTTGGCCACAGTCGCGATTCGGCGGTCTGCTCGGACAGGAAAGCGTGGATCTTGTGTCCCACCCTTGGGGCTGGGACTCCGTCGAGGGCCTTGATGATCGTCACCATGAATCGGTTGAGGCCCATAGGACTCATCCTCAGCAGCGTGCGGCGAATCACCCAGCTTTCAACCGACTCCAAAGCTAGGCGCAGCTGATCTTGTGGGACTCGGTGATTCTCGGACAACAGCCACAGAAAGAGTGGTGTTGTCGCGGCGAGCTCCATCGTTTCGATGACCCGGGAGTAGAAGCGACCCTCAGAAGTCCTTGCATCGAGCTGAGCAAAGCTGCGGTAGGTGTCGGCGTCGCGTCGGAGCTCGGTGAGCAGTGCATCGGCGGCCATTGCGCTCCGCATTTTGGGCTTTGCATACTCCGCGAATACTCGGAAGACGTGGTCGGTCTTGACCTCCTCCTGCAGTCGCATCGTCAGCCAGTACTGGAGGAAGATGTCGACGCGAGAGCGTACCTGACGTCCCTGGGCGATTTCCTCTCGCCACCACACATCATCGAAGTCGCTCCAGTGCGTCACCGACCACTTCTCGACGTCAGCTCTGAGGGCTTCCCCATGATGGAAGACCCAGTTTTTGATGAGATCGGCCTTCAACAGCGGAGTGCCTCGGTCGTTCAGCGTTTCGAAGATCAGCTGCGAGTCGTCGTGGCCTGAAAGGTCGATCGCGACCAGGGTGAGCCGGTCCTGCAACGTTGAACTCAACGCCTCGACACGTAGCTCCTCCGTACCTGGTGGAGCGGAGCCGTCCTCATCCGGCTCGCCTGTAATCCATCGCGTAGCCTCCGCGCGGAAGAAAGTGTGGGATTCAACGATCCGGTGCTCACCTTCCCAATCGCCTTCGGGATCCATGGCGTAGGCGAAGGCCTTACGGTCGGCTTGCGACGGCCAGAGCTTGAATCGCTCGCGCTTTCCAACGAAGGCCTTGGACTTGTTCGCGATGAGGTCTTCGATCCCCTCCGCGTGCAACTCGTGCTCACGCTCGTCGAGTACCTGGTGCGCAGCGTCGAGGAGAAGCTGGAGAGTAGTCATACGCTGTTGACCGTCGATGACCTCGTGTCGCGTGACGTCTCCCGCGACGGCTGGTTTCGATACGTAGACGACGGCGCCGAGAAAATGTTGCGGGGTCTCTGGCTCGGTGTCTGCTTCCTTGGCGAGGACGTACCCCTCGGCGACGCGAACTACATCGTCCCATAACGGCGCCCATTGGTCCTCTTCCGTCCAGACGTAGGGGCGCTGGAATGCGGGAATCTCATAGTGCTCTTTGCCTTCGAACAGGTCACGCGGGCTCCGCGGATGCGCTTCCATTTATTACACACCTCCGTGACTCGTGAATTCGGGTGACACCTTTCACAGGATATGGGGATCGGGGCGGAAGGTGTAGGTGACTGCCCACCTTGTTAGAGTTGGAAGTTGGGAACTGGCGACCAGTAGCGAGTGTTGCTCCTATGTCGCCCCGGTACTACCACTCTTCGACGAGCTCATGCAGGTGTGCCTCGTCGGCGAGACTCAGTCCCGGGAACAGTCCGGCGGTCGACATGAAGTTTAGGTCATAAAAATCAGGGGAAATTTTGGGTGAGACTTGCACTGCCGGGTGCATCTGATTCTCAGTGGGTCGAAACCTTATATAAGTCCCACCTTCACTAGCTACACAACATTCGTCTGTCACTATGCACTCGCCGCATTCCTAGACAAAGGCAATGCAAACTCAGCATCCCCATCGGCTACTTCAGTGCCACGCCTGGCGCCGCAATTTTCTCAATTTCTTCCAAATTCTTCCTTAGCGGAGACACAGCATAGTTAACTTCCATGGCACCGCCCGAATATCCTTTATGAACCTTGCCTCGTGGCGTGACGTCCTCAGCCTCATTGCCCCAGACGTCCCATCCTTCTCGGGGATACCTAGCGAACATCTCGAGATAGGGGCCTGGCGAGCAGTCTTCGATCAGCTGGTACTGCTCATCCGGCTTGCGCGAATGTTCTCTCTTGCGCGTTTCGATCATATTGACCTGACGGCGAGCTGGGGGAAGAGTTCGCATCGAGCCTTTCACGCCGAACAAAATTGGTTCAGTAACGTTGCGGAAGTAGAAACCCACTCCGCGACCGTCCGGTCCGCCATCCTTGCGTCGCTTCGCCCAAATGATATTGGAAACGTATCGGAAGCCCCACGCTTCCATCACCTTTAGACCGTCCGGTAACAGCGCGTTTGGCACCCATAGGTAGAGATGCGCGTTCTTCGCCGTGTGATGGTCGACCGGCAGGTTCATAATGTCGTCGAGCGTCATTGTGTCGTATCGGTCCAGCCGGCGGTGCTCAGGAGCCACCTTGCCGGTGCGGTTGGCGAACCGCCATGGAGGGTCTGCAAGCACGGTCTGGTACCCGCCTTCAATGGTGGGCAGGGGAGTAAAGGGCGTGGGCGTGACGTCAGCACGAAGGGGAGCAACCATAGCCCCATCAGTCTATGGGTCCAGACCGACAGCCCTAGACGTCCAGCGCAAGTTCCACACCGTCGGTCACGATCACATCTGGCAACTTGGACCCAGGAACCGGGACACCCTTGCCAGCCCAGGTGGAGCGAGTGATGCCGACCACCCATACTGGGCAACCGCCTGCATCGCCGCGCGTCAACCTTGGCTTGACCTTTTCGAGGTTGGTAGTAGTTGAGGTGCCAAGTCTCCTGTAGGCATCCTCGCTCTTTAGGTCTTCGCTACACAGATCTCGAATACCTTGGTGGTCGCGCGTGATGATCGCCGCGGCGTCAATTAGGCCCAGGTCGTAGAGAGAGCGGTAGGCGGCCAGATCGCGGTCCAGGTTGCCGTCCTTGGCATTCCACTCAACATCGAGAGCAATGCGGCCCTTCATGTTGTCAACCTCGAATCCGTCGTTGTAGACGGTCGACTCCAAGAATTGCTCGTCATAGGTGGTGGAACTAGCGGTCCTCTTCATCTTGCCTACCAGCTTGTGCACTGTATTGATGCGCACAGCGCGCCAGCCAAGGTCCTCAAACGCCTTGTCGAGCCGCGTAGGGATCTGCCCGCGGTTGCCGCCGGGTGTCAGAATGTCGAGATCGTACACGAAGAACTCGTCGAGCACATTGAGAATCTCTGAAAAGGACTCCGGCGCGGAGGCGTTGAGCATCGCGGCTGCGTTGCGTACCTCAAGGAACTTGTACTTGGCCTTCATCTCGGCATCGAGTAGCCGGTTGTGTGACTGTGTCAGGTCCATGCATAGGACGTTACTCGCAGCCGATGTTGTGACATCAATCGCGTACAGGTGTGTCGCTTAGGCAATTCCACTCCACCGCAGGAGGCTCTCGCCGCGCCACTGATCAGAACAGAGGATCACAACCACTCAACCAACGTCCCCGATCAGTACACCTAGGGACGTCAAACGGCGAGGTCAGGCCCGCTGCCCTCGGCGTCCGGGACGTCTGGGATATCAGCCACCACGAGTGGACACCAGGGCAAGGGTCGATCACTGCCTGTAGCGGTCGGACCAGCTCCATCCCGGCGAGGTTCGGCTCAGCGTCCGACGTGCTCATACGCCATCACCTGCCGCACCATCGGCTGGCAGCACACCAGCACCAGCTCCCGCACGCGCCCACTGATGATCCGCTCCAGCTGGCCGGCGTAGAGGGACAGCTGCTGCCGGTAGGCCTCCTGGCTCACCTCGGAGAGCGCCATGTCCGTCTTGTAGTCCACGATCACGTAGTCCCCGTCCGGCTCCCGGTACAGCAGGTCCACCACGCCCTCGAGCACGGCGCCGTCCTCATCGACCGTGGCCACTGGCAGCTCCTTCCAGTGCTCGCCGGCGGCGGCCGCCCGCACGGGAGCGGAGTCCCAGGCGATGCGGGCGCAGGCGAGCAGGGCCTCGGTGCCGGGCAGGCCGTTCAGCTCCGCCACCGCCGGCGCCAGACGGTCGAGCGACTCCCGGTCGGTGAGGTCGCACAGCTCCATGAGCCGGTGCAGGGCCGTGCCGAACTCGGGCCCGTGGAGCAGCTCTGCGCGGTTCTCCGGGCCGGTGCTCTCCAGCGGCACGACGCGCTCGGGCTCCCCGAGGGCGGGCAGGGCCGGTGCGGCGGGAACGTCGTCGTCGGCCGTGGCCGCGGGACTGTCCGGGGACGGCGCGAGCACACCGTCCCCGCCAGCCGGAACCGCCGGCGCCGCGTGCGCCACCCGCGTCACCGACCGGCTGCCCTCGATTCGCGAGGCCTCGGCCCAGTGCCCGCTCACCGCGCTCCACTCGGCGAGCACCTCGTCCCAGGACCGCTCCTCCGGAACCGCCTCCGCCCGGCGGCGCACGCTCTCGACATCCTCGAACGGCAGCTCCGGCGTGCCCGCCACGTGCGCCTTCCGCAGCTGCGCCGCGTGCGAGGACTCGCCCTTCTCCGAGACCGTGTACAGCGACACCACCAGGTGGCTCTGCGCCCGGGTGCACGCCACGTACAGCAGGCGCAACCGCTCGGCCGCGAGCATGTCCTTCTCGCGCTCCTTGAGTTCCTCGTGGCCGGCGGTGGCCAGGCCCTTCTTGAGGGAGACCTCCATGGTCCCGTCCTCGGCGAAGAGCACGTGGTGGGTAGTCGGCGGCACCTTGGTGCCGGTGCCGGCGAGGATCACCACCGGGTACTCCAGGCCCTTGGCCGCGTGCACCGTGGTGATCCGCACGGCCTTCGCGTCGGTCTCGGGGACGACCGCCTCCTTCACCCGGGCGCCCTCCGCCGTCTGGGTCTCGGCCCAGCGCAGGTAGTCGCGCAGGCTCCCGTGCGTGGCGGTGCCCCAGGCGCGGGCCTGGTCCACGACGAAGCGCAGCCGCCGCCACGTCTCCCGGTGCCGAGGCGAGTCCGTGGCGGCCTCCAGCACCAGGAACTGCTCGAGGACGCACTCCATGAGGTCCGCGACGCCGGACCGGGACAGCTCCTGCGAGAGGTTCCGCAGCGCCAGCAAGGTGCGGGCCACGCGGGTGTCTTCGAGCCCCTCGGGGGCGTCCGCCCGGTAGTTCCACCAGCCGCCCCCGAGGCGCCAGGCGGCCAGCTCGTCGTCCCCGCAACCGAGGATCGACGTCCGCAGGGCCAGCACGAGCCGGCCCGAGTCGGCCGGGTTCGCCAGCGCCTGCAGGATCAGCATGAGCTCCCGGACCTCCGCAGCGCCGTAGACCAGCGATGAGGCCTCGGCCCGGTAGACGATGCCCGTCTCGTCGAGCGCCTTCTCCAGCACCTCGAGCGACGTGCGGGTGGGGAGCAGAATCGCGATGTCCTCCTCGGTGACGGGCCGGGTTTCCGCGTCGTCGCGCCCCTCCTGGTGCCGCCAGGCTGGTCCGCCGGTCCGACCGAGTGCGGTGAGCACCGTGTGCGCCACATGCCGGGCCTCCCGCTCATGCAGCTCGGCGGCCTTGAGCTTCCCGCCGACCTCGGCGCCGGGCAGGGTCAGGCCGATCACGCTCACAGGGTGCCCGAAGCCCTCCGGCAGCGGCGGGCGCGCCGGGTCCGGCACGAGCGGCACGTAGGCCGGCTGCCGGCCGTGCTCCTCCTCGATGAGCACGCCGAACACCGCGTTGACCCACTCCAGCACGGGCCCCACGGAGCGGAAGTTGGTCTGCAGGGTCGCGATCGACGACGACGCCTCCGCCGCGGCGCGCTCCTGGAAGCCCAGGTATGTCTCGATGTCCGCCCGCCGGAACCGGTAGATGGACTGCTTCGGGTCGCCGACCGTGAACAGCCGCCCGCCGTCCACGGGCAGCTCCCGCCAGTCGTCGGGCCCGCAGGAGACGGACGAGGCCAGGCGCAGGGCGATCTCGGCCTGGATGGGGTCGGTGTCCTGGAACTCGTCGATCATCAGGCACGCGTAGCGGCCGTGCAGGCGGGCCCGGACCTCGGCGTGCTCCTCGCCGACGAGCAGGTCCCGGGCCAGCACGAGCTGATCGTGAAATTCCAGCCGTCCCTGCCGGCGGCGCTCGTCGGCGGCCTCGCGCAGAACGGAGGCCATCACGACGATGACGAGGTCCAAGGACTGGCGGATCACCGTTTCTTTGAGTGCCACAGCACGGTCGCTGATATCCTTCGCGAGCGCCCGGACCTCACCGACGTCACCAGTCCATTTCGTCTTGGATCCCTTGCTGAAGTTCTTGGTGGGCACCTTGGCCAGGTGAGAGAGCGCCGTTCTAAGAGCACCGCGCCGAGCGGTCTCAATGTCATTCGCCCAGTCGAGCAGCAGACCCGTCGCGATGTAGAGAAGATCGTCCTCGGTCTTACACCCCCCGCGCATGCGGCGTAGCTCGTCGCACGGCCGGACGATCTTCGACCACTCTGTGTCCGGAATGGTGAATTCGCTCTTCTTTGCTTCTTCCCACGGCAATCGGTCCCAGTTTCGGTCCATCGCCTTGGCCGTGTCGCGGAGCGTGTTCAGCTTCATGTCGCAGGAGAACAGCACCTCCATGGCCGCGGAGTGCTCGGGCTTGCCGAACAGCGCGCCGACGATCTGCTGCCACCGGTCCTCGAAGGCCAGCGAGGACGCAATCTCGTCGAGGGTCTCGATGCCCGGCGGGACCTGGGCCTCCAGCGGGTTCTCCCGGATGATCCGGGCGGCGAAGGAGTGAATGGTGCCGATCGGAGCGATGTCCAGGTCGTGCAGGGCTGTGCCGCGGCGGGAGCGCACGGCGTCGTCGTCGGACCCGGCCCCGAGCGCGGCCCGGACGCGCTCGCGGAGCTCCCCGGCCGCCTTCTCGGTGAAGGTGATGGCGACGACCGCGGTGATGGGCGTGCCGCGGTCCACCAGCGCCACGACGCGCTGGACCATCTCGCGGGTCTTGCCGCTGCCGGCGCCGGCCTCCACGAACACGGAGGACCCGAGCTCGTGGCGGATGGTCTCGCGGGCGGGCTCGTCGACGAGCTGGAGCTGCGCGGTCTGCGTGGTCACTTGGTGTCCTCCTGGATCAGCAGGGGCAGGTGGGGCTCGAGCTCGGGGGCGTCCTGCAGCTTGCCCCACAGGGCGGTCACGTCCCGGTGGCCGCAGACGGTGGTGACGTTGGCGTAGCGCTCCGACTCGGGACGGTGCGGGAAGATCCCGGCGCGCAGCGCGGTGACGATGCCATGGGCATCGGCGCGGAGGGTGTTGACGACGTCGTCGGTCAGCTCGTAGCCGACCGGTTCGCCGGGTGCGCCGAGGAACCAGTACTCGGCGCGCACGTCCGCCCCGCCGAGGGAGCGGGCGAACAGGCCGTAGACGGGCAGCTGGAACTTTGTGCCGCCGGCGGTCGGGTCTGCCGGGGTGATGGCCTTGAACTTGTCCCGGCGTCCCGACTTGTAGTCGACCACCCGCACCGTGCCGTCCTCATGGCGGTCCACTCGGTCCACCTTGCCGCGGAAGCGCAACATCGTGCCGTCCGGGAGGTCGAGGGCTATCTCTGGGTCCTCACCGAAGTCGACCTCGGGAGCGTTGAGGCCCCAGCCTCCGGCGTGCTGGTCCTTGAGGTGCGCGTGGGTCTCCCGCAGCTGCTCGAGCATCTCGGCGCGGTGGTGCTGCCAGAGGTCCTCGATCCAGTACTCGTTGCGCTCCCGCGCCATGATCCGCTCGGCCTCCCCGAGCAGGTGATCCACGGGCGGGAGGGCACCGTCCGCCAGGGCCTGGTTCGCGTGGTGCTCCAGTGCCTCGTGCAGGATGTTGCCCTTCAGCAGCGGGTCGATCTGCTGCGCGAGCTCCCGGTCGGCGAACAGCTCTGCGCCCAAGACTTTAGCGACGAAGTAGCCGAAGGGGTTGTTGACCCACTCCTCCAGCGCCGTGGGGGAGACGGGGCGGTCCAGGAAGTCCACGGGAAGGGCCGCCGGGCCCGCGTGGCCGGTATAGCGAGTGAACCGGCCGCGCCGCCGGTCGGCGCGCATCTCGAGGGCGCGGTTCAGGTGTTCGCTTTCCAGGTCGCCCGGGTGGTGGCCGCGGACGGTCAGCCACTGCTGGCGCAGTTCTTGCGCCGTGGCCGGCTGCGGCGTTTCGTCCGTGGCCCAACCGGCGCTGTCCCGCAGGGCCGCGACGGCGGAGGGGATCGCGGTCTCCGGCTCGTCCCGGCCGAGCAGGGCCGGGAGCCAGCGCGAGGGGAGGTACGTGCGGCTCTCCCGCAGACTGCCCCGGGGCTGGAGCAGCAGCGGCGCCGGGACTACGCTCAGTGCGGCCTCGAAGAGTTCCCTCTGTCTCCGGTCGCGCTCGTCCAGTTCCGGCAGACCCTCGGTGCGTCTGCGGACGTCCTCGGGGAGCAGCGCATCCTCCCGGGCATGGACGGGTACGAGACCGTCGGCCAGGCCCAGGAACACGGCATGGTCGAGGTCGCGGCCCAGGGCGTCGCCGAGCGAGCCGGTGGTCACGCCGGTGCCGATGCGCCCGGTCCTCGAGCGGTGGGCGGTGATGACCTCCTGCACGGTGTGCGCCACGGTCCGCGGCTCCGGGGTCGACCCGCAGCCGTCGAGGTCGGCCAGGTCCGTGAGGGCGTCCCGCAGCATCGTCCGGGCCGCGGCCCGGGTGGGCTCCTCTGGGCCGGTAGCGGCCAGGAAGTCGTCCACCAGGCGCAGAAGGACTTCGGAGGCAGCACTCCACGAGCCGGCCTGTCCGACCTCGTGCAGCTGGGCGGACAGCGCCTGGTGGAAGGCATCGAACTCCCGCTGGTCCTCTCTGCGCTTCCGCTTCTTCTCTGCTGTGCGGTCCTCCTCCGCGGCGGTGCCCTGGTCGCCGGGATCCGCCACCGGTTCGGCGTCGTCGTCCTCCGTGCTCACGGGGTTGACCCACAGGCGCTCGCAGGCCGCGGAGGAGGGCAGGGGGAGATCCCGGTGGCGCACAAGGCCCTCGGCGATCGCGTCCAGCAGCGGGCGGACGGACAGCAGTTCCTCGGGCGCGGGGAGGTGATCGAGCAGCCGCAGGACGCTGCGGGCCATGGGGGTGTCGACGAGCTGCACAGGGGCCGGGCCGTTGAACTCGATGCCCGCATCCTGCAGCCGCCGGGCCACGAGCGGACGGTAGATCTCCTCCGAGGACCAGAAGACGCCGATGCGGTGGCCCAGGGCGCCGCCTGCGAGCCAGGACGCCACTGCCCGAGCGGCGGCACGAGACTCGTCCTCGGGGTCGGAGGCGCTCATCCAGTGAGCTCCGGCCAGGTCTGGGCGACCGGCGTTCAGGACGTCGCTGTCGTCGAGGCCGAGCGCCTCGAGGACCGCGGCGGTGGCCGGCTCGGTGGCCGTCGGCAGGGCGAAGGCGAGGACGGTGCCGATGTCGCCGGCCTTGCCTGCGGCAATCCGCTCCGCGGCCGTGGTCAGCGCCTCGTGGCGGGACCAGAAGCCGCCCTCCAGCCGTGCGGTGACGGCCTGGTGGGCGCGGTGCACCTCGGAGACGACCGGAGGCGCTCCGGTGGGATCGAGCTCGATGCCGTCGAGGGTGGCCGAGCACCGGGCGAGGGCCTGGGCGGTGACGGGGCGGTCCGCGCAGTAGTCGAAGCGCCCGGGCTCCACGGCGAGCAGCCCCGCCGCGGCAGCCTGCCGCACCATCGGGGTGAGCGGCTTGCGGGACCGGGCAGCGTCGACGAGGAAGATCTCTGTGGCGAGCTGGTCGACGGTCACGGCGCGCACATTGGCGATCCCTTGCCCGCCTTCGCGAGCCGCCTCCCGCGCGAGGCGCCGGATGACGTCGAGGCCACTGGCCGGAGTGGGAACCAGGATCGTGACCCGGGCCAGCGGGGAGCCCGCGCGGACCTCGGACACACGGTCCGCCAGGGTGATCCAGGCCGACTCCACGTCCACCGGCTCTGCAGTCGTCACGGCGTTCTTCCTCTCCTCGAAGCGTTTCCGGAATCGCAGCGAGGTCCCCGCCACGACGACAATTTCGTGGGTCGTGTCCCCTTTGCAGGGGACGCATCCGGCAGGCTTGTTTTCATCTGCAATCCGATATCCGACTGTAAGGGCGGAGTGGGACATCGCACGACTGGCCAGCTTTATTTTTTTGAAGTCCTGAGGGTTGCTGATTTTTTTGAACTGCAGGACTCCTCGGTCTGTGGCACAGGCCTGGAGCCCTGCCTGTTGCAGGGCGGCACAAGATTGTCACCGCGTGACTGGTGATGGTGCTTGAACAGCCGCTTCACTGAGGAGGCAGATTCAACGGCCGCAGGGGTCGTGCAGAGCCCCATCGTCGTGCACACCCCTGGAGGGCCTCTCGAGAACCGCCAGGAACGCTGGTCCTACTGAGGTCGGCATGTTGCAGCCATTCGTTCAGTCCGCTTGCGTGGTTGCAGCACCTACAGTATGAAAGTTAACTAGTGCAAAATTGTGTCCGGAGGATCCTAGGGCAGAGGCGCTGAGCACAGGGGGATCAAAAGATGTGGACGGTGGGCAAATGAAGGAACGCACCGAAGTCGCGGCTGCTCTCGAGGTGTGGCGCGAAGGGCTGGTGAACCTTTCAGGCGTCAATCGACTCATCAAGTTCAAGGCCAGCAAGTCCGGAACCGTGGCCATCAACCGCCCGGATCCTCAGGAAATCCTCTCCGGCTTGTCGACGGGCACGGAGTGGAAGTTCCTGGGCGCCCCGGACCGGCGGGCCCAGGACGGCGACGACCCGTCCGAGGAGGATGACGAATCGAGCACCGATCCGGTGGTCGATTCAGACATCAACGGCGCAGTGCTCCACAGCCCCCGCCCCGAGGCAGAGCTGGGGGCCGCGCTTCGGAGCCTCATGCGGAAGGCCAATGCCGAATATCTTGACCGAGGCCTGACCGTCCTGTACGTGGCGCTGGGCATGCTGAACTGGGAGGACGTCGACGGGACGTCGATGTCGAGCCCGCTGCTGCTCGTCCCCGTCGAGCTCCACCCGTCGGGGCCCAAGGGCACGCCCACGCTCACCATGGGCGAGGACGACGTGGTTCTCAACCCGGCCCTGACGCTCAGAATGCGTGAGCTCGGCGTCACACTGCCGGACGTGGATACGACCGGGGTGTCCAGCGTCGACGACCTTCTCGAGAGCGTCAGGAGATCGGTGCGCCAGCACGCCCACTGGGGCGTGGAGCCGACCGTGCTCCTGTCCACGTTCTCCTTCCACAAGGAGGCGATGTACCGCGACCTGCTGGACAACGAGGAGCTGGTCCTTGCCCACCCCGTGGTGCAGGCGCTGGGCACGCGGGACCCGGCGTCGCAGAGCCCGGAGTTCATCTTCGACCCCATCCCGGCGTCCGACATCGACCACCAGGCGCCCCCGGAGGACATGCCCCTCGTCCTGGACGCAGACTCGTCCCAGAGGGCGTCGGTCGCCGCAGCGGTGGCAGGCAAGAGCTTCGTGATGGACGGCCCGCCGGGCACGGGCAAGTCCCAGACCATCGCGAACATGATCGGTGCTCTCCTGCACGCCGGCAAGAGCGTGCTGTTCGTCTCTGAGAAGGCCGCTGCACTGGAGGTGGTGCGCAACCGCTTGGCCGATGCCGGCCTGGAGAACTACCTGCTGGAGCTGCACAGCCACAAGGCAAGCCGCAAAGAAGTGGCGTTGAGTCTCGCCAAGGCCCTCGACACCGTGCCCGTCCCGCCCCGGGGCATGGACAGTCTCTCGCGCACGAGCGTGACGGAGCAGCGACAACGCCTCAATGCGTACGCAGAGGCGATGAACGAGGTGCGTTCGCCGCTGGGCATGTCGCTGCACCAGGTCATCGGACTTCTGAGCCACCTGGTCCACGCGCCCGCCGCGCCGATGCCCGAGCTGCCGCCGGCAGACCTGAGCCAGGCCGACTACCAGTCGTTCAAGCAGACCGTCCAGCGGCTCCAGCGCGCGTGGGGACCCGCGGAGCAGGGAAGCACGTACCTGTGGCGCGAGGTCCTGGACCCGTCGTCCCTCGAGATACGCCTCTACCAGGCCAATTCCACACTGGAAGAACTGGAAGGCGTGACGACGACGCACGCAGCACTGGCCGCGTCGTTCGGACTGGCGCGCCCCAGCGAGGCGAGCACGCTCGTGACCCTCCTCGAAGAACAGCACGTGCGCCGGCCGCCCGAGGTGCTGGACGCATGGCTGACCACAGCGGACTGGGACGAGCTGACCGGCGGCCGCGAGAAACTGGGGGCCGGCATCGGCGCGGTCGCGGCCGCCGAGAAGGCGTTCCTGGACGGCGCCGGCGTTCCGTGGACCGCCATGCCGGCCCCCGAGGACGTGCCGGGTGCGCCGTCACCCATCGCCTCGGACCCCGCACCCCTCGTCCTGGGAGGTCTGACGGCCGCGTCAGCACAGCAACTCGCCGCCGAGTTCGAGGCGGCGTCACGCCGCCTGGAGGAACGCCTCGACCAGCTGCGGGGGTTTGCCCAGCGTCTCGGCGTGCCGCCGGTGGAGACGTACGAGGACGCGGACAGGCTCCTGGGGCTCGTCGCCCTCGGCTTCGAAACGCCGCGCCCTCATCAGGACTGGCTGACGCGTGAGGGACACGCTGCGGCCGCAGAGGCGCTTGCCGCTCTCGAGAAGTGCATTGTCCGCTTCCACGCCATCCAGACGAAGGCCCGTCAGTACTTCACCGACGAGGCGCTCAACGCGCCCGTGGCCGAGCTCCACGATCGTTTCGTCAACGTTCACAAGGGTCTGAAAAAGCTGTCGGGTTCATATCGGGCGGACAAGCGAGCCGTGACCGCCCTCCTGAACGACTCAACGAACGTCGACTCGGGCATTGATCACCTGCACCTTGCCATTGAGTGGGGAGAGGCGGCGGACGAGTACGAAACTGCAGTCAAGCAGCACTCCGAGGTGCTGGGGCCGTACTGGCGTGGAGCGGAGACGGACTTCGTCGACGTTGCCCAGGGGCTGCAGACGGCACAGTCGGCCATGCGTCTCGTGCGAGAGGGCGACATGCCGTCCGCACTGGTGCGCTACTTGGCCGTCGACGAGCCTCCCGCTGCGTATCGCGCCCTGGTCCAGGAGATCACCGAGGACCTCGAGCACTGGAAGCGGTCCCTGCGTCCGGCCCCTGCCTTGGCGGGAAGAACCGACCTGCTCCTGACCCCCATCAGCTCGTCGACAGCGTGGCTGGACCTGCACGTCGAGCCGTTGAAGCAGACGGTGGCTCGAGTGGCCACGATCGACGCAGCGGTCGGACGAGCCGTCACCCTCGATGAGGCAGAGCGGCTCCTGACGCTCCACTCCTCCACCGTGAAGGTGCGGGACGGCTTCGACCGGGATGCGGACGCCTTCGCGGAGATGTTCGGCGGCCACTACAGGGGTGTCGACACGGACCTGGCGGCGCTCGACGACTCGTTGGCATGGGCGGCGCGCATGCGCTCGCTCGCGGGTGGACCTCTCACCGCGAGCCAGGTGGAGGCACTGGCCACCTCGTCGTGGACCGACAATCTCGCGCCGGCGCTCGAGAAGTGGACTGAAGCACGAGGGCGCATCGTGCAGGCGTTCGCAGAGGAGCGACGTGCTGAACTGCTGAGCGAGCTGGACGAGTATCGCAATGCGGCGGAGTTCATCCGCGAGCTGCAGGACGACAGTGCCGGGCAGGATGAATGGTTCACGCACGTGAAATCCCGGGAACAGCTCGCCGCGCTCGGGCTCGATGCCGCGGTCGAGTTCTGCGTCAAAGAGGCGATCCCGTCCGAGGCCGTCGCCGATGTGGTCGAACGGGCGCTGCTGAGGTCGTGGGTCGACCACGTCTTCCAGAGCGACGACAGGCTCGAGCCGTTCGGGGCGGACGACCGGGATGAGCTCGTCGCCCGGTACCAGGACCTCGACAAGGAGCTGATCCTCAACGCAGCCAGCGACATCGTGCGCGCGGTCAATGCGCGACGGCCGTCGATGACCGCCGTCGGCGAGCCCGGCGTCATCAGGCGAGAGGGAATGAAAAAATCCCGTCACCTCTCGGTCCGTGAGCTGATCGCACGAACGCGCAACACCGCGTTGGCCGTGAAACCGTGCTTCATGATGTCCCCGCTGGCGGTGAGCCAGTATCTGCCTCCGGACATGAACTTCGACGTCGTGATCTTCGACGAGGCGTCTCAGGTCACCCCCGGGGACTCCATCAACTGCATCTACCGTGGCAAGGCGCTCATCCTGGCCGGCGACGACAAGCAGCTGCCCCCGACGTCGTTCTTCGAGCGCGTCGGGGACGACGAAGGGGACGGGGAGACCGACGTCTCCGATTTTCAGTCCGTGCTGGAGCTGGCCAAGGGCTGCGGTGCCTTCAACAACCTCGGTCTCAAGTGGCACTACCGCAGCCGCCACGAGGACTTGATCGCGTTCTCCAACCAGAAGTTCTACGACGGCAAGCTGGTCACCTACCCGAGCGCCCAGTCCGACGGCTCGGAGGTCGGCGTCGAGTTCTTCCACGCGGAAGGCGTCTACCGGCGTGGTGGGGGAGCGGACAATCCGCTCGAAGCGGCGATGGTCGCGGACCGGGTGATCGATCACTTCACCAACCGGCCGCACCTCACCCTCGGCGTCGTCACCTTCTCGACGGCTCAGGCGGAGGCGATCTACGACGCTCTCGACAAGGCACGGGAAACGCGACGAGACCTCGATCGGTTCTTCGACAACGATGACCGTCTGCACGCGTTCTTCATCAAGTCGTTGGAATCTGTGCAGGGCGACGAGCGCGACGTCATCATCTTCTCCATCGGGTACGGCCCGGACGAAGCGGGAAAGATCACCACGAATTTCGGCGTGCTGAACAAGCCCAAGGGGTGGCGGCGGCTCAACGTGGCCATCACTCGTGCTCGGCAGCGGGTCGAGGTCGTCGCCTCGCTGAGAGCAGGGAGCATACCGCCGTCCGCGAACGAGAGCGTGGAACATCTGCGCGCGTACCTCGACTATGCCGAACGGGGGCGGAAGTCGCTGGCCGTCGACCTGGGTGCCAGCGGGCTCGGGCCTGAGAGCCCGTTCGAGGAGTCGGTGGTCGGTGCCATCCGCTCCTGGGGCTATGTCCTGGAATGCCAGGTGGGCGCGGCCGGCTACCGCATCGACATCGGAGTCCGGCACCCGGAGCGCCCCGGGATCTTCGCTCTCGGTGTCGAGTGCGACGGATACCAGTACCACTCGGCGCCGGCGGCCCGGGACCGCGATCGTCTGCGTGAGCAGGTCCTCCAGGGGCTCGGCTGGCGGCTGCACCGGATCTGGGGCACCGCCTGGTACCGCGACCGCAAGGGCGAGGAGGAGCGTCTGCGGGCGGCCATCGAGAAGGCTGTCCGCGAGGCCGATGACACCGACGCAGGAGTCGCGCCGACTCGCCTGGAGCGGCCCCAGGTCGAGACCGCACCGGTCGAGCACTCGTCCGTGCCTTCGTGGTCGACCGAGTACGTGCTCGCCGACGTCGGGCAGCGTCCTCGGTGGGCAGACCCGGCAGCGAAGGAGAGCCGGTCCGACCTGGCCTCGGCGGTGCAGAAGATCGCGGAGGCCGAGGGACCGGTCCACATCGACCTCATTCACCACCGTCTCCGCTCCGCGTGGGGCATCGGGCGGATCGGCTACCGGGTCCGTGACAACATCGATGCCGCCATCGAACTGGCGGAGGTGGTGCGTGACGGCGTTTTCGTGGATCTGCCGAACCGACCTGTCGACCGTGTGCGCGTTCCCGCGAACGGAACTGCTCGAAAGGTGGAGCAGATCCACGACGATGAACTCCGTCTCGCGTGCGCGATGATGCTCCGCGATGTCGGCGCTGTTTCACGAGAGGACCTGATCACGGCACTCGCCCGTCTTTTCGGGTGGTCCCGCACGGGCGTCGACATCAGCCGACGGCTTGCCCACGTCGTCGCCGAGCTGGTCCAGGACGGAGAGGTCACTGAAGACGGTGAACACGTGACTCTGCACGAAGATGCGCTGCTCAAACTGTGAGGACGGGAACTGCCGTATCTGATTCGAGGATGCCGCGGAGCTGCCTCCAGGGGATGCCCGCTCCCCGGCCAATGCCAGGTGGCCCCAGCAACCAGGGGCCCGACCAATGGCAGGCAGGGCCATGAGGGCAGCTGAGACGCTACTGGCGGACCTCGATCTCGGGGTGGAGTTCGATGACCCACTCGGCCATCCGGCGGTTCCGCCCTTCGATGAACTCCAGCGTCTTCTCGCGGTACGTCACGTATTCATCTGTTGTGGCCGGTGTTCCGGAACGCTCGAAATCGTCGAACGGCAGATAGAACTCGACCCTGTCGTAGTCGTGCGTCACGAGGTCCTGGAAGTGGAAGAAGTCCACGAACTCCTGGAACCCCTCGAAGAGCGCGAAGAAGTCAGCGTAGGCGTCGGTGACGTCGGCGAGGGGGCTGCCGCGTTCTCCGGTGTAGTGACGCCGGATGCATTCCAGGGTCAGGTCCATCCTGTCACCGACCGACAGCCGTAGACCTCGTGCCCTGTTCATGGTGGTCGGATCCTTCGACCTGACAGGCCAGATCATGGAACTGCCGATGGTGTACGGAGGGTTCAGGTAGCGGGACTTCTGGTCCTCGTCCAACCCGGCGACGGCGTTGACCAGGGCCTTGGGCCTCAACCACGTCGAGTAGGAACTTGTGATGGCGTCGCTGCCGTACCAGTGCCTGGTCCCGGAACCGTCCGTGACGATGAGATAACCGTCCCGACGCCGCGACGGCGGCCTCGGGGCGAAGAGCACGCCGGAGTTCAGTTCCTTCGACCAGAGCAGTTCGTGGTCCAGGCGCAGCCTCGGACTGTCCCTGTCCGGGTCGGGCCTGCTCTTCGCAGGCTTATCCGTCTTGTAGTCGAACGTGGTGTCGAAGACGCGCACGCAAGAAGTGTATGCGAATGTAAATTTCTGAGGTGGGACATCAGCACGTCCATGCCGCGCTGAGTGACCCTTCGTGCTGTCAGGCACCCACAGACGCGGAGCGGGGGTGTGGCAGGGTGGTCGCCCCTGAGCTGGACGCTCAGCACGCCACATCAGGCCACGTCAGCGCGAGCCGGATTCCTCGCCCGCCGACGGCGCCCGCTCCCCGCTGCTCTCGACCCGCTCCGCCGTGCGCCGCCGCCCCAGCGCCCGCCACAGCAGGAACCCGCCGCCGGCGATGAGGGCCAAGGGCCAGAGGTAGGTGAAGACGTTCAGCAGGGCGGTGGCCTCGAGGGCGACCAGCACGGCCAGCACCGCCAGGGCCGCGGCGGGGATCCATGCCCAGCGGCGCCGGCCCGGGCCTCCGGGCAGGACCGCGACGAGCACGAAGGTCACGGCGAGGCCGACGAAGAACAGCGCCCCGGACGCCCGCGCCCCGGCCTCGGAGGCGCCGCCGACGGCGGGCAGCGCGAGGGTCAGCATCACCCCGGCGGGGATGATCGCCCACCACCGCCCGTGGTCGCGCAGATAGACCGCCGCGAACCCGATCCCGAGTGATCCGAGGAACAGCGAGCCGCTCCAGGTCCCGGCACCGGGCAGCCCGGCCTCGTCGGCGAGCGCGGAGAGGCCCAGGCCGAGCAGGGCGCCGCCGGGGATCGCCGCCCACCAGCTGTCACAGTCGGTGGCGAATAGGAACCAGAAGACGGCGGCGGCGGCGAGGAACAGCACGCCCCAGAACAGTCCGGTGGCCACGGCGGCACCCACGGCCTGGAGCAGCAGCAGGGCTCCGGCGGCGAGCAGGAGCGCCCCGAACAGGGCGACGACGGTGCGGCGGGTCCTCATGATCTCTCACCTCTCCCGCTTCCAGCGTAGGCCGCCGCCGGCCCGGCCGGTGCTGTGTTGCCGCCGGTGTCCCCGGCAGGCTCCGAGCAGGTGGACCCTGCGCGCAGCCCGTACCGCGGGAGCGCCGGATGGACGAGGCGAAGCGCCCGCCGGCGCTGCGCGTGCCCGGCGCGCCGGGCGGGGCGGGCGGCTACCGGTCGAGCGCTGCCAGCCGGCCGGCGATCAGGGCGGGGATGTCGTAGTCGGTGTGGGCCCCGGCGGTCGTGATCCGCCGGACCCGGTCGTAGCCGGCCTCCCGGTACTCGGCCTGGGCCTGGGCGGCGGCCTCCCGGACCGACCAGGACCCGGAGTCGGTGGCCCAGGCGCCGTCCTGCTCGCCCACGATCCAGGTCAGCTCGTGGTCGTCGGTGGCGGGGGTGGCCTCGGCGATGGGCTGGCCGTAGGTGCCGCCGCCGCCGATGAAGGCCGCCCCGGAGCCGGCCGGGAGCCAGTCCAGGCCCTCGCGCAGCAGGTGGCGGGAGAGGAACTCCGCGCCGCCGGAGTAGCCGGCCATCAGGACCCCGGCGTCGGTGGTGGGGGTGATGTTGGTGGTGGCGAACTGGCGCACGGCCTCGGCGGTGGCCGCGGTGTTCCCGGCCCGCCAGCTGCGGGAGCCGTTGGGCGCCTCGACGAAGACGAAGGCCCGGTTGGTCGCGGCGGCGGCCTCGGCCATGCGGGTCGCGAAAGGACCCTCGGGCTGCTCGGTGCGGGTCGTGCCGTCGCCGTCGAAGTAGAAGACGGCCCCGGCCGGGCGGTCCCAGTCCACGCCGTCGGCGTAGTAGGAGTAGCTCAGCGCGATCCCGTTGTCCGCGCGGAACACCCGGTCGGTGCCGCTGACGGGGTGCCAGCCGCTCGAGCTCGTGGGCACGGCGTGGGCCGGGGCGGCGCCCAGCAGCAGGACGGCGGCGGCGAGCAGGCCGGCGCCGAGGCGGATCCTCGGCGCGCGGGCGCGGCGGGCAGGGGCGGACGTGGGCTGGGGGGACGCCATGGTGCTCTCTCTTCGGTCTCGCGCGGGAGCGCTGGGGGCGGGGACTCACCCGAAGCGCACGGGCGAGGAGCACCCGGGACTGTGAAGGGGGGTGTCCCGGGAGCCCGGGACAGCCTAGGGGGAAGAGTCGTCGCGATGGCGAACGTCGTGCCTGGTCGGAGGCGTGTCGCGGGCCGGACCCCGGTGGTGGGCCACCGCCCGCCTCGTAGGCTGGACGCGCAGCGACGACCGGCAGGAGGCGGAGATGGACGGGACCACGGTGGAGGAGGTGCTGGCCGAGCTGGCCGCCCTCGAGGACCCCAGGGTGCGTGCGGTCAACGAGCGCCACGGCGACGACCACGGGGTCAACCTCGGCGCGCTCCGTGCCCTCGCCAAGCGGCTGGGCACCCAGCAGGACCTCGCCCGCGAGCTGTGGGCGAGCGGGGGCACTGCCGCGAAGCTGCTGGCGCTGCTGATCTGCCGCCCCAGGGCCTTCGGGCCCGACGAGCTGGACGCGATGCTGCGCCAGTCCCGCACCCCGAAGGTCCAGGACTGGCTCGTGGCCTACGTGGTGAAGAAGTCCCCGCACGCCGAGGACCTGCGCCTGGTCTGGCTGGCCGACGCCGACCCGGTCGTCGCGAGCGCGGGGTGGGCGCTGACCGCCGACCGCGTCGTGAAGCGGCCCGAGGGCCTCGACCTGGACGGGCTGCTGGACGTGATCGAGAAGCGGATGCGGGACGCCCCGGAGCGGCTGCAGTGGGCGATGAACACCTGCCTGGCCCAGATCGGGATCGAGCACCCCGGCCACCGCGCCCGCGCCCTGGCCATCGGCGAGCGCCTGGGCGTGCTCGAGGACTACCCGACGCCGCCGAACTGCACCTCGCCCTACGCACCGGTGTGGATCGCCGAGATGGTGCGCCGCCGCGAGGCCTCGTAGCCCGGGCCGCGCCCGGGGGACGGGACCGTGCGCCCGCCCGGAGCTCCCGGGGCGACCGGCGCGTGCGAAGCGCGCCGGAGGACCGGAGCGCCGCGGGGTGCCTGGGGGAGGGTGCCCGGAGCGCACGACGACGACGGCGGGGCGCGGCACCTGCCTCCGGTGGGGCTAGCGTGAGGTGGGCGCGGTCATCCCGCGCCCGACCGTCCCGCCGTGAAAGGCCCGCATGTTCCTCCGCTCCGGTGCCGCGCCCCGCCGTCGTCCCCTGCTGCCCGCGCGGGCGGCGTTCTGGGTGCAGGCCTCCGTGCTGCTGGTCATCATGGCCGCCTCGAGCGCGCCCAGCCCGCTGTACCCGCTCTACCAGGACCAGTGGGGCTTCCCGCCGGTCGTGCTGACGGTCATCTTCGCCGCCTACGTCGTGGCCCTGCTCGCCGCCCTGCTCACGGTCGGGGCGCTGTCCGACCACCTGGGGCGCCGCCCGGTGCTGCTGGCCGCCCTCGTCCTGGAGATCGCCGCGATGGCCGTGTTCGTCGCCGCGGACAGTGCCGGGACCCTGATCGCCGCCCGCCTGGTGCAGGGCCTGGCCACCGGCACCGCGACCGGGGCGCTGGGCGCCTACGTCATCGAGCTCGAGCCGCGGGAGCGCCGGGGGCTGGGCACGGTGCTCACCGGCGCCGGGCCCGTGCTGGGCCTGGCCGCCGGGGCCGTGGTCTCGAGCCTGATCGTCGCGGCGGCCCCGGCGATGATCGACCTCGTCTTCCTCGTGCTGCTGGGCCTGCTCGTGCTGCAGGCCGTGGGCACCGCGCTCGGCCCCGAGACGGTGGCCCGGGCGCCCGGGGCGCTGGCCTCGCTGGTCCCGCGCGTGTCCTTCCCGCCGCAGGTGCGCCCCTCGGCGCTGTGGGTGCTGCCCGCCGCGACCGCCTGCTGGGCTCTGGGCGGGCTGATCATCTCCCTGGGCCCCAACCTCGTGCGCACCCTGACCGGGGCGGAATCCGTGGTCCTCACCGGCGTGGTCGTCGCGGCCCTGACCGGCACCGGCGGGATCGCCATCCTCTTCCTGGGTGCGACGGCCCCGCGGCGGGTGCTGGCCCTGGGCATGGGCCTGCTCGCGGCCGGGATGGCCGCCACGATCGGGGCGCTCGCGGCCGGGTCGGTGGCGCTCTACCTCGCGGCCACGGTCGTGGCCGGCGTCGGCTTCGGCGCCGGCTTCCTCGGGGTGCTGCGCACGCTGCTGCCCCAGGCGGCCCCGCACGAGCGCGCCGGGCTGCTCTCGGCGATCTACGTGGTCAGCTACCTCTCCCACAGCATCCCGGCCGTGGCCGCCGGCGCGGTGGCGGGAACGGCCGGGCTGGTGCCCACGGCGATCGGCTACGCCGGGGCGGTGCTGCTCCTGGCCGTTCTCGTGCTCGCCGGGCTGCGCCGGAACCGGCCCGCGCCCGAGCAGGGCGGCACCTCCGGCGCCTGAGCCCTGGGCCGTCCGCGAGCTGCCCGGGACGGTGGGGGTGCGGACGTCCGCACCATCCTGCAGGCTCCCGCAGGGCCCCCAGGGCCCCCAGGCCCACCACCCCGGACCGGCCCGGCCGGTCCGCACCTCCCGGGCCCGCGGCGCCGTCCTCGTTACGATGCCCGGAACACGGCGCGCCGCGGCGCGGTGCTGCCGCACGCCGACACGACACGAGAGGACACCCCCATGACGTCTCCGACGCCGGCCCCCGTGGTGCTGGGCCGCATCGACGAGTCCTTCCACCAGGTCGCCGCGGCCGTGGTCGAGGAGGTGCTCCTGCGCCTGGGCCACGAGGTCGAGGTGCGCGAGGGCCCGCACCCGCAGATGTACCCGCAGCTGGCCGAGGGGGAGCTGGAGCTCTTCGCGGACAGCTGGCTGCCCGGCGGCCACGGGACCTACTGGGCGGAGGTCGGCGACCGGGTCCTGGAGGTCACCCCGCTGTTCGAGGGCGCCCGGTTCTACTGGGCCGTGCCCGGCTACGTCCCCGCCGACCTCGTCTCCTCGCTGGGCGACCTCGCCCGTCCCGAGGTCACGGCCCGGATGACCACGCTGGAGGTCCAGGGCACGACGCCGGGGGCGGGGCTGACCATGCGCTCCCAGCAGCTGGTGACCGACTACGGGCTGGACGCGGCCGGGTGGACCCACCGGATCGGGGACCTGCAGGCGATCCTCGACACGGTCGAGCGGCGGATCGCCGCCGGCGACTGGTTCGTCACGCCCCTGTGGCAGCCGCAGTACCTCAACGACGTGCACGAGCTGCGGCCCCTGGCCGACCCGCTCGGGGTCTTCCCGCTCCCGGACCGGGCCTCGCTCGTGGCCCACCGCGGCGCCTGGGACCGGCTGCCGCAGCGCACCCGGGAGGTGCTCGGGCGGATCCACTACCCGATCGAGGCCGTCAATGCGATGGACCGCGCGGTCAACCTCGACGGCCTCGACCCGCTCACCGCCGCGCGGCAGTGGATGGCCGGGCACGAGGACGCCGTGGCCGCCTGGCTCGCCTGAGCGTCCCCGTGCCGGGGGCCGCGGGGCACGTCCTCGGGCGGGCCGGGCGCGGTGCTGCGCTCAGGAGCGGCGCCGGTGGTGGAGGATCAGCAGCCGCGCGTAGCCGTCCGTGAGCCGGTCGACGAGCCCGGCCCGCGTGCACACGTCCTCGGCGATCCGGCGCACCACGTGCAGGGAGGTCCCGTCGAACTGCACGCTCGGGGGCAGCTCCAGCGGGCCGCCGAGCGGCTCCACCCGCAGCCGCCACGCGTCCAGGTCCGACGGCGGGGTGGGGTTCCCGGCCGGGGAGCGCGTCCACAGCCGCCCGTCCGTGCCGACGACGACGCCGCGCACCACATGCCACCCCCGGCCCTCGACGACCCCGGACAGGGCCCGGCCGATCAGGGGCCAGGACCGGGCGCCGTGGGGGACGTGGACGAGCTTCGCGGGCGTGAGCCCCTCCGAGCGCAGCAGCTCGCTCGCCTCGACCCCGACCGCGCGCACCTCCGCCAGGGCGCGCTCCAAGCGCTCCTCGTAGGCCGCCCGCTCGCGCGGCTCCCGGCGGCTGGGCCGGTGGGGGTGGGCCGCCGTGGTGGCGACCCGGCAGCGTCGTTCGTCCTCGATGCTCATGCCCGTCCTCGTCTCGACGGGCACGAGTCTATGTGCCTCAGCTCACGCGGAGAGCCGACCCGGCCGGGCTCCGGCGCTCCTGCTGGACCGGGACGGGCTCGGCGGTGAAGGTCTCCCACAGCCACCGGGCGATCCGGGCGGTCTCGGCGCGCAGCTCCCCGGTGCTCATCGGCCCGAAGGTGGTGGCGGTGTCCGAACCGGCCACCGCCGCGGCGGCGGCGGTGTTGGCCCGGGCGTAGAAGGCCTGCGCGTCCGCCAGGAACTCCGCCCACTCCCGGGCGCGGCCGAGCGCGGGGCACAGGCCGGGCCACAGGGCGGAGGCCTTGAACGCCTCCCGCGGGATCCGGTCCAGCACCGCCCGCCGCGGGTCGCGCCCGGTCTCGGCCGCCCGGGCGGCCTCCCGGCTGACGAACCCGGCGACCGTTCCCGCGCAGCGGTCCCCGGCCGCGCCGTCCATCCCGTGCCGGTAGAGCACCGCCCGCACCTGCCAGTGCACCCAGGCGCCGGCGGCGCGGTGGCCGGTGACCTCCGCCCAGGTCTCCACCGCGGCGTCGGTGGCCAGGCTGAAGGCCCGGCGCAGCCCGGCACCGACCGGTGTGGGGGGCGGTCCCGCCCCGAGCGGGTCGTGGGTCAGGAGAGCAGGGTCGTGCAGGGAAGTGTCCATGGTCGGCGTTCCGATCCTCGCAGGGCGGGCACCCGGTCGCCGACCCCCTCGTTTGCGTCGGCGAACTCCTGGGCGCTGAAGCTCCAGTATGGCCAGGATGCCCTCCGGCAACCAGTTCCCAGTCCGGCCCACAGCCTGTGGCGAAACGGCAGGATATTGCCGATCATGTCCCGACAAAGGCACAATGAGGGTGGATCGAGCGATACCGGCAGGATGCTGCCGGTGCAGGAGGGTCATGAGCGATGTCGAGGATGTGGGCAGCACCATCCGCGCTGCCCGTCGGCAGGCCCGGCTGACCCAGAAGGACCTGGCGGACCTGGCCGGCATCTCCGAACGGACGGTGCGGGCGATCGAGACCGGCACCGGCAACCCCGCGCTGGCCGCCGTGGCGGCCGCAGCCGGCGTGCTCGGGCTGCGCCTGGTGGCCGAGCAGTGACGGACCTGCACCGGCTGCGGTTCGTGGCCGTGGCCGACGTCTACAAGGCCGGACGTCTGGCCGGTCGCCTCGAGCGCACCGGCGACGCGGGCACCGCATTCCGCTACGACCCGGCCTACCTGGAGGTCGGCCATCCACCGGTGGCCGTCACGCTGCCCCTGACCGGCGACCCCGTCGCCGCTCCCTCGGGCGGGGTGCCACCGTTCTTCGCCGGGCTGCTGCCCGAAGGACACCGACTGACCGTTCTGAAGGACGCAGTCAAGACGAGTCTGGACGACGAGCTCTCGCTGCTGCTGGCCGTCGGTGCTGATGCCCCCGGAGACGTCCAGATCGTGCCCTCCGGAGAGCCGCCGATCGAGCCGGAACCCCTGGCCGGCTTCACGAAGCCCCAGGAGCTGGACTTCACCGTCCTGGCCGCAGCAGTCGACCTGCACGCCCTGCCGGGAGTGCAGGACAAGGCCAGCGCCTCCATGCTCACCGCACCTTTGGCCACCCGTGGCAGCCGGCTGATCCTGAAGCTGGACCCGCCCCGGCACCCGCATCTGGTCGAGAACGAGGCCCTCCACCTGGCTGCGGCCAGGCGGTTACGCATACCGGTGGCCGAGGGAGCCGTGGTCGTCGACCGCCACGGGAGGCCGGGGTTGCTCGTGGAGCGATTCGACCGGGTCCACGACGGGGACGCGTGGGTTCGGCTGCCCCTGGAGGACGCGGCCCAGGTCATGGGGCTGGCCCCGGCCGCCAAGTACACGGTGAACTCCGAGGAAGTGGTTCGAGCGCTGAGTGCCGTGTGCAAGGCTCCGGTGGTCGCGGCACGGAACCTCTATCTGCAGTTCGTCTTCGCCTGGCTGACAGGCAACGGCGACCTGCACGCCAAGAACGTCTCCGTCCTGGGCGGCCCACGACGTGGATTCGCGGTCGCGCCCGTCTACGACGTGCCCTGCACGCTGTTGTACGACGACGACAGCCAGGCACTGCCGGTGGACGGCAGGGTGAAGAATCTCCGGCCCAGGCACTGGGCCGCCTTCGCCGACGCGATCGGGCTGCCGGAACGCGCCGCTCAGGCCGCCAACACCCTGGCTCTGCGGGCTGCGGCGGCCGTGGACCTGCGGGCGCTGCCGTTCGAGGGTTCCCCGCTGAACCGTGCGGAGCGGGAGCTGCGCTACCGCCGCGCCCAGCTGGAGACGTGACGACGGCACACCGGTCTCATCCGGACATGGGGTCAACGCCTGGACGGCGCCGGCGAGGCGCGGAAGGCCGGGACGGCCCCGGCCGCCCCGGTCGCACGGGCCGGCGTGCCGTGAGCAGCGGCCGACGAGTCGTTCACGAGCCCGCGGCGGCGATCTCCCGCGCCACCCGCCGGGCGATCTTCCCGACGTAGCCGGTCAGGCCCGGGCGGTGGACGTAGCCGACGAACCGCAGGCCCGGGACGAGCTCGCGACCGGCGCCGTCGCGCGGCATCCCGTGCTCGTCCAGCACGCCGAGCCCGCCGACGAGCTCCTCCAGGCCGGTCCGGTACCCGGTGGCGGCGATGACGGCGTCGGCGGGCTCGCGCCGGCCGCCGGCCAGGACCACGTCGGCGCCGTCGAGCCCCACCACGGCGGGGACGCACTCGATCGCCCCGGCCCGGATCTCGTCGAGGACCACCTGGTCGACGATCGCGGGGGTGACCCCGCGGGCCCTGATCGCGGCCATCGCCCCCTCCGTGGGGCGGGGCAGGCCGTAGGCGCTGAGGTCCCCCACCGTCCGGCGCTGGAGGGCGAACAGCAGCCGGTCCACGAGCGGGTCCGGCAGGCGCAGCAGCAGCGGGACGGGCAGGTCGCCGGGCACGCCGTGCAGCTCGCGCAGCAGGATGTTGGGCGGGGTGCGCACGGCCAGCAGCACCCGCGCGGCACCGCCGGTGACGAGCTGGTGGGCGATCTCCATCCCGCTGGTGCCGGCGCCGGCGACGACCACGGTCCGGCCGGCGACGACCACGGTCCGGCCGGCGAAGGGTGCGGGGCTGCGGTAGGCCGAGGAGTGCAGGACCTCGCCGCGGAACGTGCTGCCGACCGCCCAGGACGGCAGCTTCGGCCGGTTGAGGGCCCCGGTGGCGACCACCACGTGCCGGGCGTGCCGGTCGCCCGCCGAGGTGCTGACGCACCACCCGTCGTCGTCGGGGCGCACCCGGGTGACCTCGACGCCGGTCTCGACCGGCACGCCGTGGTCGGCGGCGTAGCGCTGCAGGTAGGCGACGTACTGGTCGCGGGTGGGGAACTGGCCGTACTCGCGCGGGAAGGGCGCGCCGGGCAGCGCGGAGCGGCGGCGGGAGGTGTTGAACCGCAGCGCGTCGTAGCGGCCCGTCCACGCGGCACCGGGCCGGTCGCCGCGCTCGAGCACGGTGACCGGCACGGCACGGGCCAGCAGCTCCGCGGCGGTGGCCAGGCCCGCGGGGCCGGCGCCGAGGACGAGGACGAGAGGATCAGTGCCCACGGGGGCCTCCTTCTCCGCCGCGCGGTGCGGCGGCTCAGATCTCGATCCGGTGCGCCTCCCGCAGGGTCGCGAAGCGCTCGGGGTTGGAGGTCAGCACGATCACCTGGGTCCGCTCCCCGGCGGTGGTGATGGCCGAGGCCAGGCGCCGCAGCCGCTGCGGATCGGAGTGGCCCAGGGCGTCGTCGAGCAGCACCGGCACCCCGTCCTCCGGGTCCACGAGCAGGGCGGTGGCCAGGCGGATGAGGATCACCAGCTGCTCCTTGGCCCCGGTCGAGAGCGCGGGGAAGGGCAGCCAGTCGCCGTCGAGCCTGCGCTCCTCGACCTCCAGCGACCCGCTGACCCGCACCTCGAAGTCGGGGCCGTAGACCGCCCGGCCCAGCTGCTCCACCGCGGCGCGGAACGGCTGGACGTACTGGGCGTGGGCGCGCTCGCGGTGGGCCAGCAGCGTTCGCTCCAGCAGCAGGGCGGCCTCGGCCCGCCGCTCGAGCCCGGCCAGGTGGCGCCGGGCGGCCTCGAGGCGGGTCCCGGCCCGGTCGTGGTCCTGCTGCACCCGGTCGCGGCCCATGCCCTCGAGCCGGCCCTCCAGGGAGCTGCGCCGGCCCCGCCGCTCCTCGAGGATCTTCTGGAGACCCTCGATCTGGTCGCCGACGAGCTCCCGGTCGGTCAGCACCCGGTCGGCGTCGAGGCCGGCCAGGGCGGCCTCGTGGGCGTCGATCTCCTCCTGGACCGCCGCCAGCGCCCCGGTCGCCGCGGTCACGGCGCGGTGGAGGTCCTCGTCGGGCACCTCGCGGCGGGCCTCCTCGAGCCGGGCCCGCCGGCCGGTGAGGCTGCGCTCGAGCTCGACCAGCTGTCCCCGGACCGAGTGCACGTCCGTCTGGGCCCGCTGCAGCTCGTCCCGGGCCGCGTCGGCGGCGGCCTCGGCGCGGCGGGCGGCGCCCTCGGCCTCCCCGAGCGCGGCCTCGGCGGCGTCGGCCGCCTCCCGGGCGGCCTCGGGGGTTGCCGGCAGCGGCACGTCGTCGTCGCGCCGTGCGCGGTGCTGCTCGATCGCGGCCGCGAGCCGGTCCCGGTCGTCGCGCAGGCGGGACTCGTCCTCGCCGTCGAGCAGGCGGTCGCGGTCGGCGACCGCCTCGCGGACCTGCCGCTCGAGCTCCTGGGCCTCGCGCAGCGCGGTGCGGGCCGCGGCGACCGAGCCGACGCCGTGCCGGTCCAGCAGCGCGGCGAACGCGGCGGCGGCCGTGCGGGCGGCCTCGCGGCGGGTCTCGATGCCCTGCTCGGGGGACAGGCGCAGCCGCCACTGATCGGGCAGCTCGAGCTCGACCTCCCCGGTCACCGGGACCGCGAGCGGCTGCCCCGGGGCGACCTCCTCGGGGATGCCGTCGCGCACGAGCGGGCGCGCCCGGCCGAGCGCGGTGAGCTCGAGGCGGGCGCTGCCCGCGGCCAGTTCCGCCTCGGCCCGCTCCGCGGCGCGCTCGGCGCGCTCGAGCTGCGCCACGGCGTCCTCGTCGAGCTCCGCGGCGGGCCGGGACTGCAGCTCGGCCAGCCGGGCCCGGACCTCCTCGAGCGAGCCCAGGACCTCGAGCACGCGGTGGTGGCGCCCGACGTCGTCGAGGTGGGTCCGGTCCTCCCGCGCGGAGCGGTCCGCCGCGCGGGCCTGCTGGACCGCCGTCTGTGCGGCGGCCCGGCGCTGCTCGGCCTCCGCGGCGCGCTCGCGCACCGGGGCGAGCTCCTCCTCGAGCCGGGCCAGCGTCCCGGCGAGGGCGGTGCCGCGCTGCTCCTCGGCGGCCAGGGCGGCCACGAGCTCGGCGCGGCGGGCGGCCCGCTCCCGGGCGCGGTCGAGCTCGCCCTGGGCGGCGTCGCGGCGGCGCCGGGCCTCCTCCCGCTGCCGCTGGACGTCCTCGACCTGCCCGGCGGCGCGGTCCAGCTCGGCGTGCTCCGCGCGGGCGGTGGCCAGCTTGCGCTCGGCGTCGGCGATCGAGGCGGTGAGCTCGGTGAGCTCGTCCTCGACCACGGCGATCGTCCGCAGCTCCTCGGCGGCCTCGGCGGCCGCGGCCTCGGCGTCGCGGCAGGCGGTCTCGGCCTGGACGTAGCCGGCGTTCTTCTTCCGCGTCGCGGTCCAGTACTTCTCGCACTCGGCGCCCACGCGCTCCAGGAGGGTGGCGGCCTCGCGGTCGTCGCCCGGGGCCTCCCCGGCCCGGGACTCCAGGGCCCGGCGCAGCGCGGCGCTGTCGGTCAGGGCGTTCTGGGCCAGTCCGCCCGCCTGCATGAAGCGCAGCGCCTTCCACAGCGCGGTGTCGGCCCCGGCCCACAGCGCCTCGGCGGCGTCGTGGGCCTCGCGGCCGGTCACGGCCCGTCCGGACTCGGGCCCGGCGACGTGGCGCAGGGTCGTGGACGGGCGCTTCAGCCACTGCTTGGTGTAGACCACCCGGGTGGTCCCGATGGAGAACTCCGCCTCGACGAGCACGGGCACGTCCCGGCCGGCGGGCCTGGCCTCGAGGATCCGCTTGTGCTTGCTGCTGTCGGGCAGGTCCAGCAGGGCGTCGAGGGCGTCGATCATCGAGGTCTTGCCGATCTCGTTGCGCCCGGTCACCACCACGACCCCCGCGTCGGGGAAGGTCAGCTCGCGCTCGGTCACGCCGCGGAAGTTCTCCAGCCTCAGGCGGTGCAGCTTCATCGGGCGGCTCCTCCCACGAGGCGGTACAGCAGGCGCAGGGCGTCCCCGGCGGCCGGGGCCTCCTCGGCGTCGGAGGCGGCCGTTGCCCGCAGCTCGGCGACGGCGTCCGCGGCGTAGCCGCCGACGTCGAGGTCCTCGAACTCGTGCTCGTCCGGGACGACCACCAGGTCGGTGTGGCGCTCCCACGCGTTGAGGCTCGCGAAGACCTCGGCCTGCTGCTCGAGCAGGGCCTCCAGGGCCGCGGCCTCGGAGAGGTTCAGGGTGCCGGTGAAGACGGTCTTCAGGACGATCCGCTCCTTGGGGGTGAGCGCGGCCAGCTCGGCGCGCAGGGCCGCGACGTCCTCGGCGCCGTCGAGGTGGCGGGTCAGGACGCGGTGCTCCCACTGCCCGACCGGGTGGGCGGTGACGCGGGGCCCGTCGTCGTCGAGGTCCACCTCCAGGACGTGGCCGCGGCCGGGCTCGCGGAAGCCCGTGGACTCGTGGGTGCCGGAGTAGTGGATCGCCCCGTACCCGTCCTCGGGCCAGCGGATGTGGCGGTCGCCCAGGGCCACGTAGTGGACCGCCCCGCGGGCCAGCGCCTCGTCCAGCGGAGCCCGGCGCACGGTGGTCAGGGAGGTCCGGTCCGGGTCGAGCTCGTCGAGCATGCCGTGCCCCACCACGATGCGCAGCGTCCCGTCGGCCTCGAGGCCCTCCAGGGCCGGGGCCACCGGGTCGGTGTCGGGGCGCTTGCTGCGCCAGGGGGCCGCGACCAGTTCCACGCCGTCGACGACGGGGTGCGGGCCCCGCTCGTCGAGCAGCACCACGTTGGCCGGGGCGAGGTCCCGGAAGTCCGGCCGGCCCCAGAGCGAGCCCGGGCCCAGGGGGTCGTGGTTGCCCGGCAGCAGGTACACGGGCAGCCCCACGGAGCCCATGGCGTCCAGGGCGCGCCCGACGTCCCGGCGGCTCAGGTTGGCGTGCTCGAACACGTCCCCGGCCACCACCACGAACGCGCACCCGCGCTCGCGGGCCAGCTCCCCGATGCGCCGGATCGTCTCGACGCGGTCGCCCGTGTAGCGGGACTGGGCCTCGCCCTCGAGGTAGTGCCGGGTCATGCCCAGCTGCCAGTCGCTCGTGTGCAGGAAGCGGGTGCTCGTCATGGACGTCCTTCGGTCGTTCGCCGTCGCGTGCGCGGGGTCCGCGCCACCGGTGCGCCGCGCAGCCCGTGCGGTTCCCCGGTGACACCGCCATTCTGGCCCCTGTCCCGGACACGCTGCGGCATCCGGCCCGGCGCGGGCCGCCCGTGCCCGTCCCCGGACCGTCGTACGGCGTCCTCCGGGCGCAGCGGCCGATTCCTGGAGCACCACCGGTTCCCGATACCGTGAGGCGGATAACCGACGCACGGAAAGAGGCCAGAATGCACGATCGGATCCGCAATGCCCGGCTCGGCGAGCGCGTGATGTCCGCCGAGGAGGCGGCCGCGCTGATCCAGCCCGGGATGACCGTCGCGATGAGCGGCTTCACGGGCGCGGGCTACCCCAAGGAGGTGCCACTGGCGCTGGCCCGGCGCATGGAGGCCGCCGAGCAGCCGTTCAGGATCCGGGTGCTCACCGGCGCCTCCACCGCCCCGGAGCTGGACGGGGCCCTGGCGAGGGTGGACGGCATGGAGCTGCGCCTGCCCTACCAGTCCGACCCCGCGCTGCGGGAGCGGATCAACGCCGGCACCCTCGACTACATCGACATCCACCTCAGCCACGTCGCCCAGCACACCTGGTTCGGCTTCTTCGGGCCCGTCGACGTGGCCGTGGTCGAGGTCGTCGGCATCACCGAGGACGGGCGGCTGATCCCGTCGTCGTCCGTGGGCAACAACAAG
The DNA here is from genome assembly GCF_021012935.1 of Kocuria sp. LUK. NCBI lineage: Bacteria > Bacillati > Actinomycetota > Actinomycetes > Micrococcales > Micrococcaceae > Kocuria > Kocuria sp. LUK. Next base: position 473,996 of record NZ_JAJMZI010000002.1, read on the forward strand.
ACCTGGCTCGAGCAGGCCGACAAGGTCATCCTCGAGGTCAACCGGTTCCAGCCCGCCGGCATGGAGGGCATGCACGACGTCTACTACGGCACCGCCCTGCCCCCGCACCGCAAGCCCATCCCGCTGGTCGACCCCGAGGACCGCATCGGCGAGCCCTACCTGAGCGTGGACCCCGAGAAGGTCATCGCCGTGGTCGAGACCGACGGCCCCGACCGCAACTCCCCGTTCAGCCCGCCGGACGAGTCCTCGAAGCAGATCGCCGGGCACCTGCTGGAGTTCTTCGACCACGAGATCCGCCGCGGCCGCCTCACCGACCGGCTGCTGCCGCTGCAGTCCGGGGTCGGCAACATCCCCAACGCCGTGATGGCCGCGCTCGCCGAGGGCGGGTACAAGGGCCTGACCGCCTACACCGAGGTCATCCAGGACGGGATGCTCGGGCTGATCAAGGAGGGCGTGCTGCGGATGGCCTCGGCCACCTCCTTCTCCCTGAGCCGGGACGGGGTGGACGAGTTCAACGCCAACGTCGACTTCTACCGCGAGCGCATCATCCTGCGCACCCAGGAGATCTCCAACCACCCGGAGCTCATCCGCCGCCTCGGCTGCATCGCCCTCAACGGGATGATCGAGGCCGACCTCTACGGCAACGTCAACTCCACCCACGTGGCCGGGACCAAGGTGATGAACGGGATCGGCGGCTCCGGGGACTTCGCCCGCAACGGCTACCTGTCCGTGTTCATGTCCCCGAGCACCGCCAAGAACGGCAACATCTCCGCGATCGTGCCCATGGCCAGCCACGTGGACCACACCGAGCACGACACCATGGTCGTCATCACCGAGCAGGGCCTGGCCGACCTGCGCGGGCTGGCCCCGAAGCAGCGGGCCCGCACGATCATCGAGAACTGCGCCCACCCGGACTACCGGCCGATGCTCGAGGACTACTTCGAGCGCGCCCAGCGGGAGAGCTTCGGCAAGCACACCCCGCACCTGCTCGGCGAGGCCCTGTCCTGGCACGAGCGGTTCGTGGAGACCGGGAGCATGCGCCTGCCCGACCGCCGACCCGCCGGCTGACCGTCCCGGGCGACGACGACGGACGGCCCCGGCCCGCGGCACTGTGCGCGGGCCGGGGCCGTCCCTCGTGGAGAGGGGAGGCTCAGCTCCAGGGCTGGTGGCGCAGCCCGTGGGCGCCCCGGTAGTCGGGGGAGGCCGGCTCGGCCCAGCCCTCGACCAGCTCGTCGTCGAGGCGGTAGACCGTCACGTCCAGCGGGTGGCAGATCTCCACCGGGTCGGTCACGCCGGGGCCGAACATCGGCTTGGACAGGTCCCCGCCCGGGCAGGCGGAGAGCGCCACCAGCAGGTCCTGCTCGGCGAAGAACTCGAAGTGGTCGCCCGGGGCGGCCGGGCAGGTCTTCATGAAGTACTCGTCGTCGTCGTTGAGCCCGGTGCACTGGAAGACGTTGAGGACGTCGTGGACGTCGAACTCCGTCAGCCCCCAGGGCAGCACGGCGCGCACGAGGTTGGAGTGGCAGTGGAAGTCGAAGTCCACGCCGTTGAGCATCTTCGACACGTAGGGGTCGCAGCGGGTGCCCAGGGTGTCGTGCAGGCGCCCGCCCTCGGCGTCCACGCCGTAGCCGGCCAGGGTGTCGCCGACGATCGTGGCCATCGGCCGCAGGAACGGCAGGTTCGACCACAGCCGGTCGAAGGTCGTGACGTGGGCGGCCTGGAGCTGGCGGGTGCGCGCCGCCCAGAACCGCTCCCGCGGGTTGTGCCGGTTCCACAGGTTCAGGTCCCCGACCTGCGGGCCCTCGACCGTGGAGATCCGGCAGACGTGCCCGGCCGGCACCTCCCACGCGCGACCGGAGCGGATGGGGACCCTCAGCTCCTCGACGACGGTGCGCCGCTCCGTCGCGGCGCCGATGCGCCCGTAGAACTCCTGGTCGACCTGCAGGGCGGCGCCCTGGTAGGCGGCCTCGGTGAGACGGGCATCGGGCTGGGTCACGGGAACTCCTTCGGGGACGGAACGGGTGGTCGGGGTCATCGGGGCACGACGGCGGAGCGCTGCGCCGCCCGCACCGCGTCCACCACGGCGGCCTCCGAGTCGGCGAGGTAGGCCAGCAGCTCGATCTCCGCCGCGTCGCGGCGACCGGACAGTAGCAGGTCGGCGATCGTGCGGTCGCGCTCCATCCACTGCGCCTGGAACGCGGCCTCGTCCGGCATCACGGCGAAGGCCAGGCGCAGCTGCGCGGCGAGGTCGGTGAAGAACGCGTTGAGCCGGGCCGAGCCGGCCAGGCCCACGAGCGCGGCGTGGAAGACGAGGCTGGCGGTGCCGGCGCCGCGCCAGTCCTCGAGGGTCCGCTCGTGGAGCCCGGCCGTGGCGGCCCGGTCCACCTCGGCGAGGTCGCGGTCGGTCGCGCGGGAGCTCGCCTGCACCCCGCCGACCTCCAGGACCCGCCGGGCGGCGTAGATGTCGGCGACGTCCGCGGCCGTCAGCACCCGCACGGAGCTGCCGGTGTTGCGGGCGTGGACGACCAGCCCGTCGCTCTCCAGCAGCCGCAGGGCCTCCCGGACGCTGTTGCGCGAGACCCCGTGCCGCGGCGCCAGCGCGCGGTCCATCAGCCGCGCCCCGGGCGGCAGCTCACCGCGCAGGATCTGGGTCCGCAGCGCGTCCCGGACCCGCCCGGAGGCGCTCGCGGTGTCGTCGGTGGTGGTCACCCTCCGACGCTACCAGTGTTCAACCATTTCTGTCTCCAGGTGTTCTGGGAAGTCCGCTCCAGTGGCGGGAAGCGTGTGAATGCCGGGTAAATTCTGCGGATTCTGTGTCGATTGCCGTTCCCGGGGGTGGTCAAATGGTTCAACCATCCCTAGTGTGTGGGATCACAACTCGTCGTCCACCGAAGGAGCGGGCCGTGCCCGAGAGCAGACGCCCAGAGGTTTCCACCGTCCCGCCGGGAACCGCCGGCCCCGACCGCGGCCGGGAGACGACCGGCCGCCGCCGGCGCCTGCCGTTCGGGCCGGGCCTGATCATCGCCGCGTCGTTCATCGGCCCCGGCACCATCACCACGTCGATCGTCACCGGCGCCTCCTACGGCTTCACCCTCGCGTGGGCCGTGGTCTTCTCGATCCTCGCGACGATCGTCCTGCAGGAGATGACCGGACGCCTGGGCCTGGCCACGCGGCTGAGCCTGGGCGAGGCCCTGCGGGTCGTCTTCGAGTCGACGGCCGCCCGTGCCGTCATGGTCGTGCTCGTCGTCGCGGCCATCGGCATCGGCGGGGCCAGCTACGCCGGCGGCGACACCACGGGCACGGCCCTGGCCCTGACCACGGTCACCGGACTGGACGTGCGCGTCGTCGTGGTGGGGATCCTGCTGCTCATCGGCGCGCTGCTGTGGACCGGCAGCTACAGGGCCATCGAGGTCGTGCTCACGGCGATGGTGGTGATCCTCGGGCTGATCTTCCTCGTCACGGCGATCGTGGTCCGCCCGCCGATCGGGGAGATGCTGCGCGGGATGTTCGTGCCGACCGTGCCCGCCGGCGCCCTGCTCACCACCATCGCGCTCATCGGCACCACCGTGGTGCCCTACAACCTCTTCCTCCAGTCCAGCCTCGTGCAGGAGAAGTGGGGCCGGGACGTCGACCCGGACCTGGCGATGCGCCAGTCGCGCACGGACACGGTCGTCTCGATCTCGGTCGGCGGCCTGATCACCCTCGTCGTCATGGCCACCGCCTTCGGCGCGATGTTCCTGCGGGGGATGACCGCCGAGACCGGCCAGGACCTCACCCGCGCCCTCGAGCCGCTGCTCGGCCCGGCCGCCCCCTGGGTCTTCGCCGTGGGGCTGTTCGCCGCCGGGTTCACCTCCGCGGTCGCCGGCCCGCTGGGCGCGGCCTACGCCATCAGCGGCACGATCGGGCGCAGCACCGACCTGCGCAGCACCCCGGCGCGGATCGTCTGGATCAGCGTGCTCGTCGTCGGCGGCGTCATCGCCCTGACCGGCTTCAACCCCGTGCAGATCATCGTCGTCGCCCAGGCCGCCAACGGCCTGCTCCTGCCGATCATCGCGATCTTCCTGATGATCGTCATGAACAGCTCCCGGCTGATGGGCCGGTACCGCAACGGCCCGGTGGCCAACGTGCTGGGGGCGCTCATCTGCCTCGTCGTCACCGGCCTGGCGGCCTACCAGCTCACCGACCTGGCCGGGCTCTGGGGTTGAGCGCGGGCCCCGGCCCGTGCTGCCCACGACGACCGCGGCCGCCCGGTGCCACGACGGACCCGGAGGCCACCACTCGAGGAGGAACCGTGACCGACCCGACCGAGACCACCGTGCCCGGGGCCGCCGAGGCGCTGCCGTCCGTGTGGATGCAGGACCTCACGTGGGAGGAGGTGGCCGGGTACCTGGAGCACGAGCGCATCGCCGTCGTCCCCGTGGGCAGCACCGAGCAGCACGGCCCCGCCGGGGTGCTGGGCGTCGACGCCTACGTGGCGATCACCCTGGCCGAGGACCTGGCCCGGCGCACCGGCGTGCTGTGCACGCCCCCGATCTGGTTCGGCGACTCCAGCCACCACGGGGCCTTCCCCGGCACCCTCAGCATCCAGGCCTCGACGCTGTCGCTGCTCGTGCGCGACGTCTGCCGCAGCCTGGCCCGCCACGGCTTCGACCGGATCGTGCTCGTCAACGGGCACAAGGGCTCCAACCTGCCCGCGCTGACCACCTCGCTGCGGCAGCTGCACGACGAGGAGCTGCCCGGGGTGCTCTTCGCCGTGGCCGACCCGCTGCACCTCGCCCGCTCCGCGGCGCCGGGGCTCAAGGACGTCAACGAGCACCACGGCGGGGAGCTCGAGCTCTCCCACGTCCACCACCGCATCCCCGGGTCCGTGCGCACCGACCGGCTCACCGACGCGGGCGTCGACTTCCAGGAGGTCTTCGGCGGGTTCGTGGGCGACGACCTCTTCGGCCCCGCCCCGGACGGAGTGGACATCATCTGGTCCGGTGAGGAGCAGCGGCGCTTCGCCCCGACCGGCAGCTTCAGCTCCTCGACGGGGCTCAGCGAGGAGAAGGGGCGGCGCTACCACGACCACATCGTGGTCCGGCTCGCCGAGCTGATCGCGTGGCTGCGCACCTACGACGGCCCGGTCGGCGCGAAGCCGGCCCGCCGGGGCCCGGAGGGGCCCGCGGCCGGCTGAGATCCCGGGCGCCGGCTCAGAAGAAGCCGTTGCCGTGCGGCATCCGCTCCGGCACGGGCTGGACGACCTCCCAGTGCTCGACGATCCGGTCCTCCGCCACCCGCCAGAGGTCGTAGCAGCCGGCCGGGACGGGCTCGCCCTGTGCGCCGTCGCCGGGCTCGAGGTCGGCCTCGGTGAGGGTCAGCACGAGGTCGCCCTCGCCGAGCACCCGGTGGAGCGTGCGCCGGGACAGCCGCCGGTCCGGGCGGTGCTCGACGTAGTAGTGGCCCCGGCCCAGCTCCTCGAGGGCGTCCTGGTCGGCGCCGAGGAGGCGCTCGTGCACCCACTCGGTGACCAGTGCCTTGTTCGCGGCGGTGCGCTCCGGGTCGGAGGCCTCCGTGGGCCCGCCGGTGCGGTGGGCGCCCTCCTGCCCCGCGGGCAGGGGCTCGAGGGCGTCCCAGTGCTCGGCGATCCGGTCCCCGTCCAGGCGGAAGACGTCCACCGCCACCATCGGGTCGGGGCCGAAGCCGTGGTAGACGCAGTGGACGGCGACCATGTCCCCGTCCTGGATCATCCGCAGCATGTCGATCCGGAAGTCGGGCGGCAGCTGACCGACCACGGCCTTGAGCCCGTCCGGGCCGTCGGGTCCGAGCGCCGAGTGCTGCCGGAAGCCGGGGGCCCAGTGGCGGTCGACGGCCGTCGGGTCCCGGTCGCCGAAGAGCTCGGCGCCGGCGGTGATCACGATCTGCTTGCGGTCCATGGCCGTCCCCTGACGCTGTCGGCCCGACAGGTCCGCCGGACCGTCCCGGTGGGGCACCCCGTGGGGCGTGGCGACCACGCTACTCCGGCCGGGTCCGCCCGGACAGGACCGTGCGCCGTGTGACGGCACGGGCACCCGCCGGCCGGTCCGGAGGTCTTGTCCCCGGAGGGTCCGCGGCCCACCATGGAGCTGTCCCGAGGGGAGGGGTCATGCGGATCGCGCTGGCCGGCGACGTCATGCTGGGCCGCCTGGTCGACGAGCGGCTGCGCCGGGAGTCGCCCGACTACCCGTGGGGCGACGTCCTGCCGCTGCTCGCGCAGGCGGACCTGCGCATCGTCAACCTCGAGTGCGTGCTCGCCGACGACGGGCCGCCGTGGCCGCGCAAGACCTTCCACTTCCGCTCCGACCCGGGCAACGTCGCCGTGCTGGAGGCGGCCGGGATCGACGTCGTGACGCTGGCGAACAACCACGTCCTCGACCACGGCGCCGGGGCGCTGGGGCAGATGCTCGCGGTGCTCGACGCCCACGGCATCGCCCGCACCGGCGCCGGCCCGGACGCGGTCGCCGCGAGTGCACCGGCCGTCGTGGACGTGGGCGGGACGGCCGTGGGCGTCGTGGCGGCCACCGACAACGAGCGCCGCTGGGCCGCGGGCCCGGGCGCGCCCGGCATCGCGTGGCTGCCGATCGACCCGCAGGACCCCCGGGCGCAGGAGTTCCTCGGTCTCGTCCGCCGGACCCGGGCCCGCACCGGCTTCCTGGTCGCCGCCGTGCACTGGGGCCCGAACTGGGGCGACGACGTGCCCGAGGAGCACCGGGTCTTCGCGCACGCGCTGGTCGAGGCGGGGGCGGACGTCGTCGTCGGGCACTCCCCGCACGTCTTCCGCGGGGTGGAGATCCACCGCGGCCGCCCGGTGCTCTACAGCGCCGGCGACTTCGTCGACGACTATGCGGTACACCCGGTCGAGCGCAACGACCAGTCGTTCCTCTTCCACCTCGACTTCGAGGGCGGCCGGGTCCGCACCCTGCGCCTGCACCCCACCGTCGTCGAGGACTGCCGCGCCGTGCGGGCGGGCCGGGAGGCCCGGGCCATCGCGGCGCGGATGGCCGAGCGCAGCGCCGCGCTGGGCACCGCGTCCCGGTGGCTCGACGGTGAGCGCTGCCTGGAGATCCCGCTGGGCTGAGACCGCCGCGCGCTACACCCCGGCGTGGTCGCGGCGCTCGAGGAGCCGGGAGACGGCGTAGCCGATGACGATGCCCCAGAACGCGGCGTGGATGTTGAACAGGTCCAGCCCGGAGACGGTCACGACGAAGGTCACCAGGGAGCCGAGGGTGAAGGTCGTGGCGAAGGCGGTGACGAAGGCCTGCTGCAGGGCCTTGAGCATCGCGATCCCGCCCAGGGCCAGCACGAACGCCTCCGGGGTGGCGAGCATGAACCGGGTCAGGGCCGGGGCCAGCAGCGCGAAGACCAGCGCGATCGAGCCGTAGACCACCGCGCCGGTGTACTGGCGGTGCTTCTCCCCGGAGGAGGTCAGCAGGGCGTTGGTCGGACCGGTCACGCACGCCGAGACGGCCCCGAACCCGGCGTTGAGCACCGAGAACGCCCCGGAGACGATGGCCGAGACGTTGACGGGCGGGCGGTGGCCGGCGGCTCGCAGCACGGCCACGCCCTGGCCGTTCTGGACGATGAGCACCGTGATCGCCAGCGGGACCACGAGCTCCAGCTGGGCGGCCCAGGTGAACTCCGGGGCGGTGAACACGGGGGCGGCCAGGATCGGCCCGTCCGCCGAGTCCAGGGCGAACTGCCCGCTGAGCGCCACGGCGGCGATGCCCACCACCAGGGTGCCCAGCACCGGCGGGAGGAACCGGCCCAGGACGGGCACCGCGCTCAGCAGCAGGAAGGCCAGCACCATGGGCCCGGCCACCACGGGGTTGGTGCGGGTGGACTCCACGATGTCGGTGCCGAAGCGCAGGAACACCGCCGCGACCATGGCCATGACGATGGGCATCGGGATCGCCGCCATCACCCGGCGCACCACCCCGCTCGCGCCCAGGGCCAGGATGAGCACCCCGGAGGTGAAGAACGCCCCGACCACCTCGGGGAAGGACAGGTGCTGCAGGGACGGGCCCAGCAGCACGGTGCCGGGGATGGACCAGGCGAAGCCCAGCGGCTGGCGGTAGACCAGGGACATCAGCAGGGTCGCCGCCCCCGCGGAGAGGAAGATCCCGCTGACCCAGGACGCGAGCTGGCCCTCGGTGAGCCCGCCGGCCGCGCCCACGGCCAGGGTCACCGCGATCGGCCCGGAGGCGGCGAAGATCAGCCCGATCACGCCGTTGGCCACGTACTGGGGGCCGAGGTCCCGCAGCACCCGGCGCGGGCCCGCCGGGCGGGTGCCGGGGCGCTCGAGCAGCGGCGAGGACCCGTTCTCCGCGACCGGTGCGGCCGGGGTGGCGGTCGGGGTCTGCTGGTCGGTGGGCATGGGCACTCCTGGACGGCGCGGACGGACGGGTGGTGCGACCAGTACAGCAGAGCCCGGCGGCCGGCGGGCGCACCCGGGGGTGCCCATCTGATCCTGGGTATGGCATGCCCAGGATCGACGGAGGTGGACCGCCCTGCCAGGGCGCATGATGGGGGAGAGGGAGAGGAGACCCGACCATGAACCCCGGTACCGACCTCGGCGAGTTCCTCAGGGCCCGCCGCGCCCTCGTCGCCCCCGATCGCGACGGCGGGACGCGGCGGCGTGTGCCCGGCCTGCGGCGCGAGGAGGTCGCGGCCCTGGCCGGCGTCAGCGCCGACTACTACACCCGCCTGGAGCAGGGCCGGCACAAGCGTCCCTCCGAGTCCGTGCTGGACGCCCTGGCCCGGGCCCTGCAGCTGGACGAGACGGCCACCCGCCACCTGTTCGACCTCGCCCGTGCGGTGGCGGCCCCGCAGCGGGCCGCGCCGCTGGAGGTCCAGCGCGTGCGGCCCTCCCTGCACCGCCTGCTGGAGTCCTTCACCGCCCACCCGGCGTTCGTCCGCGGCCGGCGCACCGAGGTGCTGGCCATGAACCCGCTGGCGGCGTTCCTGCTCGCCGACCTCCCGGCCCGGCCGGCCCGGGAGCGCAGCCTGATCCGCTGGGCCTTCCTGGACCCCGAGGCCCGGACCCGCTACGTGGACTGGGAGAAGGTCGCCTCCTCCATGGTCGGCACCCTGCGCCTGGACGCCGGGCGCCACCCCCACGACCCGCTGCTGGCCCAGCTGGTCGGTGAGCTGTCGGTGCGCAGCGAGCAGTTCCGCACCTGGTGGGCCGACCACCGCGTGGTCGAGCGCCGCGACGGGATCAAGCGGCTCGACCACCCGCTGGTCGGGCGCCTGGACATCTGCTACGAGGCCCTCGACGTCACCGGGGTGGCCGACCAGACCCTGTTCGTCTACACCACCGAGCCCGGTTCCGAGTCCGAGGCCAGGCTGCGGACCCTCGCCGCCTGGGTCCACGAGGAGTCCCCGGTGCACGCGCCGCCGCCCGCCGCGGCTCCGGAGCGTTCCGGGGCGGACCCCGCCGGGCGGTAGGCCCCGCCGCTCCCGGCAGGGGCGGGACGTCGGCGTCCGGGAGGTGGCCGCCCGCCCGGAGGCTGGGCAACTGCGGCGGAACGCGAGAGGGTGGGAGCGGACCGGTCCCGCACACCGGTCCGCCGATCCAGCCCCCGAGCAGAGGAGAGACCGTGCCCGAGACGATCGCCGGCATCACCGTCCCCGATTCGCCCCTGGTCCGCGAGACCACCGACCTGGTCCGCCGGGCGGCCGACGAGAGCCTGTTCAACCACTCCCGCCGCGTCTTCCTGTGGGGGATGCTCAAGTCCGCCGCCCGCGGCCGCGAGGTGGACCCCGAGCTCGCCTACGTCGGGGCGATGTTCCACGACCTCGGCCTCACCGACGCCCACCGCACCACGGACCAGCGCTTCGAGATCGACGGCGCCGCCGCGGCCCAGGGGTTCCTGCGCGACCACGGCCGCTCCGAGGAGGAGGCCCGCAGCGTGTGGCTGGCGATCGCCCTGCACACCACCCCGGAGATCCCCCTGCACCTGGCCCCGGAGGTCGCCGTGGTGACCCTCGGCGTCGAGACCGACGTGCTGGGCCTGGACCTGGACGAGATCTCCGAGGAGCACCGCGCCGAGGTCGTCGCCGCCCACCCGCGCACGGACTTCAAGAACCAGATCCTGCACGCCTTCCACCGGGGCATGGCCGACCGGCCCGAGACCACCTTCGGCACCATGAACGACGACGTGCTCGCCCACTTCGACCCCGGCTTCCAGCGGGAGAACTTCGTGCGGATCATCCAGGAGAACGCCTGGCCCGAGTGAGCGCCGCCGGGCCTCCGCCGGCGGGCGGGGGCCCGGGCCCGCGCCGGTGCAACAGAGGCAACAGAGGGGGGCACATCGTTGTGGCCCCCTCCGCCCGGGCGGATCCCCTGATCCTCGGCGAGCCGCAGGCCGGCCCGGTCAGCGACCGGGACCGAGCCGGGGCGGCGGGTCGACCACCACGTGCGGGGCGATCCGCTCCGCCTGCTCCCGGACCAGCCCGGTGCAGCGGACGAAGTCCTCGAGGTCCCGGAAGGGGCCGTGGGCCATCCGGGCCGAGAGGATGCGGTGGGTCAGCCACGGGTCCACGCCGGGCAGCCGCGAGAGCTCCTGGGCGGTGGCCGTGTTGAGGTCCAGCGGCCCCCGCCGGTCCCGGTCCGGTGCCGGCGGGGCCTCCCACGCCGAGCTGCCCGCCGGCCCGGCCGGCCAGGCCCGGGCCGCGTGCGGCACCGGCCCCGCCGGCTGCGGCACCGGCTCGACGCGCTGGGCGTACCAGGGGCCGTGGGCCGCCCGCCAGCGCAGGTACTGCGGGTTGACGACGATCCCGTGGACGATGCTCGCGCCCCACGTGAGCACGAGGATCCCGCCGGCGAACGACCCGCCGTCGCTCGCGTCCGCCAGGACGGTGCCCGTGAGGCCCAGGGCCGCGTAGACGCCGGCGGCCAGCCACCACGCCGGCCGCTTCGCCCGGGCGGCGATGTAGACGAACCCGGCCGCCGAGAAGACGCCGAAGCCCATCAGCGGGGCGAGCAGCCACGCGCTGTGCCGCCACCGCCAGGCACGGCTCATCAGCTTCTGTTCCGGCGTGCGGTAGGGCCGGCCGTGGACGGTGCCGTAGGTCATCGCACTCCTTGGATGCGGGCGGACGGGACGGTCCCTACGGTAGCGAGCCGTGTGTGCTTTCGTGACGGACGACGGCAGTGCGTCGGAGCCGCGACCTCTGCCGCACCCGTGCCGGGAGACCGCGCGGGTATCTCGGAACGTGAAAGAACTCTTCCGGAATGTGTTGCGCGTCACATCGACGGGCCCTAGATTGGGGCTCAGCCAACGGCGGGCCCCGGCAGCACGGGGCTATCTACCAGGCGTGCATCCGAACAGCCGGGCGGGCCCGCCGGCGGCCGTGAGCCGCTCCCCGGGGCCGTCCCCGACCCTTTCCGCCGCACCCGGTCGGCGCCCACCGGGACCACCAGATCTGGACACTTCACGGGACCTGCCACGAGGCCGGGGCCCGGGAAAAACAGTGGATCGCCGGACCTTGCGCAGCAGCGACGACGCCTGCGCTGAAGGAGGCACCTTCCATGTCATCGACCCCCTCTGCGTCCCGCACCCGAGACCGCGCGGCCCGCCGCGGGCGGACGGCACCGCCGCCGCGCACCCTCGGCCCCGAGGACGAGAAGCTCCCGCTGGGCCGCACGACGGCCTACGGCTTCCAGCACGTGCTGACCATGTACGGCGCGATCGTCGCCGTGCCCCTGATCATCGGGCAGGCCGGCGGGCTCAGCGCCGACGAGATCGCCCTGCTCATCAGCTCCTGCCTGCTCATGGGCGGGATCGCGACCTTCCTGCAGAGCTTCGGCGCCCCGTACATCGGCTCGAAGCTGCCGCTCGTGCAGGGCGTCTCCTTCGCCGGCGTGGCCCCGATGCTGGCCATCCTGGCCGGGGGCAGCGACCTGCGGGCCATCTTCGGCGCCGTCCTCGTCTCCTCGGTGGTGGGGTTCCTGTTCGCCGGGGCGTTCTCGCGGATCATCCGCTTCTTCCCGCCGGTGGTCACCGGCACCGTCATCACCGTCATCGGGATCTCCCTGCTGCCCGTCGCGATCTCCTGGGCGGCCGGCGGCGGGGAGGGCGGCGCGGCCGCCCCGGACAGCCTGCTGCTCGCGGGGATCACCCTGCTCATCGTGCTGCTGCTGTCCAAGGTGGGCGTCGGGATGATCTCCCGCCTGTCGATCCTGCTCTCCTTCGTCCTCGGCACGGGCGTGGCCGTGCTGATGGGCATGGCCGACTTCTCCGGGGTGGGCGAGGGCGCGTTGATCACCTTCCCGACCCCGCTGGCCTTCGGCGCCCCCACCTTCGAGGTCGCCGCGATCGTCTCGATGCTCATCGTGGTGCTCGTGACCATGACCGAGACCACCGCGGACATCCTCGCGGTCGGGGAGATCACCGGGGCGAAGGTCGACTCCCGCCGCGTGGCCAACGGCCTGCGCGCCGACATGCTCTCCTCGGCCGGGGCGCCGCTGCTGAACTCCTTCACCCAGACGGCCTTCGCCGCCAACGTGGGGCTCGTGGCCGTGACGGGCGTGCGCAGCCGGTTCGTGGTCAGCGCGGCCGGGATCATCATGGTGGTCCTGGGCCTGTTCCCGGTCATCGGGCAGGTGGTCGCGGCCATCCCCGCGCCCGTGCTCGGCGGCGCGTCGATCGTGCTCTTCGGCACCGTCGCCTCCTCCGGGGTGCGCACCCTCTCGACCGTGGACTTCCGCAACTCCATGAACCTCGTCATCGTGGCGGTCGCCTTCGCCTTCGGCCTCGTGCCCGTGGCGGCCCCGCAGTTCTACGCCGGGTTCCCGGCGTGGACCCAGACGATCCTCGGCTCGGGCATCAGCGCCGCGGCGATCGTCGCGATCGTGCTGAACCTGCTGTTCAACGAGCTGACCGCCGGCAACGCGCGGAACCCTTCCGCCGTGGCGGCGGCCCCGGTGCGGATCGTGCGCGCCGACGTCCTGGCCCACCTGCGGGACGGGGACCAGCTGCAGAACGGCACCGTGGTGGACCGGGAGGGCGCCGAGGTGGCGGTCGTCCCGGAGCACCACTTCGACGACGTCCGCCGGATGATCGACGCCGGCGAGATCACCGACACGGGTCAGGTCCAGCAGCTGATCCTGTCGAAGAGCTCCTCCTGAGGAGGGAGGGGAGTCCGCCGAGCGCGCACCCCTGGTGACGGACGCGCTCGGCAGGCACGGGTAGGGGCGTTCCCCGTCCGGCCCGGTGGCGGGTCGGTGCGCAACGGGGGGCGCCCCTGCGTCGTGCGCCCGTCCGGTCCAGGGGGCCGCGGATCGGTGACATGTCCCCCAATCGGGGGATGGCAGCCGTGCCGGGAACGACGACGACGGGGCGCCGTGCCGACACGGCCAGCGTGTTTCCGCAGGTCGAAGCCGTCTCAGGGTCGTGTCGCCGTCGGTTTCGGCCCGTCCGTGATCACCCTTCCTACGATGAAAGTGCAACGGATCACGTTCGCACACACTTGGAGGAAGCACGATGAAGAAGACTGCAGCAGCGCTGGCCGCACTGGCCGCCGCCGGGTTCACGGGACTGTCGATGGCGCCGGCCTCGGCCGCGCCTTTCGCCTTCGACCGGTGCGCCGATGCCTATGCGGTGGGCGTCGGCAACATTCCTGAGGGGCAGCCCGGGTACGGCTACCACCTGGACCAGCCCTACGACGGCGTGGCTTGCGAGAACGACAACTTCTCGTACGACGCTTCGCGTGTGCCGGGCAACATCCCGTCGAGCCCGGTCGCGCCGAACCCGGTCAACGGTGTGCAGAACGACGTCGTCCAGGACAGCGCCGTCTTCGACAACTGCACCGAGGCGCGTGCCGCCGGCCGGACCAACATCCCGTCCTGGGATCCTGCCTACGGCCTGCATCTGGACGCCGACCGCGACGGCTACGGCTGCGACGCCGACGGCACCGACGACGGCGTGCAGCAGCACGAGATCATCGACTGGGTGCCGGAGTCCTGGAACAACGGCGGCAGCGGCTACGGCCAGGTGAGCCAGGTGCCCGTGGGCGGTGCCGACACCGGCGCCGAGGGCGAGTCCGCCGTGCCGGGCCTCGCGCTCGCCGGTGGCCTGACCCTGGCCGCCGCGGCCGGTGCGACCGTGGCGGTCCGCCGCCGCGCCGCCCGGGCCTGAGCACCCGCAGGCCGGGATCCACGGGATAGGTTCGTGCCCGTGCCGACCATCTCCCGCGACCGCCGCAGCGGCCTCCTCGCCGCTGCGGCGGTCGCCGCCCTGCTGCTGACCGGCTGCGCCCAGGACTCCTCCGGGGAGACGGGAGAGGCCGCGACGGCTCCGGCGTCGTCGTCCTCCGCGTCCGTGCCGTCCGGGAGGCCGGCGCCGTCCGCCGCCCCGACGTCGTCCGCACCGGCCGCCGCTGCCTCCGCCGAGCCCACCTCCGGTCCGGCGAGCACGCCGGCCGGCGTCCCGGCGCCGATGGCCGAGTCGGCCCCGGTCGCCGTCCGGATCCCCTCGACCGGCACCGACTCGGGGCTGCTGCACCTGGGGCTGCGCGAGGACGGCGCGCTCGAGGTCCCGCCCGAGGCGCCCGGCTCGCCCGCGGCCTGGTACGACGGCTCGCCCACGCCGGGGGAGCGGGGGCCCGCGATCCTGCTCGGCCACGTCAATGCCACCGGCGGCGGCCCCGGCGTCTTCGCCGGCCTGCGCGAGCTCGCGCCCGGGGACACGATCGAGGTGGACCGGGCGGACGGCACCACCGCCGTGTTCGCCGTGGAGCGCGCCGAGCAGTACACCAAGGACGCGTTCGACACCCGCGCCGTCTACGGGAACACCGAGGGGCCCGAGCTGCGGCTGATCACCTGCGACGGCTACGACTGGCTCACGGGGGAGTTCGACGACAACTACGTCGTCTTCGCGACGCTCGCCGGCTGAGACCGCGGTGCCGCTGCCGTGCGACGGGCGCACGGTCACGGAACTCACCACATTCACAGGATTCACCGATTTCACCGCCGTTGATCAGGCTTCGCCCCGGCGTAGGACGCAGGCCGCCCGGACGTCACCTGCGTCCGTGATCCTGGCGGCGGCCGGCCGCTGGAGCCGGCTCCTCCCGCCGACCAGGAGCTCGTCCGTGAACACGACCCCCCACCTGTTCCGCCCTGCCCCCGTCCGTCCGCTGCGCACGACCACCGGCGCGGCCGTCCTTGGCCTGTGTGCCGCCCTGCTCGCCCCCGTCGCCGCCACCGCGGCCCCCGCCGACCCCGCCGGGAAGAGCGGCGCCGACTGGGCCGAGACGGCCTACCGTGGCGGTGTCGACGTCGTCGAGGGCACCGACGAGGACCAGCAGGTTCTCGACGGCACCGTCTTCGACGACCGCGACCGCGACTCCGTCCAGGACCGCGGCGAGCGCGGCATCGGCGGCGTCACGGTGACCAACGGCCGCGACGTCGTCACCACCGACGCCCGGGGCCGCTACGAGCTGCCGGCCTACGAGAACATGACCGTCTCCGTCACCCAGCCGCGGGGCTGGCAGGTGCCGGTGGACGAGGACAACGTGGCCCAGTTCTTCTACCACCACCTCCCCGAGGGCTCCCCGGAGCTGACGTACGGCGGGATCGCGCCGACCGGCCCGCTGCCGGACGCCGTGAACTTCCCGCTCGCGAAGTCGAAGGCCACGCAGTCCCCCGACCAGAGCTGCGTGATCGGCGGGGACGTGCAGACCTACACCCAGGAGCAGGTCGAGCACGCCCGCAACGGCGCGTTCGCCGACCTCGCCGCCCGGGAGGACTACGCCGGGTGCGGTGCGCTGTTCATCGGCGACGTCGTGGGCGACGACCTCTCCCTCTACCCGCAGACCCGCGAGCTGTCGGGGATGCTCAACGGCCCGGCCCGCTTCCTGCCGGGCAACCACGACCTCGACTTCGACGCGACCGACAGCGAGCACACCTTCGACACCTTCCGCGCCCAGCTCGGGCCGGAGTACTACAGCTACGACGCCGGCAAGGCCCACGTCGTCGCCCTGAACACGGTGGAGTACCCGCTCGAGGGCGGCGGCTACAACGGGTCGCTGGACGAGCGCCAGCTCGAGTGGCTGCGCAACGACATCGCTCAGGTTCCCGAGAACACGGTGATCGTGCTGGCCGCCCACATCCCGCTGCTCGACTACGCCGACCAGGGCTCCGCCAAGCACCAGGTCGACCAGGTCAAGGAGATCCACGAGATCCTCGAGGGCCGAGAGGTCGTCGCCCTGGGCGGGCACACCCACAGCATCGAGAACCTGCGCGAGGGCGACCGGATGGAGGGCTGGTCCGAGGTCTTCGGCGTGGACGGCTTGCCGTTCACCCACATCACCGCGGGAGCGATCTCCGGGGACTGGTACTCCGGGCGCACCCTGCCCGAGGGCTACCCGCTGGCCGTCCAGCGCGACGGCGGGATGCCCGGCGTGCTGACCTTGGACATCAGGAACACGCAGGTCACCGAGCGCTTCACCGTCCGTGGCGAGGACGCCTCCGAGCAGATGGCCCTCGGCCTGAACACCCCCCGCTACCGCGACTGGTACGAGGCCAACGTGGCGGACAAGGGCTCCGCCCCGGCGTTCGAGGACCCGCTGACCGTCAGCCGCGAGGACCTCGCCGGCACCACCTGGCTGACCACCAACTTCTGGATGGGCTCCACCGGCTCCGAGGTCGAGGTCCGGGTGGACGGCGGCGAGCCGCTCGAGGCCGTCCGCACCCAGCCGATGCAGGGCGAGGCTCAGCGCGTGGGGGCGCAGTGGTCCGACCCGGCGGCCGTGCAGGAGCAGCTCGTCCACGGCGGCAGCCTCGCCGACCGCTCGATGCACCTGTGGCGCCTGGAGCTGCCGGCGGACCTGCCCGCGGGCGAGCACACCGCCGAGGTCACCGCGACCGACGTCCACGGACGCGAGTTCACCGAGACCCTCACCTTCGAGGTGACCGGCTAGTCATCGTGCCGTGCGGGTCCCGCGCCGGTGCGGACGGCCCGACGGACGACGGCGCCGGCGCCGCCCCTCTCGCGGGGCAGCACCGGCGCCGTCGTCGTCAGCTGTCGGTCCCGGTGGGGCTCAGCCCTCGCAGTCGATGCAGTAGACCGTGCCCTTGCTCTCCCGGGCGCGCTGGGAGCGGTGGCGGACCAGGAAGCACGAGCCGCAGGTGAACTCGTCCGTCTGCTCCGGGATCACCTGGATGGTCAGCTCCTCGTGGGAGAGGTCCGCCCCGGGCAGGTCGATGCCCTCGGCGGTGTCGGCGTCCTCCAGGTCGATCGCCGGGGCCTGGGCGGTCGCGCCGCGGGCCTGGACCACGGCCAGGGATGCGGTGGCCGGCTCGTCCTCGGGCCGGGTGCGCGGAGCGTCGTAATCGGTGGCCATGGCGGGGTGGCTCCTCCTCGAGCGTTCGGTGCGGCGCGGAGAGCTCCGGCGCCGGAAGGATCGGAGCATACCCGGCGAAGATGAGCGATCGGTGAGAACGCGCCGCGGGGGCGGCACCCGGCGCAATGTGCCGGATGCCGCCCCGGCGGCGGGCGCCGCCCGCTACGCGGTGAGCGGGTCGGCGCCGGCCTCCAGCCGCGGGGCGCGCCGGGCGTCCAGCACCTCCTCGACGCCGCGGGCGAGCGCGAGCAGGTCCGTCTCCTCGAAGCCGGAGGTCATGATCTCCAGGCCCACGGGCAGGTCCCCGTCCGTGAACCCGGCCGGCACGGTGGCCGCCGGGAAGTGCAGCTGGGAGGCGATCACCGTGTTGGTCGGGTAGGTGAGGCAGGTCCACCGGCCGCCGAGCACGTCCTCGTGGGTGGGGGCGGCGAGCTGGACGTCGGGGAAGACCATCGCGTCCAGGTCCAGCTCCACGAACCGGCCCTGCACGGCGCGCACGAACTCCTCGCGGGCCAGCACCCGGTCCAGGTACTCCGGGTCGGTGCGCGGGTCCTCGGGCCCGTCGGTGATGCCCTCGAACAGGTCCAGGTGCGGGTCGTGGTCGCCGCGGGCGCGGACCTCGTCCACGCTGCTGATGCCCGTCTCCGGGTGGGCGGCGAAGAAGGCGTTCATGTCCTGGCGGGAGCGGGTGAAGTACAGGGACGTGAAGCCCACGTAGTCCATCAGGCCGGGGACCTCGACGTCGACCAGCTCCGCGCCGGCCGCGGCCAGCCGCTCGAGGGCGGCCTCGACGACGCGGTTGACGGCGGCGGCCTCCGGGTCGGCGTCGTCGCCGAAGGCACCGCGCAGCACCCCGAGGCGCCGGCCCCGCACCGACCCGCCCGCGGCGGCCTCGGCGAAGGACCCGGCCCCGCGCCGGTGCCGCACGGCGGCCGTGTAGTCGTCGCCCGGGTCGAAGCCGACGAGCACGTCGAGCACCGCCGCGGCGTCGGCCACGGTCCGGGTCATCGGCCCCGCCGTGTCCTGGGGGACGACCAGCGGGGACATGCCCTGCCGGCTGATCAGCCCGGGGGTCACGCGCACCCCCACGAGGCTGCAGAAGGAGGCGGGCAGGCGGATGGAGCCGCCGGTGTCCTCGCCGATGCCCACGAGCGCCAGGTTCGCGGCGATCGCCGCCCCCGTGCCGCTGCTGGAGCCGCCGGGGTCGCGGGAGAGCGCGTAGGGGTTCTTCGTCACCCCGGAGACGGAGGACGTCGAGAACCACGAGGTGGCGAAGTCCGGCATGGTCGTCTTGCCCAGGATCACGGCGCCCGCCGCCCGCAGCCGGGCGATCGCGGGGGCGTCCTCGACCGGGACGTGCTCGGCGGTGCAGCGGTTGCCGTAGGTGGTCCGCAGCCCGCCGGTGGCGACCTGGTCCTTCACGAGGACGGGCACGCCGTGCAGCGGGCCCGAGAGCTCCCCGCGGGCGGCGTACTTCAGGTCCAGGGCGTCGGCCTCCTCGAGGGCGGTCGCCGAGACCGTCACCACGGAGTTCAGCCCCGGGCCGGCGGCGTCCAGGGCCTCGATCCGGTCGAGGTAGGCCTGGACGACCTCGCGGACGGTCGCCCGTCCCTCCCGGTAGGCCGCGTGGACGGACGCGATCGTGGCTTCCTCGATGTTCCAGCTCAGGCTCATGGTTCCCCTCGTGCTCGGGCCGCCCCCGGGGCGGGGGCGGCCGTGGTGTGCGGGTGGTCGGTCGTGCGCGGGCCGGTCAGAGCGCCCAGATCTCCTGCAGCCGTGCCGCTCGCTCCCGGCGGGCCCGCAGGGCCTCCTCCATCGGCACGGCACGGAACCGGGTGACGGTCCCGGGGGTGGCGCGGGCCAGCAGGTCCATGTCCGCGGAGATCACGGTGCCGACCATGGCGTAGCCGCCGCCGGAGACGGCGTCGCGGTGCAGCACGATCGGCTGGGTGCCGCCGGGGACCTGGATCGAGCCCACGGCGTAGCCGGCGTCGACGATGTTCGACGGGTCGGAGCCGGCGCCGAAGGGCTGCTCCCGCCGGATCCACTCCACGCCGGGGCCCTCGTAGCGCAGGCCCATGCGGTCGGCCACCGGGGTGAGCCGCCACTCCTCCTCGACGAGCCGGCGGCGGCCCTCCTCGGTGAGCAGGTGGTCGTAGAGCCCCCACACGATGCGCAGCTCCTGGGCTCCGCCCAGGGCCGGGCGCAGGGACTCCGGCAGCTCGGCGACGGCGGGCAGCTCCCCGGTGGGGCGGCCCACGGGGACGACGTCGCCGGCCTCGAGCTTGCGTCCGCCCATCCCGCCGAGCCGGCCGATCGCGTAGGTCGAGCGCGAGCCGAGGACCTCGGGCACGTCGACGCCCCCGCGCACGGCCAGGTAGAACCGGGCCCCGCCCCGGACCACGCCGAACGTGACGGCGTCGCCCTCGGCCAGCTCGAGGCGCGTCCACGGGGGCTGCTCCTGCCCGTTGACGAGCACGGGCACCTGCGCGCCGGCGACCGCGATCGTGGTGGGGGCGTCGACCGTGAAGGCCGGGCCCATGTAGGTGCACTCCAGCACGGCCTCGGCCGCGGTGTTGCCCACCAGCTTGTTGGCGGCCTGCGCGGACTCCTGGTCCATCGCCCCGCCCTGCGGGATGCCGACGTTGTAGTACCCGATCCGCCCCTGGTCCTGGACGGTGGTCAGCAGCCCGGGCTGCTCAGTTCTCAGCGCCATCGAGGGCCTCCAGCAGGGTGCGGTTGTAGGTGTCGGGATCGGCGAGCGCGGCCTCGACGTCGAAGGTCACGGGCGCCTGCTTGTACCGCCAGGTGCCGGCCTCGACCCGCTCCTGGACGGCCCGGTACTCGGCCTCGTCCACGGGGCGGAACTTCACGAGGTCGCCGGGGCGGAAGAGGATGAGGAAGTCCTCGAAGTCGGGCAGCTCCTGGCCGGGGTCGTAGATCGGGGCGGCCGCGACCCCGAACATCTGGTAGCCGCCGGCACCGCGCACCGAGTAGATGCAGGCGAAGCACCCGCCGTGGCCCACGGTCAGCGGGGGCGTGTCCGTGCGGGGGCTGAGGTACTTGGGCACCTCCAGCTGCCGGGCGCGCGGGACGAGCTGGTACATGAACGGCAGTCCGGCCACGAACCCGACCATCGACACCAGCCACGGGGACTCGTGGTGGCGGCGGATGAACTCGGCGGCGTCCTCGAGGCCGTTGACCTTCGCGGCGTAGTCCAGGTCCGTGCCGGAGGGGTCCTGGTGGTAGCCCTCGCGGAAGCGCTGGACGACCTCGGCGGTGTAGGGATCCTGGTACCAGACGGGGACCTCGACGATGCGGGTCTCCACGGTGTGCTGGGTGGCGGTCCGGGCCTGGGCCTCGAGCTCCTGGACGCGGCGCCTGAGCTCCTCGCCCTCGAGGACGTCGGGGTCGAAGCGCACCAGCAGGGACGCGTTGGCGGGGCAGACGTCGACGACGCCGGCCAGGTCCAGCTGCTCCAGGCCGTGGGCGACCGTGGTGGCCAGGTAGTTGGCGGTGAGGTTCATGGCCTCGTCGAACTCCACGAACAGGAACTCGTCCCCGCCCCACGTGTAGCGGGCGTTGGGCAGGTAGAGGATCTCGGTCGACTGCTCGGTCATCGTGCGCCCCCCGGGCTCGGCATCTCGGTCTCGATGTAGGTGGTCCAGTGCTCCACGGCCTCGAACCGCGGGTCCGTCACGAGCCGCGCCAGCAGGGGCACCGTGGTCTTGATGCCCTCGATGTGCGTGGCGGCCAGGCCATCGCTCATCCGCCGCACGGCCTCCTGCCGGTCGTGGCCGTGCACGATCAGCTTGGCCAGCAACGAGTCGTAGAAGGGGGCGACGGTGTCGCCCTCGCGCACCCCGGCGTCCACCCGGTAGTCCTCGCCCTCCGGCCAGTCCAGGCGGGTGAGCCTGCCCGGGCTGGGCAGGAAGTTGCGGTCCGGGTCCTCGGCGTTGATCCGGCACTCGATGGCGTGGCCGTCGAAGGAGATGTCCTCCTGCCGCAGCCGCGTGCGCCCGGTGGCGGCGATCCGCAGCTGCTCGGCGACGAGGTCCACCCCGGTGACGAACTCCGTGACCGGGTGCTCCACCTGCAGGCGGGTGTTCATCTCGATGAAGGCGGCCTCGTGGCGGACGGGGTCGTAGAGGTACTCGACCGTGCCCACGCCCGTGTACTTCGCCAGCCGGGCCAGGTTCACGGCCGAGGCGCGGATGCGCTCGCGGACGTGGTCGGGCAGCTCAGGGGCCGGCGCCTCCTCGACGATCTTCTGGGAGCGCCGCTGCAGGGAGCAGTCGCGGTCGCCCAGGTGCAGGAAGGTCTCGCCGTCGCCGAGGACCTGGACCTCCACGTGCCGGGCGTGCTCGACGAAGCGCTCCAGGTAGACGGTGGGGTCCCCGAAGCTCGCGGAGGCCTCCGCGCGGGCGACGTCGACGGTCTTCAGCAGGTCCTCCTCGGCCCGGACCAGGCGGATGCCGCGCCCGCCGCCCCCGGCCGAGGCCTTGATGACCAGCGGGTAGCCGACCTCCCGGCCCAGGGCGAGCACGGCGTCGTCGTCGTCCGTCAGGGGACCGTTGGAGCCGGGCAGGACCGGTACGTCGGCGGCCACGGCCGCCTCCAGTGCGCGGGTCTTGTGGCCCATGAGGTCGATGACGTCGGGGTCGGGGCCCACCCACGTCATCCCGGACTCCTGGACGCGGCGGGCGAAGGCGGCGTTCTCGGAGAGGAACCCGTAGCCGGGGTGCACCGCGTCACAGCCGGCCTCCTTGCCGGCGAGCACGATCGCCTCGGCGTTGAGGTAGGAGGCCTGGGCGGGGGCGGGGCCGACGACGGCGACCTCGTCGGCGAGCCCGGCCGCCATCGAGTCCCGGTCGATCTCGCTGACGGCGAGCACCGTGCGGATGCCCATGTCCCGGGCGGAGCGCAGGATGCGCACCGCGATCTCGCCGCGGTTGGCGACCAGCAGGGTGGAGATCGCCACGGCTCAGCCCTCGGCGACGACGGCGATGACGTCCCCGGGGTTCACCATGGCCGCGTCCTCGACCGAGAAGCTCTCGAGGGTGCCGGCGACGTCCGAGTGGACCTCGGTGAACTGCTTCATGATCTCGACCATGCCGATGACCTGGCCGGCCTCGACGCGCTCGCCCTCCTGGACGTAGGGGTCCTTGTCGGGGCCGGGCTTGCGGTAGAAGACGCCCGGCAGCGGGGACTGGATCTCGGCCATGGTGGGTCCTTTCGGCGGTTCGTGCTCGTGGTGCTCGGTCGGGTGGGCGGGCCGGGTCAGCCGGCCGCGTGGGCGTCGAGGGCCTCGCGCACGGCGCGGGCCACGGCCGGGGCGCCGGGGGCGTCGGAGTGCACGCACACGGAGTCGAAGCGCACCGGCAGCTCCGTGCCGTCCACGGCGGCGATCCGCCCGGTGGTCAGGGCCCGGGTGACGCGCTCGGCGGCGGCCCGGGGGTCGGTGGCGTGCGGGGTGCGCTGGATGATCAGCCCGCCCTCGGCGTCGTAGTCCAGGTCCACGTAGAGCTCGGCCACGAAGGGGACCCCGCGCTCGGCGCAGACGGACTCGTGGGCGGTGCCGGCCAGCCCGAGCACGGCCACGCCGTGGTCGGCGGCGACCTTGGCCACCGACTCCATCAGCGCGGGGTCGCGGGCGACCATGCCGTAGAGGGAGCCGTGCGGCTTGAGGTGGTGCAGCGGTGCGCCGTGCTGGAGGAGGAACCCGGTGAGCGCCCCGACCTGGTAGCGGACCAGGGACTCGACCTCCTCCGGGGTCAGGACCATGGCCCGGCGGCCGAAGCCCCACTGGTCGGGCAGGGAGGGGTGGGCGCCGATGCGCACGCCGCGGGCCGCGGCCGCGGCGACGGTGGCGGACATGATGTCCGGGTCCCCGGCGTGGAAGCCGCAGGCCACGTTGGCGAGGTCGACCACCTCCATCAGCTCCGGGTCGTTGCCGAAGCGGTGCAGGCCGATGCCCTCGCCCATGTCCGAGTTCACGGTGGGACGGCTCGATGCTGTGGTCATGGTCACAGCGTAGGAAGCGGGCCCGCCCGGCGGAATGGGCACGGCGCCCGGTCCGGCGTAAATTCCTGTGCATGACGCACTGCCCCGCAGGAACCCCGTGGACCTGACCGACCTGCTGGCCGACCCGGTCCTGCACCTGGTGCTGCACACCCCGACCGCCACGCAGCGCCTGGCCCGGCCCGTCTCGTGGTGCGCGCCCACCGAGCTGCTGGACCCCTCGGCCTACCTCACGACCAACGCCCTGGTGCTCACCACCGGCATGGGACTGAACTTCCAGGACCTGCGGACCTGGGACGCCTACGCCGAGCGGCTGGCGCGGGTGCCGGTCTCCGGGATCGTCTTCAGCACCGGCGACGCCCACGGCGCGGTGCCCGCCGGGCTCGTCGAGGCGGCCGGGGCCCACGACGTCCCCGTGCTCGAGCTGATGGCGGACGTGCCCACCCTGCTGCTCATGCGCCACGTCGAGTCGGCGCTGGCCACCGAGCGATTCCGCACCGCCCAGCGCGCCTGGGACCTCGCCGACTCCTGCGCCCGGCTCGCCGCCGAGGGGGTGGACGTCACGGTCCTGCTCGACCACCTCGAGGACGCCGCCGGCGGTCCCGTGGCCCTGACGGACCCGGCGGGGGCGGTGCTCTTCGCCTCCCGCGGCCGGCAGGTGGGGGACGGGAGCACGACGACGGCGCGCCGTCTGCCGCTGCCCGGCGACCTCGCCGGGCAGTGCTCCCTGGTGGTCCCGGCCGCGGTCGGGCGGGACGTCGCCGGGCCGGCCGCGGCGATCGTCGCGATGCACGTCGCCCAGTCCCTGGGCGGGACGGCCGCCCCCGGGGCGGCGCAGCCGTTCGTGGACGCGCTGCTCGCCCCGGGCGCCACGGCCCGGGCCGTGGAGGAGGCCGTGGAGGCCGCCGGGCTGCACCCGGCGCGCCCGGCCGTGGCCCTGTGCCTGGACCTGGGCGAGACCGGGGCGCACGCCGGCACCCCGGCCGCCCCCGGGACCCGGCGGGTCCGGCACTTCCAGCTGTGGCGGATCCGCAGCGTCCTCGAGGCCGAGGGCCTCGCCGTCCGGCAGGCCGAGGCCGGCGGCGTGCAGGTCCTCGTGGTCCAGGGCGCGTCCGTGGCGAGGCCGGCGCGCCTGGACGCCCTGTTCGAGCGCCTCCGCGGCCTCGCCGGCGAGCACCGGATCGGGGGTGCCATGACCCCGGTGGCCGCCGTGCCGGGGGACCTGCGCACCTCCCTGCCGGTGGCCCTCGCCGAGGCCCGGGCCGGCGGGGCCATGACGCGCCCGGGCGAGCAGACGCTGCTGGAGCTCGTCGCCCGCTCCGCGCCCATCGGGGCCCGGGACCTCGCCGCCGACCTGCTCGACCGCCTCCGCCGGGAGGACCCCTCCGGGGTGCTGCTGCGCACCCTCGAGGCCGTCGTCGGGTGCGGCGGTCAGCGCGGGCCGGCCGCCGCGGCCCTGGGCGTGCACCGCAACACCCTCACCGGGCGCCTCCAGCGGATCCGGTCGATCACCGGCTGGGACCTCGCCGACGGCGAGACCCTCGCGGCGCTCGCCGTGGCCCTGCGGCTCGTGCGGGTCTAGGCCGTGTCCCCGCCGCTCGCCGCCTGAGCCGCCCGGGTCTCGGGCCCGCGGACGAAGCACGCGGCGATCACCGCGACGACCGCCACGCCGGCGCCCACGAGGAAGGCCTGCTGGATGCCCGCCGCCTGAGCGGCGGTCTCCGGGGCGCCCGCGGCGGCGGCGCCGGCCGTGCCGAGGGCCATGAGGGTGACGAACAGCGCCGTGCCGACCGCCCCGGCGAGCTGCTGGAGGGTGTTCATGATGGCGCTGCCGTGGGAGTAGAGGTGCTGGGGGAGGGACCCGAGCGCGGAGGTCATCAGCGGGGTCATGAGGAAGCCGAGCCCGAGGGTCAGGAGCATGTGCAGGAGCGTGACGGTGACCGCCCCGGTGCGCTCGTCGAAGAGGAAGGCCATGAGGAACAGCGCTGCCGCGAGCACCACGGCCCCGGGGACCGCCAGCGGGCGGGGGCCGACGCGGTCGTAGAGGCGGCCGACGAACGGGGCGACCACGCCCATGAGCACGCCCCCGGGCAGCACGGCGAGGCCGGTCTCGAGCGCGGAGAGACCGCGGACGTTCTGCAGGTAGAGCGGCAGCAGGATCAGTGCGCCGAACAGCGAGGCCATGGCGATGAGCAGGACGACCACGCCGATCGAGAACGGGCGCAGGGCGAAGGGCCGCAGGTCCAGCAGCGCCCGGTCCTCGCGCTGCAGGCGCAGCTGGCGCCGCACGAACAGGACCAGCGCCGCGGCGCCGACCGCGACCGGCAGGGCCGGGGGCAGCAGGGCGTGGCCCTCGGTGGACTCGCCGATGCTCGAGAGCCCGAAGATCAGCGCGCCGAACGCGGTCGCGGACAGCAGCACCGAGGGCAGGTCGAGCGGCAGCGGGCGCGGGGTGCCGATGTCGCGCACCAGCACGAGTCCGAGGACGAGCGCGAGCACGGCGACGGGCAGGACGGCGAGGAACACCGCCCGCCACCCGAAGGCCGAGAGGATCACCCCCGACAGGGTCGGGCCGACCGCCGGCGCCACGGAGATCACCACGGAGACGAGGCCGAACACGGTGCCCCGGCGCTGGACGGGGACGAAGGTGAGGATCGTGGTGGTCAGCAGCGGCAGGACGACCGCGGTGCCGGCCGCCTGGAGCGCCCGCGCGGCCACCAGGACCCCGAAGGCGGGGGCCACGGCCGCCAGCAGGGTGCCCGCAGTGAACAGCAGCAGCGCCCCGGCGAACACGGCCCGGCTCGCGAAGCGCTGCAGGACGAAGCCCGTCAGCGGGATGACCACGGCCATCGTGAGCATGAACACCGTGGTGAGCCACTGCGCCGTCGAGGCCGGAACGGAGAAGTCCGCCATGACGTGGGGCAGGGCGATGCTCATCACCGTCTCGTTGAGCACCATCACGAAGGCCGCCACCAGCAGGACGCCGATCATGACGGTCATCCCGCGCCTCGTCCGCCCTCCGGGCGGGGCGGTCTCGGTGGTCTCGGGGATCGCGGTCATGTCGGTTCCTCGGTCCTGCTCGTGCGTCGCTCACGTGCTGTGGCACGCAAGGAATGACAGTGTACAGCGCTCGTGTCAGTCACTGACACGAGCGGTAGGGTGGGGGCATGAATCCGACGTCATCGCTGCGCCAGGTCTCGCGCGACGCGGTCCGGGACCGGATCGCGGAGGTCGCCCTCGGCCTGTTCGCGGAGCACGGCTTCGAGCGGACCACGGTCGAGGAGATCGCCCGGGCGGTCGGGACCTCCGAGCGGACCTTCTTCCGCTACTTCGCCGCCAAGGACGAGGTCGTGCTCCTGCCCTACGAGCACGCCTACGCGCAGATGCTCACCCTGCTCGCGGAGCGCCCGCTCGAGGAGGACGTCTGGGAGACCCTCACGGTGGTCTGCGCCCACTCCGTCCGCGCGCTGCTGATGGGCCCGTTCGAGACGGGCCGGGTGCAGCGGCTGCAGCGGATCATCGGTGACAGTCCCGTGCTCCTGGCCGCCTACCTGCGCCAGTTCGACCGGCTCCAGGAGCGGCTCACCGACGCGCTGGTGCAGCGGCAGGAGCGGCGCGCCCCCGGCCGGGAGGCGGACCGGGTGGTCGCCCGCGCCCTGGTGGGCGCCTCGTTCGCCCACCTGCACGCGGTCGTCTCCGCCGCCCGGAGCGCCGAGGATGTGGCCCGCGCCGACGAGCGCTTCGTGGCGCTCATGCAGGACCTGCGCCCGCACTCGCTGCCGACCGGGAGCTGACCGGCAACAGCGCGCCGCCTACCCCGTGGCGTCGGGCGATGCCGGGGTGCGAGCGGCCAGGACCCGGCCCAGCGGGCGGCACACCGCCAGCAGGACGAGCCCGGCCACGGTGATGGTCAGGGCGAGCGCGGTGGAGTCCTGCCACCAGTCGGCGAGCCGGGCGAAGCCCGGGATCCCGGTGGTCACCACGGCATTGCCGATGGCGAGTACGCCCACGGCCGGTCCGAGGTGCGGCCGGTCCAGGGCCATGAGGGCGAAGAACGCGAGCCAGAGCACGGCCCACATCAGCCACAGCGCAGTGAAGGCGCGGTCCCCCAGACCCACCCAGGAGTGGACGGCGAAGCCGACGGCGCTGACGGCCACCACGAGCGAGAACCAGCCCAGCCCCTGGTCGGGCCAGCCGGTGATGGCGTTGATGCCCACCCACAGGTAGGTGAAGCCGAAGAAGTACAGGCCGGAGGCCAGCATGATGCGTCCGGTCTCGCCGTCGGCGGAGATGATCAGGTACGTCGGGGTGAGGACCTGCAGCGCGCCCACGAACAGGTTCAGCGGGGCCGCCGCCTTCGGCGGGATCCGCCCCAGGAGCATCACCCCGTTGACGAACAGGACCGCCCCGACGTACAGCAGGCCGACGGCAGCCACGGCTCACCGGCCCCTGCGGGCGGGACGGTGGACAGCGCTTCCGGTCATGGCAACCTCCTGGTGGTCTCGATCATGGTTCTTATCACGGGAGCCGCCGCACAGGGTTGTCCGGCAGGGGGCGGCCCGGCGAGGATGGACCTCGGTTGCGGCGCACGGGGGTCGTGCGCCGGGTGCGGAGGGGATGATCCATGCCTGTTTCCGACCGGGCCGCCGCGCCCAGGGCGATCGCCTCCGGCGGCGGTGCCCGATGAGCGGGGTGGTGCGCCACGAGGCCACCGTGGCCAGCTCCGAGGCCGTCCGCGGTCTGTTCGAGGACGTCGGGGTGCCCTTCTCCTTCGAGCCCGTCGGCGAGGACTTCGTCTACCGGCACCGCCACGACGGCGACGAGCGCCTCACCGTGGTCCAGCTGCGCCTCGAGGGCGCCTACTCGGCGTGGGGCGAGACCGAGGTCTTCTGCGCCGCGGACGTGCGGGCCGAGCGCTACGACTGGCGGACCCGCGACGAGACCGGCAGCGGCGTGCGCGGCCCGGCGCTGTTCCGCCCCGGCCACCCGGCGCTCGTCGTCGGCGCCGGGGTGGAGGTCACCAACATCAACCTGGCCCCGCGCCTGCTGCAGGAGGTCGCAGGGACGGTCTACGGCACCGAGGAGGAGCCCGTGCGCTTCCTCTCCACCGAGCCGGTGAGCGCCCGGCTGGGGACGTACTGGACGCGGCTGTCGGGGATCGCCCGCGAGGCGGTGAACTCGGGGGCGTTCGAGGCGGAGCTCGTCCGGGCGGACCTCACCCGCCACCTGGCGGTGGCCGCGCTGGAGTGCTTCCCGCTGGCGGGAGATCCGGTCCGCCGCACCCTGTCCATGGAGGCCCAGGCGCGCCGCTACCGGGTGGGCGTCGAGTTCCTCGACGCCCACGCCTCCCTGCCGGTCAGCGTGGAGGACGCCGCCCGGGCCACCGGGACCACCACACCCGCGCTCGTGCGGGCGTTCCGCGCCAACCACCCGCTGGGCCTGCACCCGCTCCAGCACCTGCGCCGGACCCGCCTCGCCGCCGCCCACGCGGACCTGGCGGCCGGCAGCCCGGCGCGGGGGGACACCGTCCGGGAGATCGCCCTGCGCTGGGGCTTCGCCCACCCGGGCCGATTCGCCGCCGCCTACCGCCGCGCCTACGGGGTCTACCCGCGCGAGACCCTCGGGCGGTAGCGCTTCCCGCCGAGACCGGCGGGCCGGACCCGCCGCGGCGGCGTCCGGCGCCGCCCGTCGTCGCCGCTCAGTCGCACCCCTGGGCGTGGCCCATCTCGGTGTGGGCCCAGCGGGCCGCGAACCGGGGGTCGCCGCTGCGGCGCACGGCCTCGGCGGTCTCCCGGTCGAGCTCGGCCCGCCACTCCTCGATGCTGAGCAGCTCCGAGGAGCGCAGCAGCGGCTGCCGGTAGATGCTCAGCGCCCGGGCGACCTCGCCGTGCTCGAGGGCGTCCCGCAGGCGCGCGACGTCGCTCGTGACCCCCGCCGGGTCGGCGAAGCGGTAGGGGCCGGTGGTGAGCACCGCCCCGAGCCGGCGGCGGACCCGGTGGATCTCGGTGCGGACGGTGCCCGGGGTGCCCTGCTCCCCGTAGAGGGCGTAGGCCATCTCCTCGGCGCTCCACCCGCGCTCGCGCAGGCTCAGCAGCGCGAGGATCTCCGCCGAGCGCGTCGGCAACGGGAGCTCGTCCCCGCCGCCCACCCGGGCCGTGGCCGGTTCGGCGAGCAGGCGCAGCTCCAGGGACGGGACCGCACCGGGGCCCGCGGGGCGGGGGCGCGCCGGGGCCTGGGCGGCGAGCAGGGTCTCCACGACGCGGGCGGCCGAGCGGACCAGGCCCCGGGTGTCCTGCGTGGCGCTGCCGCGCGGGCCCGAGAGGTCGAGCACCCCGAGCACCTCGCCGCCGTGCGGGTCGCGCACCGGCGCGGAGGTGCAGTCCCACGCGCTGTGGGCGCGGGCGAAGTGCTCGGTCCCGCGCAGCTCCTCCGCGGTCCCGCTGCGCAGCGCCTGGGCGATCGCGTTGGTGCCCACCCCGTGCTCGTCCCAGCCGGCGCCCTCCACGAAGCCGAGCCCGTCGGCCCGGCCCAGCGGCGCGCGGCCCCCGCGGCGCCACAGCACCGTGCCGTCGGGGGCCGTCAGGACCGCGACCCGGGGCTCGGACGGATCGCGGGCCACGCCGAGCAGGTCGGCGACCGTCTCGACGTGCGCCCGCAGCGGGGAGGCCGCCCGCAGCTCCTCGACCGTCCGGTCCGGGAGCACCTCGCGCGGGCCGTCCAGGTCCCGGGACAGCCCGCGGGCGGTGCACCGCTCCCAGGCCGAGCGCACCCGCTCCGGCGCCTCCGTCGATCCTCGGCTGTGCACAGCGCTCCTCCGTCCTCCGCGCCCGGTGATCGTGCCGCGGCCCCGATGCAACGCCGGGGAAACCCCCGCGGCCCCACAGTGGTGACACGCATCACACCGGACCCTATGCCACCGGGGCCCCGGCGTACACCGAGGAGGAACGATGACCCAGATCGACGAGACTGGCGTGGCGGCCGGCACGGACACCGCCCGCACCTGGCTGGCCGCCCTGCAGGACGCCCTCGCCGCCGAGGACGCGGGGGCCGCGGCCGAGCTGTTCGAGGAGGGCGGCTTCTGGCGCGACTTCCTGGCGTTCACCTGGAACCTCAAGACCCTCGAGGGCCGCGAGCAGATCCGCCGCATGCTCGCCGAGACCCTGCCCCACGTGCGGCCCGCCGGCTGGGAGGTCGAGGGGGAGCCGACGACGGCGGACGGCGTCACGGAGTGCTGGCTGCGCTTCGCGACCGCCGCAGGCGCCGGGTGGGGCCATCTGCGCCTGCGCGACGGGAAGGCGTGGACCCTGCTCACCACGCTGCAGGACCTGCGCGGGTTCGAGGAGCGGAAGGGCCCGCGCCGGGACCGCGGCGTCGTCCACGAGATCACCCGCGAGCGCACCACCTGGCTGGAGCGGCGCCGGGCCCGGGAGGAGTCCCTGGGCCGCGACGAGCAGCCGTACTGCCTCGTCGTCGGCGGCGGCCAGGGCGGGATCGGCCTCGCCGCCCGGCTGGGGCGGCTGGGCATCCCCACGATCGTGGTGGACAAGCACGAGAAGGCCGGCGACGCCTGGCGCAACCGCTACAAGTCCCTGCACCTGCACGACCCCGTCTGGTACGACCACATGCCCTACCTGCCGTTCCCGGACGACTGGCCGGTGTTCCCCGCCAAGGACAAGGTGGCCGACTGGCTGATGCACTACGCCGACATCATGGAGCTGAACTACTGGTCGAGGACGGAGTGCCGGTCGGCGCAGTGGGACGAGGCGTCCGGGACGTGGACGGTCGTCGTGGACCGCGACGGCGAGGAGCTCGTGCTGCACCCGACCCAGCTCGTCTTCGCCCTGGGCGTCTCCGGCTACCCGCGGATCCCCGACTTCCCCGGCGCCGAGACCTTCCGCGGCGCCCAGCACCACTCCTCCGCCCACGCCGGCGGCGACGACTGGGCGGGCAAGCGGGCCGTGGTCATCGGCTCCAACAACTCCGCCCACGACATCTGCGCCGACCTGTGGGAGCACGGGGCGGAGGTGACCATGGTCCAGCGCTCCTCGACCCACATCTCCCGCAGCGAGTCCCTTATGGACCTCGTCCTCAAGCCCCTCTACTCGGAGGAGGCCCTCGAGGCGGGCATCACCACGGAGCAGGCGGACATGCTCTTCGCCTCCTGGCCCTACCGGGTCCTGCCGGAGGTCCAGCGGCCGGCGTTCGACGCGATGGCCGAGCGGGACAAGGAGTTCTACGAGGCGCTCGAGGCGGCCGGCTTCGACCTCGACTTCGGCGAGGACGGCTCCGGGCTGTTCCTGAAGTACCTGCGCCGCGGCTCCGGGTACTACATCGACGTGGGCGCCTCCCAGCTGATCATCGACGGCCGGGTCCGGCTGGCCACCGGGCAGGTCGACCACCTCACGGAGGATGCGGTGGTCCTCGCCGACGGGACCGAGCTGCCGGCCGACCTCGTCGTCCACGCCACCGGCTACGGGTCCATGAACGAGTGGCTCGCCGACCTGATCTCCCCCGAGGTCGCGGACCGGGTCGGCAAGTGCTGGGGCTACGGCTCCGACACGACCCGTGACCCCGGCCCGTGGGAGGGTGAGCTGCGGAACATGTGGAAGCCCACCAACGTGGAGAACCTCTGGATCCACGGCGGGAACCTCCACCAGAGCCGGCACTACTCCAAGTACCTGGCCCTGCAGCTGAAGGCCCGCATGGAGGGCGTGCCCACCCCGGTCTACGGTCTCGAGGAGTCCCACCACCCCCGGTGAGCCCCCGCCACGGGAGCGGTGCGCCGGGACGGACCGATCGTCCCGGCGCCCCGCCCCGTCAGGTGCCCGCGGTCAGAGGGCGGCCTTCTCGAACAGGGCCGCCGTGCCGATGCCCCCGGCGGAGCTGATCATCGCCAGCAGCAGGCTGCCCTCGGGCAGCTCCCGGGCGCGGGCGAGCAGCCGCACCACCGACACCGCCCCGGAGGCGCCGTAGGCGTGGCCGAGGGCCAGGGCCCCGCCCTCGGCGTTGAGCACCTCCTCGTCGAGGCCGAGCAGGTCGGTGCAGGCCAGCACCTGTCCGGCGAAGGCCTCGTTGAACTCGGCCGCGGCCAGCGCCGCGACGGGCACGGCCTGCTCGGCGAGCAGTCGCCGGGCGGCCACGGCGGCGCCCAGGCCCAGCCGGGCCGGATCGACCCCCACCGTGGCGGCCCCGCGGAAGGCCAGCGCCGTGGCCGTGCCCAGCTCGCGGGCGGTGGCCGGGTCGGCGACGAGGACGGCGGCCGCGCCGTCGGCGTCCCCGCACGAGTTGCCGGCGGTCACGGCGCCGCCGACGGCGAAGACGGGCGGGAAGCGGGCCAGCAGCGCCGCGTCCAGGCGCGGGCGGGGGCCGTTGTCGGCGGCAACGGTCCCGCCCGGGGTGCGCACCGGCACGAGCTCGGCGGCGAACGCCCCGGCGGCCGCGGCGGCCAGCGCCCGCCGGTGGCTGCGCAGGGCGAAGGCGTCCTGGCGCTCCCGGCCGATGCCGTGCTCGCGGGCGACCGTCTCGGCAGCCTCGCCCATGTCCGGGTCGCCCAGGTGCTCCGGGGCGAACTGCGCGCGGCGGTAGAACTCGACGCCGCCGTCCTCCCGGCGCCGTCCGCGCAGGGGCGCGGTGCTGATGCTCTCGGCGCCGCCGGCGAGGAACGCCCGCCCGGCCCCGGCGCGGGCCAGGCGGCAGGCGAGCACGACCGCGTCGAGGCCGGACCCGCACTGCCGGTCCACGGTGAGGCCGGGCACGGACTGCGGCAGCCCGGCCTCGAGGGCGGCGAGCCGGGCGGGGTTGCCGCCGGCGCCCACGGCGTTGCCCACCACGATGTCCGCGACCTGCTCCGGGGCCAGGCCGGTCTCCTCGAGCAGCGCGCGCAGCACCGGGGCCAGGAGCCGGTGGACGGGCACGTGCGCGAGCGCGGTCCCCGCCCGGGTCAGCGGGGTGCGGCGGCCGAGGAGGAGCAGGGGCGCGCCGGGCTCAGCCGAGGGGACGGGCACGGGGGTCTTCCTCCAGGATGCGCTCGCGCAGGAGCCGGCGGCTGACCTTGCCGCCGGCCGTCAGGGGCAGCTCGGTGAGCCGGACGTAGCGGTGGGGGAGCTTCGCCGGGGCCAGCCGCCCGGCGAGCCCGGCGTGCAGGCGGGTGCGGTCGAGGCGGGCCCCGTCGTCGTCGGGGGCGGGCAGGATCCCGGCGACCACGCGCTGGCCCCGGGCGCCGTCGGGGAGGCCGACGACGACGGCGGCGGCGACCCCCGGCACGGCCGTCAGGGCGGCCTCGACCTCGTGCGGGTAGACGTTGTGCCCGCCGGTGACGATCATCTCCGCGGCCCGGCCGAGCACGTGCAGCCGGCCGCCGCGGAGGAACCCTCGGTCGCCCACGGTGGTCGTCCCGCCGAGGCGGGCCAGGGCCAGGCCGTCGTCGCCCCACAGGTAGCCGTCGCAGACGAACGGGGAGCGGACGCCGATCGTGCCGGGCCGGCCCTCGGGCACGGGCCGGCCGGTGTCGTCGAGCACGGCGAGCTCGACGCCGGGGAAGGCCGCGCCCACGCTCGTGTCCCCGGGCTCGAGGGGCTCGCCGGGGTCGTGGCGGCGGGCGGCGACGAAGCCGAGCTCGGCGGCGCCGTAGTACTCCCAGATCACGGCGTCCGGGGCCCACCGGCGGGCCGCGGCGAGGGTGGCGGGGTCCAGGGGCTGGCCGGCGCACACGATCGCGGTGAGCCCGCGGGCGCCGGCGCCCACGGCGAGGCCGCGCTCGGCGAGCACCCGCAGCATCGTGGGCACGACGACCAGGCGGGTCGTCCCGCCGCCGGCGACCAGGGCGTGGGCGGCGGCGACGTCGAAGCGCGGCAGCGTGGTGAAGGCGGCCCCGGCCCACAGGCACTCGGAGAGCGCGTAGAGGTTCAGGCTCGTGCTCAGCGGCCCCGGGGCCAGCACCCGCTCGCCCGGACCGAGCTCGAAGCACGCGGCCGAGGCCTCGAAGGAGCGCTGCCAGGAGCCGCGGCTGCGGGCGAAGCCCTTGGGCGTCGAGGTGGTGCCCGAGGTCAGCCCGAGCAGGAAGGTCGAGGCGGGGTCGCCGTCGCGCAGCCGGGCCGGGGCGGGGGCGGCGGGCAGCAGCGGCGCGCACCGGCGCAGCACCGCCGCGGCCTGCTCGGGCGGCCAGGACGGGTCGAGGACCGCGCACGCCCGCTCCTCGGCGACCCCGGCGGCCCAGCGGACGGCGAGGTCCGTGCCGTTGGGCCGCCGCAGGATCCCCGTGGGCTCCCCGGAGGCGGCCAGTGCTGCGGCGGCGTCCCGCAGCCCGGCCCAGGTCAGGGCATCGCCGGCGCAGGCGACGGCGGTCTCCCCGGGGCGCTCGGCGGCCCAGCGGGCCAGCCGGTCGAGGAAGGGCACGGGCTACCGGGCGGCGGCGGGCACGCCGCCCAGCAGGCGCCGGTAGCTGCGGTGGACGCTGACCGCCACCAGGCTGGCCACGACCGCCTTGAGCAGGTCGCCCGGGACGAACACGAGCGAGCCCAGTGCGGAGGTGGGCAGCGGCAGGCCGGTGACCACGCTGGTCCACGGGACGCCGAACGCGTAGATGACGAGGATCCCGCCGAGGACCGTGCTCAGCAGCATCGCGAGGAACCGGGCGGTGGCCCCGGTGCGCCGCAGCGCCCAGTGCTGCACGAGCAGGCCGGTGACCAGCGCCGCCGGGATCCAGCCGACCAGGTAGCCGCCGGTCGGGCCGAGGAACACCCCGAGCCCGCCGCGCCCGCCCGCCAGCAGGGGCAGCCCGGCGAGGACGAGGACCTGGAGGACGACGACGGAGAGCATCCCCCGCCACGGCCCGAGCAGGGCGCCCGCGAGCATGACGCCGAGGGTCTGGAGGGTGATCGGCACCGGGACGATCCCGACCGTGATCGGCGGGACGAGCCCGAGGGCGGCGATGAGGGCGGCGAAGACCGCGACGAGCACGGTGTTCTGGGTGGTCTGCGGGTTCTGGGCGGCCATGGCGTCCTTCGGGGCGGGTGGGGAACGGGCGGAGAGGGGTGCGATCGGGTCCCGCGGCGGGTGGCGGGCTCAGCCGGGAGGCGGGGCGGGCGCCGTCGTCGTGGACCGCGGTGCGCGCCCGGGGGCGGGCGCGGAGTCGAAGCAGCGGGCGTCGAGGGCGTCGGAGATCTCCTGGGCGGACTCGAGGGTGCGCACGATCAGGGGCACGAGCACGGCCACCGGGCTGTTGTGCAGGCCCCGGGCGAACTGGGCCTCGCGGACCTCGAGGTACTTCGCGCGGATCTCGGGGATGAACCGGATCGTCATCGACAGCGCCAGGCTCGTCTGGGCCGGGTTGAGCCCGAGGTGGCGGGTGGGGCGCAGCACGCGCTCGAACAGGGCGAGCATCTCGCTGAAGGAGGTGCTCAGGCTGACCGCGTAGGCGAACAGGCACAGGCTCAGCAGCCGCAGCCCCGACACGGCCGCCGCGACCCACCCCGTGGTCAGCCCCAGGGTGAGCACGACGATCCCGACGATCAGGACCAGTCCCGCCAGCAGCCGCGCGAGGCGGGGGAGCGGGGTGCGGGTCAGCACCGCCGCCGTGACGGCCAGGACGAACACCGCGGAGAGCACCAGCAGGTCCGCCACGGCGTAGATGCCGAGGCTGGCGAGGAAGAGGAAGCCGAACTTCGGCCCGGCCGGGATCCGGGCCAGCACGCCGGCGGGGACGCCGCCGTGGGTGCGGGCCGCGCGGTGGCCGGGGCGCGGGGGCGCGCCCATCAGTCGCTGATCCCGCAGTAGAACGCGAGGGCCTCGTCCGGGGCGCCGTCGAAGGCGATGCGGCCCTCGTGGACCACCAGCACCCGCTCGTAGCCGCCGACCAGGTCGAGGTCGTGGGTCACCACGACCGCGCGCTGGTCGAGCTCGTCGATGACGCGCTGCAGGCGGCGGCGGTTGCGGCGGTCGAGCATGGTGGTCGGCTCGTCGAAGACGATCGTGGACGGCTCCATCACCAGCACGGAGGCCAGCGCGACCAGCTGCTTCTCCCCGCCGGAGAGGGCATAGGACTCCCGCTCCCGCAGGTGGGCGATGCCCAGGCGCTCGAGCGCGGCGTCCACCCGGGCCGTGAGCTCGGGCCCGCGCAGGCCCAGGTTCTTCGCCCCGAACGCGAGGTCCTCGCCGACCTGCGGCATCACGATCTGGTTCTCCGGGTTCTGGAACACGAAGCCCACCTCCCGCCGGACCCGCTTGGCGTCCTCGG
Source organism: Kocuria sp. LUK (assembly GCF_021012935.1). Taxonomy (NCBI): domain Bacteria; kingdom Bacillati; phylum Actinomycetota; class Actinomycetes; order Micrococcales; family Micrococcaceae; genus Kocuria; species Kocuria sp. LUK. The sequence continues at coordinate 510,615 of NZ_JAJMZI010000002.1, forward strand.
CGGTGGAGACCCCGCCCACCCGGACCTCACCGGTGGTGGGCAGCAGCAGGCCGTTGAACAGGCGCACCAGCGTGGACTTGCCCGAGCCGTTGAGCCCGAGCACGGCCACCCGCCGCTCCTCGACCACCAGGTCGATCTCCCGCAGGACGACGACGTCCTCGCGGGTCACCGACACCCCGGTCAGCTCGATGCCGGAGCCGCCGGCGCGGGGGCTGTCCGCGGGGGTGGTCCCCGAGGCCGCGGGCTGCCCGCGGTGGGACGGGCGCCGCAGCGCATGACGGAGCGACACGTGCGGTTCCTCCCTCCCCGGCCCGATCGCGCCCGGGCCGGCTCAGCGCTGTCCGGACGGGTCCGGCTCGAAGTACAGGTGGGCGTGCAGCCGGCACCCCGGGTTGAAGCCCGCCCCGCACCGGGGGCAGGCCTCCACGGCCAGGTACTGCCGGACGGAGAGCTCCGCGCGGCACACCCCGCACAGCACGGCCGCGGTGTCCTGCTCGGCGACCGGCCACTGCGCGGCCGGGTGACCGGCGCTCTCCTCGTGACACCGATGACAAGGGTAGTACGCCCCGCAGCACCGGAACCTGATCGCGATCACGTCCAGGGGCGTGCGGTAGTGGACGCACCGCGTCTGGTCGTCGACCGTGGGGCCCAGCACCTCCGGCACGTCGTTCTCCTTCCCCGGCTCGGGCCGTGCACCCGATCCGTCCTGCCGCGGACCATTGTCCCGGATCCTCCAGCGCTGCCCCGGAGGCCCGGTTCGGACCGCGGACTCAGGGCTGCTGTGCGGGGCACCGGCTGCGAGGTCCACTGAGTGGACGAGGGGTCTTCCGCCGCCCCGTCGTCGTCGGGTAGGCATGGCGGCATGCACACCGACGCCGCGCCGCACGGGGCGCCCACCCAGGACCTCGCCGCGAAGATCCCGCCCGCCGACGAGGTCGCCGGGGTCTTCGGCCTCTCCGCCGCGGAGCAGGAGATCTGGGCGCGGGCCCGGCCCCACCTGGACGTGCGCAACAACGACGCCCACAGCCTCTACGCCTGGGGCATCGCCCGCCAGCTGCTGCCGCTCGTGCCCGGGGTGGACCCGGACGTCGTGCTGCCGGCGATCCTGCTGCACGACACCGGCTGGTCCTGCGTGCCGCGCGAGCTCGTGCTCTCGGCGATCGCCCCCGGCGGCGGACGCCCCGATCTCGTGCGCACCCACGAGATCGAGGGCGCCCGGATCGCCCGGGAGATCCTCGAGGACGTGGGCCACCCGCCCGCGCTGATCGAGCGGATCACCGCGATCGTCGACGGCCACGACTCCCGCCGCGAGGCGCTCTCCGCCGACGACGCCGTGGTCAAGGACGCCGACAAGATCTGGCGGCTCACCCCGCACGGGATCACCACGGTCATGGGCTGGTTCGGGCTGACCCGCGAGCAGGCCCACCGGCTGTGCGGCTACCGTGTCCACGACCACCTGTTCACCGAGCCGGGGCGGGTCATGGCCGCGGGCTTCGCGGCCGTCGCCTCGGTCGACGACGCACCGGAGCGCCTGGCCCTGGGCTGAGGCGCCCCGCCCCGAGGAGGCGCGCATGGCCGGCCGGTCCAACGAGCCCGGGCGCTCGGTCGTGTCCAAGGCCCTGGCCGTGCTGGCCGCCTTCGAGAACGACCGCCGGGCGCTGAGCCAGGCCGAGATCGTGGAGCTCACCGGCCTGCCGCAGTCCACCGTGCACCGGCTGCTGGCCGAGCTCGTGGAGTGGGGCGCGCTCGGGCGCGACGCCCACGGCCGCTACCAGGTCGGGATGCGGCTGTGGGAGCTGGGCCAGAACGCGGGCCGGCAGCTGCGGGAGATCGCCCGGCCCTTCGTGCTGGACCTGTACTCCCTCACCCGCGAGACCGCGCAGATCGCCGTGCGCGACGGCACCGACGCCCTCTACATCGACCGCGCCTACAGCTCCAAGCGGGTGCCGCGGGCCTCCCGGGTGGGCGGGCGCCTGCCCCTGCACGCCACCGCCGTCGGGAAGGTGCTGCTGGCCTTCGAGGAGCCGTGGGTGCGCGAGGCCTACCTGCAGCAGGATCTCGCGGCGGTCACCCCGCACACCCACGTGGCCCCGCAGCGGCTGGCCGAGGAGCTCGCGGCCGTGCGGGAGCAGGGCTGGGCCTCGACCGCCGAGGAGGTCCGGCTCGGGGCCTGCTCGATCGCGGTGCCCGTGCCCCACCGGGAGAGGCGCATCGGGGCCGCCCTGGGGCTCGTGATGGCCTCCAACCAGGCGGCCGGGATGACCCGCCACCTGCCCACGCTGCGGGGCGTGGCCCAGCAGATCGAGGCCGCCACCGCCCACGTGCCGCTGAGCACGATCCGCCGCGCGGTCGACCCCCGCTCCGGGACCCGCCCCTGAGCGGGAGCGACGCCCCGCTGCGCGCCCCCGCCGGAACGTCCCATCCACTCAGTGGATGCCCCGGGTTGGTGTGACCGCGCTCACTGCCCATGCTGGTGGTCAACCGCACGATCCGTTCCGAAGGAGCAGCGATGACCACCGCGCAGGACCAGACGCCCACCGCCGCCGGCGGCTGCCCCGTGGCCCACCACGGCTACGAGCCGTTCCAGCAGGACGACCCCTTCCCGGCCTACCGCGAGCTGCGCGCCGAGGAGCCGGTGATGTACGACGAGCGCATCGACTGCTGGGTCGTCACCCGCTACGAGGACGTCAAGGCCGTCTTCGGCGACTGGGAGACCTTCAGCTCCGAGAACGCCCAGGCCCCGGTGCGCGAGCGCGGCCCCGAGGCGAAGCGGATCATGGAGGAGGGCGGGTTCACCGCCTACTCCGGGCTCTCCGCCCGGGTGCCGCCGGAGCACACCCGCATCCGCGGCATCGTGCAGAAGGCCTTCACCCCGCGCCGGTACAAGAAGCTCGAGCCGTTCATCCGCGAGAACGTGGTCCGGCTCCTCGAGCGGATGCTCGAGCGCGAGGACCGCACCGGAGACCTCGTGCGCGACCTCGCCTACGACGTCCCCACGATCACGATCCTCACCCTCTTCGGGGAGGACGTGGACCAGGTCGAGACCTTCAAGCGCTGGTCCGACTCCCGCGGGGCCATGACCTGGGGCGACCTCTCCGACGAGGAGCAGGTCCCGCACGCCCACAACCTCGTGGAGTACTGGCAGAAGTGCCTGTCCCTCGTGGAGAAGGCCCACCGGGAGGGCGGGGACAACCTCGTGGCCGACCTCGTGAAGGCCCAGGAGGAGGGCGCCGAGATCACCGACCACGAGATCGCCTCCGTGTGCTACAGCCTCCTGTTCGCCGGCCACGAGACGACGACGACGCTGATCTCCAACACCCTGCGCATGCTGCTCGCCCACCCCGAGCAGTGGCGCACGCTCCAGGAGGACCCCAAGCGGATCCCCGGGGCCGTGGAGGAGGTCCTGCGCTACAGCCCCTCGATCGTGGCCTGGCGGCGCAAGGCCCTGCGCGAGGCCGAGGTCGGCGGCGTGACCGTGCCCGAGGGTGCGCAGCTGCTGCTCGTGATGGGCTCCGCCAACCGGGACGAGGCCGTGTTCGAGAACGGGGAGGAGTTCGACGTCGAGCGCCCCAACTCCCGCGAGCACCTCGCCTTCGGCTACGGCATCCACTACTGCCTCGGGAACATGCTCGCCAAGCTCCAGACCCGCATCACGGTCGAGGAGACCCTCCGGGTCGCGCCCCACCTGCGGCTGACCGACCCCGACGCCATCACCTTCGGCCAGAACCTGTCCTTCCGAGCGCCCGTCGCGGTGCCCGTCACCTGGGAGTCCTGAACCGTGCAGAACACGCGATACATCGAATTCTTCGACGGCGGCGCCGAGCCGCAGCTCGAGCGCCTGGGCGGCAAGTGCGCCTCGCTCGTGTCCATGACCGCGGCCGGCATGCCGGTGCCCCCGGGCTTCGCCGTCACCACCGACCTCTACGACGCGTTCCTCGAGGACGCCGGCATCAAGGACGACATCCGCAAGCTGCTCTCCGGCATCGACCACGAGGACGTCGCCCACGTCGAGGAGGTCTCCGCCCGCATCCGCGAGGAGATCTGCTCCCGGCCCGTGCCCGAGGCGCTGCGGCAGCAGACCATCGACGCCTACGAGGCGCTGCAGGCCCGCTTCGAGCGGCCCGCGCCGCTGGCCGTGCGCTCCTCCGCGACCGCCGAGGACCTGCCCGAGGCCTCCTTCGCCGGCGCCGCGGACACCTTCCTGTGGCTGACCGACCGCCGGTCCGTGCTCGAGCACATCCGCAAGTGCTGGGCCTCCCTCTACACCGCCCGGGCGATCCTCTACCGGCTGCGCAACGGCATCCCCGAGGAGGGGCTGTCCATGGCCGTGGCCGTGCAGAAGATGGTCAACGCCGAGACCGCCGGCGTGGCCATGACCCTCGACCCGGCCACGGGCGACCGCTCCAAGATCACCGTCGACGCCTCCTGGGGCGTGGGGGAGATGGTCGTCTCCGGGCAGGTCACCCCCGACAACGTCCAGCTCGACAAGGTCACCCTCTGCGTCGTCGCCGAGCACATCGGGGACAAGCACGCCGAGCTCGTGCCCGACCCCGCGTCCGGGACCCTGCGCGAGGTCGAGGTCGACGCCGAGCGCCGCGCCCGCCGCTGCGTCACCGACGAGCAGCTGCGCCAGGTCGCGGAGATCGCCAAGCGCGCCGAGCGGCACTACGGCTGCCCCCAGGACATCGAGTGGGCCTTCGACCGCGACCTGCCCGCCGGGGAGAACCTGCTGCTGCTGCAGTCCCGCCCCGAGACCGTCCACTCCACCCGGGAGCCGGCGACCGCTCCGCCGGCGGACACCGGCACCCTCGGCGTCGTCGCCGAGCGGGTGGGCGCCGGGGACGGCGCCGCGGTGAAGTCCTTCCCCAGCCCCTTCTCCGTCGAGACCCCGGCCGGGGCCGAGGGCTGGGAGCAGCTCTACCCCTACTACCTCGTCTTCCAGGAGGCCCTGAAGGACCAGGACGGCCAGGAGTTCTGGTTCCAGAACTCCCAGCAGTGGCCCGTGGTGCTCAAGCCCTTCGAGACCATCGGCTGCGAGTTCGCGATCCGCCAGCTCGGCGAGTACAACTCCCGCCACCTGCTGATCCCCACCGCCAACGGCATCGACTACCGCATCCACCAGGGCTACCTCTACATGAGCCCCATCGCGGTGCCCGAGGAGGAGGTCGCCGAGCGCGTGGCCCACTTCGAGGAGCGCGCGGGCCACTACTACCGCAACTGGGAGTCCCTGCTCGAGCAGTGGTACGACAAGGTCAAGGGCACCATCCGGGAGATGGAGCAGCTGGAGTTCCGGCCCCTGCCCGGGATCGTCCCGCTCGAGGACATCACCTCCGGGAAGGGCAAGGACGGCTCGGAGGAGCTGTTCCGCACCTACGACCGGCTGATCGACCTCGCCTACCAGAACTGGCAGTACCACTTCGAGTTCCTCAACCTCGGCTACATCGCCTACCTGGACTTCTTCGGCTTCTGCAAGGAGGTCTTCCCGAACATCCCCGACCAGAACGTCGCCACCATGGTCCAGGGCGAGGACATGGAGCTGTTCCGCCCCGACGACGAGCTCAAGAAGCTCGCCCTGCTGGCCCTGGAGCTGGGGCTCGAGGAGCTCTTCGACCGGCCGGAGGACGCCGAGGGCACGCTCGCGCGCATCGGCGCCGCCCCGGGCGGGCAGAGGTGGCTGGCCCAGCTCGAGGAGTCCGAGGACCCCTGGTTCAACTTCACCACCGGCAACGGTTTCTACGGCCACGACCGGTACTGGATCGACCACCTGGACATCCCGCTGACCTTCATCGCGGACTACATCCGCCGGGCCCAGGACGGCGTGCAGCTGATCCGGCCCACGGAGGAGCTCGTGGCCGAGCGCGAGCGGATCGTCCGCGAGTACCGCGACCTGCTCGCCCCCGAGCAGCAGGCGGCCTTCGACGAGAAGATCGGCCTCGCCCGCACCGCGTACCCCTACGTCGAGAACCACAACTTCTACATCGAGCACTGGACGATGGGCACGTTCTGGCGGAAGGTGCGCGAGCTCTCGGCCCTGTTCGTCGACGCCGGGTTCTGGCAGGACCCCGCCGACATCCTCTACCTCAGCCGGGAGGAGGTCCGCGCGGCCCTGTTCGACCTCGTCAACGCCTGGGGCATCGGCGCCAAGCAGCCGATCGGCCCCGCCTACTGGGGCGCGGAGATCCCGCGCCGGGCCGGCATCGTCGACGCCCTCAAGGCCCACCGGGCCGCCCCGGCCTTCAACACCCCGCCGGAGTTCATCACCGAGCCGTTCACCACGATGCTCTACGGCATCACCACCGACCAGGTCGCCCAGTGGCTGGGCCAGGACGAGCAGCCCGAGGGCGTGTTCACCGGCATGGCCGCCTCCCCGGGCGTGGTCGAGGGGATCGCCCGCGTGGTCACCTCCGCCGACGAGCTCGGCTCCCTGCGCGACGGCGAGATCCTCGTGGCGCCCAACACCGCCCCCTCCTGGGGTCCGGTGTTCGGCAAGATCACGGCCACCGTCACCGACATCGGCGGGATGATGTCCCACGCCGCGATCGTCTGCCGCGAGTACGGGCTGCCCGCCGTCACCGGCGCCGGCTCCGCGTCCCTGGAGATCCGCACCGGCCAGCGGCTGCGCGTGGACGGCACCAAGGGCGTCGTGACGGTCCTCGACGACGACGCCGCCGGCGCGGGCACCCCCGCCGCGGAGCCCGTCCTGGAGGGGGCCTCGTGAGCGCCGCCCGCACCGTGGTCGTCACGGGCGGGGCCGGCGGGCTCGGGCGGGCCTTCGCCCTGGGCTTCGCCGGCCGCGGGGACGACGTCGTCGTCGCCGACGTCAACGCCGAGGGCGCCGCCGAGACCGCGGCCCTGGTCGAGGCCGAGGGCCGCCGCGCCCTGGCCCTGACCGTGGACGTCACCTCCCCGGGGTCCACCGAGGCCATGGCCCGGGAGGCCGCGGACTTCGGCGGCGGACGGATCGACGTGCTCGTCAACAACGCGGCCGTCTACGCCGGCGTCACGCGCTCGCCCCTGGAGGAGATCGACCCGGCCGAGTGGGACCTCGTGATGGGGGTCAACCTCAAGGGCCCGTGGCTGTGCGCCCGCGCCTGCAGCCCCTACCTGGGGGAGGGCTCCAAGATCGTCAACCTCTCCTCGGCCACCGTCTACAGCGGCTCCGAGCACTGGCTGCACTACGTGGCCTCCAAGTCCGGGGTGATCGGCCTGACCCGCGTCATGGCCAAGGAGCTCGGGCGGCGGGGGATCACCGTCAACGCCGTCGCCCCCGGCTTCACCCTCACCGAGGCCAGCTACGGGCTGATGCCCGACGCCGCGACCTACGGCGTGGACCGCGGCGCGCTCAAGCGCGCCAGCGAGCCCCGGGACATCGTCGGCGCGGCCCTGTTCCTCGCCGGCCCCGACAGCGACTACGTCACCGGACAGACCCTCGTGGTCGACGGCGGCCGACAGTTCATCTGACCACCGCGCCGGCCCGAGCCGGCGCCGACCGAGAAGGACGGACCATGCCCACTGTCACCTTCACCGACGCCCAGGGCGAGCAGCGCACCGTCGAGGCCGCCGCCGGGGACTCCGTCATGGAGACCGCCGTGCGCAACGGCGTGCCCGGCATCGTCGCCGAGTGCGGCGGCTCCCTCTCCTGCGCCACCTGCCACGTCTTCGTCGCCGAGGAGGACCTCGGCGAGCTCCCGGAGATGGAGGAGATGGAGGACGAGATGCTCTACGGCACCTCCGAGGAGCGCCAGGAGAACTCCCGCCTGTCCTGCCAGCTGCGCCTGGCCGAGGACACCGACCTGCACGTCACGACCCCCGAGACCCAGGTGTGACCATGACCGACCACCCCGCCCGCCACGGGCTGCTCATCATCGGCGCCAGCCAGTCCGGCGTCGCCCTCGCCGGCTCCCTGCGGGCCCTCGGCTGGGAGGACCCCATCACCCTGCTGGGCGAGGAGGACCACCGCCCCTACCAGCGGCCGGCCCTGTCCAAGGGGTTCCTCCAGGACAAGGTCGACAAGGAGAAGCTCATCTTCCGCGCCCAGCAGTACTGGGACGAGCACCGGATCGAGCTCGTCAAGGGCGAGCGGATCGAGCGGATCGAGAAGAACGACGACGGCTCCGGGGTCGCCCACTCGACCACCGGCCGGCGGTTCCCCTTCGACCGCCTCGCCCTGACCGTCGGCGCCCGGGCCCGCCGGCTGCCGCTCGAGGGCGCCGAGCAGGACGGGGTGCTCTACCTGCGCAACGCCGACGACGCCCTCGAGCTCAAGGCGCGGATGCCCTCCGCCGAGCACCTCGTGGTCATCGGCGGCGGGTTCATCGGCCTCGAGGCCGCCGCGAGCGCCCGGGCCATGGGCAAGTCCGTCACCGTCCTCGAGGTCGGCCCCCGCCTGATCGGCCGGGCCGTGGGGGAGGAGACCTCGCAGTTCTTCCTCGACGCCCACCGCGCCGAGGGCATCGACGTGCGGCTGGGGGTGGAGCTGACCCGGATCCTCGGCGAGGACGGGCGCGTCACCGGCGTCGAGCTCGGCGACGGCACCGTGGTCCCGGCCGAGATCGTGCTGGTCGGCATCGGCGTGGTGCCCAACACCGAGCTCGCCGAGCAGCTGGGCCTGGAGTGCGAGAACGGCATCCGGGTCGACGAGTACGCCCTGGCCTCCGACGGGCACACCGTGGCCCTCGGCGACTGCGCCAACATGCCCAACCCCACCCCCGGGGCCCCGGCCGGCGAGCGGCTGCGCCTGGAGAGCGTGAACAACGCGGTCGAGCACGCCAAGGTCGCCGCGTACTCGCTGACGGGGCGCCGCGAGGAGTACCGCTCCATCCCGTGGTTCTGGTCCAACCAGGGCGAGCACAAGCTGCAGATCGCCGGGCTGTCCACCGGCCACGACCGCAGGGTCGTGCGCCGGGACGGCTCCGACGGGAAGCTGTCCGTGCTCTACTACCGCGAGGGCCGGCTGATCGCCGCCGACTGCGTCAACGCCGGCGTGGACTTCCTCGACGTCAAGGCCGCCCTGGGCAGGGGGCTGACCGTTGCCCCCGAGGCCGCCGCCGACCCCGAGCGCCGGCTCAAGGAGCTGGCCGTGCCCGCCGACCCCGTCCCCGCCACCACCAGGAGCTGATTCCCCGTGCCCATCGACACCGCGCTGGCGGTCGACACCTCCCCGATCAGCACGACCCCGCCCGCCGGCACCGACCTCGACCCGATCTGGTCCCGGGTCGTGCCCGAGACCCGGGCCCGCAGCAACGACATCCACCTGCCCATCTCCCTGGCCTACGCCGAGCGGCTGTGCGCCGCCCACCCCGAGGCCGACGCCCTCGTGGTGCGCGTGGCGATCCTGCTGCACGACACCGGCTGGGGCCGGGTCGACGAGGAGCGGATCCTCTCGGAGGGGTTCTCCGGGGACTGGCGCAAGGCCGACATCCGCTACGAGCACGAGCGGCAGGGCTGCCTGATCGCCGAGGAGGTCCTCCCGGAGCTCGGCTACGACGCGGAGTTCGTCGGGCGGGTCACCGCCATCATCGACGGCCACGACACCCGCCCCGAGGCCCGCTCCCTCGAGGACGCCCTCGTGCGCGACGCCGACCGGCTGTGGCGCTTCGACCAGGTCGGCATCGCCCTGGCCTCGTCCTGGTTCAAGCTCACCCCCTCCGCCTACATGGACCGGCTCGAGACCGAGATCGTCCCCGAGCTGCAGACCTCCGCGGCCCGGCAGATGGCCGAGGCCGACCTCGCCCGCTCCCGGGCCCTGCTGAAAGCGAGCGTCCTGCGATGACCGACACCACCGCCGCCCCGGCCCGGTCCGGGCTCGAGCTGCCCTACACCCACGTCGACGACCACTTCATCGACGGCGCCTATCTCGCCTCGACCGGCGCGCAGCGCAACGACGTCGTCGACCCCGCCACCGAGGAGGTCTGGGCCTCGGTGCCCAACGCCACCGAGGAGGACCTCGACCGCGCGGTCGGCGCCGCCGAGCGCGCCTTCGCCGGGTGGGCGGCGCGCACCCCCGGCGAGCGGGCGCAGGTCCTGCTGCGGGCCGCCGAGGAGATCGAGGCCCGCCGCGAGCCCATGGCGCTGACCAACACCCGCGAGAACGGCACCCCGCTCGCCGAGACCCGCGGCGCGGCGGCCAACGCGGCCGGCATCTTCCGCTACTTCGCCGGCCTGGCCCCCTGGCTCGAGGCCGAGGACGTGCGCCCCTTCCCCAACGGGGCGGGGGAGACCGTGGTGCACAAGGACCCCGTCGGGGTGTGCGCCCTCATCGCCCCGTGGAACTTCCCGATCAACCTCGTGGTCGCCAAGCTCGCCCCGGCCCTGCTCGCCGGGTGCACCGTGGTGATCAAGCCGGCCTCGCCCACGCCGCTGTCCGTGCGCTTCGTCGTCGACGCGCTGACCGCCGCCGGGGTGCCCGCGGGCGTGGTCAACCTCGTCACCGGCAACGGCCGCACGGGCGACCGGCTGGTCCGGCACCCGGCCGTGCGCAAGGTCGCCTTCACCGGCTCCACGCCGGTGGGCCGGCGGATCGCCGCCGCGTGCGGAGAGCAGCTCAAGCCCGTGACCCTGGAGCTCGGCGGGAAGTCCTCCGCGATCGTGCTGCCCGACGCCGACCTCGAGCACATGTCCTCCGTGCTTCTGCGCTCCTGCCTGCGCAACACCGGGCAGACCTGCTACATCTCCACCCGGATCCTCGCCCCCGAGAGCCGCTACGACGAGGTCGTCGAGATGGTCGGGGCGACCGTCGCGGCGGCCCCGCAGGGCGACCCGCTCGAGGAGGGCACGGTCTTCGGGCCCATGGCCAACCGGGCCCAGTACGACGTGGTCATGGGCTACCTCGAGACCGCCCGCGCGGAGGGCGCCCGGGTGGTCACCGGCGGCGGCCGCGCGGACCGGGAGACCGGCTTCTACGTCGCCCCCACCGTCCTGGCCGACGTCACCCCGGAGATGACGGTGGCCCGGGAGGAGATCTTCGGGCCCGTGATCACGGTGCTGCGCTACCGGGACGTGGACGAGGCGGTCGCCCTGGCCAACAACACGCCGTTCGGCCTCGGCGGGATCGTCTTCTCCGCCGACGAGGAGGAGGCCCAGCGGGTGGCCCGCCGGGTGGACACCGGGTCGGTGGGCATCAACTTCTTCGCCTCCAACCACGCCGCGCCCTTCGGCGGGCGCGGGGACTCGGGCCTGGGCGTGGAGTTCGGCGTCGAGGGGCTCAGCGCGTACCTGACCTACCAGTCGGTGCACCGCCGGCCCCGGGGCTGAGCGCCCGCCCCGCACACGGCGTCCTGCCGCTGGATGGAACCGCCCGGGAGCGGGCCGGTCCCGTGGTCGCCCACAATGGTCCCCATGGACCTGGAGACCGCCACCGACGCCGTGGCCGCCGTGGCGGTGCCGCTGTTCGCCGCCTCCAGCATGGTGGCGGTCGGCCTCGGCCACACGGTCCGCCAGTTCCTCGCCCCGCTGCGCGACCTGCGGCTCGTCACCGCGGGGCTCGTGGCCAACTTCGTCGGGGCCCCGCTCGTGGCCCTCGCGGTCGTCACGCTCTTCGACGTCCCCGAGGGCGTGCGGGTCGGGCTGATGGTCCTCGCCTGCGCCGCCGGTGCACCGTTCGTGCTCAAGCTCTCCCGGCTCGCGCGCACGGACATGGCGGTCTCCTCGTCGCTGCTCGCGGTGATGCTGCTGGCGACCATCGCCTACATGCCCCTGGTGCTGCCCCTGCTGCTGCCCGGGGTGGAGGTCGGCGCCGCGCGCATCGCCGTCGTCCTCCTGCTCACCATGCTCCTGCCGCTGCTCGCGGCCGTCGCCCTGCGCCAGCTCGCCCCACGGGCGGCCACGGCCCTGCAGGCGCCCGCCGGCCGTCTGAGCCTCGTGGCCATGGTGGTCGTGCTCGGCAACCAGCTGCTCGCCGACCACCGGGAGCTGGCGGGACTGGTCGGCACGGGGGCGATCGCCGCCATCGTCCTGTCGATCGTCCTCAACTTCTCGCTGGGGTGGCTGGTCGGCGGACGCCGGGGCGGGCGCGGCCCCGTGCTCGGGATCTCGACCTCGCAGCGCAACATGGGCGCCGCCACCGTGGTCGTGGTGGCCAACTTCGGCGGCACGACGGCGGTGCCCACCGTGGTGCTGGCCGGCTTTCTGGCCCTGGTCGTCCTCGTCCCCGTCGCGCGGTGGCTGGGCGGCCGCGGCACGGGCGCCGCCACGGCGCTGCCGTCGGCCTGACCGGGCCCCTGAGGGGTGCGCCCGAAAAAAGTTCCCGATCGCACCCGTCCGTCCCGCCCCCCAGTGCCGAACAGGGGATACGCGCGCCGGCCCACGGCGCGGACGAACGGCACCACGGAAGAGGTTCTCCCCATGAACACCACGAAGCTCCTCGCCGCCCCCGCCCTGGCGCTCGGCGCCCTGTCGCTGGCCGCGGCCCCCGCCGCCGCCCACGAGGCCGACATGTGGTCCTCCCAGGCGACCCTGAACACCCTGAACGACTCGGGCACCACCGGTGAGGTGATGGTCGACGTCCACGGCACGGAGGCCACCGTCACCATGAACGTCTCCGGTGCGGCCGAGACCTTCATGGACGGCCCGTTCCCGCACGCCCAGCACATCCACATCGCCGCGCAGGGCACCTGCCCCGGGCCCGTCGCCGACACCGACGGCGACGGGGTCGTGAACACCACCGAGGGCCACCCGTTCTACGGCATGATCGGCACCTCGCTGACCATCGAGGGGGACACCGGTCCCGACTCGGGTCTGGCCGTGGAGCGCTTCCCGGGCGGGTCCGCCTACAGCTACGAGCGCACCCTCGAGCTCGACGCCGCGACCGCCGAGTCCCTGCGCAGCGGCAGCGCGGTCGTCGTGGTCCACGGCGTGGACCCGGCGCGGATGCCGGCGGCCGCCGCCGAGAAGATGTCCGACCTCGACCCGTCCCTGCCCGCGGCCGCGACCCTGCCCGCCGCGTGCGGCACCCTGACGGCCTCGCAGATGGGCGCGATGCCCGAGGGCGGCGCGGACACCGGCGCCGTCCAGCAGGCGGGGACGGGCGCGGCCGGGCTCGCCGTGGCCGGCGGCGGGCTGCTCGCCGTGGCCGCCTCCGCGCTGGTGGCCCGCCGCCGGGCCGCCCGCGCCTGATCCGGGAGCGCGGACGCTGCCATGACGGCACCGATGCCCGGTCGCCGCGGGGGCCTGCGGGCCGCCGCGGCGACCGCCGCCCTCCTGCTCACCGGCTGCGCCGGGACCGCCCCGGACGACGACGGCGGGGCCGGTGCGCCTCCCGCACCGTCGGCCGCGAGCACCCCGGCGTCCCCGGCGCCGGACCGGGAGCGGCCGCCGGCGGCGGCGGAGCCGGCCGCGCTGCGCATCCCGGCACTGGGCACGGACTCGCCCCTGCTGCACCTGGGCCTGCGCGCGGACGGCTCGCTCGAGGTCCCGCCCGAGGGCCCCGGTGCGCCGGCGAGCTGGTACGACGGCTCGCCGGCCCCGGGGGAGCAGGGCCCGGCGGTGCTGCTCGGCCACGTCAACGCCACCGGCGGCGGACCGGGTGTGTTCGCGGACCTGCGCCGGCTCGTCCCCGGCGACCGGGTCGAGGTGGGGCGTGAGGACGGGAGCACGGCGGTCTTCACCGTCGACCGCGGGGCGCAGTACGGCAAGGACGGGTTCCCGACGCTGGAGGTCTACGGCAACACCGCGGGGGCGGAGCTGCGGCTGATCACCTGCGACGGCTACGACCCCGCCACGGGGCAGTTCGACGACAACTACGTGGTCTACGCGTCCCTGGAGCGGTGAGCGGCCGCGCGTGCTCCCCGGGCCCGTCCCGGGGATGTGGGACAGTGCGGGAATGCGATCGTGAACACGCACACGGTGGGACGGACAGCGGGAGCGGATGACTGAACGGGACAGCGGGGACGGCCCGGTGCCGGCCGCCGGAGCGGTGGCGGACACCGCCGAGGAGTCCGCGCGCCCCGGGGCGCCCGGCGGCGCGGAGGCGGCCGAGCTCGCACGGCTGCTGCGCCGCAGCGGCACGGGGGACGAGGCAGCCTTCGCCGCGCTCTACGACCGCACCGCGCGGACGGTGTACGGTCTGGCGGTGCGCGTGACCCGCGCCCCGGAGCTGGCGGCCGAGGTCGTGCAGGAGGTCTATCTCATGGCCTGGCAGCAGGCCGCCCGCTTCGACCCGGAGCGCGGTACGGTCCTCGCGTGGCTGTGCACCCTGGCCCACCGCCGGTCCGTGGACCGGATCCGGCAGGTCCAGCGGGAGCGCGACCGCGAGCACCACTACGAGAGCCGGCAGGGCCGTGTCCCCGCCGACGAGACCTGGCAAGGAGTCGAAGAGGCCATGGAGACGCAGGAGGTCCGGGCGGGCCTCGCGGCGCTCACGCCGGTCCAGCGGGAGGCCGTGTCCCTGGCGTACTACGAGGGGTGCACGCACCGCGAGGTCGCGGCACGTCTCGAGGTGCCCCTGGGCACGGCCAAGGCGCGGATCCGCGACGGCCTCACGAGCCTGCGCACGGCCCTGGGGGTGGGGCGATGACGGAGAGCACGCACGGGGCGCACGGGGGTGCGCCCGGAACGGTCCACGACGACGCCGCCCTGTACGCGGTCGACGCCCTCGAGCCGGCGGAGCGCGCCGCCTTCGAGCAGCACCTGGCGCACTGCACGGCCTGCCGCCGGGAGGTCGCCGAGCTCGCCGAGGTCGGCGCCGGGCTGGCCGCCGCGCTCGCGCAGGAGCCGCCGGCGGAGCTGCGCGCCGGAGTGCTCGCCGGACTGCACGGGACGGCGCAGGACCCGCCTCCCGGGCGCCGGGCAGGAGGGGTGGGCGGCCCGGCGTCCGAGGACCTCGCGGACCGGCGCGCCGCCGCGGGCACCGATCCCCGGGACCGGACCCGCGGGGAGCCCGGCCGTACCCGTTCCGGCGGTGGGCGCGGCGCGCCGGTCGCCGACCTCGACGGGCGGCGGCGGCGCGTCCGGCGGGCGCTGGCCGCCGCCGCGGCGGCCGTGCTGGTGCCCGGACTGGTCCTCGGGGGCTGGGTGCTGGGCGCGCAGGGCGAGCGGCAGGAGCAGGAGCGGCTGACCGCACGCCAGCAGGACGAGCTGGCGCGCGAGCAGCGGCTGCTCGCCGCCCCCGACGTCGTCACCCGCCGGCTGGAGATCGACGGCCGCGGGACCGCGACCCTGGTGGTCTCGGCGAGCCGCGACGAGGCGATGGTGGTCGCCGCGAGCCTGCCCGATCCCGGGGCCGGCAAGGAGTACCAGCTGTGGCTGATGGAGGACGAGGTGCCGGTTCCCGACGTGCGCCTCGGCGGCGGCGCGGTCCGCACCTGGCTCGACGGCGACGTCTCCGCGGCCGAGGCCGTCGCCGTGACGATCGAGCCCACCGGCGGCTCCCGGACCCCGACCCTGCCCGTGCTGGGGGTCGCCGAGGTGTGAGACGCCCCGGCCCCGTCCGCGGGGTGCGGACGGGGCCGGGGCGCCGACCGGTCCCGTCCGGCTCAGGGAGCCGGCACGGCGGCGCCCGGGGCGGCCGGCGCGGGCGCCGCCGCACCGGGGGCGACGTTCTGCGCGCCCGCGTCCGGGACGGCGCCCTGCTCCCCGGCGCCCTGGTCCTGCGTGCCCTGGTCCTGCGAGCCCGGCTGCGCGGGGTCCGCGACCTGCCCGTCCGACCCGGTCGCGCCCTGACCGGTGCCGGCCTCCTCCGCCGGTGCGGCCCCGTCGGCGGGGGCGTCCGGGGGAACGGCCCCCGTGGGGACGGTGCCCTCGGCCGCGCCCTCGCCGCCGGCCGGGGTGTCCTCGACCGGGGTGGTCGTGGCGGCCGAGCGCGGGGCCACGGCGTCGGAGCCGGTCACGGTGCGCTGGAGCTGGCCGGTGCCGCCGGAGAGCTCGGTGCCCGTCACGGCCTGGACGGCGAAGACCGCCGCGACCGCGAGCCCGACGATCACCCCGGTGCTGGCCAGGAAGCGCTTGACCGGGAAGGGGGCGCGCTCCTCGGCCACGGCCGTGCTGCCCGCCCCGGAGGCGGTGCCCGTGCGGCGCAGGCGGCCGGCCACGGTGCCCTGCACCTTCTGCAGCCCCTTCTTGCCCTTCTCCAGCGAGGTCGAGTAGAGCGCGACGACCACGCCGGAGACGATGCTGGTGAGCGCGGCGCCGAGCACGGTGCCGGCGACGCTGAGGTGGCCGCCGATCACGGCCATCGTCGCGGCGGTCGCCGCGCCCGTGACCAGCCCCGGGACGCTCAGGGCGGACTTCTTCTCCTCGGTCTTCCCACCCTCCGGGGCCTGCTCCGCGTCGGGTGCCACGGCGGGAGGAACGGCAGTGGCCGCCACGGTGCCGGGCGCCTCGGCGGCCGGTGCGGCGGGGGTGGTGGTCTTCTCCGGTGTCATCTGGTCCTGGTCCGGTCGCGGGTCACGGGGCCGGTGCGCTGCGACCTCGGGCGGGCCGGCCGCCGATCAGTATGCCCGGCCCACCGGGGAGGTTGCCCGGAAGCGTGAGGAGGTTCACCGGGGCGCACCGGTCCCCCGCGTCACGCGGCGTCGCGGGGGACCGGTGCGGATTCAGCCGAGGACCACGTTCAGGACGAACAGCAGCGGGATGGACCCGGCCCACACCGCCGTGGTGATGCCCGACCAGCCGCGCAGCGCGTCGACGCCCTGCAGGCCGGTGAAGCGGGTGACGACCCAGAAGTAGGAGTCGTTGAAGTAGCTGAAGACCATGGACCCGGCGGTGCACGCCATCGCGGCGACCACGGGGGCGATGTCCAGGCTGGTCACCAGCGGGGCCGTGACCGAGGCGGCGGTGATCATCGCGACCGTCCCGGAGCCCTGGGCGATGCGCACCAGGGTGGCGATGAGGAACGGGACGAGGAACGCCGGCAGCGGGGTCGCGGCGATCGCCTCGGCCAGGGCGTCGCCGACCCCGGAGCTGCGCAGGACCTGGCCCAGGGCCCCGCCGGCGCCGGTGATGAGCAGGATCAGCCCGGCCGAGGCCGCGGCCTCCGCGAACCAGCCGTGGGCCTTGTTCCGCGGCGTCCAGCGGGGCAGCAGCACGTAGAGGGCCAGCACCATGCCGATGACCAGGGCGATCACCGGGTTGCCGATGAACGCGAAGGGCACCGCCCACGCGGAGGGCTCGTACTCGTCGCCGCCGATCACGCCCTGGGCGTTCTGGTCGATCGCCCCCGTGACGGTGTTGGCGATGATCAGCACGAGGGGCACGAGCAGCGGCAGGGACGCGGTGAACGCCCCGACCCGGTGCGGCTTCGCGCCGGCCGGGGGCTCGCCGAGGTCCACGGCCGGATCGGCCACGGGACCGCGGGCCTCGGCGTCGAGGCCGTCCTCGAGCTCGCCGTCGGCACCGCGTCCGGGGCCCGCGGTCCCGGGGCGGTCGGCCACGGCCGTGGTGGTGCCCCCGGCGGTGCGGGCCGTGCCGTAGACGGCCTCGCGGACGCTCTCCTCCACGGAGGGCTCCAGCTTCGGGCCGATCCAGCGGGCGTAGAGCACCACGACCGGCAGCAGCACCACGGTGAAGACCAGGCCCACGACGATCAGCAGCCCGAGGTCGGCGCCGAGGATGCCCGCCACGGCCAGCGGGCCGGGGGTGGGCGGGACGAGGTGGTGGGTGAGCGTCATCCCGCAGCCCAGCGCGAGGGCGAGGGTGACGTAGCCGGCCCGCTTCACCCGGGCGATCGAGCGGGCCAGCGGGTTCATGATGACGTAGCCGGAGTCGCAGAACACCGGGATCGACACGAGCGCCCCGACGCTGCCCAGCGCCCACGGCTCCCGGCCCTTGCCGAAGACCCGCAGGAAGGCCAGGGCCAGGGCGTTGGCCGCCCCGGAGACCTCGAGGATCTTGCCGATGCCCACCCCCAGGCCGATCACGATGCCGATCGAGGCGAGGGTGTTGCCGAAGCCGGTCGTGATGGCCGAGACGA
Organism: Kocuria sp. LUK; assembly: GCF_021012935.1. Classification (NCBI taxonomy): domain Bacteria; kingdom Bacillati; phylum Actinomycetota; class Actinomycetes; order Micrococcales; family Micrococcaceae; genus Kocuria; species Kocuria sp. LUK. The sequence goes on from NZ_JAJMZI010000002.1 coordinate 528,520, forward strand.
TCTCGAGCACGGGCTGTCCGGCGACCAGGCCGGTGACGAGGGCGGCGATGAGCAGGGCGACGAAGGCGTCGAGCCGGGTGCGCAGCACCAGCACGATGATGGTCGCGATGCCCAGCACCAGGGCCAGCAGCAGCTGTAGGTCCACGGTGAGATCAGAGCTCCTCGGGATTGCGGTGGGTGCGGGCCGCACGGATTGACGGAAACGCCGCTGGGTGTGAGGCTAGTCACAGTCCAGACGTCTGACAAGTGAGCGGGAGCGTTGTGACCACCGAAGCCGAGCTGCTGTCGACCTTCCCGCCGGAGCCCGCCGTGGACCCGGCCGAGGTCGCCGCGTCCGTGACCGCCTCCGGGCGCGTGCTCGTCGTGCTCGACGACGACCCGACCGGCACGCAGTCGGTCGCCGACCTGCCCGTGCTCACCCGCTGGGAGGTCGAGGACTTCGCCTGGGCCCTCGGCGCCCGCATCGGCGGTCGGCGGCCCCCGGCCGTGTACGTGCTGACCAACACCCGCAGCCTCGGCCCGGAGGAGGCCGCCGCGCGCAACCGCGAGGCCGTGCGCAACGCCCTGGCCGCGGCGCAGGAGGCGGGGGTCGAGCTCGGCTTCGTCTCCCGCAGCGACTCGACGCTGCGCGGGCACTTCCCCCTCGAGACCGACGTCGTCGCCGAGGAGCTGGCCGAGCGCGCGGGCCGGCCCACGGACGGCGTCGTGGTGGTCCCCGCGTTCCCCGAGGCCGGGCGGGTGACCGTCGGCGGCGTGCACCGGGTGCGCGACGGCGCCGGCGGGCTCGTGCCCGTGGCCGAGACCGAGTTCGCGGCCGACGCCACGTTCGGCTACTCGTCCTCCGCGCTGCCCCGCTGGGTCGAGGAGAAGTCCGGCGGCCGGTGGCGGGCCGACGACGTGCTCGTGCTCGACCTGCACGCCGTGCGCGGCGGCACCGACCGGATCGCCGGCGTCCTCGAGGCGGCGCACGACGGCGTGCCCGTCGTCGTCGACGCCGTCACGGAGAACGACCTGCGCGCCCTGGCGCTGGGCCTGGCCGAGGCCGAGCGCCGCGGCAAGCACCTGCTCCACCGCGTGGGCCCGCCGTTCGTGCGCGCCCGCATCGGCCAGCCGGAGCGGGCGCCCCTGACCCGCCGGGAGTGCTTCGGCGGGGACGGCCCCGCCACCGGCGGACTCGTCGTCGTCGGCTCCCACGTCGGGCTGACCACCCGCCAGCTCGAGGTCCTGACCCGCGAGCACCCCCGCGCCACCACGGTGGAGCTGCCCGTCGAGGAGGTCCTCGACCCCGGCCGCGCCGAGGCCTGCCTGGCCCGCACCGCCGAGGCCGTGACCGGGGCCCTGGCCACCGGCGACGTCGTGCTCCACACCAGCCGCGGGCTCGTGCGCACCGAGGACCCCGCCGAGAGCCTGCGCATCGCCCGGACCGTCTCGGCGGCCGTCGTCGACGTCGTCCGCCGCACCCTCGCCGCGTCCCCGCCCCGGTTCGTGGTCGCCAAGGGCGGGATCACCTCCTCCGACGTCGCCGCCCACGGGCTGGGGATCCGCCGTGCGATCGTGCGCGGGCCGATGCTGCCCGGGATCGTCTCCCTGTGGGGGCCCGTGGACGGGCCCGCCCGCGGGATCCCCTACGTCGTGTTCGCCGGCAACGTCGGCGGGGACGGCTCCCTCGCCGAGGTCGTGCGCACCCTCAGCGCCGCGGCCGGCCCGGACCGCGCCCCGACCGACCCGGAGGTCTCCCGATGACCAGCACCGACACCGTCGCCGTCCTCGGGCTCGGGGCGATGGGCCTGCCCATCGCCACCCGCCTCGCCGGGGCCTTCGCGGTCCGCGGCCACGACATCGCCGCGGACCGCCTGCGCCTGGCCGAGCAGGCCGGGATCGCCCCCCACCCCACGGCCCGGGGCGCGGCCGCCGGCGCCGGGGTGGTGCTGCTCGCCGTGCGGGACGCCGCCCAGCTCGAGGAGGCCCTCTTCGGCCCGGACGGCGTGGCCGGGGTCCTCGACCCCGGGGCGGTCGTGCTCCTCACCTCCACCGTGGGCCGGGAGGCGGTCCCGCCCGTGGTGCAGCGCCTGCGGGAGCGGGGCGTCGGGCTCGTCGACGCCCCGCTCTCCGGCGGGCCGGCCCGGGCCGGGGCCGGGGACCTGCTCGTCGTCGTCGGCGCGGAGCCCGCCGCCCTGGCCGCCGCCCGGCCCGTGCTCGAGCGCCTGGCCTCGACCCTGACCGTGGTCGGGGACGCCCCCGGGGACGGGCAGGCGCTGAAGACCGTCAACCAGCTGCTGTGCGGGGTGCACATCGCCGCCGCCGCCGAGGCGCTCGCGCTCGCCGACGCCCTCGGGCTCGACCCCGCCCGCACGCTCGCGGCCCTGGAGGCCGGGGCTGCGGGCTCGTTCATGCTCGGCAACCGCGGCCCGCGGATGCTCGAGGCCTACGACGACGACGGGGCCGAGGTCCTCAGCCGGCTCGACATCTTCGTCAAGGACCTGGGGATCGTCGGCGACGCCGCCCGCACGGCCGGGCTGGCCACCCCGGTGGCGGCCGCCGCCGAGCAGCTGTTCCTGCTCGGGCGCACCCAGGGCCTGGGCGCCGCGGACGACTCCGCGGTGATCCGCGTCGTGGCCCCCGGCCGCCGCGGCGGGCCGGAGACCCCCGGTGCCTAGGATCTCGCTCGTCGAGGAGGTCGCCGAGGCCCTGCTCGAGCGGATCCTCTCCGGGCAGGTCGCCCCCGGGGAGGCGCTGCCGCCCGAGGCGCGCATCGCCGAGGAGGCGCAGGTCAGCCGGGTCACCGTCCGGGAGGCCCTCAAGGCGCTGCAGGCCCAGCACGTCGTCACCGTCCGGCGGGGCCTGGGCACCTACGTCAACCCGCCCGAGACCTGGACGGGCCTCGACGCCGTCCTGCGGGCGGCCTCCCGCGGGGTGGGCGCGGGGCAGCTGCCTCTGCGCCTGCTCGAGATCCGGCGGATGGTCGAGACCGGCGCCGCCGAGCTCGCCGCCACCCGCCACGGGCCCGAGGACCTGGAGGCGATGGCCTGCGCCGTGGCCGACCTCGAGCACGCCCACGCCGCCGGGGACCTGGACGCCGTCACGGAGGCCGACCTCGCCTTCCACGACGCCGTGCTGCGCGCCTCCGGCAACCCCTTCGTCCCGGTGCTGCTGGCCCAGCTCGGCCAGCTGCTCTACGCCACCCGGCGGGAGACCTCCGCGTTCCCGGAGGTCCAGCGCCACGCCATCCACCACCACCGGGCCGTGCTCGGGGCGATCGGCTCGGGGGAGCCCGAGGCCGCGCGCCGGGCGATGGACGCCCACATCACGCAGACCTGCGAGGACTACGAGCACTACATCGGCCGCTCCCCGCGGCCCGCCGGCCCCGACCACGACCCCACCCGTCCCGACCCGACCCGGAGGACCACGACATGAGCGAGATCATCCCCTTCCCCGCCGAGCGCACCGCCGTGCTCACCGGCGCCGCCTCCCCGCGCGGCATCGGCCGCGCCACCGCCGACCTGCTCGCGAGCCAGGGCTGGGCCGTGGCGGTCCTGGACGTCGACGGCGACGAGGCCGCCGCGGCGGCCCGCGAGATCGCCGAGCGGCACGGCGTGCCCGCCCTCGGCCTGCGCACGGACGTGACCGACGAGGCCTCCATCGAGGCGGCCATCGGCCGCGTGGAGGCCGAGCTGCCCGCGGTCGTGGCCCTGGTCAACTGCGCCGGCATCAGCTCCCCCACGGACGTCATGGACGAGACGAAGGAGGGGTGGGAGCGGGTCTTCGCGGTCAACATGACCGGGACCTTCCTCGTCACCCAGCGGGTGCTGCGCGGGATGATCGAGCGCAAGCTCGGGCGCGTGGTCAGCATCTCCTCGATCTCCGCCCAGCGCGGCGGCGGCACCTACTCGAAGTCCGCCTACAGCGCGTCGAAGGCCGCGATCATCGGCTTCACCCGCGCCGTGGCCCGCGAGATGGGCGAGCACAACATCACCGTCAACTGCATCGCCCCCGGCGCCGTGGACACCGACATCATGGGCGGGACGCTCTCCGACGAGCGCAAGGCGGCCATGGCGCAGGACATCCTCGTGCGCCGGGTCGGGGCCGTGCGGGAGATCGCCGCGCTGCTGGCGTTCCTCGTGGGCGAGGACGCCGGGTACATCACCGCGGCCACCTACGACGTCAACGGGGGCCTGCAGATCTCCTGAGCACGGCACGAGGGCGCCCCCGTCCCGCCGGGACGGGGGCGCCCTCGCGCGGTCCTACTGCTGGAGACCGCCCTCGCCGAAGAGCAGGAACATGCCGAGGATGCTGCCGACGAGCGCGATCCAGCCGAGGACCTTGCCCGCGGTGGCCTTCACCCCGAGCTTCTCCGCCTTGCCGGCCTGCCACAGGGCCAGCGGCCCCAGGACGATGCCCAGGACGAACAGGCCGATGACGCCCAGCACGATCGAGGTCGTGCGGTGCTTGCGGCCCTGCTCGGACCCGCCGGGCATGCCCTGCGCGGCGTACGGGGCCTGCCCGTACTGGTCCTGTCCGTACTGGTCCTGTCCGTACTGACCCTGTCCGTACTGACCCTGCCCGTAGGGTGCGGGCTGTCCGTGCGGACCCCGGTCGGAGGGACCGGTCTGCCCGTACCGGTGCTGGTCGTACTGGTTCTGGCCGTGCCCGTACCGGGCGGTCGGGTCCTCGCCGTAGGGCGGCTGCCCGTACTCGGCCTGCCCGTACTGGCCGGACCCGTACTGGTGGCCCGCGGGCGGGCCGTCCTGGGCCTGTCCGTGCGGGTCCTGCGCGTACGGGTCCTGCCCGTCGCGGGCGGGGTCGCCGGGGTGCTGCGTCATGGTCGGTCCTCTCGTGGCGGGTCAGGGGCGCGGCTGGGCGTAGATCTGCTCCACGAGGTCCTCGAAGTCCTTGAGCACCCGTGCCCGGCGCAGCTTCAGCGACGGGGTGAGGTGCCCGGCGGCCTCGGTGAAGTCGGTGGGCGCGATCCGGAAGGCCTTGATCTGCTCGGCCTGGGAGACCGTGGTGTTCGCGGCGTCGACCACGCGCTGGACCTCGGCGAGGACGGTCTCGTGCTCGGCGGCCTGGGCCGCCGTGGTCGAGGCGGGCAGCCCGTGCTGCTCGGCCCAGCCCGGCAGGGCGTCCTCGTCGAGGGTGATCAGCGCCGAGATGAACGGCCGGTTGTCGCCGAGGACCACGCACTGGGAGACGAGCACGTGGGAGCGGATCCGGTCCTCGAGCATCGCCGGGCTGACGTTCTTGCCGCTGGCGGTGACGATGATCTCCTTCTTGCGCCCGGTGATCCGCAGGTAGCCCTCGTCGTCGAGCTGCCCGAGGTCGCCGGTGCGGAACCAGCCGTCCTCGAAGGCCTCCTCGGTCAGGTCGGGGCGCTTCCAGTAGCCGCGCATCACGCACACGCCCCGGGTCAGGACCTCGCCGTCCTCGGCGATGCGCACCGCGTTGCCGGGCAGGGGCGGGCCGACCGTGCCGATCTTGATCCGCGCCGGGGTGTTGACCGTGATGGGGGCGGTGGTCTCCGTGAGGCCGTAGCCCTCGAGCACCGTGAGCCCGATGCCGTGGAAGAAGTGGCCGAGGCGCTCGCCCAGGGGCCCGCCGCCGGAGATCGCGTGCTTGACGCGCCCGCCCATGGCCTCGCGCAGCCTGCCGTAGACGAGCCGGTCGAACAGGGCGTGGCGCAGGCGCAGGCCCAGGCTCACCTTCCCCTGCTCCGCCGCCCGCGACCAGGCGACGGCGGTCTCGGCGGCGGCCGCGAAGATCCTGCCCTTTCCGCCGGCCTCCGCCTTCAGCTGCGCGGAGTTGTAGACCTTCTCGAACACGCGCGGCACGGCCAGGATGAACGTGGGCCGGTAGCTCTGCAGGTCCGGCAGCAGGTTCTTCAGGTCCGGGGTGTGGGCCACGGTGGTGCCCGCGGCCACGGCCAGCACGGAGATGAACCGGGCGAAGACGTGGGCCAGCGGCAGGAACATGATCGTGCGGGCGCCCTCGTAGGCGACCTCGGGCAGCGCCGCGAGCGCGTTGTCGGAGAGCTCCACGAAGTTGCCGTGGGTCAGCTCGCAGCCCTTGGGCCGGCCGGTGGTGCCGGAGGTGTAGATGATGGTCGCCAGGTCCTCCAGCCCCGCTGCGGCCCGGCGGTGCTCGAGCTCGTCGTCGTCGACCCCGGCGCCGGCCGCGCGCAGGGCCTCGAGGCCGTCGTCCTCCATCCGCCACACGTGCTGCACGGCGGAGAGGTCCTCGCCCTCGGCTGCGCGGCGGAAGACCTCCTCGTGCCGGGCGGCCTCGACCACGAGGGCCACGGCCCCGGAGTCGGAGAGGTTCCAGGCCACCTGCTGCGGCGCGGAGGTCTCGTAGATCGGCACCGACACGGCCCCGGCGAACCAGACGGCGAAGTCGACCAGCGACCACTCGTAGCGGGTCCGCGACATGATGCCCACCCGGTCCCCGGGGCCCACCCCGGAGGCCACCAGGCCCTTGGCCAGGGCGCGGACGTCGGCGAGGAACGCGCTCGCGGGCACGTCCGTCCACCCGGCCTGCCCGTCGGGGCGGGAGAACAGGGCGGGGTCCGAGCTCTTGCGCGCCTGGCGCAGCAGGAGGTCGGTGATGTTGGTCTGCGGTGGGACGTCCACCAGGCGGGGGGTGCTGTGTTCGCGCACGACGACTCCTCGGGTCTCGTCCTCGGACGGGGGGACCGGCGTCCGTCCGGGTTCCTCGACGATACCGGGGGGTGATCCACCGCACAGGCGGGCGGGGTCGTGTCGGGCGGCACACTTCGGGGGACGGTGCCCCGGCGGCGTCCGCGCAGGGCTTCCGGGCCGCGCCCGGGGGTCAGGCCCTCCCGAGGGCGGACTCGATGCTCCCGGCGATCTGCGCCGGCTGGGTGCGGGGCCCGAAGCGGCGGACCACCCGGCCGTCGCGGCCGACGAGGAACTTGGTGAAGTTCCACTTCACGTCCTCGCCGAGGACCCCCGGCCTCTCCTCGCGCAGCCACGCCCACAGGGGGTGGGCGCCGGGGCCGTTGACCTCGACCTTGGCGAACATCGGGAAGGTGACGCCGTAGTTGCGGCGGCAGAAGTCCGCGATCTGCTCCTCGTCGCCCGGCTCCTGGCCGCCGAACTGGTCGCAGGGGAAGCCCAGGAGCACGAAGTCCTCGTCGCGGAAGTTGCGCCACAGCTCCTCCAGCCCCGCGTACTGCGGGGTGAACCCGCACTCGCTCGCGGTGTTCACGACCAGGACCACCTTCCCGGCGCAGTCGGACAGCGGCTGCTCGCGGCCGTCGATGGTCGTGGCGGTGAAGTCGTGCAGCGTGGTCACGGTGGCCTCCGGTCGGCTCGGGGACGGGTCCTGTCCTCAATCCTGCCCCCGGGAGCGGGTCCGCCGCGAGAGGCCCGCCCGGGCCGGGTGCGCACTACCGTGGGGGCGTGGACGCGGAGCTGCCGACGACGGCGCAGGTCCGGCGGCTGCTGGACGAGCAGCTGCCCGCCGGCCTGCGGGACCTGGCCGGGGCGCCCGTGCGCTTCGCCGCCCGCGGCTGGGACAACGCCGTCTTCCGGGTGGGGGAGGACCGTGCCGCGCGCCTGCCGCTGCGGGCCGCGGCCGTGCCGCTGCTGGCCGCCGAGCTGCGCTGGACCGCCGAGGCCGCCGCGCCGCTGGTGCGGCTCGGGCTCGGCGTGCCCGTGCCCCGGTTCGCCGGGCGACCGGGAGCGGGCCTGCCCTGGCCGTGGGCGCTCGTGGACTGGGTGCCGGGGGAGCCCGTGGCGCTGCTGCCCGTGGTGCGGCGCGACCGGCCGGCCGCCGACCTCGCCCGGGCCCTGGCCGCGCTGCACCGCCCCGCGCCCGCCGGGGCCCCGCACCACCCCCGGCGCGGGGTGGATCTCGACCGGCGGCTGGCCACGGCTCCGCCCGACTGGTCCGCGCTCGCCCGCCGCCTGGGCCCGGCCACGGCCGCGCGGCTGCGGGAGGTGGTCGCGGCGGGGGCGCGGGCCGCGCCCTGGGCGGGCCCGCCGCTGTGGCTGCACGGGGACCCGCACCCGTGGAACCTCGTGCACCGGGACGGGCGGCTGAGCGGGCTCGTGGACTTCGGGGACGTCTGCGCCGGGGACCCCGCCTCCGACCTGGCCACCGCGTGGCTGAGCCTGGACGCGCGGCAGCGGGCGGGGTTCCGCGCCGTCGTCGACGCCGCCGGGAACCACGACGACGCCGTGTGGGTCCGTGCCGCCGCGTGGGCGGCGCTGTACACGGCGGCCCTGGCAGGACATCCGGGATCGTGGCCGCGGTTCGGGCCGGTGGCGGCCCACGCCGCCGCGCAGCTCACCGCGCGCGGCGGCGCCTGACGAGGAGCGCTGCGCTCAGCGCTGCTGCTGGACCGGGGCGGAGACGACCGTCTCGGCGGGGTCCAGCTCCGCGCCGGCCGGGGCCGAGATGCCGATGAACGCCGCGGAGAGCACGGCCACGCCGAGGGAGAAGGTCACGTCCCGGCGGGTGGGCTTGCGGATCATGGCGCGTCCTTCGGGGGAGGAGGTCGGCACGGCACCGGCGGCGCCGGTGCGGGAGGGGCACGATCCACGCTACGCAGGGCGCGGGAGCCCGGCGATGGACCAATGTCCAGACTTGTGCATGCACTTCTCGGCGCGGGGCTGCGGAAGGCCCGGTCCCCGGCGTGCCGCAGGCCCCGCCGGACGTCCGACGGGGCCTGCGCGGCACCGGGCGCTGCCCGGGCGGTGCTCAGCGGCCGGGGCCGGCGGGCTCGGGCGCCCGCAGCGGCCGGCGCCCGGCCAGCCGCAGCCCGGTGGTTCCCAGCATCAGCACGAGCATGAGGATCCCCACGTAGCCGTTGACCACGTAGACGATGTTGACCATCTGGGAGAACGGCAGCACGAGGCCGATCACGGTGCCCACCGCCGCGAGGGCGAGGGTCAGTCCCTTGAAGCGCGGCGTCCTGTCGGCGAAGAACCGCGAGGACACCGTCCACAGCAGCGGGATGGCCGTGGTGTAGATCCCGGCCAGGATCATCACGGAGATCCCGGCGGCCAGTGCGGGGCTCACGTCCCCGGCGAGGACGAGCATGGGGATCTCGGTGCCGTTGACCCGCTCGATGTTCGCCAGCAGGCCCAGGCCCACGACCACGCAGGCCAGCGAGAAGACGACCCCGCCCAGCGCCCCGCCGGAGGCCGCCTCCCGGCGGCTGCGCGCCGTCCGCCCCAGCGCCGTGAGGAAGGCGGCCAGCCACAGCATGCAGAAGCCCACGTAGGACAGTCCGGACATGAACCAGTTGGAGGCCGCCTGGGTGAGCTCCAGGTCGGGCAGCAGGGCGCTGCCCTCCGCGATCCCGCCGGGATCGCGGACGATGCCCAGCACGCCCAGCCCCACGGCGATCAGCACGATGAGCGGACCGATCTTGCCGATGACGTCGACCAGGCTCTTGAGCCCGAACCACACCGTGATCCCGACGGCGGCGGCCAGGCCGATGCCGCCCACGTGCTTCGACAGCCCGTAGTGCTCCTCGAAGACGGCCCCCGCGCCGGCCACCATGACCGTGAAGCTCAGGAAGACGAACAGGACCGAGAAGAAGTCGAAGAACGTGCCGAGGTGCTTGCCGCAGTAGTAGCGGAACACCATCGAGGGCTTCTCGAAGCGCTGCGCCTGCCCGACGACGAAGAACTCGACGGCCACGTAGGTCATCAGCACGAGGACCAGGGCGCCGGTGCCGAACACGCCCCAGTAGCCGTAGGAGGCGTAGTACTGGAGGATCTCCTGGCCGGTCGCGAAGCCGGAGCCGATGAGGAACGCGACGATCGCACCGGCGTAGGTCAGCACGCGCAGGGGGCTCGCCCGCTCCACGGTGTCGAGGTGGGCGCGGGTCGGGGTGGTCTGTGCCATGGGTGGGTCTTCCTCCACGGGAGGGCCGCTCCGCGACGGGCGGCGGGCCGACGAGACTGATATATCAATCGTATCGAGAGCGTATTTCAGCAGTGTGACGCAGTCAACACCTCGCGACCCCGGCGCGGCAGGACACGGAACGGCAACACCGGGGCCCGCCGCGGCCGGGCCGCCTTCCCGGGGTGCGGGGGCGCGCGTAGCGTGGAGCGCGTCCGGAAGGAGCCCGCCATGACCGTCCGCCACGCCCCCTGGCCCGCCGGCACGCCCTGCTGGGCGGAGCTCGCCGTGCAGGACCCCGCCCGCTCCCAGGAGTTCTACCGCGCCGTGCTCGGCTGGGAGCACACCGCCCCGGACCCCGAGGGCCGGGTGCTCGCCCTCGTGGACGGCGCACCCGTCGCCGGGCTCGCCCCGGGTGCCGCGCCGAACGGGGCGCCCGTGTGGCAGGTCCACCTGGCCTGCGACCGCATCGAGGCCTGCGCCGAGCACGTCCTGGCTGCCGGGGGAGAGCAGCTGCGGGCCCCGGCGCCGCGCGGGAGCGCCGGGACGGCCGGGCTCTGGCGCGACCCCACCGGCGCCGTCTTCGGGCTGTGGCAGTCCGGGGAGCTGATCGGCTTCACCGCCGTCGACGTCCCGGGGGCCCCGGTGTGGTGCGACCTCACGACCCCCGACCCGGACGGGGCACGCGACTTCTACGCCCAGGTCTTCGGCTACGCCTACACCGACCGCGCCACGACGGGCGCCTCCTACGCGGCCTTCACCGTCCCCGGCTGGCAGCAGTGGGGCGGCGGCATCGGCGGCACGGACCCCGCCGCGGGGGACGCGCCGGCGGTGTGGTCGGTGTGCTTCGCGGTCGAGGACGCCGACGCCGCCGCCGCGCGCGCCCGCGGGGCCGGCGGCGCCGTCATGGAGGAGCCGATGGCCTTCGAGTACGGGCGCCTGGCCGTGCTCGCGGGCCCCGACCGGGAGTCGTTCGCGGTGATGTCCCCGACGGCCCCCGAGGACGGGCACGCCCCCGCGGACCGGTGAGACGGATCACGGCCCGCGGCTAGGATGGGCGGCAGAGCACACCCTCCCTCCGACCGATCAGGAGCGACATGAACTCCGTCGTCCTCGCCGTGGTCGGCGTGGCCATGATGATCCTCGGGTACGCCCTGTACTCGAAGTTCCTGGCCCGCCGCATCTACCGCCTGCAGCCCGACTTCGAGACCCCGTCGCACGAGCTGCGCGACGGGGTCGACTACGTCCCCACCAACAAGTACGTCCTGTGGGGCCACCACTTCACCTCCGTGGCCGGCGCGGCGCCCATCGTGGGCCCCGCCGTCGCCGTGATCTGGGGCTGGCTGCCCGCCTTCCTCTGGGTCACCATCGGCACGATCTTCTTCGCCGGCATGCACGACCTCGGCGCCCTGTGGGCGTCGGTGCGCAACAAGGGCCGCTCCATCGGCTCGCTGTCCGGGCGCTACATCGGCGCCCGCGGCCGCAACCTGTTCCTCGTGGTGATCTTCCTGCTGCTGCTGATGGTCAACGCGGCCTTCGCCGTGGTGATCGCCAACCTGCTGGTCTCCACCCCGACCGCCGTGATCCCCACCTGGGGTGCGATCGTCGTGGCGCTTCTCGTGGGACAGGCGATCTACCGCCTCAAGTGGAGCCTGCCGCTGGTCTCCGTGGTCGGCGTCGTGGCCCTCTACAGCCTCATCCTCCTCGGTGACCGCTTCCCCGTGGTGCTGCCGGACACGGTCCTGGGCCTGTCCGCCAACGCCTTCTGGATCGTGGTGCTCTTCCTCTACGCCGGGGTGGCCTCCGTGGTGCCGGTGTGGGCGCTGCTGCAGCCGCGCGACTACATCAACGGCCTGCAGCTGTTCATCGGCCTGGGCCTGCTCTACGGCTCGGTGCTGCTGTCCGCGCCCACGGTCGTGGCCCCGGCCTACAACGAGGCCGTGCCCGAGGGCACCCCCAGCCTCGTGCCGCTGCTGTTCGTGACCATCGCGTGCGGGGCGATCTCCGGCTTCCACGGCATCGTCTCCTCCGGCACCTCCGCCAAGCAGCTGGACAAGGAGACCGACGCCCGCTTCGTCGGCTACTTCGGGGCCGTGGGCGAGGGCCTGCTCGCGCTGGGCGCGATCATCGCCACCACCGCCGGCTACCGCACGATCGCCGACTGGGAGGCCGTCTACACGGCGTTCAACCAGGGCGGGGTCGCCGCGTTCGTCCAGGGCGGGGGCAGCATCGTGAACGCCGGGCTCGGCATCCCGCCGTCGCTGTCGGCCACGATCCTCGCGACCATGGCGGTGCTCTTCGCCGCCACCACGATGGACACCGGCGTGCGCCTGCAGCGCTTCGTGGTCCAGGAGGCCGCCCACCTCATGGGCGTGAACCTCAACAAGGCGCTCGCCACCGTGATCGTGCTCGTCGTGGCGCTGGGGCTGACCTTCGGCGCCGGCGCGGACGGCTCCGGCGGCATGCTCATCTGGCCGCTGTTCGGCACCACCAACCAGCTGCTGGCGGGACTGACCCTCTCGGTCGTCGCGGTGATGCTCATGCGCAAGGGCCGCCCCGTGCTGCCCGTGCTCGTCCCGCTCGTGTTCGTGCTCGTGATGTCCGTCTACGCGCTGGTCGTGCAGCTGGGCCAGTTCTGGGCCGCCGGGAACTGGCTGCTGCTGGTGCTCGACGTCGTCATCCTGGTCGCCGCGCTGTGGGTGATCGCCGAGGCCGTCGGCGCGATGGCCAGGGCGCGGAAGAACCCGCAGGACCGGGACGACCGGCCGCAGCCGTCCACGGCCGGGGAGAACCGCTCCCTGTGAGCCGGTGAGCACGTGACGGCCCTCGAACGGCTGCGCACCGTGCGGGCCCGCCTCCGGGCGGACCTGCACGAGTTCTACGTCGCGCCCTACCGGCGCACCTTCGCCCGCGCCGAGCGCGACGAGGAGGACCTGTTCATGATGCTCGTCCTCTCCGAGGCCCTCGGCGTGCCCAACCCCGCCGGCTACTACACCGCCGAGCTGCTGCCCGTGGTCTACGACCGGTTCCACGACTGGCACCGGCGCATGGGCATGGACCGCTCGCCCCTGGAGCACGTCTCATGCTGCTAGAGCTCGCCGCGACCCGGCGCGTCCTGTTCGTCGGCGGCAAGGGCGGGGTCGGCAAGACCGCCGTCGCCTCCGCCACCGCCCTCGCCCGGGCCCGGGCCGGGCAGCGGGTGCTCGTGGTCTCCACCGACCCCGCGCACAACCTCGGCCACCTGTGGCAGCGGGAGGTCGGCGACCGCATCACCGCCCTGGCCCCGGGCCTGGACGGGATCGAGGTCGACCCCGTGGCCACCACCGACGCCCACCTCGCCGCGGTGGGGGCCACGATCCGCCGGCTGATGCCCGAGCACCTCCACGGCGAGGTCACCAGGCACATGGAGCTCGCCCGCGACTCCCCGGGCACCCACGAGGCCGCCGTGCTCGAGCGCATCGCCGAGCTCGTGGACCTCGGGCTGCGCGAGTACGACCTCGTCGTCTTCGACACCGCCCCCTCCGGGCACACCGCCCGGCTCATGGCCCTGCCCGAGATCATGTCCGCGTGGACGGAGGGCCTGCTGCGCCGCCGCGGGCGGGCCGAGGGCTTCGGCGCCGCGCGGCGCGCGCTCGAGGACCCGGACGCCGGGGCCGAGCAGGTCGTGGGCACGGGGGCCGTGCGCGACCCCCGGCGCGAGCGCGACCTCGAGATCCGCCGGGTCCTCCTGCGCCGCCGCGAGCGCTTCGAGGCGCTGCGGGAGGTCCTCACCGACCGGCGGCGCTGCGCGTTCGTCATCGTCCTGGCCGCCGAGCGGCTGCCCGTGCTGGAGACCGTCGAGCTGCACGGGCAGCTGGCCCGGGCCGGCGTGCACGTCGGGGCGCTCGTGGTGAACAAGCGCTCCCCGGCCGGTGCGGGGGAGCTGCTCGCCGCCCGCCGGGCCCTCGAGGACGGCTGGCTCGCCGAGCTGCGGACCGCCCTGCCCGACCTGCCGGTGCTCGAGGTGCCCCTGCTGCCCGGGGAGGTCGTGGGGGAGGAGGGCCTCGAGCGCTTCGGGGAGGCCCTCGCCCAGGGCGCCACCAGCTCCCCGTGAGAGCCTCCCGGCCATGAGCACGGAGCCCGCAGGAGGACGCCGGCCGCCCTGGTGGCTGCTCGGTCTCGGCGCGACCGCGGTCGCCGTCGGCGCGGCCGAGCTGCTGGCCTGGGTGACCGGGCCCGTGGGCGCCCCGCTGACCGCGGTGGGCGGGGTCGTCGTCGACGCCGTGCCCGCCCCCGTCAAGGACGCCGCGATCGCCCTGTTCGGCACCGCCGACAAGCTCGTGCTGCTGCTCGTCATGGTGGCCGGGCTCGCGGGCCTGGGCGCCGGGATCGGGGCGGCCCAGCGGGCGAACCGGCCCATGGGCGCGGTCCTGCTGGCGGTGCTGGGGCTGCTCGGGCTGCTCGCGGTGCTCTCGCGGGCCGGGGCCGGCCCGGCGGACGCGGTGCCCGTCGTCGCCGGCACCGCCGCCGGGGTGCTGGTGCTGACCCTGCTGACCCGCGCCGCGGAACCGGCCCCGGACGATCCCGGCGGGGCCGGGCGGCGCGACGTGCTCACCCTGGCCGTCGCGGCCGCGGTGCTGGGCACGGCCGCCGGGGCCGCCGGCCGGTGGGCCGGCTCCGTGGCCGCCCGGGCACCCGCCGCCCGCGAGCTGCTGCGCCTGCCCGCCCCGGCCGTGCGCGAGCGGATCCCGCCCGGGACGGACCTGGGCGTGGCGGGCGCCGAGCCGTGGCTGACCCCGCCCGGGCAGTTCTACCGGATCGACACCGCCCTGGCCGTGCCGCGCATCGACGTGGCGGCCTGGCGGCTGCGGATCCACGGGCTCGTCGAGCGCGAGCTCGACCTCGACTTCGCGCAGCTCACGGCCCGGCCGCTGCTCGAGCGGGCCGTGACCCTGGCGTGCGTGTCCAACCCCGTGGGCGGGGACCTGGCCGGCAACGCCGTGTGGACCGGGGTGCCGCTGCGGGAGCTGCTGGCGGAGGCCGGGGTCGCCGCCGGGGCCGACATGGTGCTCTCCACCTCCGAGGACGGCTTCACCGCCGGCACCCCGCTGCGGGCCCTGACCGACCCGGACCGGGACGCGCTGCTGGCGGTGGGCATGAACGGGCAGCCGCTGCCCTTCGAGCACGGCTACCCCGTGCGCATGGTCGTGCCGGGGCTCTACGGCTACGTCTCGGCGACCAAGTGGGTCGTGGACCTGGAGGTCACCCGCTTCGACCGCGCCGAGGCGTACTGGACCGTGCGCGGCTGGTCGGCGCGGGGCCCGGTCAAGACCGCCTCGCGCATCGAGGTCCCCCGGCAGCGGGCCACCGTGGCCGCCGGGACGGTCGTGCTCGCCGGCACCGCGTGGGCCCAGCACACCGGGATCGCCGCCGTCCAGGTCAGCGTGGACGGCGGCCCCTGGCAGGAGGCGGAGCTGGGCGCCATGCCCTCCGCCGACACCTGGCGCCAGTGGGCGCTGCGCACCGAGCTGGGCCCCGGCGCGCACACCGCCCGGGTCCGGGCCGTCGACGCGGACGGCACCGTGCAGACCGGCGAGCAGGCCCCGCCCGCCCCGGACGGCGCCTCCGGGTGGCACGAGCGCAGCTTCACCGTCGCCTGAACCCGGGGCGGTGTGCTCCGCGCCCGCCCCGTAGAGTCGGCCGGGTGACCGCTCTCGACCCCGCCCGGATCCGCCGCGCCCGTCTCGCCGTCTCGGCGTTCTTCCTCACCAACGGGGCCCTCTACGCCAACCTCCTGCCCCGGCTGCCCGAGGTCAAGGACGCCTTCGGGCTCTCCAACACCCTCTACGGCCTGGTGGTGGTGGCGTTCCCGATCGGGGCGATCCTCGTGGGCGCCCTGCCCGGGCGGGCGGTCCGCCGCGTCGGCTCGGGCCGGCTCGCCGCCCTCGGGACGGTCGTGCTCTCGGCGTGCCTGGCCGCCGCCGGCCTCGGCGCGGGCCCGGGGGCGGGCACCGCCGCCGGGCTCGCGGTGTTCGTGGCCGCGATGCTGCTCGCCGGGATGCTCGACGCCCACGTCGACACCGCCCAGAACGCCCAGGGCATGGACGTCCAGCGGGCGCGGGGCCGGTCGATCATCAACTCCCTGCACGCGCTGTGGAGCCTCGGCGCCGTGGCCGGCGGGCTCATGGGCACCGCCGCGCTGGCCCTCGGCCTGCCCATCGCCTGGCACCTGGGCCTGAGCGGCCTGCTGTGGAGCGCCGTGGCCCTCACGGCCCTGCGCTCCGCGCTCGGGCCCGAGGACGGCACCGCCCTGCGAACGACGACGGCCCCGCCGGCCGAGGCCCACGCCGCTGCCGGCGCCGGGGACCCCGGTGCGGCGCCCGGCGCGGCCGCCCGGCCCACCGCCGCGCCGGCGGGCCACGGCGGCCGGGGACGCCGGGCCCTGCTGCTGCCGGTCGCGGCCGTGGCGATGGCCGGGGTGATGGTCGAGGACGTGGGCGCCAACTGGTCGGCCGTCTACCTCACGACCCAGCTCGCCGCCCCGCCGGCCGCCGCCGGCCTCGGGCTCGTGGCGCTGATGGCCGCCCAGTTCGTGGGGCGGATGCTCGGGGACCCCATGACCGACCGCTGGGGCCGGGCCCCCGTGGTCCGGGCCGGTGCGGGCCTGAGCACGGCCGGGACGCTGCTGGTCGTGCTCGCCCCCGTCCCGGCCGTCGCCGTCGCCGGCTTCGCGCTCGCCGGCTTCGGCTGCGCCACCCTCGTCCCGGCCGCCTTCCACGCCGCCGACCACCTGCCCGGGTTCCGGCCGGGCACGGGCCTGGCGCTGGTGAGCTGGATGATGCGGATCAGCAACCTCGGCCTCTCCCCGGCGATCGGCGTGCTCTCGGACGCCGTGGGGCTGTCCTGGGCGCTCGCCGTCGTGCCCGTCTTCACGCTCGGCGCCGTGCTGGTCGCGGGCTCGCTGCGCGACCGGCCGGCGCCCCTGGCCGGGAGCGCCCGGTCCGCCTAGAGTCGGAAGTGCTCAGCACACTGGCGAAGTGTGCACCGGCCCGGGCACGAGGACGTGCGGGGCCGGGCGGCTCCCGCGGGGTCCCGTCGGGAGCAGGACCGAGGGAAGGACGCACCATGACCGAGAACACCGCCGGCGGCGGCCAGGACGTCGTCGACATCCTGGCCGCGGACCACCGCGACATGCTCGAGCTGCTCGGGCGCGTCGAGGCCGCCTCCGACCCCGGCGAGCGACGGGACCTCCTGGACACCGTGATCGCCGAGGTGATGCGCCACTCCGTGGCCGAGGAGATGCACGTCTACCCCGTGATGGAGCAGCACCTGCCCAACGGCTCCGAGGAGGTCGGGCACGACAAGGAGGAGCACCAGGAGCTCGTCGAGCTGATGAAGAAGCTCGAGAACGTCGACGCCGCCGACCCGGCCTTCCTCGAGCTCGTCGGGGAGTTCCAGGGACAGCTGAGCCACCACGCCGACGACGAGGAGAGCGACCAGTTCCCCGCGCTGCGCGCCCACATCCCCGCCGACACCCTGGTGGAGCTGGGCCGGAAGGTCGAGCACGCCAAGAAGCTGGCGCCCACCCGGCCGCACCCGCACGCCCCGCACGCCGAGCTGTTCCACAAGACGGTCGGCCCGGGCGTGGGCATGGTCGACCGGCTGCTCGACAAGCTCACCGGCCGGCACACCGGCTGAGCCGGCCGGCGGGGTCCGGGTCAGCCGACCCGGACCTCGTGCACCCCGCGCTCCAGGCCGCGCTCGAGGGCGGCCAGGGCGTCGTCGACGTCGTGACCCGGAGGCAGCCGCGGCGGCAGCCCGGCGAGGGCGCGGTCGACGAGCCCGGTGTCCATGTGAGGCAGGCGGGCGTCGACCACCGCGATCCGCCGCCGCCGCAGCTCCCGCCGCAGCGACCCGAGCCACGAGGCCATCGCGGCCTTGGACGCGGCGTAGGCGGCCATCCCCGCCAGCGGCAGCTCCGCGACCACCCCGGTCAGCACCGCCACGGCCCCGCCGTCGGACAGGTGCGGCAGGGCCGCCCGGACCAGGGCCATGGGCCCCAGGGCGTTGACCTCGAAGAGCTCCTCCACGACCGCCTCGTCCTCCTCGGCGGCCGGGCCGAAGGCCGCCGCACCCGTGGCGATCACCACCGCGTCCAGCCCGCCCAGCTCCTCGGCGGCCCGGCGCACCACCTCCGCGACGGCGTCGTGGTCCACGAGGTCCAGGGCGTGGGCGGCGCGCAGCCCCAGCTCCCGGCGCACGTCCTCGGCGGACGCCGCCGAGCGGCCCGTCACCACGATCTGCCGGGTGCGCCCCGCGAGCCGCTCGCACAGCCGCCGCCCGAGCACACCGGTGGCCCCCACCACGAGGATCCTCGCGCCGTCCAGGTCCATGGCCGTCCTCCCGTCGCGGCCCCGGGGCGGTGCCGTTGCGACCATGCTCCGGGAACGGGCGGAGTGCGACAAGAGGGAGCCGCCGACCTGCGCCGACGCCCGGGCCGGCCCCCGCGCCCACGGCGGCCCCCTCGCCGCGCCCCTCCGCCGGCCCGGGGCCCGGGGTCCCGGGTCCGGCGGGACCGGGCGGCGCCCCCACGCCCGCACCGGCGCTGAAGACCTGGTCGGGCACCGCCGCGGACGCGGCCTTCGGGCTGGAGATGCCCGCCGCGTGGACGGTGCAGGGGGAGTTCGCGGACGTGGGCGGCACCGTGGCCGTCCTGGGCGAGGGCGGGGCCCCGGTGGCCCACCTCAGCGTCCTCGTGGCCTGGGGCGCCGAGTGCGGCCCCGGCTGCCCGACCCCGCCGGTCGTCCACCTCGGGGACGTGCCCGGGGGCGCGCCGCTCTCGCGCAGCGGGGAGTTCGTGGTGCGCTCCGTGGCGATGGACCTCGGGGCGGAGCCGGAGCTGCGCACCCTCTACGGCCGGCAGGGGCCCGTGCGGCTGACGACCTCCCTGACCGACGCCGAGGTCCCGCCGCCGGCCACGATGCTGCCGCACGTCATGCACGGCCTCGGGCTCGTCGAGACCGGCGTGGTCGCCGTCAACGGCATCACCCACCGCACCGTCGTCCTCAGCTCCGTCCACGACGTCGCCACGCTGCAGGAGGCCGAGGAGTGCACCGCCTCGGAGGAGCACCGGCAGGTGCAGGCGATGATCGCCTCGTTCCGCGCCTGAGCCGCCGCACCCGGGACCCGGGCCCGTGTCGCCGCCCGGGGCGCGTGCCGGCTCAGACCAGGTCGCGGCCGATCGTCTCGCGCAGGATCTCCGAGGTGCCGCCGAAGACCGTCAGCAGCCGCGCGGCGAGGAAGGCCTGCGCCACCGGCTGGTCGAGGATGTAGCCGTAGCCGCCGTGCAGCTGCAGGCACCGGTCCGTGACCTCCTTGGCGCGCTCGCTGGCCCAGTACTTCGCCTTCGACGCCTCGGCGAGGTCGAGGGCCCCGGCGTTGAACGCGGCCACGGCCCGCCGCACGTAGGCCTCGGTGACCTCCACCTGGGTCGCCAGCTCGGCGAGCTCGAAGCGGGAGTGCTGGAAGTCGGCCACGCGCTCGCCGAAGACGGTGCGCTCCCGCGTGTAGCGCAGGGTGCCCTCGAGGGTCTCGCGGGCGACGACGGCGGAGGCCACGGCGATCGCCAGCCGCCCCTGCGGGAGCAGCCGCCGGATCTGCCGCAGCCCCCCGCCCTCGGCGCCCACGAGGTCGCCGCCGGGCACGCGGACCCCGTCGAAGAACAGCTCGGCGGTGTCCGAGGCGCGCAGGCCCATCTTCTCGAGCGGCCGGCCGGTCGTGTACCCGGGCGAGCCCTCCTTGTGCACGAGGAACAGGCTGAAGGAGTCCTCCCCGGCGCGGTCGGTGCGCCCGTCCGTGCGCGCGAGCACCAGGGCGGCGTCGCCGCTGATGCCGTTGCCGATGAACGTCTTCTGGCCGTCGAGCACCCAGTCCCCGCCCTCGCGCACCGCCCGGGTGCGCACCCCCCGCAGGTCGGACCCGGCCCCGGGCTCCGTCCAGGCCACGGAGGTCACCAGCTCGCCGGTGAGCACGCGCGGCAGCCACCGCCGCCGCTGCTCCTCGTCGGCGTCGGCCAGCAGGTGGGGGAGCACCCAGTCGTCGGCGAGGTGGAAGGTCAGGGCCGCGCCCAGGGCGCCGGCGCGCACGAGCTCCTCGTCGAGCACCGCCCGGAACCGGTAGTCGGTCAGGCCCAGGCCCCCGTGCTCCTCGGGGACCGCGAGCCCGAGCAGCCCGGCCTCCCCGGCGGCGGTCCACAGGGTGCGCGGCATCAGGTGCGCGGCGTCCCACCCGGCGCAGTGCGGGGCGACCTCGCGGGCGACGAACTCCCGGGCGACCCCCCGGAACTCCTCGTGCTCCTCCTCGTAGAAGGCCGAGGACCCGAGGTCGAAGGACGGGGCGGGGCGGCGGTCGGTGCTCACGGGGTGCCTCCTGGGACGGTCGGGGCCGGGAACGGGTCGGGGCCCGGCGCCAGGGCGGTGCGCAGGGCGGCGCGGGCCATCTCCTCGAGGGCGGCGCGGGCGGGGCCGGTGCACCCGGCATCCTGCGGGGCGCGCAGCCGGCGGGCGGCGCGCAGGGAGTGCGGGGTCGAGTTGATCAGGCCGAAGACAGCCTGGGCGCGCAGGGTGAGGTCGGCGGGGTCGCGTCCGGGGGCGAGCTCGCCCAGCGCGTCGACCCATAGCGTCACGTAGCCGCGCTGGAGGGCGCGCACGGTGCGGCGGTCCTCCTCGGCGAGGTGGGGCAGCTCGCGGTCCTGCACCACGATCACGGCGGGCTGCTCCAGGGCGAAGTCGACCTGGAAGGCCACCAGCGCCGCCAGCCGCGCGGCGGGATCGGCCGTGGCGGCGGCCACGGCGCGGGCGCGCTCGAGCAGGTCGGTGCTGACCTCCAGCAGGACGGCGCCCAGCAGGGCCTGCTTGGACGGGAAGTGCCGGTAGACGGCGGGACCGCTGACCCCGGCCGCCGCCCCGACGTCGTCGATGGAGACCCCCGCGAAGCCGCGCTCGGCGAACAGGGCGGCCGCCGCCCGCAGCAGCTCCGCCCGGCGCCGGGCCTTCGCCCGCTCCCGCCCGGTGGCCGGAGCCGCGTCCCGGGGCACCGGCCCGGGGGGCGTCGGAGTGGTGTCGGTCGGGGTCGGCACGGGACCTCCTCCTGCGGGGACGGGGAACTGCTGGACAGTTTAGTTAATCACCACTAACTTGGGAATCCAGTGAACGACCACTCACCGGAAGGGCGGCCGGCCGGCCGCCCGGGACGGAGGCCCGGATGCAGGTGCTGGGCACCGCGGTGGAGCCGGAGGCGGCGGTCTTCCGCGCCAACGCCGCCGCGCAGGCGGAGCTGGCCGCGGAGCTGGGCCGGCGCCTGGAGCGGGCGGCGCGCGGCGGCCCGGAGGCCGCCCGCGAACGGCACACCGCCCGCGGCAAGCTGCTCCCGCGCGAGCGCGTGGACCGGCTGCTGGACGCCGGCAGCCCCTTCCTGGAGATCGGCGCGCTGGCCGCCGAGGGGATGTACGACGACGAGTGCCCCGCCGCCGGCCTGATCGCCGGGATCGGCCTGGTCCACGGGCGGCAGGTGGTGGTCGTGTGCAACGACGCCACGGTCAAGGGCGGGACCTACTACCCGATGACCGTCAAGAAGCACCTGCGGGCCCAGGAGATCGCCCTCGAGAACCGCCTGCCCTGCCTCTACCTCGTGGACTCCGGCGGGGCGTACCTGCCCCTGCAGGACGAGGTCTTCCCGGACCGCGAGCACTTCGGACGGATCTTCTACCACCAGGCCAGGCTCTCGGCCGCGGGGATCCCGCAGCTCGCCGCGGTGCTCGGCTCGTGCACCGCCGGCGGCGCCTACGTCCCGGCGATGAGCGACGAGACCGTGATCGTCCGCCACCAGGGCACCGTCTTCCTGGGCGGCCCGCCCCTCGTGCGGGCCGCGACCGGGGAGGAGGTCACCGCCGAGGAGCTCGGCGGCGGGGAGCTGCACGCCCACACCTCCGGGGTGGTCGACCACCTCGCGGAGAACGACGAGCACGCCCTGCAGATCCTCCGCGACGTCGTCGCGACCCTGCCCCCGCCCGCCCCCCGGGCCTGGCCGGTGACGGCGCCCGAGGCCCCCGCGGTGGCCGAGGAGCACCTGCCCGGGTCGGTCCCGGTGGACCCCAACACCGGCTACGACGTGCGCGAGGTGATCGCCCGGCTCGTCGACGGCTCCCGCTTCGGCGAGTTCAAGGCCGGGTACGGCACCACCCTGGTCACCGGCTTCGCCCGGCTGCACGGGCACCCGGTGGGGATCGTGGCCAACAACGGGGTGCTCTTCGCCGAGTCGGCGCTGAAGGGCGCCCACTTCGTGCAGCTGTGCGACCAGCGCGGGATCCCGCTGCTGTTCCTGCAGAACATCACCGGGTTCATGGTGGGCCGCGACTACGAGGCCGGCGGGATCGCCAAGCACGGGGCCAAGATGGTCACCGCCGTGGCCACCACCCGCGTGCCCAAGCTGACCGTGGTGATCGGCGGCTCCTTCGGCGCCGGCAACTACTCCATGTGCGGGCGCGCCTTCTCCCCGCGCTTCTTGTTCCTGTGGCCCCAGGCGCGGATCTCCGTGATGGGCGGGTCCCAGGCCGCCTCGGTGCTGGCCACCGTGCGGGCCGACCGGATGGCCGCCCGCGGGCAGGAGTGGGACCCGGCCGGGCGCGAGGCGTTCATGGCCCCGATCCGGGCGCAGTACGAGGCCCAGGGCAACCCCTGGTACGCCACCGCCCGGCTGTGGGACGACGGCGTGATCGCCCCCGCCGACACCCGCGAGGTGCTCGGGCTGGCCCTCGAGGTCTGCTCCCGCACCCCGCTGCCCGAGCCCTCCTTCGGCCTGTTCAGGATGTGAGCCCGTGACCGCCGCCCCCGTCCCCGAGCGCCCCGCCGGCCCGCGCGCCGGGACCGGGCCGCGCCCGTTCGACGTCGTCCTCGTGGCCAACCGCGGGGAGGTCGCCCGGCGCATCCTCCGCACCCTGCGCGCCCTGGGGATCCGCTCGGTCGCCGTGCACAGCGAGGCCGACCGGGACGCCGTGCACGTGCGCGAGGCGGACCTCTCCGTGTGCCTGGGCCCGGCCGCCCCGGCGCACAGCTACCTGCGCGTCGAGGCGGTCGTCGAGGCCGCCCTGGCCACGGGCGCCGACGCCGTGCACCCCGGCTACGGCTTCCTCGCCGAGAACCCCGCCCTGGCCCGGGCCTGCGCGGCGGCGGGGATCGTCCTCGTCGGCCCCGGGGCCGAGGCCATGGAGATCATGGGCGACAAGATCCGGGCCAAGACCCGCGTGGCCGCCTCCGGGGTGCCCGTGATCGGCGGGATCGCCGAGCCGGGCCTGGACGACGACGCCCTCGTGGCCGCCGCCGCCGCGCTGGAGTTCCCGCTGCTCGTGAAGCCCTCGGCCGGAGGCGGGGGCAAGGGCATGCACGTCGCCCGCACCCCCGGGGAGCTGCCCGAGGCCCTCGCCGCCGCCCGGCGGGTCGCCGCCGCGGCCTTCGGCGACGACACCCTGCTGCTCGAGCAGCTCGTCGAGGCCCCCCGCCACATCGAGGTCCAGGTCCTCGCCGACGCCCACGGGGCGGTGATCCACCTCGGGGAGCGCGAGTGCTCCCTGCAGCGGCGCCACCAGAAGATCATCGAGGAGGCGCCCTCGCCGCTGCTGGACGCGGACGCCCGCGCGCGGATGGGGGAGGCGGCCTGCCGGGTGGCCCGCTCGGTGGGCTACACCGGGGCCGGGACCGTGGAGTTCCTCGTCCCCGCCGCCGCGCCGGAGCAGTTCTTCTTCATGGAGATGAACACCCGCCTGCAGGTCGAGCACCCCGTGACCGAGGCCGTCACGGGCGTCGACCTCGTCGAGCAGCAGCTGCGCGCGGCCGCCGGTCAGCCCCTGACCCTCGCCCAGGAGGACGTGGTCCTCACCGGCCACGCCGTGGAGGCCCGCGTCTACGCCGAGGACCCCTCCTCCGGCTTCCTGCCCACCGCCGGGACCGTCCTGGCCCTCGAGGAGGCCGCAGGACCCGGGATCCGGGTGGACTCCGCGCTCGCCGAGGGCCTGGTCGTCGGCCCGGACTACGACCCGATGCTCGCCAAGGTGATCGCCCGGGGCGCCGACCGCGCCCAGGCCCTCGACCGGCTCGACGCCGCCCTGGCCTCGACCGTGGTGCTGGGGCTCGGGACCAACACCGCCTATCTGCGCGCGCTGCTGGCCGAGCCCGCCGTGCGCGCCGGGGCGCTGGACACGACCCTCGTCGAGCGGCGCCTGCCGGAGCTCGCGCTGCCGGTCCCGGACGAGGAGCACTGGGCCGCCGCGGCCGCCTTCGCCGCGGCCCACCGGCCCCCCGATCCCCGCCCGGCCGGGGACCCCGGGCCCTGGGGGCGCCCCGACGGGTGGCGGCCCACCGGCCGCGCCCGGCCCGCGGTCCACCTCGCCCACGGCCTGGGGCCGCCGCGGCGGACGGCCGTCGACGACGGCGTGCGCCTGAGCCCGCTGCCCGGCCGCCCGTCCGCGCACCTGCTCGAGGCGCACGGGCGGAGCCGGGTCGTGCACCTGGCCGCGACCCCCGGCGGGGACCGCGTGTGGGTCGGGGCCGAGGGGGCGGCCTTCGTGCTGAGCGTGCTCTCCCGCGAGCAGCTGCTCGCGCGCTCCCTCGCCGCCCTCGACCGGGCCGCCGGACCGGCCGCCCCGGAGCTGCACGCCCCCATGCCCGGAACGGTGGTCGCCGTCCCGGTCGCCCCGGGCGAGCGGGTGGCCGAGGGGCAGACCGTCGTCGTCGTCGAGGCGATGAAGATGGAGCACCGCCTCACCGCCCCCAGCGCCGGCACCGCCGAGGTCTCGGTGCGCCCCGGCGAGCGGGTGCGCCTGCACCAGCTGCTCGCCCGCGTGGTCCCCGACGACCCGCCCGATCCCGCCGCCGCGCCCGCGGGCGCCCCGCCGGCCCGACCCGACCGACCAGGAGCGTGAGCCGTGAACTTCGAGCTCGACGAGGAGCACCAGGACCTCTCCGACACCGTCCGCGCGTTCGCCGACGAGGTGATCGCCCCGGTCTCCGCGCGCCACGACGCGGCCCACGAGTTCCCCTACGAGATCGTGGCGCAGATGGGGGAGATGGGCCTGTTCGGCCTGCCCTTCCCCGAAGAGCACGGCGGGATGGGCGGGGACCTGCTCGCCCTGTGCCTGGCCCTGGAGCAGATCGCCCGCGTGGATCAGTCCGTGGCCATCACCCTCGAGGCCGCCGTCTCCCTCGGCGCGATGCCGATCCACCGCTTCGGCACCGAGGAGCAGAAGCAGCGCTGGCTGCCCGACCTCGTGGCCGGGCGCGCCCTGGCGGGCTTCGGGCTCACCGAGCCCGGGGCCGGTTCCGACGCCGGCGGCACCCGCACCACGGCGCGGCGGGAGGACGGGCAGTGGGTGCTCGACGGCGCCAAGGAGTTCATCACCAACTCCGGCACGGAGATCACCAGCCTGGTCACCGTCACCGCCGTGACCGGCACCGGCACGGACGCCGGCGGGCGGGAGCGCAAGGAGATCTCCACCATCGTCGTCCCCGCCGGCACCCCGGGCCTCGAGGTCGGGGCGGCCTACGACAAGGTCGGCTGGAACGCCTCCGACACCCACCCGCTGTCCTTCCAGGACGCCCGCGTGCCCGAGGGCAACCTGCTGGGGGAGGAGGGCCGCGGCTACGCCAACTTCCTGTCGATCCTCGACGAGGGCCGCATCGCCATCGCGGCCCTGGCCACCGGCGCCGCCCAGGGCTGCGTCGAGGAGTCGGTGCGCTACGCGCGGGAGCGCCGCACCTTCGGCCGGCCGATCGGGGAGCACCAGGCCATCGCCTTCAGGATCGCCCGCATGCAGGCCCGCGCGCACACCGCCCGGCTGGCCTACTACGACGCCGCGTCCCGGCTGCTGGCCGGGCGGCCGTTCAAGACGCAGGCCGCGATCGCCAAGCTCGTGGCCGGGGAGGCCGCGATGGACAACGCCCGGGACGCCACCCAGGTCTTCGGCGGCTACGGGTTCGTCAACGAGTCCCGGGTGGCCCGCCACTACCGCGACTCGAAGATCCTCGAGGTCGGCGAGGGCACCACCGAGGTGCAGCTGATGCTCGTCGCCCGCGAGCTGGGACTGTGAGGAGGAGCGGGATGGACGAGCAGCGCAGGGTGGTCCGGCAGCGGGGCCTGTGGTTCGAGGAGTTCGAGGTCGGCACCGTCTACGAGCACGCCCCGGGCCGGACCCTGACCGAGGCGGACAACGTCCTGTTCACGACCATGACCATGAACACCCAGTCCCTGCACCTGGACGCCGCCTGGGCCGCCCGCCAGCCCTTCGGGCAGCGGCTGGTGAACTCCATGCTCACCCTCTCCACCCTGGTCGGGGCCTCCGTGGCGCAGCTGACCCAGGGCACCATCGTGGCCAACCTCGGCCTCGAGGAGGTGCGCTTCCCCGCCCCGCTGCACCACGGCGACACCCTCTACTCGTCCTCCGAGGTCCTCGCCGCGCGCCCGTCCGCCTCCCGGCCCGGCCAGGGGATCGTCCGCCTGCGCCACACCGGGCGCGACCAGGACGGCACGGTGGTCGCCGAGTGCACCCGGTCGGTGCTCGTGTGGACCCGCGCCGCCGCCCCGCCGTGACCCGGTCCCCGCCCCCGCCCGCCGCGACACCCGAACCGGAGGAGACGCCCGTGACCGACGCGACCGCCCTCGGCCCGGCCCTGCTGTTCTGCCCGGCCGACCGCCCCGACCGCTACGCCAAGGCCGCCGCGCGCGCCGACACCGTGGTCCTCGACCTCGAGGACGCCGTGGCCGGACCGGACCGGCCCGCCGCCCGCGAGGCCCTCGTGGCCACCCCGCTGGACCCCGCCCGCACGGTCGTGCGGATCAGCGCCGAGGACACCGAGGACTTCGCCCACGACCTCGTGGCCCTGCGGCACACCGCCTACACCACCGTGATGCTGCCCAAGGCCGCCTCCGCCGAACGCCTGGCCGTCGCCGCCGAACTGGGCCTGGAGCGGGTGGTCGCGCTGTGCGAGACCGCCGAGGGGGTCGCCAACGCCGCGCAGATCGCCCGCGCCCCCAACGTCGTCGCCCTCATGTGGGGCGCGGAGGACCTCGTGGCCTCCCTCGGTGGCAGCTCCTCCCGGCACCGCGACGGCACCTACCGGGACGTCGCCCGGCACGCCCGCTCCGCCGTGCTGCTGGCCGCCGGCGCGGCCGGCAAGCCCGCGATCGACGCCGTGCACCTGGCCCTCGACGACCTCGACGGGCTGCGCGCGGAGGCCCGCGACGCCGCGGCCTCCGGCTTCGCCGCCACCGCCTGCATCCACCCCGGGCAGGTGGCCACGGTCCGGGAGGCCTACCGCCCCGGACCGGAGGAGCTCGCCGCCGCCCGGGAGCTGCTCGAGGCCGCCCGCGGCGCGGCCGGGGTCTTCGCCTTCCGCGGGCGCATGGTCGACGAGCCCCTGCTGCGCCACGCCGAGCGCCTGCTGCGCCGGGCCGGCGAGCGGCCCCCGCCCCGTTCCCCGCACCACCCGCCACCGCCCGGAGGAGCACCGTGAACCGGCCCCTGACGATCGTCGTCCCCGTCAAGCACGTCCCCGACGCCGCGCAGGAGCGCGTCCTCGCCGGCGACCCGCCCCGCCTGCAGCGCGGGACCGGGATCCTCTGCGAGCTCGACGAGTACGCCCTCGAGGCCGCCCTGCAGCTCGTCGAGGCCCGCGGCGGGACCGCCGCCGGCCACCGCGTGCTCGCCCTGACCATGGGCCCGGCCCCCGCCGCGGACGCGCTCAAGCGCGCCCTGCAGCTGGGCGCCGACGCCGCCGTCCACGTCCTCGACGACGCGCTCGCCGGCTCCGACGCCTGGGCCACGGCCCTCGTCCTGGCCGCCGCCGTGCGCCGGATCGCCGAGGAGGACGGCCGGCCCGTGGACCTCGTGCTCACCGGCATGGCCTCGACCGACGGCGAGACCTCGCTCGTGCCCGGCCAGCTCGCCGAGCGGCTCGGCCTCGCCCACGTCGGCTTCGCCACCGCGCTGTCCCTCGACGACGGCGCCGCCGCGCTCACGGCCGTGCACGCGACCGCGACCGAGTCCCTGCGGGTCGAGGTGCCGCTGCCCGCCCTCGTCGCCGTGACCGACCGGAGCAGCACCCCCCGCTACCCGAGCTTCAAGGCGATCCTGGCGGCGAAGAAGAAGCCCGTGCGCACCTGGTCCGCCGCGGACCTCGGCCTGGGCCCGGACCAGGTGGGCGCCGCCGGCTCGCGCACGGAGGTCCTCGACGCCGAGGCCCGGCCCCCGCGCACCGCGGGGCGGGTGATCCACGACGACGGCGAGGGCGGGATCCGCCTGGCCGAGTTCCTGCTCGCCGAGAGGCTCGTCTGACCGGCGCCGCCGGACCGGACCCCACGACCGCCCGGGGAGCCCGGGCAGGAGGAGGACGACCATGACCACGACCCTCGTGGTGCTCGGCGGCACGCAGCGGCTGCGCCGGGCCGACCGGGAGCTGCTCGCGCTCGCCGGCGGCCTCGGCGAGACCCACGCCGTCGTCCCCGGCGCGCCGGGGCAGGAGCTGCTGGACGCGCTGGCCGCGCACGGCACGGCCGCCGTCCACGTCCCCGCCGGGGAGCTGGACGACCGGCTCACCACCCCGCTCACGGCCCTGACCGAGGCCGCCGCCCGCGCGTGCGCCGCGGACGCGGTGCTGCTGAGCGCGACCCCGGAGGCCACGGACGTCGCCGCCCGCCTGGGCGTGCGGCTGGAGGCCGGGGTCGTGACGGACGTCGTGGCCCTCGACGCGCAGCTCACGGCCACGAAGCAGGTGCTCGCCGGGGGCTGGACCACCCGGTGCCGGGCCCGCGGCGGCGTGCTCGTGGCGACCGTGCGGCCCCATGCGGTCGAGCTGCCCGATCCCGCCCCGCCGGCGGGGGAGCCCGCGGGCCGGCCCGCGCTCCGCCGGCACGAGCTCGCCGACGGGGCCCCTGCCGCCCGGATCGTCGGCCGCGACCCCCTGCCCCCCACCGGGCGGCCCTCCCCGGCGGAGGCCCGGGTGGTCGTGGCCGGCGGGCGGGGCACGGGCGGGGACTTCGGTCCCCTGGAGGAGCTCGCCGACGTCCTGGGCGCGGCGATCGGCGCCTCCCGGGCCGCCGTGGACGCCGGCTGGATCGGCCCCGAGGCGCAGATCGGGCAGACCGGCCTCACCGTCTCCCCGCAGCTCTACGTCTCGTGCGGGATCTCCGGGGCGCTCCAGCAGCGGGCCGGGATGCAGACCGCGAAGGTGGTCGTCGCCGTGAACAAGGACCCGCAGGCGCCCGTGTTCGAGATCGCCGACCTCGGCGTGGTGGGCGACCTGCGGACGGTGCTGCCCCAGGCAGCCGCCCACCTGCGGCGGCTGCGCTCCTAGTCCTGGTCGTCGACGGTGTCCACCGCGTCCCGGGCCGCGTGCAGGAAGCCGATCACCGTCTCGGCCTGCTGCGGGTCCAGCCCCAGCGCGGCGTCCAGCAGCCGGGCGTGCATGGCGTCGAGGGTCCCGCGGACCTCGTCGTCGGAGCCCTCCGTGGCGCGCACGACGAGGGCCCGCCGGTCGGTGGGGTGCGGCTCCCGGCGCAGGTGCCCGCTGCGGGTGAGCCGGTCCAGCAGGGTCGTGACCGAGGCGGAGGAGATGCCCAGCCGCTGGGCGAGCTCCCGCGGGCGCACGAGCCGGCCGGCGCGCTGGGCCTCCAGCAGATGGCGCAGGGCCAGGAGGTCGGTCTCGCCCATGCCCATCGAGGTCCGGGTGCGCCGGCGCATGGCCGACTCCGCGCTGCGGTAGTCGCGCAGGGCCTCCAGCACGCGCACGGCGGTGCGCCGGTCCTCCGCCCCGCCGTACCAGTATCCGGAGGAGCTCCGCATTGGCTCAGAGTTCACCGTCATCTCCTGGCGTCGTGGGCTGTTCGGTGGTGGACTGGGGGACGTCGGCGGCGACCGGCGCGGACCGGGTTCCCCCGGCACGCACCGATCGTACCGCCACCGTGGCTGATAACTAGACTTTCTAGCGGTTCTCGGCTTGCATGGT
The DNA here is from genome assembly GCF_021012935.1 of Kocuria sp. LUK. Taxonomy (NCBI): domain Bacteria; kingdom Bacillati; phylum Actinomycetota; class Actinomycetes; order Micrococcales; family Micrococcaceae; genus Kocuria; species Kocuria sp. LUK. Next base: position 558,420 of record NZ_JAJMZI010000002.1, read on the forward strand.
GGCCACGCCCCGTCCCCGATCCGGCGCGGCCCCTCCGTGGGCCGGGCCGGGCAGCAGAGGAAGGTTCGACCATGAGCAGTGCAGTGTCCCCGCGAGACGAGCAGCCGGTGCTCTGGGCGGACGATCCCGCCCCGTCCCCGCTCCTGTCCGACCTCCACGACCTGATCGACGAGCCGGCCGAGGCGCCGGAGGAGGAGGTCGCCGGCGTCGCCGACCCCCGCTTCCTGCGCGCCGAGCTCGAGCGGCGCGTCCTGGCCGCCGCCGGCGAGGTCGAGTCCGCCGAGTGGGCCCTGGACCGGACCCGCGAGGAGGCCGCCTGGGGCGGCGCCGAGATCGGCGTGGGCCTCGACGTCGAGCCCGTGGACAGCGAGCTCGAGACGGCCCGCTGGTCCCTGGACCAGGCCGTGTGCCGGCTCCACGCCGAGCTGCACCGGGCCGCCCGCCACGGCCTGCCCGTCGAGGACATCGCCCGGGCCGCCTCCCTCGAGGCCGGCGAGGTCGGCGCGGTCCTCGCCGCCGCGGAGCGGGCCTGCGAGGACACCGGCGCGGCCGGTGCCGCCGGCGGCCTGGCCGCCGTCGTCTGAGCCCGCCCGGGCCCGGCCCGGACCTGCCTCCGCGACGCCCCCGTCCGCCCTGCGGACGGGGGCGTCGCGCGTGCCCGCGGGAGGCGGCCGGGAGATATCCGAGACCTACAGTCCTGACAACTTCGGCGTGTCGGCTGTGACCCAGGTCTCATGCGGCCTAGGGTCCTGATCAGGCCCGGAGGGCGGCACCCCCGCCGACCTCCCCGGAGCCCGTGGGACCCCCGTTCGGCCAGCCTGTCCGCGGCCACCCCACCCCGACCTCGCCCGGCAGGGTCCGCGCCACCGCGCGGGGCCGCCGGGCCCGTACCGATCCATGGAGGAAACGATGAGGACGAAGCGGGCCGCGGGTGCGGCAGTGCTCATGACCGGAACGCTGCTGCTCACCGCCTGCGGCAGTGGCGGCGGCGAGGCCGGCGCCGACGGCGGCGACGGCGGCGGCACCTTCAGCGCGTACATCGGCGAGCCCGAGAACCCGTTGATCCCCGGCAACACCACCGAGACCGAGGGCGGCCAGGTCGTCGACGCGCTGTGGACCGGTCTCGTCGAGTACGACCGCGAGACCAACGAGGCCGTCTACACCGGCGTCGCGGAGTCCGTGGAGTCCGAGGACCAGAAGACGTGGACGGTCACGCTCAAGGACGGCTGGACCTTCCACGACGGCACCCCGGTGACCGCGCAGAGCTACGTCGACACCTGGAACTGGGTGGCGAACAGCACGAACGCCCAGGGCAACTCCTACTTCTTCGCCAACGTCGAGGGCTACGAGGACCTGCAGGCCGAGGAGGGGAGGGAGCCCGCCGGGACGGAGATGTCCGGGCTCGAGGTCGTCGACGACACCACGTTCCGGGTGACCCTCACCGAGCCCTACGCGCAGTTCCCCACCACCCTCGGCTACACGGCGTTCTTCCCGATGCCCCAGGCGTTCTTCGACGACCCCGAGGGCTTCGGCGAGCAGCCGGTCGGCAACGGGCCCTTCAAGGCCGACGAGGCCTTCCAGGAGGGCCAGGGCATCACCCTGACCCGCTACGAGGAGTTCGGCGGCGAGGAGCCGGCGAAGGCCGCGGGCGTGGAGTTCCGCGTCTACACCGAGATCAACACCGCCTACAACGACCTGCAGGCCGGCTCCCTCGACGTGGTCGACCAGATCCCGCCGGACGCCATCGCCTCCGCCGAGGACCAGTTCGGCGAGCGGTACAAGACCACCCCGCGCGGGGACATCACCTCGCTGGGCTTCCCGACCTACGACGAGCGCTTCGCCGACCCGCAGGTCCGCCGGGCGTTCTCCATGGCGATCGACCGGCAGGCGATCACCGACGCGATCTTCCAGGGCTCCCGCACCCCGGCCGCGTCCTTCGTCTCGCCCGTGATCGACGGCCACCGCGAGGACGCCTGCGACGCGTGCGAGCTGAACGTCGAGGAGGCCAACCGCCTGCTCGAGGAGGCGGGCTTCGACAAGTCCGAGCCCGTGGACCTGTGGTTCAACGCCGGGGCCGGCCACGAGGAGTGGATGCAGGCGGTGGGCAACCAGCTGCGGGAGAACCTCGGGGTCGAGTACCAGCTGCGCGGCGACCTCCAGTTCGCCGAGTACCTGCCCAAGCAGGACGAGAAGGGCATGACCGGCCCGTTCCGCTCCGGCTGGATCATGGACTACCCGGTGATGGAGAACATGCTCGGCCCGACCTACTCCACCGCGGCCCTGCCGCCGGCCGGGTCGAACGTGACCTTCTACTCGAACGAGGAGTTCGACGCGAAGCTGCGGGAGGGCAACGCCGCCGACTCGGTCGACGCCGCGATCCAGGCCTACCAGGAGGCCGAGGACGTGCTCCTGGCCGACATGCCTGCCGCCCCGCTGTTCTACGGGCTCGTCCAGTACGCGCACTCGGAGAACGTCAGCGACGTCCACGTCAACAGCTTCGGCCGCGTCGAGGTCGAGGACGTCGTCGTCGGCTCGGAGTGACCCGGCCCTGAGGCCCGGGGCGCCCCCGATCGGGGCGCCCCGGGCCCGTGCGGAAGACCGAGCGCCCCGACCGGGCGCTGAGACCGTGAACGAAGGAGACCCATGGGGCGGTACGTCCTCCGCCGTCTGCTGCTGACCATCCCGGTGCTGCTGGGGGCATCCCTGCTCATCTTCTCGATGGTCTACGCGCTGCCCGGCGACCCCATCCGAGCCCTCGGCGGGGACCGCCCGCTCTCCGAGGCGGTGCAGGCGCAGCTGCGCGCCGAGTACAACCTCGACGACCCGCTGCTGATCCAGTACCTGAAGTACCTGGCCGGGCTGCTCCAGGGCGACTTCGGCACCGACTTCTCCGGCCGGCCCGTGCTGGACACGATCCTGGACCGGCTGCCCGTGACCGCCCGCCTGGCCCTCGTGGCCGTGGGCTTCGAGATCCTCATCGGCATCGCCGCCGGCGTCCTGGCCGGCCTGCGCCGGGGGTCGTTCTTCGACAACCTGGTGCTCGTCTCGACCACGGTCGTGGTCTCGATCCCCGTGTTCGTCCTGGGCTTCCTCGCCCAGTACGTCTTCGGGGTGCGCCTGGGCTGGTTCCCGATCGCGGGCATCTCCCAGGGCTGGTACAGCTACGTCCTGCCGGGTCTGGTGCTCGCGGCGCTCTCGCTGGCCTACGTGGCGCGGCTGACCCGCACGAGCCTCGCCGAGAACCTCCAGAGCGACTACGTGCGCACCGCCCGGGCCAAGGGCCTGAGCGAGGCCCGCGTGGTCGGCAAGCACACCCTGCGCAACAGCCTGATCCCCGTGATCACCTTCATCGGCGCCGACCTCGGCGCCCTGATGGGCGGGGCGATCGTCACCGAGTCGGTGTTCAACATCCCCGGCCTGGGCCGGGCGGTCTACGACGCGGTGCTGCGGCAGGAGGGCGCCGTCGTCGTCGGGATCGTGACCCTGTTCGTGTTCTTCTACATCTTCTTCAACCTGGTGGTCGACGTCCTCTACGCCGCCCTCGACCCGAGGATCCGCTATGAATGACCCCCGCACGGACGCCCTCGAGGACCAAGCCCACCCGGAGGGCCTGCACCGGGAGAGCTACGCCGACCGGGTGGACGACCGCGCCGACGAGCTGGCCTCGGCGGCCGCGGCCGGGGACATCGAGCAGACCAGCCTGTGGCAGGACGCCTGGCGGCAGCTGCGCCGCAACCCGTTCTTCCTCGTGGGTGCGCTGCTGTTCCTGGTCTTCGCGACCATGGCGGTGGCCCCGGGGCTGTTCACCTCGACCGACCCGAGGGCCTGCGACCTCGCCCGCTCCGGGGACGGCCCGCAGGCCGGGGCCCCGTTCGGCTTCGACGTCCAGGGCTGCGACTACTACGCCAACGTGGTGCACGGGGCCGGGGTGTCCCTCGCGATCGGCTTCCTCTCCGTGCTCGGCGTGCTCGCCATCGGCGTGGTCGTGGGCGCGCTGGCCGGCTACTACGGCGGGTGGATCGACTCGCTGCTGGCCCGCGTCACCGACATCTTCTACGGCCTGCCGCTGATCCTGGGGGCGATCATCCTGCTCTCCGTGCTGCCCGAGCGCGGGGTGCTCGAGGTCTCCCTCGCGCTGATCGCCTTCGGCTGGATGACCGCGATGCGCCTGGTGCGCTCCAACGTCATCGGGGTCAAGCAGTCCGACTACGTCCAGGCCGCCCGCGCCCTCGGGGCCCGCACCGGGCGGATCATCGTCCGGCACATCCTGCCCAACGCCGTGGCCCCCGTGCTCGTCTACGCCACGATCGCGGTGGGAACGATCATCGCCTCCGAGGCGACGCTGACCTTCCTGGGCGTGGGCCTGCAGCTGCCCGAGATCTCCTGGGGGCTGCAGATCAACGCCGCCCAGAACCGGCTGCGCGACGCCCCGCACCTGATCCTGTTCCCCTCGCTCTTCCTGTCCCTGACCGTGCTCGCGTTCATCCTCATGGGGGATGCGCTGCGCGACGCCCTCGACCCGAAACTGCGCCGATGAACCCCTCGCACCCCGTCCCCGCCCCGGCGGACCCGCAGCAGCGGGACGCGGAGCCGCCCGTCCTCGAGGTCGAGGACCTCGCGGTCGAGTTCCGCTCCCGCCGCCGCACCGTCCGGGCCGTCAACGGCATCTCCTACGCGGTCCGCCCCGGGGAGACCCTCGCCATCGTCGGGGAGTCCGGCTCGGGCAAGTCCGTCTCCGCCCAGGCGGTCATGGGCATCCTCGACGTCCCCCCGGCGCGCATCACCCGCGGCGCCATCCGCTTCCGCGGCCGCGACCTGCTGGGGATGACCCGCAAGGAGCAGCGGGCCGTGCGCGGTCCGGGCATCGCCATGGTCTTCCAGGACGCGCTGTCCGCCCTCAACCCCGTCTTCACGGTCGGGCACCAGATCGGGGAGCTGTTCCGCGTCCACCGCGGCGCCTCCCGCGCCGAGGCCCGGGAGCGGGCGGTCGAGCTCATGGAGCGGGTCGGCATCCCCGCCGCCCGCGAGCGCGTCGACGCCTATCCGCACCAGTTCTCCGGGGGGATGCGCCAGCGCGTGATGATCGCGATGGCCATCGCCCTGGACCCGGACCTGCTGATCGCCGACGAGCCCACGACCGCCCTCGACGTCACCGTCCAGGCCCAGATCATGGACCTGCTCACCGAGCTGCAGGAGCAGACGGGGACCGGGATGATCCTCATCACCCACGACCTCGGGGTCGTCAACGAGGTCGCCGACCGGGTGGCCGTGATGTACGCCGGGCGGATCGTGGAGAACGGCACGGTCGACGACGTCCTGGCCGCCCCGCTGCACCCCTACACGAAGGGCCTGATGGCCTCGATGCCGAGCCTGGAGTCCCAGGGGGAGCGGCTGCACCCGGTCACCGGCACCCCGCCGGACCTCTCGGCCATCCCCTCCGGGTGCGCCTTCCACCCGCGCTGCCCGCTGGCCCGCTTCGGGGCCGCGGCCGCCCCCGGCGCCGACTGCGCCGGGGACGTCCCGGTGCTGCGCGAGATCGTCCCGGGCCGCACGGCGGCCTGCCACTACAGCGAGGAGCTCGCCCATGGCTGAGACGACACCGGTCCCCCGGGGGACGACGACGGCGCAGGCGCCGCTGCTGCAGCTGCGGGGGCTGACCAAGCACTTCCCGCTCACGCAGGGCATCGTCCTGCGGCGCACGATCGGGCAGGTGCGGGCGGTCGAGGGCGTGGACCTCACCGTGGGCGCCGGCGAGACGCTGGGTCTGGTGGGGGAGTCCGGCTCGGGCAAGTCCACGGTCGCGAAGCTCGTGATGGCCCTCGAGCGGCCCACTGCCGGTCAGGTGCTCTACAAGGGCCGGGACGTCGCGGCGATGGGCGCCCGCGAGCTGCGGGAGTACCGGCGCAACGTGCAGATCATCTTCCAGGACCCCTACTCCTCGCTGAACCCCCGGATGACGGTGGGCGACATCGTGGCCGAGGCCTGGGACGTGCACCCCAACACCCTCGACCGCAGGGACCGCGGGACGCGGGTGCGGGAGCTGCTCGAGCGCGTGGGGCTGCGCGCCGACTACGCCAACCGCTACCCGCACCAGTTCTCGGGCGGGCAGCGCCAGCGGATCGGGATCGCCCGGGCCCTGGCGCTGCGCCCCGAGCTGATCGTCTGCGACGAGCCCGTCTCCGCCCTCGACGTCTCGGTCCAGGCCCAGGTGATCAACCTCCTCCAGGACCTGCAGGACGAGTTCGGGCTGTCCTTCCTGTTCATCGCCCACGACCTCTCCGTGGTGCGCCACCTCAGCGACCGGGTGGCCGTGATGTACCTCGGCGGCGTGGTGGAGACCGGCGACCGGGACGCGATCTACGAGCGGGCCGCCCATCCCTACACCCAGGCCCTGCTGTCCGCGGTGCCGGTGCACGAGCCCGCCCTGCGCGGGTCCCGGGAGCGGATCATGCTCAGCGGTGACCTGCCCAGCCCGGCCGACCCGCCCTCCGGGTGCCGGTTCCGCACCCGCTGCTGGAAGGCCCAGGACGTCTGCGCCGAGGAGGTCCCGGAGCTGGTGGACCGGGGCCAGGGCCACCCCTCGGCCTGCCACTTCGCCGAGCTGCGGGCGCCCGCGCCCCGGCCGTAGCCGGGGCGCCCCTCCCGGAGGTCGTGGGCACAGGTCCCCGGCCGGACCGCCGGTCCGGCCGGGGCCCTCTTCGTGCCCGACCGTTGCGCAGATTGTTCAACAATCACTACACTGGCTCGGAAGTGACCGGGGCCACTGCCGTGGCCGGTCGGCGCCGCCGTCGTCGTGCAGGTCGCAACTGCGAAACCCAGGAGGGCTCCATGTCCAGCTCCGCCCCCGTGCCGCCCGCCGAGAAGGAGACCGGCTCCGCCCTCGGCCCCGCGGCCATGCGGGCCGTGAACCGCTCCGCCCTGCTGGGCGCGCTGTTCCTCATGGCCACCTCGGCCATCGGCCCCGGCTTCATCACCCAGACCGCCAACTTCACCGTCCAGCTCGGCGCGGCCTTCGCCTTCGCGATCGTCGTCTCGATCGTCGTGGACATCGCCGTGCAGCTGAACGTGTGGCGGGTCATCGGCGTCTCCGGGCTCAAGGCCCACGAGCTCGGCAACCGCGTGCTGCCCGGCCTGGGCTGGTTCATCGCCGCGCTCGTGGCCACCGGCGGGCTCGTGTTCAACATCGGCAACACCGCCGGCGGCGGGCTCGGCCTCAACGCCCTGCTGGGCCTGGACGCGACCTGGGGCGGGATCATCACCGCCCTGCTCGCCGTGGGCGTGTTCCTCAGCCGCCGCGCCGGCGTGGCCCTCGACCGGATCGTCGTGGCCCTCGGCGTCGTGATGATCCTCGTGACCGGCTACGTCGCGGTCGTCTCGCAGCCGCCCGTGGGGGAGGCCCTGCGCAACGTGGTCCTGCCGGAGGAGATCAGCTTCCTCGTGGTCACCACGCTGATCGGCGGCACCGTGGGCGGCTACATCACCTACGCGGGCGCCCACCGCGTGGTCGACGCCGGGATCACCGGGGTCGAGAACGTCAAGCAGATCTCCCGCAGCTCCGTGGTGAGCATCGTCGTCACCGGCGTGATGCGCTTCCTGCTCTTCCTGGCGATCCTCGGCGTGGTCGCCGGCGGGGCGCAGCTGGCCGGGGAGAACCTCGCGGCCCAGGCCTTCCAGTCGGCCGCCGGCGAGGTCGGGCTGCGGCTGTTCGGCGTGATCCTGTGGGCGGCCTCCGTCTCCTCGGTGATCGGCGCGGCCTACACCTCCGTCTCCTTCCTCACCACCTCCCGCACCGCCCCGCGCACCCGCAGCCTGCTCACCGTGGCGTTCATCCTGATCTCCGCCGCCGTGTTCACCCTGCTCGGGCAGGCGCCCTCGACCCTGCTCATCGTGGCGGGGGCCGTCAACGGGCTGATCCTGCCGCTGGGCTTCGCCGTGCTCCTGTGGGTGGCCTGGCGCCGGCGCGACCTGCTGGGCGGCTACGAGTACCCGACGTGGCTCGCGGTCCTCGGCACCCTGGTGTGGCTGCTGACCATCTGGCTCGGCGTCCAGTCGCTCAGCGGCATCGCCGCGCTGTGGGCATGAGCGCCGCGCCGGCCCGCGCCGAGCGGGCGTCCCTGGCCCCCGCCGCGGCGCGCGCCCTGTTCCGCGACGGGCTGGTCACCCCGACCTCCGGGTTCAGCGACGGCCACGCCCAGGCCAACCTCATCGTGGTCCCGCGGGACTGGGCCTTCGACGTCCTGCTCTTCGCCCAGCGCAACCCCAAGCCGTGCCCGGTGCTGGGCGTGCTCGACGCCGGCGAGGTCGAGGGCCCGCTGCTGCCCGGCGGCGACGTCCGCACCGACGTGCCGCTGTACACCGTCTACGAGCACGGGGAGGCGGCCGGCACCCGCACCGACCTGCTCGACGTGTGGCGGGAGGACCTCGTGACCTTCGCCCTGGGCTGCAGCTTCACCTTCGAGGCCGCCCTGCAGGAGGCCGGGATCCCCGTGGCCCACCTCGAGCAGGGCGTCAACGTGCCGATGTACCGCACCTCGGTGGCGTGCGCCCCCGCGGGCCGGCTCTCGGGCCCGCTCGTGGTCTCGATGCGCCCGGTCCCCGCCTCCCGCGTGGCCGACGCCGTGCGGATCACCTCCCGCTACCCGGCCGTGCACGGGGCGCCCGTGCACGTGGGCGCCCCGGAGGAGCTGGGCATCCGCGACCTCGCGGCCCCCGACTTCGGCGACCCGGTCGAGATCCCCGCCGGGCACGTGCCGGTGTTCTGGGCCTGCGGGGTCACCCCGCAGGCGGCCGTGCTGGCCTCCGGGGTGCCCTTCGCCCTCGGCCACGCCCCGGGGCACATGCTGGTCACCGACGCCCCGAACTGGCAGTACCAGGTGCCCTGAGCGGCCCGGGCCGATCCGGCCCCGCGCCCCGGGGGCCTCCCGGCAGGCCCCCGGGGCGCGGCCCGTCCGGCAGGGCCTCCGGGCCCGGCGGGCGGCCGGGCCGCCGTCAGGCCCGGGCGGGGGCCCCGAGGGCGGCGAGCACCCGGTCCCGGCCCGCGGCCAGGTAGGCGGCCATCTCCGCGGCGGCCTCCTGCGAGCAGCCCGCCTCGAACAGGGCGGTGATCCGGTCGTTGCGCTCCACGAAGGGCATGTGGAAGGACGGGTCCTCGCGCATGCCCAGGAACACCAGGCGCATCTCCGCGAGGATCCGGTCCATCAGCTCGTCCTGGCGGCTCGAGCCCGCGAGCGCCACCACGGCCCGGTGGAAGCGCTGGTTGGCGTCGGCGGTGGCCGCGACGTCCCCGCGCTCGCGCGCGGCCCGGCCCGCGGCCACCGCGGCGTGCAGCTGCGGGGCGGGGCCCGGCTGGGCCCAGCGCAGCGCGGAGGTCTCGAGGGCCAGGCGCACCCGGTACATCTCCCGCACGTCCTCGGGCCCGGGCCGGGCCACGCTGACGCCGCGGTGGGGCAGGCGGGTCAGCAGGTTCTCGTCGGCGAGGGCCGCGAAGGCCTCCCGCAGGGTGTTGCGGGAGATCCCGAGCACCCGGCTGACCTGCGCCTCGGACAGGCGGGTCCCGGGCAGCAGCCGCCCGGCGGTGATGGTCCCGCGCAGCACCGCCGCGGCCCAGGGGGTGGCCTCGCCCGAGGGCGCGGGGCCGGCCTGGGCGGCGGCGGCGGCGAGGGCGGAGTCGTCGACGGCGTTCATCGCCTCCCCATCCTGGCACCCCGGCTCGGCGCGGGCGGGACCGGCACGCTCAGTCCAGCCGGGCCAGCACCTGGTCCGCCGCGACGGACTCGCCCGGCGCGGCGAGCAGCTCGCCCACCCGGCCGGTGCGGGGGGCGGCGACGCGGGTCTCGGTCTTCATGGCCTCGAGCACCGCGACGTCCTGGCCGGCCTCGACCTCCTGGCCCGCCTCGACGAGCCAGGACACGAGCGTCCCGGCGAACGGGGCCGTCACGGCGCCGTCCTCCGCCGCGGCGGGGGCGGGGGCGGCCGCGGCGCCCGGGGCGGCGCTGAGCGCGGCGGCGAGGGCCTCGGGCAGCCCGATGCGCACCCGCCGCCCGTCGACGTCGACCGTGAAGCGGGTGCGCCCGGCCTCGCCGGCCCGGGCGTACGCGGTGTCGGGGGCCAGCCGCGGGGCCAGCTCGTCCTCGATCCAGGTGGTCCACACCCCGAGCCCGTCGCCGCCGGCGAAGGCCGGCTCGTCGAGGACGGTGCGGTGGAACGGCACGGTCGTGGCCACCCCGTGCACCCGCAGCTCGCGCAGCGCGGTGCGGGCGCGCACGAGCGCCTGCTCGCGGGTCGGGGCGCTGACCACGAGCTTGAGCAGCAGGGAGTCGAAGGTCGTGGCCACGCGGGAGCCGGCCCGCACCCCGGAGTCCAGGCGCACGCCGGGCCCGGTGGGGGCGTCCACGGCCTCCACCGTCCCGCCGGAGGGCAGGAAGCCGCGGCCGGGGTCCTCGGCGTTGACCCGGAACTCGATCGCGTGCCCCCGCGGGGCGGGCGTACGCGTGACCGGCAGGGGCCGGCCGGCGGCGACGTCGAGCTGGGCGCGCACGAGGTCCACGCCGTAGACCTCCTCGGTGATCGGGTGCTCGACCTGCAGGCGGGTGTTGACCTCCAGGAACGAGATCAGCCCGTCCGGGGCCACGAGGAACTCGGCGGTGCCCACGCCCACGTACCCGGCTTCGCGGAAGATCCCGGCGGCGGCCTCGTGGATGCGGGTGCGCTGGTCGTCGGTGAGGAACGGCGCGGGGGCCTCCTCGACGAGCTTCTGGTGGCGCCGCTGCAGGGAGCAGTCGCGGGTGCCGAGCACGACCACCTGGCCGTGGGCGTCGGCGAGCACCTGGGCCTCGACGTGGCGGGGGCGGTCGAGGAAGCGCTCGAGGAAGCACTCCTCGCGGCCGAAGGCGCCGCGGGCCTCGCGGGCGGCCGCGGCGAAGGCCTCCTCGACCTCCTCGAGCTCGCGCACCACGCGCATCCCGCGCCCGCCGCCGCCGTGGGCGGCCTTGACGATCACCGGCAGCCCGTGCTCCTCGGCGAAGGCCCGCGCCTCCTCGGGGGTGCCCACGGGCCCGTCGGTGCCGGGCACCAGCGGGGCCCCGACCCGGCGGGCGAGCTCGCGGGCGGCGACCTTGTCCCCGAGCAGCGCGATGGTCTCCGGGGAGGGGCCGATCCAGGTCAGCCCGGCCTCCTGCACGGCCCGGGCGAAGCCGGCGTTCTCGGAGAGGAAGCCGTAGCCGGGGTGCACGGCGTCGGCCCCGGCCCGGCGGGCGACCGCCAGCAGCTTCTCGGCGTCGAGGTAGGTCTCGGCGGGGGAGGAGCCCTCGAGGGAGTGCGCCTCGTCGGCGAGCTCCACGTGGGGGGCGTCGGCGTCGGGGTCGGCGTAGACGGCCACGGAGGCCAGGCCGGCCTCGGCGCACGCGTGGACCACGCGCACGGCGATCTCCCCGCGGTTGGCGATCAGGACTTTGCGCACGGTGTCACTCCTGTGGGTTCTCGGTCAGGTCGGGCGCCGGGTGGCGGGTGAAGCGCAGCCGCGCGCCCGGGGGCAGCTGGGCGAGCAGGGACAGGTCCTCGGGGTGGACCGTGCCGAGCACGGGGTAGCCCCCGGTGGTCGGGTGGTCGCGCAGGAACACCACGGGGGTCCCCGAGGGCGGGACCTGGACGCTGCCCGGGACGGCGCCCTCGCTGGGCAGCTCGCCGGTGCGGGCCCGCTCCAGCGGCGTCCCGCGCAGACGGGCGCCCACGCGGTCGGAGTCGGGGCTGAGCTCCCACTCCTGGTCGAAGAACGCCTCGCGGGAGGCCGGGGTGAACCAGTCCTCGCGCGGGCCGGGGACCACGCGCAGCACGGGCTCGCGCGAGGGCCCGGGCACCGGGACGGGCTCCTGCACGGCCGTGCCCGGGTCCGGGCCCACCGGCAGGAGGTCCCCGGCGGCCAGCGGCGCGGGGCCGAGGCCGGCCAGGACGTCGGTGGAGCGGCTGCCGAGCACGGGGGCCACGGCGATCCCGCCGCGCACGGCCACGTAGACCCGGGCGCCGGCCGCGACCGGGCCGACGACGAGCTGCTCGCCGTCGCGCAGCGCGAAGGGCACCCCGGGCTCCGGGGCCCACCCGGCCACCCCGGGCACCTCCAGCGGGGCCGGGGCGCCCGTGACGGCCACGACCTGGTCGCCGGAGGCGCTCAGGCGCAGCCGGCCCAGCAGGTTCTCCAGCACGGCGGCGTCCGCGGGGTTGCCGACGAGGCGGTTGGCGGCCGCGGCCGCGACGTCGTCGAGGGCCCCGGAGGGCGAGACGCCCAGGGCGGCGGAGCCGGGCCGGCCGCGGTCCTCGACGAGGCTCTGCAGGCCGGGCTCGTCCACGACCAGCCCGGGTCCCGCCGGGCGCGCCCCCGGCGCCGGGGCGGGGGAGAGCCGCACGAGCTCGCGCACCGGCCGGTAGCGGACCCGATCGCCGGGGCGCAGCAGGGCCGGCTCCTCCCGGTCCAGGTCGAACAGCACCGCGTCGGTGCGCCCGATCAGCTGCCAGCCGCCGGGGGAGCGGCGCGGGTAGACGGCGGAGAACCGCCCGGCCAGGGCCACGGCGCCGGCGGGGACGGCGGTGCGGGGGCTCTCCCGCCGCGGGACGTCGAGGGTCCCGGCCTCGCCGAGGCAGTAGAAGAACCCGGGGGCGAACCCGGCGAAGGCCGCGGTCCACTCCTGCCCGGAGTGGGCCCGCACGACCCCCTCGGCGCCGAGGCCGGTGAGCTCGCCGACGGCCTCGAGGTCCTCGCCGTCGTAGACCACGTCCACGTCCACGGTCCGCGGCTCGGCGGACGCCTCCGCCCCGGGGGCGACCGCCCGGGCGGCGGCCACGATCCGGCGCAGGGCTGCGGGCGAGCTCGCGCGCACGACGACGGTCTCCGCACCCGCCGCGCAGTCCACCAGTCCGGGCAGCCCGGCCCCGGCGAGGGCGGCCCGCAGCGCCACGGCGTCGTGCAGGCCGGCGCACTCGAGCAGGGCGGCGCGCGGGCCCATGGGGCGCACCCGGCGCGGGGTGCTCACAGGAAGCTGCCGAGCTCGACGCCGGCCTCCTGCAGGGCCGCCCGCACGCGCTCGGCGATGGCGACGGCCCCGGGGGTGTCCCCGTGCACGCAGACGCTCTGGGCGTCCACCGCCACGAGCGAGCCGTCGGCGGCCTCCACGACGCCCTCGAGGGCCATGCGCACCACCCGCTCGGCGACGGCCTGCGGGTCGTGCAGCACCGCCCCGGGCTCGGTGCGCGGGACGAGGGTCGCCTGCGGGGTGTAACCGCGGTCGGCGAAGGCCTCCCGGACGGTGCGCAGCCCCGCCTCCCGGGCCCGGCGCTCGATCTCCGAGCCCGGCAGCACGAGCAGCGCCAGCTCCGGGTCCACGTCCCGGACCGCGTCCACGACCGCGGCCGCGTGATCCTCGTGGTGGACGATCGCGTTGTAGAGGGCCCCGTGCGGCTTGACGTAGCCGACCTCGGTCCCGGAGGCGCGGGCGAGGGCCTGCAGCGCCCCGATCTGGTAGACGAGCTGGTCGGCGAGCTCGGTGCGCGGCACGGCGATGAAGCGGCGGCCGAAGCCCTTGAGGTCGTCGTAGGAGACCTGCGCGCCGACGGCCACGCCGTGCTCGGCCGCGGCCGTGCAGGTGCGGCGGGCCACCGTCGGGTCGCCGGCGTGGAAGCCGCAGGCCACGTTCGCGCTGGTCACCACGCTCAGGATGGCCTCGTCGCCGTCCATGGACCAGGCGGCGAGGGACTCGCCGCAGTCCGCGTTCAGGTCGATCCGGGGGGCGGGCATGATGTGCTCCTTCTCACGTCGGTCTCCCCAGGATGCCTCGTCCGGGCGGATTGTTCAACAATTTTCGCGGAGCGGTCCTCGCGGGGAGTTCGCGGGAGCCCGGAGCCCGGCCCCTGGGGGCGGCGGTGCGGCCCGGCCCCGCCGCCGTGGGGCATCCTGGTCGTGCCGCCCGGGCGCACCGCCCGCGGCGGCCGTCCCGCCCCGGAGGAGCACCATGGCCCGCCCCGCCCGCCCCGCGCACGCCGTCCGCCCCGGTCCGCCGCCCGCCGGGGGCCGGGCGTGATCGCCGGGATCGAGACCGGCGGCACCAAGGTGCTGTGCGCGCTCGCCGAGCCCTCGGCGCCCGCGCGCCCGGTGCGATCGGCCCGCATCCCCACGACCTCCCCGGAGCAGACCCTCGGGCGGGTGCGGGCGTTCCTGGCCGAGCACGCCGGCGAGCGGCTCGAGGCGGTGGGCCTGGCCTCCTTCGGGCCCGTGCGCACGGACCCGCGCGACCCGCGCCGCGGGTCGATCGCCGCGACGCCCAAGCCCGGGTGGAGCGGCACCGACCTGCTGGCCGGCCTGGGTCTGGGGGCCGTGCCCACGGCCGTGGTCAGCGACGTCACCGGTGCGGCGGTCGGCGAGCACCGGCTCGGCGCGGGCCGGGGCGTGCGCGACCTCGCCTACGTCACGGTCGGCACCGGCGTGGGACTGGGGCTGCTCGTGGACGGGCGGCCCCTGTCGGAGCGGGCCCACCCGGAGGCGGGGCACCTGCTCGTGCGCCGGCACCCGCAGGACCGCTTCCCGGGATCGTGCCGCTTCCACGGCGACTGCCTCGAGGGCCTCGCGGCCGGTCCCGCCGTGGCCGCGCGCTGGGGCCGGCCGGCCGAGGACCTCGGCCCCCACCGGGAGCGGGCGGTCGAGCTCGGCGCCTGGTACGCCGCCCAGCTGCTGGCCGCCGTGACCTGGACGGTGATGCCCGAGCGGATCGTGCTGGGCGGGGGCGTGGCCGGCGCCGAGGGCCTGCTCGGGGCGTCGCGGGAGCGCCTGGCCGGCCTCGTGGGCGGGGCGCTCGAGGGCCACCCCGCGGGGGACCCGGGCAGCGGCTACGTGGTCCCGCCCGGGCTCGGGCCCGACTCCGGGGTGCTGGGCGCCCTGGCGCTGGCCCGCGACCTGCTGGACTGAGGACTCCCCTCCGGCCCGGTCACTCGCGCACGTACCGGGGGCGCCCGGCCTGCCAGCCGAAGACCGCCGCGAGGACCCCGACGACCGCGAACATGACGCCCGCGGCCGCGAAGCCACCGGTCAGGGCGAGCAGCTGGCCCACGAAGAAGGTCCCGGAGGAGCCCAGGCCGTAGCCCACGCCCTGCATCATCCCGGACAGCCGCACCGCCATGGCCGCGCTGCGGGTGCGCAGGGCGATCATGGTCAGCGCCACGGCCGTGAGGCCGCCCTGGCCGAGCCCGAGCAGGCCCGTCCACACCCAGACCATCGACAGCGGGCCGAAGATCGAGAGCACGAAGCCCCCGCCGGCCATGAGGCCCAGCGCCGCGTTGAGCACCCGCTGATCGCGCAGCCGCACCGCCAGGGGCGGGGCCACGAGCGAACCGGTCATCTGCAGCACGATCGAGACGGCCACGATCAGCCCCGCGGCGGCGCCGTCGACCCCGCGGTCGCGCAGGATCGGGGCGAGCCAGGCGAAGACGCTGAAGGACATCATCGCCTGGAAGACCATGAACAGGGTGACCTGCCAGGCCACCGGCGACCGCCACGGGCTGGGCCCGCCGGGAGCGGGCGGGGCCGACGCGGCCGAGCGGTGGCGCCGGGCCACCGGCACGAGCAGCACCACGACCAGCGCGGCCGGCACCGCCCACAGCGCCAGGGAGGGCCGCCACGAGCCGGTGGCCTGCAGGAGCGGGTAGGTCAGGCCCGCCCCGAGGGCGGCCGAGGCGCAGATCGCCGTGGTGTACAGCCCGCTCATCAGGCCCAGACGGTGGGTGAAGTCGCGCTTGACGATCGAGGGCAGCAGCACGTTGCCCAGTGCGATCGCCGCGCCGCAGGCCACCGTGCCGATCAGCAGCAGCGGCACGGCGCTGCCTCCCGGCAGGGGCAGGCCGCGGGTCAGCAGGCCGAGGGTCAGCAGCGCCATGGCGCCCAGCAGCACGTTCTCCGCCCCGAAGCGGCGGGCGAGCCGGGGCGCCAGCGGCGCGAAGAGCCCCAGCAGGGTGACCGGGGCCGTGGTCAGCAGCGTGACCGCCCAGGCGGGCAGGTCCGCGGCGGCGGTGATCTCCGGCAGGATCGCGGAGAAGCTCGAGAAGACGGTCCGCAGGTTCAGCCCGACCAGGACCACGCACACGCCCAGGTACAGCAGGGCCCGCCGGGACGGGCCGGAGGGGCCCTCGGCGGGCGTGTCGGGGCGCGGGCTTCGCACGGTCTGACCTCCTCGGGACGGGCGGGTGCGGCGGGACGGGGGCGTCGTCGTCCCGGGCGCAGTTCAGGCTACTGCCCCCGGGTCCCGCGCCCGCGCTCCGGGCCCGCCCGCCCCGTCGTGTTCCGGCCACCGGTGCGCCACCGGGACGCGCGTCCCCGTGCCGGACCGGCGGCGACGACGGAGCCGGTGCCGCCGCCCGCCCGCGCGACCGCCCGGACCGCCCTGCGATGGAGCCGGCCGCGGCACCGTGGTCACGAGGGGACCCGCCGGGCCGGGGTCGTGGGTGATCCCGGGCGGGCGCAGGGGCGTTGCCGGGCCGGTGCCCGCGGAGTACGCTCCGGCGCACCACGCCGGTCCCGGCGCGCGGAAGCAGGAGACGTCCTCCCGGGAGAAGACCATGGAACAGGACCCCACCACGACCGATCCCCGGCTCTACACGGTGATCTTCGAGAACGAGCGCGTGCGGGTGCTGGAGTACCGGGACCGTCCCGGTGACCGGACCCATGAGCACCACCACGGCGACAGCGTGATGGTCACGCTCAGCGCCTTCCGGCGGGAGCTCACCGTCGAGGGCGCCACGCGCGCGGTCGAGCTGCCCGCCCACCACGTGCAGTGGCTGCCGGCCCAGGACCACGTCGGGCACAACGTCGGCGACACGGACACGCACGTGCTGTTCGTCGAGCTGAAGCCGCCGGCACCGACCGGGGGCTGAGGCCTGCGGCCCCGGCCGTATCGGCCCGCGAGAGACCGCCTTGGCGCGCGGCCCCGCGGGCGGGAAGAATCGCCGGGAGGCCGGGAACCGCCCGGCGTGAACTGCGGAGGAACGGAGCAGGGATGATCTTCATCGTCGTCAAGTTCAAGGTGAAGCCGGAGTGGGCCGACCGCTGGGTCGAGTTCAGCCGCGAGTTCACCGAGGCCACCCGCGCCGAGCCGGGCAACCTGTGGTTCGACTGGTCCCGCAGCGTGGAGGACCCCCACGAGTTCGTGCTCGTCGAGGCCTTCACCGACGACGGCGCGGGCCCCCACGTCAGCACCGAGCACTTCGCGAAGTTCACCGCGGAGGCGCCCCAGGCCCTCGTGGAGACCCCGCAGATCATCAGCCGGCAGATCGACGGCCAGGGCTGGGACCGGATGGGCGAGATCACCGTCCCCTGAGCGGCCCTCCACAGCGCTCCGGACCCCTGCTCCGCACGCGGCGCGGGGGTCCGGCCGTCCGACGGCGACACATCCTTGACCCCTCTGTGCGGCCTTCCTAGCCTGAAGTCCCTCGTCAGACCCCGTTCTCTCGCGGACGGCCGGGTCCGGGGCGCCGGGAGCGCCGGACGCCCGGCCCTCCGCGCGGCCGGTGGGGCACCGGCACCGGCACGCCCTCGCGGGCGGCCCCGCTCCGCTCCCGGGACGTCCGAGCGAAAGACCTGGTGCCCCGTGCTCTCCTCCCCGACCGTGCCCGACCGTGCCCGCCGCGGGACCCGAAGAGCGGCGGCCGCGCTGGTCGTGGCCGCGCTGCTCGCGGCCGGCCCCGCCGTCGCCGCCCCCGTCCCCGTCGTGCCCGCCCAGGAGCAGGTCCCGCCGGGCCTGGAGCCCTACTACGCCCAGGAGCTCGCCTGGACGGCGTGCGGTGCCGCGGCGGAGTGCGCCCGGCTGGACGTTCCCCTCGACCACGACCTCCCGGCCGCCGGACAGATCGAGCTGGCCGTCACGCGCGTGCCGGCCACGGACGGGGCGGCCGAGCAGGGCGCCCTCGTCGTGAACTTCGGCGGGCCCGGCGGTCCGGCGGCCGGCCGGGTCGAGCAGTGGGCGGCGGGGCTGCCGCCGCAGGTGCGCGCCGGCTACGACGTGGTGGGCGTCGACCCCCGCGGCGTGGGGGCCTCCACCCCCGTGGAGTGCATCGACGACGCCGCGTGGGACGCCCGGCGGGCCACGACGATCGACCGGGACACCCCGGAGGGGCTCGCGCAGGCCCGCGCCGCGGCCGAGCAGTTCGCCGCCGCGTGCGCGGCGGCCACGGGGCCGCTGCTGGGCGAGGTCGACACCGCGAGCGCCGCCCGGGACATGGACGTCCTGCGGGCGGTCCTGGGGCAGGCGGAGCTCGACTACCTCGGCTACTCCTACGGCACCTTCCTCGGCGCGGTCTACGCCGACCTGTTCCCCGAGCGCACCGGGCGGTTCGTCCTCGACGCGGCCATGGACCCGACCATCGACCAGGAGCGGTGGACCCTGGACCAGGCGGCCGGCTTCGAGCGCTCCCTGCGGGTGTTCGTGGAGTCCTGCCTCCCGCAGGACGGGTGCCCCTTCGAGGGCACGGTCGAGGAGGGGCTGGCCGAGATCGAGGGCCTGCTGCGGCAGGCGGAGGCCCAGCCGCTGCCGACCCTGGACGGCCGCCCCCTCACGGTGGACGACACCAGGAGTGCGGTGATCCTGCCCATGTACAACCAGACGATCTGGTGGTTCCTCGTCCAGGCGCTCAAGCTCGCCCTCGACCACGGCGACGGCACCGGGCTGATGGTCCTGGCGGACCTCTCCCACGGCCGGCAGCCCGACGGCACCTACGCGGACAACAGCGGCGAGGCCTTCCGGGCCGTCACCTGCCTCGACTTCCCGGCCGATGCCGACCCGGCGGCCATGGCGGCGATGGACGCCCGGCTGCAGGAGGTCTCGCCCACGCTGGGCGACTGGTCCAGCCACGGCGCGGTGGAGTGCGAGCCCTGGCCGTACGAGACCGTGCGGGAGCCCGCGCCCATCGACGCCGCGGGGGCCGGGCCGATCCTCGTGGTCGGGGGCACGGGGGACCCCGCCACCCCGTATGCGTGGTCGCAGGCCCTGGCCGCCCAGCTCGAGGGCGGGCACCTGCTGACCCGGGTGGGGGAGGGTCACGGCTCCTACCTGCGGGGCAACCGGTGCATCGACGAGACGGTGACCGCCCACCTGCTCGAGGGGGTGCTGCCCGCGCAGGAGCGGATCTGCTGACCGGAGCCGGCGCGCCGGCCCGGCCACTCGGGGGAAGGACGGCCCCGGGCCCCGCTGCGGGTCCGGGGCCGGCCCGGTCCTGGGCCGGTGCAGAACGGGCCGGCGGCCGCGGCGGGCCGGGCGTCACGCAGCTTCACGGCGCCGCGGCCGCCCGCGCCCTCGCCTAGGGTGGCGGCGTGGACCGCGGCCGCCGTGGCCACCCTCCGCACCCCCGTCCGCCCCTGCCCGAAGGCGACCCATGACTGCCGCTCCCGCCCCGCCCGTCCGCCCCGCCCGCACCGGTGGCCGGCTGCGGCGGACCCTGAGCGCGTCCGCCGTGGTGGCGTTCGTGGTCACCGGGATCCTGACCCTCTTCGGCGGGGCGACCAGCGCGGTGCGCGCCGCCGCGGGCGAGGCCGACCTGTGGCTGCCCGCCGCCCCCGCCGACGCGCCCCCGGTGGCCCGCCTGAGCCCGCGGCTGAGCTCGGACGGCTACAGCCTCGTGCACGTGGGGGTCAGCGGGGTCAGTCCGGAGAGCCTCGCGGTCCACACGGCCGTGCTGCTGACCGGCTACGTCCTGATCGCCGGGGTCGCCTTCTTCCTGGCCTACCTGTCCTGGCGGTTCTGGACGGCCCGGCCCCTGGCCCGCGGCGTCGTCGTCGGCCTGGGGATCTGCTCGGGGGCGCTGATGACCTTCTCCGCGGCGGCGCCGCTGCTGTTCACGCTCGCCCACCGGCAGATCTTCGCGGAGCTGGCGGTGGACCTCGCCGCGGCGCCCTTCAGCGCGGTCGACACCTTCGGCCTCGACGACGCCGTGCTGTTCTTCGCCGGGCTGTCCCTGGGCCTGCTGGCCCTGGCCCTGGCCGCCGTCCGCTCCCTGGTGGAGGGCGGGGACGGGCCCGCCCGCCCGTAGCCCCGGACCGCCGCGGCCGCGGATGAGGCGGCCGGTACGGAAGAGGTCCTCCGTACCGGCCCAGCCGCCGGGATAGCGGGAAGCTCCGGCGACTCCCGCCCATCCTACGGACAGTGCGTGTCCCGGATCACCCCTTCCGCCCCGGGTGCGGGGCGGGGCCGCCGCCCGCCCCGCGGCGGGGCGCGGCGGGCTCGCCCGGCGGGCCCGTGCGTGACGACCCGTGACGGCGGCGCAGCCCGGGCGGGGCGGGCAGCTGCCCGGCCAGGGCCGCCAGCACGGCGAGCCCGAACCCGGCCGCCTGCAGCGGGGTGAGGGCCTCGCCCAGCACGGCCCACCCCAGCACCGCGGCCGTGACGGGGGTCAGCGGCATCAGCAGCGTCAGGCTCGTGGACGGCAGCCGCCGACCCGCGTGGAACCACGCCGCGTAGGCGATCGCCCCGCCGGGCACGGCCAGCCAGGCGTACCCCGCCGCCGCCGGCAGGTCCAGGACGAAGGGGCCGGTGTCCACGAGCGGGACCAGCGGCAGGATCATCAGCCCGCCCAGGGTCAGCTGCCACCCGGTGGCCGCGATCCCGCCCAGCCCCTCGGGCAGGCCCCACCGGCGGGTCAGGACCACCCCGGCGGCCATCACGGCGGTGCCCGCCACCGCGGCCGCCAGCCCGAGGGGGTCCAGCACCACCGGGCCCCCGAGCACGGCCACGGCCACCCCGGCCACGGCCGCCACCGCCCACAGCAGGCGGGGCAGGGGCGTGCGCTGCCGGAACGCCGTCCACAGCAGGGCCGCGGCCACGAGCGGCTGGGCGGAGCCGACGACGGCGGCGAGCCCGCCCGGCAGCCGGTAGGCGCCCAGGAACAGCAGCGGGAAGAACGCCCCGAAGTTCAGCAGCGCCAGCACCGCCAGCCGGCCCCACCACGCGGCCGGTGGCAGCTGCCGGGTCAGCGCGAGCAGCAGCA
This sequence comes from Kocuria sp. LUK, assembly GCF_021012935.1. Taxonomy (NCBI): domain Bacteria; kingdom Bacillati; phylum Actinomycetota; class Actinomycetes; order Micrococcales; family Micrococcaceae; genus Kocuria; species Kocuria sp. LUK. The sequence continues at coordinate 579,426 of NZ_JAJMZI010000002.1, forward strand.
GCCCGGCCGGCAGGGCCCGCAGCAGGGAGGCCGTCATCGGCCGGTCCGGGGGCAGCAGCTCCGTGGTGACCACGTAGGTGGTGCCCCACACCACCGGGGCCAGCGCCCCCAGGAGGACCAGTCGTGCCCGGCCCGTGGTGCCCGCGTCCATGCGCGCCTCCTTCCCGGCGGCCGGCCGGACGGCGTGCGCCCCCGGCCGGTGTGCCCACCGGGGAACCAGGATAGATTGACCGCCATGGACACCGGCCGAGTCCCCGCCGTCCGCCGGGCGGTCACGACCGCCGCGACCGCCGCCCTGCTGCTCGCGGGCTGCGCGGCGGGACCGGCCCCGGGCGGCGCGCCGTCGTCGGCCCCCTGGGCGGGACCGGCGCCCGCGCTGGAGGTCGAGGCGGTGGTCGAGGACCTCGAGCTCGCCTGGGACGTGGCGCCGCTGCCGGGCGGCGGCGTGCTGGTCACCGAGCGCGGCGGGCGGCTGCTGGTCCACGACGACCGCGGCACCCGGGAGGTCGCCGCCGACCTCGGCGACCTGTTCGTCGGCAGCGAGGCCGGGCTGATGGGCCTCGCCCTCGCCCCGGACTTCGAGCGCTCCCGCGAGCTGTTCCTCTGCCACGCCGCCCAGGAGGACGGCCGGCCCCGGGACGTCCGCGTCACCCGCTGGCGGCTGGCCGGGGACGCCTCCGCCGCCGAGCGCACCGGCACGGTCGTGGACGGGATCCCGCTGAGCTCCGGGCGGCACAGCGGGTGCCGGCTGCTCGTGGCCCCCGACGGCACGCTCGTGGTCGGCACCGGCGACGCCGCGCAGGCGGGCAACCCGCAGGACCCGGACTCGCTCGGCGGCAAGACCCTGCGGGTGGCCCTCGACGGCTCCGTGCCCGCGGACAACCCCTTCGCCGACCGCGCCGGGGACGCCGCCCTCCTGCACACCCTGGGCCACCGCAACGTGCAGGGGCTCGCGGTCCAGCCGGGCACGGGCACGCTGTGGTCGGCCGAGCACGGCCCGGACGTCGACGACGAGGTCAACGTCCTCGTCCCCGGCGGCAACTACGGCTGGGACCCCGGCCCGGGCTACGACGAGTCGGTGCCGATGACCGACCGGGAGGCGTTCCCGGACGCGATCGGGGCGGCCTGGTCCTCCGGGCGGCCCACACGCGCCACGAGCGGCGCCGTGTTCCTCGAGGGCGAGCAGTGGGGGGCCTGGGACGGGGCGCTCGCGGTCGCCGAGCTGAAGAACACCGGTGTGGCCGTCCACCGGGTCGAGGGACGGGAGATCACGGGCACCGCCCGGATGGCCGAGCTCGAGGACGCGTGGGGCCGGCTGCGCTCCCTGGCCCTCGACGCCGACGGCGCCCTGTGGGTCACGACCTCGAACGGTGAGGGCGACGCGGTCCTGCGGGTCGTGCCCCGGGCCGGCTGAGCACGCCGCAGGACACGGGCCGGGGCCGCCCCGGTGCGGGGCGGCCCCGGCCCGCGGTGCCGGCGGGGCTCAGGCGGCCCGGTAGGTGAGGCAGTCGGCCTCGTCCGCGCCGGCGCCGATCCTGACGTCGTGGGCGGTGCACATCAGGTGCTCGTTGTGCGTGCACTCGGAGCGCTGGCACGCGCCGACCTCGGCGTGGAGCGTGGGCAGCCCGCCGCCCTTGCCCAGCGGGATGAAGGTGCCGCAGTGGGCGTGGCCCGACGAGCCGGCGACGGTGATGGCGTGGGCGGTGCACTCGTGGTCGTGGTTGTAGGAGCACTGGCCGACGCTGCAGTCGGAGACGGGCGCGAACTCGGTGGTGGCCATGGCGGTTCCTCCTGGTGGTGGCCCGGGGCCGGACGGGGTGCCGGCCCCTGCGTGTCTTCCAGGATGCGCCCGGTCGGCGCCGGGGAATAGCGAATTTTTCCGTGCCCGAACGCCCGCCTCCTCGGGCCTCAGGACTCGGCCTGGCCCCGGCGCCAGTAGCCCATGAAGGAGACGTGCTCCTTGGGGATCCCCGCGGCGTCCACGCACAGCCGCCGCAGCGCGCGGACCGTCCCGGACTCCCCGGCGAGGAAGACGTACGGGGCGTCCTCGCGCACGGGGGCGGCCACCGACCACGCCCGCGGCTCGGCCGGGTCCTCGGCCAGGGCCAGCGCCCGGGTGCGCTCGGGGCGGCGTCCGGCGAGGACCTCGCTCACGGACCGGCCGGGCAGCCCGAGCAGGTCGGCCAGCCGGCCGGCGGCGCGGTGCCCGTGCCCGGCGGGCCCGTCCGCCCCGCCGGCGCGGGGCAGCACGTGCAGCCGCACGTCGGGCAGCTCGGCGGGCAGTCGGTGGGCCCGGGCGTCCTCGGGGTGCGGGACCTCGAGCACCACGTCGAGGCGCGGCCGGGCCCCCTCGGCGCGCTGCCCGCCGACCTCCTCGGCGAACTCCTCCGCGACCGACATCAGCGCCGGCGCCGCCGTCTCGTCGCCCACGGCCAGCACCCGCCGGGCCCCGCCGTGGTCCCAGGCCGCCCAGGGGCGCTCCTGCGGGCCCGGGCCCAGCAGGTAGACGCGCTCCCCGCCCGTGGCGGCGGCGGCCCACCGGCTGCCCGGGCCCTCCTGGCCGTGGCCCTCGTGGACGACCACGTCGATCACCAGCTCGGGGACGACCATCCCGCAGAACGTGGTGCGCCGCACCCCGCGCACCGTGTAGGTGCGCATCCAGCCGCGCTCCTCGGCGGGCCGGGCGAACCAGCCCTCCCGCAGGCCCCGCGAGAGATCGGCGCGCTGCGGCTCCCGCCCGGGCGGGGGCACGAGCAGCTTGATGTAGGCGTCCCGGCACCGGGTCCGCTCGCCCGCGCCCAGCAGGGCCGGGGACAGGCGGGCGAGCTCCGGGCCGGCCAGGCCGATCCTGCGGAACGAGGGGCACAGCTGCTCCACGGAGGTCACCACCGCCTCGACGCACAGCACGGGCTCGGCGGCGGGGGCCTCGGGGGTCTCCAGGACGGTCACGGTCGGCTCCTCAGGCTCGGACGGACAGGACGGGGGCGGTGGCCGCGGCGGGGGAGGACCCCTCGCGGGCGCGGCCGCGGGGCAGGACGACCGGGCGCCCGCCCACGGGGTCGGCGGCGACGTCGGCCTCCAGGCCGAAGACCTCCGCCAGCAGCTCGGGGGTGAGCACCTCGGCGGGCGAGCCCACGGCCACGATGCGCCCGGCGGCCATGGCCACCAGTCGGTCGGCCACGCGGGCGGCCAGGTTCAGCTCGTGCAGGACGGCGACGACGGTCGCCCGGCCGGTCCCGCCGGGACGCCGGAGACCGCTCAGCATGTCCAGCAGGTCCACCTGGTGGGCGAGGTCGAGGTAGGAGGTCGGCTCGTCGAGCAGCATGGTGCGGGCCTGCTGGGCCAGGGTCAGCGCGATCCACACCCGCTGCCGCTGCCCGCCGGAGAGCTCCTCGACCGGCCGATGGGCCAGGGCGGTGAGCTCGGTGAGCGCCATGGCCCGGTCCACGGCCGCGTCGTCGTCGGGGGAGGGGGCGCCCCACCACCGCCGGTGGGGGTGGCGGCCGCGCTCGACGAGCTCGGCGACGGTCAGCCCCTCCGGGACCACCGGCGCCTGCGGGAGCAGGCTCACGGAGCGGGCGTACTCGCGGGCCGGCCACGAGCGCAGCTCCCGGCCGTCGGCCTCGAGGGTCCCCGCGGTGGGGCGCAGCTGGCGGGAGAGGCCCTTGAGCAGGGTGGTCTTGCCGCACCCGTTGGCGCCGATCAGCACGGTCGTGCACCCGTGGGGGACCTCGAGGTCGACCTCCCGCACCACGGCGCGGTCGCCGTAGCCGAGGCTCAGTCCCCGCGCCCGGAAGGCCGGGACCCCGGCCTGCGGGTCCTCGACGGCCCGCAGCTCCGCCCGGGCGTGCGTCCGGTCTCGTCTCATCCCACGCTCTCCTTCCGCTGCTTCACGAGCAGCCACAGCATCACGGGCGCGCCGATCGCGCCCGTGACCACACCGGCGGGCAGGTCGGTGCGGGCGAGCAGGTCCGCCCCCAGCCCGTCGGCGGCCACCACGACCACGGCGCCCACGAGCGCGCACGCGAGGATCGAGGTCCGCCCCCGGGTGAGGGCGGTCGCGATCGGGGTGGAGACCAGCGCCACGAAGGCCAGCGGCCCCGTGGCCGCGGTCGCCACGGCGGCCAGCAGCACGCCGGTGACCAGGGCGAGCCCGCGCACGGCCGCCGGGCGCGCGCCCAGCCCCGCGGCCAGCTCGGGGCCCAGCTCGGCCGGCTCCAGCGCCCGGTGGGCGGCCAGGGCCACGGGCACGAGCAGCAGCAGGCAGGTCCCCAGGACCGCGATCCGCTCCCACGTGGCCGCGTTGAGCGACCCTGCCGTCCACACCGCGGCGTCCTGGGCGGAGTTCAGGGACAGGCGCACGAGCAGCGCGGCCGTGAGGGCCTGGCACAGGGCGGCCACCCCGATGCCCGCGAGCAGGAAGCGCTCACCGACGATCCCGGCCCCGCCCCGGACCCGCACCGAGGCGGCGCCGATCAGGGCCGCGGCCAGCAGGGCCCCCGCCAGGGCGGTCCACGACACGGCGGCCCCGCGCAGCCCCCACAGGGCGGTGCCGGCCACCGCGCCCGTGGCGGCCCCGTAGGTGATGCCCAGCACGTCCGGGCTGGCCAGCGGGTTGCGCAGCACGCGGCGGAACAGCGCCCCGGAGCAGCCCAGGGCGGCCCCGGCGAGGGCGCCCAGCACGGCGCGGGGCAGCTTCTCCTGGAGCACGATGAAGCTCGCCCCCGGGATCTGCGCCCCGCCCAGGATCGCCACGAAGTCGGGGACGGTCACGGTGTAGCGGCCCAGCAGCACGCGCACGGCCAGCACGGCCAGCAGCGCGAGGACGAGCAGGGCCACGGCCCGGCGGGCGCGGCGGACCCGGGCGCGGCGCAGGCCGGCCACCCCCTGCGGGGCGGCGGGCGGTGCGGGGGCGGCCTCCAGGACGGTGCTCACAGGCTCGTGCTCCGTCCCCGGCGCAGCAGCACCAGCAGCACGGGCACCCCGAGCACCACGGTGGTCACGCCCACGTGGATCTCCTGCGGCGGGGCGACCACGCGGCCGACGACGTCGGCCAGCAGCAGCAGGACGGGGCCGAGGACCGCGCTGAAGGCGACGATCCACCGGTAGTCCCCGCCGAGCAGCCGGCGCACCGCGTGGGGGACCATGAGCCCCACGAAGGCGATGGGCCCCGCCAGGGCGGTCGCCGCCCCGGAGAGCAGCACGACCCCCGTGAACACGAGGGTGCGCTGCAGGCCCAGGCGCACGCCGAGGCCGTGGGCGAGCTCCTCGCCCAGGGCCATGGCGTTGAGCCCGGAGGAGCCGGCGAGCACCAGGAGCAGCCCGGCCGCCACGAGGGGGGCGGCGCCGGCGAGGTCGGTGGTCTCGGCCCGGGCCACCGAGCCGATGCTCCAGAAGCGGAAGCGGTCCAGGACCGCGGGCAGGGCGAGCACCGCGGACGTGGTCAGCGCGGTGAACCCGGCGCTGACCGCGGCCCCGGACAGGACGAGCCCGGCCGGGGTCGGGGCCGAGCCGCCGATCCGGGAGACCCCGAAGACGAGCACCGCCGCCACGGTCGAGCCCAGCAGCGCGGACAGCGTCAGCTGCCACGTGGCCGTGGCCCCGAGGGCGCCGATGGCCAGGACCGCTCCGGCCGCCGCGCCCGCGGTGAGCCCCAGCAGGCCCGGGTCGCCCAGCGGGTTGCGGCTGACCCCCTGCATCCCGGCCCCGGCCACGGCCAGCGCCGCCCCGGCCAGCAGAGCGGTGAGGGTGCGGGGGATCCGGCTGTGCACCACCGCGGCGTCGATGCCGGTGCCGGCGGGCACCTGCGCCCCGCCGTCGAGCAGGGCCCCCGGCAGGGCCGCGAGCACGGAGACGACCGTAGCCGGGTCCACCGCCCGGGCGCCCCAGAACAGGGAGGCCGTGCAGGAGGCCAGGAGCAGCGCCGCGGCGGCGAGCAGGGCGGCGCCCCGGTGCCGGCGGGCGGCGCGGGGGGCCTGGGGGCTCCCTGCGGGGGGCGCGGTGGCGGTCGCGGTCACGAGGGGAGCGGGCTCACTCGCCGCCGGCCGTGCGGGCGGCCTCGGCGATGTCGGGGACCACGTTCTCGAGCGCCCACGGGATGCTCAGCGGCGAGGCGGCCGAGACGGAGAGCACCTCCTGCTCGTCGGTCTGCAGCACGAGGGCGTCGTCCGCCACCGCCGGGATGCTGCTCAGCAGCGGGTCGGACTCGATGTCCTCGCGCACGTCCTCGCCGGCGGCCCAGCTGACGAAGACGTCGGAGACGAGGTCGTCGGCGTTCTCGGGGGACCAGGTCACGTAGAACTCGTCCTCCTTGCCCTCGGCCGCCCCGGTGACGGCCTCGGCCTGGACCATGCCCAGGGAGGTCAGCAGCTTCGGGCGGTTGTCGACCTCGGTGTAGGCGATGATCGGGTCGGCCGCGGAGGGGTCCAGCGTGCCGTAGACGAAGGAGGTGCCCTCGAGCTCGGGGTACTGTTCGGCGGTCTCGGCGATCTGCTGCTCGACGTCCTCGACGATCTCCCGGGCCCGCTCCTCGCGGCCCAGGGCCTGGCCGATGAGCTCGGTGGAGTCCTGCCAGGAGGTGCCGTACGCGACCGCGTCCTCGGGGTAGGCGACCACGGGGGCGATCTCGGAGAGCTTGTCGTAGTCCTCCCGGGTCAGCCCGGAGTAGGCGCCGAGGATGACGTCGGGGTCCAGGGCGGCGATGGCCTCGAAGTTGATCCCGTCCGTCTCGGAGTAGGTCTGGGGGGCCTCGGCCCCGGACTCCTCGAGCGCGGCGTCGAACCAGTCGGTGGACCCGGCCTCGTTGGCGCCGAAGTCGGTGGTCGGCACGCCGACGGGCACCACGCCGAGGGCGGTCGCGACGTCGTGGTTGACCCAGGACACCGTGGCCACCCGCTCTGGGGCCTCCTCGATCGTGGTCTCCCCGTAGACGTGCTCCACGGTGCGGGGGAACTCCCCGGTCGCGCCCTCGGCGGCGGAGCCGGAGCTCCCGGCGCTCCCGCCGCCGGCGGGGCCGGTCGAGCAGCCGGCGAGCAGGAGGGCGCCGGCGGTGAGGAGCACGGCGGGGACGGCGCGCGGCGAGCGCCGGGCGCGGAGGGGGGAAGAGGCCACGGGGCACCCTTTCGGACGGGGACGGCGGGGCCGTCGGCAACGGATCGTGCTGCGGCGGCGCACCGTCCCGGGGGCCGGGCGAAGGTTTGCCTTACCGAAGCGTCGCCCTCACCCTAGGGTGTGAGCGGGAGAATACGCAACACGGCCATGATGTAATCGTCGCCGAAATGTGATTAGGTGAGCCTCGCCTAAGTCCGGGCACCTTCCCGACCCCCCCTGCGAGGAGCTCATGCACGACTTCCTGCTCAGCCGGAGCACCCCCGGCCAGTACGCCCGCGCCCTGCACTCGACCGTCGACACGGTGGCCGTGCACCTCGCCGGCACCCGCGCCCCGCGCTCCGACGCCGGCCCCGCCGAGCTCGAGCAGCTCGTGGCGGCCGTGGACCTCGACCGCCCGCTCGGGGACCTCGAGGCGGTGCTCGAGGAGACCCGCGCGCTCTACCTCGACCACGCCGTGCACTTCCACGACCCCGGCTACATGGCCCACCTCAACTGCCCGGTCGCGATCCCCGCGGTGGCCGCCGAGGCCTTCACCGCCGCCACCAACACCGCCGTGGAGAGCTGGGACCAGAGCACGGTCGCGACCCTCGTGGAACAGCGGCTCGTGGACTGGACCGCCGACCGGATCGGCTTCCCGACCGCGGACGGGCCCGACGGGGTGTTCACCTCCGGCGGCACCCAGTCCAACCTCCAGGCCCTGTTCACCGCCCGCGAGGAGCGCCTGGCCCGCCCGCACCCGCGGGCCCGCCAGGACCGGCTGGGCCGGCTGCGGGTGCTGGCCGGGGAGCACGCGCACTTCAGCGTCGCCCGCGCCGCCCACCTGCTGGGCCTGCCCCGCGACGCCGTCGTGGCCGTGCCCGCCCGCCGGGACGGGTGCCTGGACCCCGTGGCCCTCGAGCGGGCCCTGCGCGAGGCCGCCGCCGCCGGGGACGAGGTCATGGCGGTCGTGGCGACCGCCGGCAGCACCGACCTCGGGCTGATCGACCCGCTGCCCGCGGTCGCCGACGCCTGCCGGGCCCACGGTGCGTGGCTGCACGTGGACGCCGCCTACGGCGGCGGACTGCTGGTCTCCCCGTCCCACCGGGGCCTGCTCGACGGGATCGAGCGGGCCGACTCCGTGACCGTGGACTTCCACAAGTCCTGGTTCCAGCCCGTGGCCGCCTCGGCGCTGCTGCTGCGCGAGGGCCGCCACCTGGGGCTGTCCACGTGGAGCGCGGAGTACCTCAACCCCCGCCACGCCGTGCGTCCCAACCTCGTGGACAAGTCCCTGCAGACCACCCGCCGCTTCGACGCCCTGAAGCTGTGGATGACCCTGCGCACCGTCGGCGCCGAGGCCCTCGGCCGGAGCCTGGACCTGGCCGTGGATCTCGCCCGGGAGGCCGCCGCCGCGGTCGCCGCCGCCCCGGACATGGAGCTGCTGGGCGAACCGGCGCTGTCCACCGTCCTCTTCCGCCACCGGCCCCCCGGCACCGACGAGGCCGAGGCCGACCGGCTCGTGGAGACCGTGCGCACCGCCCTGTTCGACACCGGCCGGGCCGTGGTCGCCTCGACCGTGGTCGGCGGGCGCCGCTGGCTCAAGCTCACCCTGCTCAACCCGCGCACCGACCTCGCCGACGTCGAGCACGTGCTCGGACTGGTCCGCGAGGCCGCCCGGGGGGCAGCCCGCGAGGACGCCCGCGAGCAGGCGTCCCTGAGCGCGGCGGGGACCCGCTGATGGGCGCGGCGACCGGGCGCGTCCACGACCTGCTGGGCATCGGCATCGGGCCGTTCAACCTGGGCCTGGCCTGCCTCGCCGAGCCGCTCGCGGACCTCGACGCCGTCTTCCTCGACGCCCGGGAGGGCTTCGACTGGCACCCCGGGCTGATGCTCGAGGACGCCACGATCCAGGTCCCCTTCCTCGCCGACCTCGTCAGCCTGGCCGACCCCACCTCCCCCTACTCCTTCCTCAACCACCTCAAGCAGGCCGGGCGGCTCTACCCCTTCTACATCCGCGAGGACTTCAACCCCCTGCGCGCCGAGTACAGCGCCTACTGCCGGTGGGCGAGCGAGCAGCTGGACAGCCTGCACTGGGGGCGGGAGGTCGTCGCCGTCGAGCGCGGTCCCGCCGGGGACCACTACACGGTCACGGCCCGGACCCGCACGGGCACCGAGCGATGGCGCACCCGCCGGCTCGTGCTCGGGGTGGGCACCGTCCCCTCCGTGCCCGCGTGCGTGGACCCCGGGCTCGAGCCGGTGCTGCACACCGGCGACTACCTGCACCGGCGCGAGGAGCTGCTCGCGCAGGAGTCCGTCACCGTGCTCGGCAGCGGCCAGTCCGCCGCGGAGGTCTACCGCGACCTGCTCGAGCGGGCCGGGGCGGGCGGGCCGCGGGTCGACTGGATCACCCGCTCCCCGCGCTTCTTCCCCATGGAGTACACGAAGCTGACCCTCGAGCTGACCTCCCCCGAGTACGTCGACCACTTCCACGGCCTCGACCCCGCCCGCCGCGACCGGCTCAACCGGGAGCACACGAGCCTGTACAAGGGGATCAGCGCGGAGCTCGTCGACGGGATCCACGAGCTGCTCTACCGCCGCTCGGTGCACGGCCACCCCGCCGGGCTGCTCACCACGTCCACGACCCTCACCGGCGCCGCCCGCGACGACGACGGGCTCGTCCTCGAGCTGCACGACGACGAGCTGGGCCGGTCCTGGCGCCACCGCACCGGGGCGCTCGTGCTCGGCACCGGCTACCGGGCCGAGGTGCCCGCCTTCCTCGACCCGGTCCGCGACGAGATCGCCTGGGACGCCGCCGGCCGCTACGACGTCTCCCGCGAGTACGCGATCGACCGGGACCGCCGCCGCATCTGGGTGCAGAACGCCGAGGTGCACACCCACGGGCTGACCGCCCCCGACCTCGGCATGGGCGCCTACCGCAACAGCGTCATCCTCCGGGCCGTCACCGGCCGGGAGGTCTACCCCGTCGAGTCCGCCATCGCCTTCCAGACCTTCGGCATCCCCCAGGAGACCGCATGACCACCACCGCCCCCGACACCACCGCCCGGCCGGCCCCGGCCGGAGGCGGGACCGCCGCCCCGGTCCGCCTCGCGACCCCCGGCGGGATCCTCACCCTCGCCCCGGCCGTGCCCGACGCCCCCACCGTCGAGCTCCTCCACGCCTGGCTCACCCACCCCCGCTCCGCCCACTGGGGGATGCTCGACGCCGACGCCGACCGGGTCCGCCGCGACCTCGAGGAGCTCGCCGCCGCCCCGCACGCGGGAGCCCGGCTCGCCCGCCTCGACGGCGTGCCGATCGGGCTCGTGGAGACCTACGACCCGGCCCACGTGCTCCTCGCCGGCCGCTACGCGCACCGGGAGGGCGACGCCGGGATGCACCTGCTGCTCGCCCCGGCCCGCACCCCCGTGCCGGGCACGAGCGCCGCCCTGATGGCCGGGGTCCTGCGCCTGCTCCTGGACCGGGAGGGCGCCCGCCGCGTCGTCGTCGAGCCCGACGCGCGCAACGAGGCCGTCCACCGGCTCAACGCCCGCGCGGGCTTCACCGTCCACGGGCCGCTCGAGCTGCCCGGCAAGACCGCCCTGCTCGCCACCTGCACCCGCGCGCAGTTCGAGGCCTCCGAGCTCGGGTCCGCCGCCCGGCTGCTGCCCGACCCGCCCCCGGCCGGCGAGCCCGCCCACCTGGGCCGCCACCCGATGCGCGCCGCCCACCGCCACCTGTGCTGCAAGGCGCTCGCCGAGTTCGCCCACGAGCGCCTCCTGCACCCCGCACCCCTGGGCGGGGACGCCTGGGAGGTCGCCACCGCGGACGGGCGGGTGCGCTACCGCTTCCGCGCCCGCCGCACCGCCCTCGAGCACTGGGTCGTCGACGAGGGCTCGCTGGGGCGCACGGTCGACGGCGCGGCCGCCGAGCCCGACGCCCAGGAGCTGGTCACCGAGCTCGCCCCGGCCCTCGGCATCCCGCCCGCACTGCTGGGGACCTACCTCGAGGAGATCGCGAGCACCCTCGCCTCGGCCGCCTACAAGCTCGTCCACCGCACCCGGCCCGCCCACGCCCTGGCCCGGGCCGGCTTCCAGGAGGTCGAGGCCGCCATGACCGAGGGCCACCCCGGCTTCGTGGCCAACAACGGCCGGATCGGGCTCGGGGTCACCGAGCACGACCGCTGGTCCCCCGAGGCCGCCCGGCCCGTCGAGCTCGTGTGGCTCGCCGCCCGCTGGTCCCTCAGCCGCCTGGACACGGTCGCCGGGCTCGACGAGGCGGACCTGGTCGAGGCCGAGCTCGACCCGGCGGTGCGGGCGCGCTTCCGGGCCCGGCTCGAGGGCCTCGGCCTGGACCCGGCGGACTACCGGTGGCTGCCCGTGCACCCCCACCAGTGGGAGCACCGGGTCACCGTGACCTTCGCCCCCGACCTCGCCCGCCGGGACCTCGTGCTGCTGGGCACGACCGGCGACGCGCACCTGGCCCAGCAGTCGATCCGTACGTTCTTCAACGCGACCCGCCCCGAGCGCCACTACGTCAAGACCGCCCTGGCGGTGCAGAACATGGGCTTCCTGCGCGGGCTGTCCCCGCGGTACATGCGCGACACCCCGGCGGTCAACGACTGGGTGGCCGCGACCGTGGCCGCCGACCCGGTGCTCGCCGCGAGCCGGTTCACCGTGCTGCGGGAGGTCGCCGCGGTCGGCTACACCGGCGACGCCTACCACCGGGCCGCCGCGGCCGGTCACGGCGAGGAGGGCCCGCACACCAGGATGCTCGCGGCGCTGTGGCGGGAGAGCCCCGTGCCCCGCCTCGGCCCGGGGGAGCGGCCGGCGACCCTGGCCTCCCTGCTGCACGTGGACGCCGCCGGCGGGTCGGTCGCCGCCGAGCACGTGCGCGCCTCCGGGCTGGCCCCGGCCGCGTGGGTGCGCCGCCTGCTCGACGCCTACCTCGCCCCGGTGGCCCGGTGCCTGCTCGCCCACGACCTCGTGTTCATGCCCCACGGGGAGAACGTGGTGCTCGTGCTCGAGGGCCACGTCCCGGCCCGGGTGATCATGAAGGACATCGGCGAGGAGGTCGCGGTCGTCTCGGACCGGCCGCTGCCGGCGGGGATCGAGCGGATCCGCCACGTCGTGGACGCCCCCACCGCGGCCCTGTCCGTGCACACCGACGTCTTCGACGGCGTCCTGCGCCACCTCGCCGGGATCCTCGAGGACCAGGGGCTGCTGCCGGCCCCGCAGTTCTGGGCGCAGGCCGGGGCGTGCCTGCGGGCGCTGCTGGAGCAGGACCCCGCCACGGCGCAGCGCTACCCGCTGCTGGCCCCCCGCTTCCGGCACTCCTGCCTGAACCGGCTGCAGCTGCGCAACACCCTGCAGATGGTCGACCTCACCGACCAGGCCTCCTCCCTGCAGTACGCCGGGGAGCTCGACAACCCCGTGGCCGGGCCCGCCGGGGGCGGTCCGGACGGGGCCGGCGCGTGAGGACCCGGTGGGGCCACCGGGGCCGGAAGTGGCGCCCCCGGCCCCGGTGGACCACCATGGAGCGGTGCCCGACCACCGCAGCCCGCACCCCACCGACACCCCGGCCGGCGACCAGGCCCCCGAGCTGCTGGTCGGCCTCGTGGTCTCGCCGCAGGTCGCGGCCCTGCTCCCCCAGGACCTCCCCGCCGTCCTGACCGGGCTGCTGGGACGGCGCCACCCCGGCGTCGTCTGGCGGGTCCGGGCCGTCGAGGACCGGCTGGCCGTGCCGCCGGCCGACGGTCTGGACCTGCTCGAGGCCGCCCGCGACCGGATGCTCGACGAGGACTGGGACCTCGTCGTCGCCCTCACCGACGTCCCGCTCAAGGACGGGCGCACCCCGGTGCTCACCCAGCTCAGCCCCGTGCACGGGGTGGGCCTGGTCGCCGTTCCGGCCCTGGGCGCGGTGCACGTGGGGCAGAAGGCCCGGGACGCGACCGTGCGCGTGGTCGGCGAGCTGCTCGGCCACGACCCCGACGACGAGCAGCAGGAGGAGCTCGTGCGCCGGGCCCGCCAGCGCGCCGAGGACCTCGGGGAGCACCCGGAGGACAACGCCGTGCAGTTCACCGCCCGCGTGCTGGGCGGCAACGTGCGGCTGCTGCTGGGGATGATCCGCGCCAACCGCCCCTGGACGCTGGTCGTGCGGCTGTCCCGCCTGCTCGCCGTCGCGGCCGCCACCGGCGTGCTCACCCTCGTGGCCTCGGACCTGTGGCTGCTGGCCGTCGAGTACGGGCCGTGGCGGCTCGGGCTGCTCACCGCGCTGGCGGTCGGGGCCGTGACCGGGGCGCTGGTGGTCGGGGCCCGGCTGTGGGAGCGCCCCCGCCGCCGCGCCGAGCGGGAGCAGGTGGCCCTGTTCAACCTCGCGACCGCGGCGACCGTCGCGATCGGGGTGGTCGTGTTCTACCTCGCCGTCTTCGCACTGTCCTGGCTCGGGGCGGTGCTGCTCGTGGACCGGGACGTCTTCGCCGCGGTCGTCGCCGAGCCCGTGGGCGCCGCCGAGTACGTGCGCCTGGCCTGGCTCACGGCGACCCTCGCGACGGTCGGCGGCGCCCTGGGCGCCGGGCTCGAGGACGACGACGTCGTGCGCGCCGCGGCCTACACCCGCTCCGGCGAGACCGACCCGCAGTAGACTGACGGTCCCCGGGTCCTCCCGGTCCCCTCCTCCCGGAAGGACGCCATGGCCGCCGCCCCGCAGCGCCCCGCGACGCCCCGCCGCCCGCGCCTGCGGCGCAGCAACTGCCACCGCCCCGGCATCACCCGCCGCGGCCACGGGCGCGGCTTCGCCTACGCCCGTGCCGACGGCACGAAGGTCACGGACCGGGAGGAGCTCGACCGGATCCGGGCGCTGGCGATCCCGCCGGCGTGGCGCGACGTGTGGATCAGCCCGCACCCCAACGGCCACATCCAGGCCACCGGGGTCGACGACGCCGGACGGCGCCAGTACCTCTACCACCCCCGCTGGCGGGAGCTGAAGGACCGGGAGAAGTTCGACCGGGTCCTGGACCTCGGCGACGCCCTGCCCCGGGCGCGCCCGGTCGTCACCCGGCTGCTGCGCTCGGCCGAGCCCACGGAGGAGCGGGCCTGCGCCGCGGCCTTCCGGCTCGTCGACGCCGCCGCCCTGCGCGTGGGCACCGAGGAGTACGCCCAGACCAACGGCTCCTACGGGGTGACCACCATGCTCGTCGAGCACGTGCGCACGGACGGGGACGAGGTCCACCTGGACTTCCCCGGCAAGAGCGGCCACCACTGGTCGCTGAGCCTGCGGGACGCCGACCTCGCCGCGGCGCTCGCGCCCCTGCTCGAGCGCGACCCGCAGGAGACGGCCCTGGCCTCCCTGGACGCCGAGGGGAGGTGGGTGCCCCTGACCAGCGCCCGCCTCAACGACTTCGTGCGGGAGCGGTGCGGGCCCGACTTCACGGCCAAGGACCTGCGCACCTGGCAGGGCACGGTCACCGCCGCGCTGGCCCTGGCCGCCCGGGCCGACACCCGGCCCTCGCACAGCGCCCGGAAGAAGGCGGTCGCCGCGGCCGTGCGCGAGGTCGCCGAGCACCTGGGCAACACCCCCGCGATCGCCCGGAAGTCCTACGTCGACCCCCGGGTCGTGGACCGCTTCCTCGACGGCGAGACCATCGACGCCGCCACCTACCCGGCCGCCGAGCGGGGCCTGCGGGCGTTCCTCACCTGAGCCGGGGCCCCGGTCCGCCGTCCGCTCCGGACGGCGGACCGGGGCCGGGTCAGAGCAGCCCGACGTAGGTGGCGGAGAACCCGAAGCCGACGACGTCGTCGCGGCCGTCGCCGTTGACGTCGCCCAGCAGGCGCGGGTACCGGTCCGGGGTCCACCCGGCGCCGTAGCCGAACTCCGGGGTCAGCAGCTGCGGGCCGACGAGGAAGTTGTCGTCCCCGAAGGCCCCGTAGGTGCCGGCGTGGCCGAAGCCGACCACGTCGGCGATCCCGTCGCCGTTGACGTCGGCCGTGCCCCGGGGATGGCGGTCGACGCGCCAGCCCTGGGCGGTCCCGAGGTCGGCCAGCTCCAGGCTGACGGGGAAGAACGTCGGCTCCCCGGCCTGGTGGGCGCGGGAGTAGGCCGCGTACGTCCCGGCCCGGCCGAAGCCGATGAGATCGGCCCGTCCGTCGCCGTTGGCGTCGGCGACCGCCCGCGGGTGCTGGTCGACGCGCCAGCCCTGGGCCCAGCCGAAGTCGCGGACCTCCAGCGCGGGCTGGGTGAACGTGTCGCCCAGCACCGAGAAGTAGGAGACGTAGGTCCCCGCGTCCCCGAAGCCGACGATGTCCGCCGTGCCGTTGCCGTCCACGTCGGCCAGCAGCCGCGGGTTCTTCTCCACCCGCCACCCGCGGTCCCAGCCGTAGCTGTCGATCCGCTTGCCGGTGCCGTCGAAGGTGCGGTCGGTGCGGCCGTGGGAGACGGTCACCCCCGAGTACCCGAAGCCGACGATGTCCGCCGTGCCGTTGCCGGAGAGGTCGGCCAGCGCACGCACGTGCTGGTCGGTGCGCCAGCCCTGGTTCCGGCCGAACTCCCGCAGCTTCAGCTGCGGGGCGGTGAAGCCGCCGCCGGGCTGGGCGTAGGAGACGACCACCCCGGCGTCGCCGAAGCCCACGAGGTCGTCGCGGCCGTCGCCGTCGACGTCGGCCACGTGCCGCGGGTGCCGGTCGACCCGCCACCCCTGGTTCCAGCCGAAGTCGCGGACCGCCAGGGCCGGGGCGGTGAACGTGCCGTCGGCCCGGCCCCAGCCGACCCAGACGCCGGCGTCGCCGAAGCCGACCACGTCGGCGCGGCCGTCGCCGTTGAGGTCGCCGAGCGCGCGCGGGTGCCGCTCGACGCGCCACCCGTCGCGGTAGGAGAGGAAGGGCTGCGCGGTCGCGGCCTGGGCCGGGCCGGCGACCGCGATCCCGGTCGCGGCCAGCAGCGCGGCCGAGGCGCCGGTGAGCAGCCGGGTGAGCATCGAGCGTGACATGACAGGTCCCCCCAGACCTCCGAGTGCCGATCGGGCACAGGACCGGCGCCGTGCGCGGGGCGTGCCCCGGACGTCCGGTGGGGTCAGGGGCGGCTCCGTGGTGAACGGAAGCAAATCCTGATGCTCACAGTGTAGGACCGTCCCGTCCCGCGCACCAGGGACGGGACCCAGCCGTCCCCGGACGGTCGGCTCAGCGGCGCACGCCGCGGGCGAAGTAGAGCACCGGGCCCACGAAGTTCACGGCGATGACCGCCGCCCAGGCGGCCTTGCGGCCGTTGACCTGCGCGGCCGGGCGCAGGGCCAGGTCGGTCCAGGCGGTCACGGCCAGCGAGACCTGCACCGAGGCCAGCACGAGCAGCGCCGTCCGCTGGGCGTCGGTGAGCTCGTCCCACCGCTTCGTCCGGCAGCTGCGGTCGGGGGTGCGCGTCATGGTCGTCTCCTCGGGCTCGGGCGGGGCCGCGGTCCTGGAGCGGCCCCGGGATCCCATGGTGGAATGGGCGCCCGCACCGGTCAACGGCGCGCGTCGCGCCGGGCAGGAGAGAGCCGTGGACGTGTTTCCCCGAGGACGTGCGGCGGCCGTGCCGCGCTCCGTGCCGCGCGCGGCGCGGGACCGGTGGGCCGGGCTCCTGCCGACGACGGTGCCACCGCCCGCCGACCGCGCCCGCCTGGCCGCCCTGCCCGAGCCGGCGCGGCGGTGGCTGGAGCACGCCGTGCCGCCGGGCACGCCCGCGTGGACGACCGCGGAGGTGGTGATGACCGGGCGGATCCGGCTGGGCGGGCGCTGGCGGCGCTTCCGGGCCCGGCAGCTGCTCGCCCCGGGGCGCGGCTTCGTCTGGGCCGCCCGCACCCGCGTGCTGGGGCTGCCGGTCACCGGCTTCGACGCCTGGGGCCCCGAGGGCGGGGAGCTGCGCTGGCGTGTCCTCGGGCTCGTGCCCGTCGTCACGGGCCGCGGGACGGACGTCGACCGCAGCGCGGCGGGACGCCTGGCCGGGGAGTCGGTCACGGTGCCCACCGCCTGCCTGGGCGCGGTGTGGTCGGCGGGCCCGGACCCGGACACCGCGGTGCTGTCCTGGGACCTCGGCGGGCAGCGGGAGGACTGCACGCTCCGGGTCGACCCCGGGGGCCGGCTCACGGAGCTGCGGATGCAGCGCTGGGGCGACCCGGACGGCACCGGCTTCGCCCGCCGGGCCTTCGGGGCGGACTTCACCGGGGAGGTCGTCGCCGGCGGCGTGCGGCTGCCCGAGCGGCTGTGGGCGGGCTGGGACCGGGGCACCGCCCGGCAGGCCGGGGGCGAGTTCTTCCGGGCGCGGATCGAGGGCGTGATCCTGCGCTGACCCGTTCCCCGGCCCCGGGGGGCGGGACGCTCAGGACCGTCCGGGGGCGTCCTGGTGCTCGGCGGTCAGCTCCCCGGCGATCTGCCCGGCCCAGGACGCGACGGCGTCCCAGTCGCGGTGGTCGCCGAAGCGCACGCCCAGCACCCGGGCGACCCGGCCCACCGCGCCCGGGAACTGCTCGGGGCGGGCCAGCCCGGAGAACAGCCGGTGGCCGCGGGGGCGGACGAGGTCGCGCAGGGCCGCCGCCATCCGCCGGTCCTGGGCCCTGTGCGCCGCCCCGCGCACGGGCCGGGGCAGCGCCGCGGACATGCCCGCGCTGAACAGCCACACCGGGCGGGCCCGCAGGGCGTCCCGGTGGCGCTGCACGAACGCGGTGGCCTCCGGCAGCCACGCCTGGTTGTGGATCGCGCTCCCGAGCACGGCCGCGTCGTAGCCGCCGGGGTCCGGGTCCGCTGCGATCGGCACGACGTCGACCGTGCAGCCCCGGGACTCCAGGACCTCGCCGATCCGGCGGGCGATCCCCGTGGTCGAGCCGTGGGCGCTGGCGCACGCGACGAGAACGCGCATTCCTGCCACCTCCTCCGGTGTGCTCCCAGGGTAGGGCCCCCGGCCCCGGAGGCGCGCTCCCGGCGGCTCCGTGACGCCGGGTCCCCGCGGTTCAGGCCCAGGGCGGGGGCGGTGCCCCCGGGTCGGACCGGGCCGGGGGCGGCGGACCCTGCTCCGGCGGGGGCGGGGAGGGCGCCCGGCCCGGCTCGGGCGGCTCGGCGGCCGGGCGGGTGGCCGGCCCGGGCGGCGCCGGCTCCACCGGGCCCTGGTCGAGCCGGAAGGGCGGGTACTCGTCGCGCAGCAGCAGCACGTAGGCCGCGACCCGGTAGACCCAGCGGTTGATCCCCACCACGAGGGCGAAGAGCTCCTCCCGGTAGTGGCCGGTGAACAGCAGCGCCACGGCCGCGACCAGCACGAGCAGGCCCAGCAGGGACGGGCTCCAGGAGCCCGTGGTGGTCACGACGTCCCCCTCCGCGTCCCGGGCCGTGGTCGTCCCGCCCGTCCCGCCGGTGAGCACGGCCAGGACCAGCAGGTGCGGGATCGCGAGCAACCACCACTTCACGAGCACCAGCCCGCGGGAGAGCCGTTCGGGGCGGGCCACCGCCAGGTCCGCCGGGTAGGGGGCGGAGGCGAGGGTGAACGGCGGATACCGGTCGGTGCCCAGCGCCGAGTAGGCGTAGAAGCCCACCCGCCAGCTCCAGCGCAGCACGCCGACCGCGAAGGCGAACCACGGCCGGGGGTAGCGGCCGGTGAACAGGACCGTGAGCCCCGCCGCGACCGTGGTGACGACCAGCGCCGGCCACAGCACGGCCAGCACGAGGACGTGGGGAACCACCAGCAGCCACTTCACCAGCCACAGCCACCGCGACAGTCCCCGGTCCAGGTGGCCGGTGAGCGCGACCGGGTACGGCGCCCGGTCGGGCGCCTCGGCCCGGGCCGCCCCGGGGCCGGTCCCGGGCGGGGGAGCTGCCGGGGCGGAGGGGCCGCCGCGGCCGCGCGGCCGGGCCCGGGTCAGCTCCGGGTCGGCGTCGCGGCCCAGGCCCGCGGCCCCGAGCAGCAGCAGGGGCAGGCCGAGCACGAGCGCGACCGCCCCGCCCACCAGCGGCCCGGTGGACAGCGGGCCGAGCAGGTCGGAGCGGGCCCCGGCCTGCAGGTCCACCCACACGGGGGCCGAGGCGTCGGCGTTCATCACGACCAGGCTCCACCGGCCCGGGCGCAGCTCGAAGGCGACCTCCCGGGTCCCGGTGCCCTGGTCGGAGACCGCCCAGAACGGCTGCTCGCCGGGGCGCTCCGGGGTGCGCTCGCCGACGGGGGCCTCCTGCTGGTCGTCGTCGCGGGTGTCCTCGCCGAGCTCGGCGCGGGGCACGCCCTCGAGGTAGCGCTCGACGTCGGCGGTGGGGGCCACGCCCACGAACAGCTCCTGTGCCGGGTCCACCGCGCCGGCGCGCACCTGCACGGCGGCGAGCTGGTCGTCCGGGTCGAGGAACGGCAGCTCGGGCAGCGGCGCGCCGCCGGTGTCCAGCTGCGCGGGCGGGCTCGTGAGGGCGCGCCCGACGGTCTGGTGGCGCTCGGTGCCGCCGGTCAGCCACCGGCCGTCGTCCTGGGCCGCCGCGGCCCCGGCCAGCACGAGCCCCAGCACCAGGGAGCCCGCGCCGAGGACGGTCAGGACGGTGCCGAGCACCAGCAGCACCCACTGGCCCGGCCGGGCCCGCGGCGGCGGCCGGTGCGGGGCGGTCGGTGCGGGGACGGGACGGTCGGTCATGGGATCCCCCGGTGGGCTCGGGCCCGGCCGCGGCCGGGCGTCGGGTGCGGCGCCGGCGCGGGACCGGTGCCGCGGGGCGTCAGACCCGCAGGACGGCGGCGCCCGTCAGCCGGTCCGCGGCGAGGTCGGCGAGCGCGCGGTCGGCGTGCTCGAGGCGGTAGGGGACGGTCGTGGGCCGCAGCCGCAGCCGCGCGGCCAGGCGCAGGAACTCCTCGCCGTCCCGGCGGGTGTTCGCCGTGACGCTGCGCAACCGGCGCTCCTGGAAGAGCTCGGCGGCGTAGTCGAGCGCAGGGATCGTGCTGAGGTGGATGCCGGCCACGGCGAGGGTCCCGCCGCGGTCGAGCGCCCGCAGCGCCGGCGGCACGAGCTCCCCGGCCGGGGCGAAGAGCACGGCGGCGTCGAGCAGCCGCGGCGGCGGGTCGGCGGCACCGCCCACGGAGGCGGCGCCCAGCTCGCGGGCCAGCTCGCGCGCCCGCTCGGAGCGGGTCAGCACGTGCACCTCGGCGCCCTGGTGGACCGCGACCTGCGCGGCCAGGTGCGCCGAGGCCCCGAACCCGTAGATCCCCAGCCGGCCGCCGGGCGGCAGCTCCGCCAGCTTCAGCGCCCGCCAGCCGATGATGCCCGCGCACAGCAGCGGCGCGGCCGCGACGTCGTCGAACACCTCGGGCAGCCGGTAGGCGAAGGCCTCGGGGACGACCGTGCGCTCCGCGTAGCCGCCGTCGGCGTCCCACCCGGTGAAGCGCGGGGCGGTGCACAGGTTCTCCCGGCCGCGGCGGCAGAAGCGGCAGCGCCCGCAGGTGTGCCGCAGCCACGCGGCGCCCACGCGCTCGCCCCGGCGGAAGCGGGTGCAGCCGGGGCCCAGGCCCACGACCTCACCGACGATCTCGTGGCCGGGGACCACCCCGGGGCGGTGCAGCGGCAGGTCCCCCTCGGCCAGGTGCAGGTCGGTGCGGCAGACCCCGCACGCGCGCACCCGCAGGAGCAGCTCGCCGGGCCCGGGGACGGGGTCCGGGCAGCGGCCGAAGCGCAGCGGCCCGCCCTCGACGGGCCCGGGCTCCTCGATCCACCAAGCACGCATGGCCGCCCGTCCGTCCCCCGTGGTCGGGGCGCGGCCGCGGCCGCGGCCCCTCGTCTGCCTCCGAGTGTAGGAACGCCCCCGGGCCCCCGGAAGAGCGCCCGCAATGTTAATCCCCGCCCCGCCGGCCGGGGTGTTCCCAACGGCGGGCCGGGCGGGGACCATGGGGGCACGGCCGGGCGGCCCGCGCGCGGCACGAGGGAAGGTGCGGACCGTGGCAGAGCGCGTCGACCGGTGGCCCCCGGGGGCCCCGTGCTGGGCAGACCTCATGGTCTCGGACCTGGACCGGTCCCAGGACTTCTACGCCGCCGTGCTGGGGTGGCGGTTCACGCCCTCCGACCCCGCCTTCGGGGGCTACTGCAACGCGCTCGTGGCCGGGGAGCCCGTGGCGGGGCTCTCCCCGGGGCTGCCGGGGGCGGAGGACGACCCGCACGCCTGGGCGGTCTACCTCGCCTCCGACGACCTCGCGGCCACCGGGCGGGCGGCCGTCGCCGCCGGGGCCCGCCCGGTGCTCGAGCCGGTGCAGGTCGGGGACTTCGGGTCGATGGGCGTGTGGGCGGACCCGACCGGGGCCGCGTTCGGGGTCTGGCAGCCGGGGCGGCACACCGGGTTCAGCGTGGTCGGCGGGCACGGGACGGTGGCCTGGTGCGAGCTGATGACCCGCGACCAGCGGGCCGCCGAGCGGTTCTACGCCGCGGTCTTCGGCTACGCCTACCAGGAGCTGGGCACCCGGCACGAGGCGTACGCGGCCTTCACGGTCCCCGGCTCCGAGCGCGGCGGCGGGATCGGGGTGCCCGCCCCGGACGTGGACCCCCTGCGGGAGGCGCCCCCGATGTGGTGGGTGTGCTTCGAGGTCGACGACGCCGAGACCGCCGCCGAGGCCGTCGTCGCCGCGGGCGGGTCGCTGCTGGGCGAGCCGGAGGAGTTCGGCTACGGCGAGTTGGTCCTCGTCGCCGGCCCCGACGGGGAGCGCTTCGCCATGACGGGACCCCGCTCCGAGGACTGGGACGACCACTCCTGGAGCCGGGGGCTGCGCCGCTGACGCGCCGCCCCGGGCGGCGGGGGTCAGCGGCGCACGGGAGCGGGCGGCGCGGGGCCCGGACGCGTGCGGACCGGGGCGCCGCCGGCACGGCGGCGCCCCGGTCCGGGCGGATCAGCGGTGGGGGCTCAGAACATGCCCACCACGGCGCCGACGAACCACAGCAGGACGAACAGCGCCACGAGACCCACGATCACGCCGATCCAGACCTTGCCCTTGGCGG
Source organism: Kocuria sp. LUK (assembly GCF_021012935.1). Classification (NCBI taxonomy): domain Bacteria; kingdom Bacillati; phylum Actinomycetota; class Actinomycetes; order Micrococcales; family Micrococcaceae; genus Kocuria; species Kocuria sp. LUK. The sequence continues at coordinate 601,468 of NZ_JAJMZI010000002.1, forward strand.
AGTCGCCCGGGCGGTCGACGTCGAGATCGGGGTTGTCCGGGCCGACGCCCACCCCGGCGTCCGGCGGGGTGTCGCCCGCGTAGCTGCGCCCGTCCTGCTCGTCGAGGGCCTTGCGGGCCTTCTCGGGGTCGTGGCGGGCGTCCTCGGGATTGATCTCGGCCATGGTTGTCCTCGCTCTCTGCGGGCGTTCGCACGCCGGGTCGGTGTCCGGCCACAGTAGCAAGCCTGCTGGTGATTACCCAGGGCCCGGCCGGTCCGGCGCCCGGCCGCGCGGCGGCGGTTCAGCGCAGCGCCGCGGCGGCGGTCAGGCCCGCGGCGGCGGCGGCGAGGGTGAGTGCGGCCGTGCCCGCGGCGTTGAGCGCGGCCCGGCGCACCCGGCCCTGCCGGGCGAGGCGGACCGTGTCGGTCATGGCCGTGGAGAACGTCGTGTACCCGCCGCAGAACCCGGCCACCGCCGCCGTGGCCGCCGTGCCGCCGAGGGCGCCGGCCAGTGCGGCGCCCGCGAGCAGGCCCGCCAGCAGGGAGCCGGTGACGTTGACCACGACCGTGCCCACGGGGAACGTCCCGCCCCACCGCTGCCGCACGGCACCGTCGACCGTGAACCGGGCCACCGCCCCCAGCCCGCCCAGCAGGCACACCAGCAGCGCCGTCACGGCCGCCCCCGTCCCGCGAGCAGCACCCCGGCCAGGCAGGCCGCGAACCCGCCCGTCACGGACAGGACGAGATAGCCCAGCGCCTGGCCGGGGGCGCCGCCGGCCAGCAGCCGCTCGGTCTCCAGGGCGAGGGCGGAGAAGGTCGTGAACCCGCCCAGGGCGCCCGTGCCCAGGCCCAGCCGCAGCAGCTCCCGGCGGGGCGTCTCCGCGCCGCGGCGGGCGAGGGCCTCCAGCAGCAGCCCGAGGAGGAAGGCGCCCAGCAGGTTCGCCGCGAGGGTCGCCACCGGCCACCCGGCGGCCGGCGGCAGCGCCAGCGCCAGCCCGTGGCGGGCGCCCGTGCCGGCGGCCCCGCCCGCGCCCACGGCGAGGATCAGCAGCGGTCTCCGGTGCGGCGGTCGGGGCACGGGTCCTCCTGGCGGGTGCGGGCCGCGGCGGCCGGGTGCGCACGGCGGGCGGGACGATCCTACCGGCGGGTCCGTATCATCGGTCGGATGCACACCATCCGCTGGCCCCGGGTCCTGCTCGCCGTCAAGGCCGCCCTGGCCGTGTCCCTGTCCTGGGTCGTGGCCCAGCGCATGCCGGGCGTCATCGACCAGTACCCCTACTACGCCCCGCTCGGGGCCATCTGCGCCATGTACCCGACCGTCATGGGCTCGGTGCGCACGGGGCTGCAGACCCTCGCCGGGCTGGCCCTCGGGATCCTGCTCGCCGCCGGGGTGCTGCTCGTGGGCGACCCCAACCTGCTGACCATCGGCGTGGCCGTGGGCCTGGGCGTGCTCCTGTCCGGGATCCGCCGCCTCGGCGCGGGCGCCGACTACGTCCCCGCGGGGGCGGTGTTCGTGCTCATCATCGGCGGCCAGGACGCGGAGAACTACTCGATGGGCTACCTCGTCCAGATGGCGGTCGGCGTGGGCATCGGGCTGCTCGTCAACGTGACGGTCCTGCCGCCGCTGGACTTCCGCAGCGCCCGGCTGCAGCTGAACCGGCTGCAGGGCGCCGTCGTCGACTACCTCGAGGACGTGGCCGGGGAGCTCGAGAGCCCCGGGGCGAGCGGCGGGCGCGACTGGGAGCAGCGCAACCACGACCTCGTGCGGCTCACCGGCGAGGTGCGCGAGGCCGTCGACGAGTCCGCGCTCACCGCCCGGGGCAACCCCCGGGCGGTGCTGCGCCGCCGGCGCCGCGGGCTCGACCCCGGCTACCGGCCGCTGAACGTCCTCGACCGCCTGGTCTTCCACGTGCGCGGGTTCACGGACGTGCTGCGGGCCCTGCACGATCCCGACCGGCGCGACTGGCGGATCTCCGAGGAGGTCGCGGACCGGCTGGCCGAGGCCGTGCGCGCCGCCGCGTCGTGCGTGCGGGCGTGGTCGGACGGCGAGGACCCCGGGGAGGGCGCGGCGTCCGTGCGCTCCCGGCTCGACCGGCTCTTCGACGGACCCGTCGACCCGACCGACCAGGAGGGGAGGCTCGTGCTGGCCGCGGCGCAGGACCTGCGGCGGCTCGTGGACGTCCTCGCCCCGCCCACCGCCCCCGAGGCCGGCAGCACCCGGGCCGGGGCCCGCTGACGGGCCCGCCCCGGCTCAGGTCTCGAAGTGCGTCGCGGCCGGCCCCCGGCCCACCGTGGCCACGAGGTCGGCGGCGAGGTCGCTCAGCTTGACGTTGCGGTGGCTCGAGGCGGCCTTGAGGATCTCCACCGCCCGCTCCTGGGAGCAGCGGTTTTGGCCCATCACGATGCCCACGGCGAGGTCGATCGGGGTGCGCGAGCGCATCGCCGCCCGCAGGTCCTCCCGCTCCTCCCGGTGCCGGGCCAGCCGCACCGCGAGCCGCAGGCCCTTCGAGGCCAGCAGCACCTCGCGCTGCACCGTCCGCACGGTGTCGTCGTCGAAGGCCCCCGGGCGCTCCGCGTAGACGTTGAAGCCCGCCTGCGCCTCGTCCCCCAGCTCGAACGGGACCCCGAGCACGGCGCGCACGCCGACCTTCCCGGCGGCCTCGGCATAGGCCGGCCACCGGCCGTCGGTGCGCAGGTCCGGCACGTGCACCGTGCGCCGCTCCCGCACCGCGGTGAGGCAGGGGCCCTCCCCGAAGCCGTACTGCACCTCGTCCAGCAGTGCGGCCTCCGGACTGGAGGAGGCCACGGTGGTGCCGCGCCGGTGGCGGATCAGCGTCACCGCGCAGTGGCTCTGCCCGCCGCCCGAGAAGGCGGCGGCCATCGTGCGGGTGAACTCCTCGAGGAAGCCCGCGATGTCCTCGCTCTCCAGCAGCAGGTCCTGGAGCCGTTCCGCGGGCGCGGGGCCCGCCGCGTGCTCGGTCATGTCCCGTCCGATCCTCGGTCGTTCCCGGCGGGGGCCCGCCGGGCGCCGGGGCACTCCCGCCGCGGCGCCCCGCCACTCTAGCAAGGGCCCCCGCGTAGACTCGGGGGCCATGCAGTGCGACTACCACGACGCCGGGGCGTGCCGCTCCTGCACCCTCATGGGGCGACCCCACGACGAGCAGCTGGCCGGCAAGCAGGAGCACTGCCGCGGGCTGATCGGCGAGCGCCCGGGCCTCGAGTGGCTGCCCCCGGTGGCCGGCCCGGAGTCCGGGTTCCGCAACAAGGCGAAGATGGTCGTGGGCGGCACCGCGGACGGGCCGACCCTCGGCATCCTCGACGAGCAGGGCCGGGGCGTGGACCTGCGCCGCTGCGGGATCGCCGCCCCCGGGCTGACCGCCGCGCTGCCCGCGCTCGCCGCGTTCGTGACCCGGGCCTCCCTCGTGCCCTACGACGTGCCGGCCCGGCGCGGGGAGCTCAAGCACCTGATCCTCACCGAGTCCCCCGCGGGGGAGCTCATGCTGCGCTTCGTGCTGCGCTCCACCGAGTCCGTGGTGCGCATCCGCAAGCACCTGCCCGCGCTGCGGGAACAGCTGCCGCGGCTGGCCGTGGTCTCCGTCAACCTCCAGCCGGAGCACAAGGCGGTGCTCGAGGGCCCCGAGGAGATCGTGCTCACCGAGCGGCAGACCCTGCCGATGGCCCTCGGCGACGTGGTGCTGCACCTGCGCCCGCGCAGCTTCTTCCAGACCAACACGGCGGTGGCCGCCGCCCTCTACCGGCAGGCCCGCGAGTGGGCCGACGAGCTGGACCCGGCAACGGTGTGGGACCTCTACTGCGGCGTGGGGGGCTTCGCGCTGCACGTGGCCGCCCCGGGGCGCACGGTCACCGGGATCGAGACCAGCGCCGAGGCCGTGGCCTCCGCGCGGCTCAGCGCCCGCGAGGCCGGGCTGACGGGGGTGGACTTCGCCGCCGGGGACGCCACGGCCTTCGCCCTGGCCGCGCGGGAGGCGCCCGAGCTCGTGGTCGTCAACCCGCCGCGGCGCGGGATCGGGCCGCGGCTGGCCGGGTGGCTGGAGTCCTCCGGGACGGCGCACGTGGTCTACTCCAGCTGCAACGCCGTCACCCTGGCCCGAGACCTCGCCGCGATGCCCTCCCTCGTGCCGCGCCGGGCACGGGTGCTGGACATGTTCCCGCAGACCCGCCACTACGAGGTGATGGTGCTGCTCGAGCGCGCCGCCTGATCCCCGTCCGGGCCCCGGTCCGCCGGGGCCGGTCCGAGCCGCAGCCGGCCGTCGAGCACCGTCGCGCAGCGGTCGGCCAGCGGGACGAGGCCGGGGTCGTGGGTGACCAGCACCGTGGCCGTGCCGAAGCGCCGGGTCGCGGCCACGAGCAGCTCGGTGATCTCCCGCGCGCGCTCCCGGTCCAGGGCCGCGGTCGGCTCGTCGGCCAGCAGCACCCGCGGCCGGGCCATCAGCGCCCGGGCGATGTTCACGCGCTGGCGCTGCCCGCCGGAGAGCTGGTGCGGGCGCCGGCCCGCCGCGGCGGACAGGCCCACGAGCTCCAGCAGCCCGGCCGCCCGCTCCCGGGCGCCGGCGAGCCGTGCGCCGCGGGCCCCGCGCACGTGGGCGGTGAGCACGAGCTGCTCCAGGGCGGTCAGGGACGGCAGCAGATTGGGCTGCTGGAAGACCACCCCGATCCGCGTGCGGCGCACCCGGGCCAGCTCCGGCTCGGGCAGGCCGGTCAGCTCCTGGCCGTCCAGGCGCACGGAGCCCGCGGTGGGCCGCACGAGGGCGGCGGCGACGGCGAGCAGGGAGGACTTGCCCGAGCCCGAGGGCCCGACCAGCGCGGTGACCGTTCCCGCCCGTGCGGTGAGGTCCACGCCGTCGAGGGCCCGGACCGTGCGCGGGCGCCCGGCGGCGTCCGTGCCGTCGGGGTGCAGCAGGTCCACCCCCGCGAGCTCGAGGGCCGGGGGACGGGCGCCGGCGGGCGCGGCGGACGGGGGAGCGGGTGCGGGAACCATGGTCAGTTGCCTCCGAGGGCGAGCAGGGGATCGACGGACGAGACGCGGCGGGTCGCGAGCAGGGCACCGGCCCCGCCGAGGACGACCACGCCGAGGGCCGGGAGCAGGACGGTGGCGGGCCCCGTGGCGAAGGGCACCGCGGTGCCGGCGGCGAGACCGGTCAGCCCGCCGGCGAGCGCGCCGGCGAGCGCGCCGAGCACGAGCACCGCGGCGGCCTGGGCCAGGGCGTCGCGCATCAGGTAGCCGCGGGAGGCGCCCAGCGCCCGCAGCACCGCGACGTCGCGGGTGCGCTGGAGCGTCCACACGGTGAGGAAGGACACGACCACCAGCGCGGAGATCCCGTAGAGGAAGCCCTGCATCGTCAGCAGCGACCCGCGCTCCGAGGCGTAGGCGGGCAGCGCGGCGAACGCCCCCCGGGTGTCGGTGGTGACCGTCCCCGCCGCCGCGTCCGCGGCGGCGGTGGCCTGCGCGTCCGGCGGGTCCCCGGCGGCGGGCAGGGCCAGCGCGGTGGCCGCGGCGTCCCCGCCCAGGTGCGCGATCGCGGGCAGGTCGGCGACGGCGGCCCACACGACGGGCAGGTGGCTGTGGTGGACGTCCTCGGTCACGCCCGCGACCCGCAGCGCGGCGGAGGACAGGCGCACGGTGTCCCCGGGGCCCACCCCGAGGTCCTCGGCCACCGTCGCGCTGAGCACGGCCTGGCCGGGGCCCGGTCGGGAACGGCCCTCGAGGGCCCGGAGGCCGGGGGCCAGGCCGGTGTCCTCCTCCAGGGCGAGGACGGCGACCGCGGCGGCGGAGCCGCCGGCCTCGGCGCGGGTCTGGGCCGCGCCGAGGCGCTCGACGGCGGGGGCCCCGGCCGTGCGCGCCCAGGTGCGGGTCTGCTCGGCGGTGAGCGCGGAGTCGGTGAAGGAGGCCTCCCCGGAGCCGTCGGCCGGGGCGTCGAGCACGATGCGGGCGGCCTCCAGGCGCTCGAGGCCCGAGGTGTTCTGCCGGCCCAGGCCCTCGGTGAGGCCGGTGAGCAGGACGAGCAGCAGGGTGACGAGGGCGACCGCCCCGCCGACGAGGGCGAAGCGCCCCCGGGCGAAGAGGAGGTCGCGGAGGGACAGGTACACGGGTGCTCCTGGGTGCTGGTGCGTGCGGTGGTCGTGGACGGGCGGCGCCCGTGCTCCCAGCCTGCTCCCGCGGCCCTGTCCGCCCATCGCCCGCACGGTCGGTCCGCCGGCGCCGTCCGGTGGGCTCCCGGATCGACCGAACGGTTGATCCGGCACCGGGGCGGCGCCCGTAGCATGGCCGGGAGCTCCCCGGTCGGCCCGGTCCCGCCGGGCCGCCGGAGGGCACCGGGAGCCGGAGGAGGCAGCGTGCAGGAGGACCGCTCGACGACCGCCCTGCTGCGTGCCCTGCGCGTCACGCTGCACGTCGGCTTCGCCGGGCTGCTCCTGCTGGGGGTGCTGCGGGTCCTGCTGGAGTCCCGGGCGGGCCAGGCCCCGCCGGGCGGGCCCCTGCCGGTGCTGGGCCTGGCGGCCGTCCTCGCCCTGACCTACCTCGCGGGGACGGTGGTGGAGAGCCGCGCCGCCACCGGGCGCTCGGCGCGGGACCCGCGCCGGCTCGCGCTGCCCTGGCTCGCGGCGATCACCCTCCTGTGGGGCGCGCTGACGCTGTTCAGCCCGGACTTCTCCTGGGTGGTCTTCCCCCTCTTCTTCGTCTACCTCGTCCTGCTGCCGCGGGCGGCCGCGCTGCCGGTCGTCGCGGGGCTCACCGCCGTGGTCGCGCTCGCCCAGTACCTGCACGCGGGTCCCGGCGCGTTCGCGCCGGCCATGGCGGTGGGGCCGGTGGTCGGGGCGGTCTCCGCCGTCGTCGCCGGACGCGTCTACCGCGCGCTCTACCGCGAGGCCGAGCGGCACCGCCGGACCGTGCGCGCGCTCGAGTCCGCCCGGTGGGAGCTGGCCCGGCGGGAGCGGGAGGCCGGACGGGCGGGGGAGCGCGAGCGCCTCGCCCGGGAGATCCACGACACCCTCGCCCAGGGGCTGGCCTCGATCGTGCTGATGTCCCGCGCCGCGCGGGACTCCCTCGCCGCCCGGGACGAGGAGCTCACCGGCCGGCGGCTGGGCGTCATCGAGGCCACCGCGGCGCAGAACCTGGCCGAGGCCCGCCGCTTCGTGCGCGACCTCGGCTCCCCGGCCCTGGACCCGGGGCTGCCCGCGGCACTGGCCGAGCTGTGCGCGGCCACCGCCGAGCGGGCCCGGGCCGCCGGGGGCGAGCTGGAGTGCCGGTTCCGCGCCGAGGGCGAGCCGCCCGTGCTGGGCCCCGAGCAGAGCGCGGTGCTGCTGCGGGCGGCGCAGTCGTGCCTGGCCAACGTCGCCGAGCACGCCGGGGCCCGCACCGCCGTGGTCACCCTGGCCGGCTGGCCGGACGCCGTCTCCCTCGACGTCCACGACGACGGCCGCGGGTTCGACCCCGCGCGGCCGCCGGGTCGCCGCGCCGGCGGCCACGGCTTCGGCCTCGCCGGGCTGGACGCCCGGGTCCGGGAGCTGGGCGGCGGGCTGACCGTCGAGTCCGCCCCCGGCGGGGGCACCGTGGTGGGGGTGCGGCTGCCGCTGGCGCCCGCCGCAGGGCGGCCGGCGGAGCGGGGACGGGCGCGGTGACGGGCGTGCGGGTGCTGCTGGTCGACGACCACCCCGTGGTCCGGGCCGGACTGCGCGCCGTGCTCGAGGGCGCCGGCGGGGTCACGGTCGTCGCCGAGGCCGCCGACGGCGCGGAGGCGCTCGCGGTCCTCGCCGGCGCGCACCCGCCCGTGGACGCGGTCGTCATGGACCTGCAGATGGGCTCCGGCATGGACGGGATCGAGGCCACCCGCCGGATCACGGCCGCCGGCGGGCCGCCGGTGCTGGTCCTGACCACCTACGACACGGAGGCGGACGTCGTCGCCGCCATGACGGCAGGCGCCACCGGCTACCTGCTCAAGGACGCCCCGCCCGAGGCCGTGCGCGAGGCCGTGCAGGCTGCCGCGGCCGGGCGCCCGGTGCTCTCGCCCGCGGTCACCGCCCGGCTCGTGCACCGGCTGGGCGCCCCGGCCACGGCCCTGACCGCCCGGGAGATCGAGATCCTGCGGCGGCTGGCCACCGGGGCGACCAACCGCGAGCTGGCCCGGGCCCTGTTCATCTCCGAGGCCACGGTCAAGACCCACCTCGTGCACATCTACGACAAGCTCGGGGTCGACAACCGCACCCGGGCGGTCGACCGCGCCCGCGCCGAGCGGATCATCTGAGGCCCCGCCCGCCCCGTCGTCCGGCCGGGCGGACGACGACGGGCCGGGTGCGGGCCGGTCAGGCGCGGACCCGCCGGCGCACGAGGACGGTCGCGGCGGCCGCGAGCAGCAGACCGCCCGCACCGGTGAGCAGGAGCGGGGTCCCCGAGGACCGCGCGTCGGCGGCCGTCTGGACGTCGAAGCCGGGGTTGACGCCTGCGGGGGCGGCCGCGGTCTCCTCGACCGGGGCGGCGACCACCGGCGCGGCCTCGACCGGAGCGGCCACGGGTGCGGCCTCGACCGGGGCGGCCACGGGCGGCTCCACGGCCGGGGCGGGCGCCGCCGGGGCCGGTGCGGCCGGGACGGGTGCGGCCGGGGCGGCCCCGCAGGCCAGTGCGGCCTGCTCGAGCAGCCCCGCCAGCTGCGCGGCCGTGGCCTGGTCGATGCCCAGCTGGGCGAGCAGGCCGTCGAGGACCACGGTGGACTCGGTCACCGCCTGCTGTGCGGCGGCGGGGTCCACGCCCTCGAGCGCGGTGCCCAGCTGGGCGTCGAGCTCGGCCAGGCTGGCCTCGGCGGCCGCGACGGCCGCCGGGTCCCCGGACTCCTGAGCCAGCGCCAGCTGCTGGGCGGCCTGCTCCAGCTCCTGCAGGCTCGGCCCGCCGGCGCCGCCGACCAGGGCGGCGTACCGGGCCTCGGCGGCGGCGACGGCCTCGGCGGAGAGCTCCACCTGCGCCAGGGCCTCCGGGGTGATGCCGGTGCCGGCCACGGCCGTCTCGAAGGCGGCGGTGGCCTCGGGGCAGGCGGGCGCCCCCGGGGCGGCCGAGGCCGCGGGGGCCCCCGCGACGAGGCTCCCGGCCAGCAGGGCGGCCGTGGTGGAGGCGGTGGTCCAGCGGCGCGCCGTGCGGCGGGCGGGGCGTGGCTCGGGGGTGGCAGTCGTCATCGCGTCCGGATCTCCGATCGTCGTGCCCTGCGGGCGCTTCCCGCGGGGGCCGTGCCAGCGCGCGGGCGGGCCGGGCTCCTCCGGGCGGAGGGGACGGGGCCGTCCCGCGTGGTCCCCGGGGCGTGCGCGGGCCCGTGGAGCTGCCTGGAGCCCGGACGGGGCCGGAGGACCGCTGCTGGGCTCAAGCTACGCACCCGTAGGTGCCACTGACCAGCACCAGTTGTGCGGACAGGGCGCGGACGCGCGGCAGCCCCGGCCGCGGGTGCGGCCGGGGCTGCCGGTCGGGGTGCGGGCGGCGGGGTGCCCGCCGGCCCGGTCAGCGCACGGAGGCGGTCTCCAGGGCGCCCTGGCGGGCCAGCCAGCCCGCGTAGCTGCCGTCGAGCTCGACCACGTCGAAGCCCTCGTGGCGCAGCGTCGAGGCGACCACGGAGCTGCGCATGCCGCTCTGGCAGTAGGTCACGATCGTGCCCTCGGCCGGGAGGCCGTCCAGGTTCCACAGGACCCGGCCGCCGTGCAGCTGGGTGGCGCCGGGGACGGCGCCCGCGGCGTGCTCGCTCTTGGCGCGCACGTCGAGCAGCAGGGCCTTCTCGAAGGACTCCACCTCCTCGGGCCGGACCAGTCGCGGGGTCTCCTGCGGCAGGCCCTCGAGGCCGGTCACGTAGCCGGCCACGGCGTCGATGCCCACGCGGACCAGGTGGTCCCAGTACTCCTGGGCGGCCTCCTGGCCGTCGGCCAGCAGCACGAGCGGGCGGGCGTCGCGCTCCGGGTCCACGGCCCAGGCGGCGTAGGTCGCCACGGAGCCGCCGGCCGGGACGTTCAGGGCGCCGGCCACGGTGCCCTCGTGCACCGCCGCGGCGGAGCGGGTGTCCACGAAGGTCACGGTCCCGGCCTCGAGGTCGGCGGCGACCTGCTCGGCGGGCAGCTCCTGCAGCGGGGCGCGCTCGCCCATCACGGCCGGGCCCTGCCGGTTCTGCCGCTTCATGCGGCCGAAGTAGAACGGGGCGTCCGGCTGGCCCTCGAGCAGCTCGTCGATGAAGCCCTGCTCGTCGCCGGAGGCGACGTAGTGGCCCCACCAGGAGTACAGGCGCTCGTAGCCCACGGTGGTCGAGGGGATGGCGCCCAGGGCCTTGCCGCAGGCGGAGCCGGCGCCGTGGCCCGGGTAGACCTGGACGTGGTCGGGCAGGGTCAGGAACTTCTCCCGGAGGCTGCGGAACATCTGCTGGGCGCCCAGGAAGCGGGTGTCCACGCCGCCGGCCGCCTCGTCGAGCAGGTCCGGGCGGCCGAGGTCGCCGGAGAAGACGAAGTCGCCGGTGAGCATGTAGCCGGGCTGGTCGCTGAACGCGCCGTCGGTCACGAGGAAGGACAGGTGCTCCGGGGTGTGCCCGGGGGTGTGCACCGCCTCGACCACGATGTTGCCGATGCGGATCTCGTCGCCGTCGTGCAGGCGCTCGGCCTCGAACTCGTACTGCCAGTCCGGCCCGCCCTCGGCGGAGACGTGCATGGTGGCGCCGGTGGCGGCGGCCAGCTCGCGGGTGCCGGAGAAGTAGTCGGCGTGGATGTGGGTCTCGGTGACGGCCGTGATGCGCATGCCGTTCTTGGCCGCGAGGTCCAGGTAGACCTGGATGTCGCGGCGGGGGTCGACCACGACCGCCTCGGCCTTGCGCTGGCAGCCGATGAAGTAGCTCGCCTGGGCCAGGTCCTCGTCGTAGATGCGCTCGAGCAGCATGGTTGTCTCCTTCGCGGTGGTGCGGGGTTCTCGGTGCTCCCGGAGGGGTTCCCCCGGTCGCTTCGAGTCCTACGGTAATACCCCCTAGGGTATGACACAAGTACCCCCTGGGGTATCTCTTGCGGGTGGTCCCGGACTCAGCGCCGCAGCGGCCCGTGCCGCTCGACCGCCGACCGGTAGTGACCCACGAGGGTCTCGGTCGCGGCGCGCCAGTCCAGCGTCAGGGCCTCCGCACGGCCGGCGGCGCCCATCCTCGCCCGCAGCCCGTCGTCGTCGAGCAGCCGGGCGAGCGCGGCCGTCAGCTCCTGCGGCCGTCCCGGGTCCACCAGCAGCCCCGTCCGCCCGTCGTCGACGGCGAAGGGGATCCCGCCCGCCCGGGCGCCCACCACGGGCACCCCGCTGGCCAGGGACTCCAGGGCCACGAGGCCGAGGGTCTCGGTCGTCGAGGGGAACGCGAGGACGTCCGCGCTGGCGTAGGCGGCCGCGAGCTCCTCCCCGGCCAGGGGGCCGGTGAAGACGACCGGCAGGCCGGCGAAGGCCCGTTCCAGGGCCGCCCGGTGCGGGCCGGTGCCCACGAGGGCGAGCCGGGTCCCCGGCAGCCGCCGCAGGGGCTCGCGCAGCGCCTCGAGGTTCTTCTCGCGCGAGAGCCGGCCCACCGCGAGCACGAGCCGCTCCCGCGGGTGCCCGCCGGTCAGTCGCTCGCGCACCGCCGGGCGGGCCCGGTCCGGGCGGAACAGGACGGTGTCCACGCCCTTGGGCCACAGGAGGGGCTCGCGCACCCCCAGGGCGGCGGCCCGCTCGAGCATCGGCGCGGAGGTGCACAGGTTGACCTGCGCCGCATTGTGCGTCGTGCGGATCCACCGCTCGGCGGTCCCGCGCAGGGCCCCGAGCCCCAGGGCGTCCATGTACTGGGGGACGTCCGTGTGGAAGGACGCGAGCAGCGGCAGCCGCCGGCGCCGGGCCGAGAGCACGCCCCAGGCGCCGAACCACACCGGGTTCACCGCGTGCACCACGTCGGGGCGGAAGGCCGTGACGGCCCGCTCCGCGCGCGGTCCGGGCAGCCCGGCCCGCAGGTCCGGGTACCAGGGGAACGCCAGCGAGGGGGCCCGGACCACCGGGTGCGGACCCCAGTGCCGCGGCGGGCGTCCCGGGGTGAGCACGAGCACCTCGTGGCCGAGCTCCCCGAGCTGCTCCAGGGTGCGCAGCAGGCGGGTGACGACCCCGTCCACGTGGGGGGCGAAGACGTCCGTGTAGAGCGCGACCCGCATCCGGTTCAGGCGCCGACGCGCGCGGCGGGACGCCGGGCGGGCAGGCCGGGGCTGCGGTGCCGGTTCCACACGGCGGTCGCCGGGATCCGCCGGGGGTCCACGCGGTCGGCGTGGCGCACCGCCGTCTGCTCGATCTCCAGCAGCAGGCCCGCCGAGAGCGTGGTCGGCTCCAGGCCCAGGTCCAGGAACGCGTCGTTGACCACGTGCAGGTCGTTCTCCGCCGCCTCCTGGCGCGGGTTGGGCACGAACTCCACCTCGGCGCCGGTCAGCTCCGCCACGAGGCGGGCGAGGTCGCGGACCCGGTGGGTCTCGGTCATCTGGTTGAAGATCTTCACCCGGTCCCCGGCCGCCGGCGGATGGGCCAGGGCCAGCTCCACGCACCGGACCGTGTCCTGGAGGTGGATGAACGCCCGGGTCTGCCCGCCCGTGCCGTGCACGGTCAGGGGGTGGCCCACCGCGGCCTGGACGAGGAAGCGGTTGAGCACGGTCCCGTAGTCGCCGTCGTAGTCGAAGCGGTTGACGAGCCGGTCGTCGAGGGCGGTCTCGGCCGTGGCGGTGCCCCACACGATGCCCTGGTGGAGGTCGGTGACGCGCACGCCGTCGTTCCTGGCGTAGAACGCGAACAGCGTCTGGTCCAGGACCTTCGTCATGTGGTAGACCGACCCCGGGCTGGCGGGGTAGAGGATCTGCTGCGCCACGGGGCCGTCCGGGCCGTGCACCTCGACGTCGAGGTAGCCCTCCGGGATGCGCATCCCCGCCGTGCCGTACCCGTAGACGCCCATGGTCCCGAGGTGGACCACGTGCACGTCCAGGCCCGACTCCACCACGGCGGCGAGCACGTTGTGGGTGGCGTTGACGTTGTTGTCCACGGTGTAGCGCTTGTGCCCGGGCGAGCGCATCGAGTACGGGGCGGCGCGCTGCTCGGCGAAGTGGACCAGGGCGTCCGGGCGCTCGGTGACGAGCAGGTCCACGAACGCCTCGTAGTCGCGCGAGAGGTCCAGGTGCGCGAAGCCGATCCGCCGCCCGGTCCGCTCCGCCCACGCCGCGCGGCGCTCGTCGAGGGAGCGCACCGGGGTGAGGGACTCCGTGCCCAGCTCCCGGTCCACGGCCCGGCGGGAGAGGTCGTCGACGACGAGCACCTCGTGGCCGCGCGCGGACAGGTGCAGGGTGGTGGGCCAGCCGCAGAAGCCGTCGCCGCCCAGGATCGCGATCTTCATCCGTGCTCCGTTCCGGGAGGCGCGGGACGCCTCCCCTGGTGGTGGTTCGGTGTTCAGGGTGCGGGGTCCGCGTGACCGGCAGGTGAACGGGTGCGGACCAGCTGCTGGTGGGCGTAGGAGCCGGGGGCCACCGTCCAGCCCGGCCCGGCCAGGCCGGCCAGCTCGGCGGGGGAGTAGGCCCGGCGCAGGGAGCGCATCCCGTCCGTGCGCAGGAACGACCCGGGCGCCAGCGGCAGCACGCCCACCGACCACAGCCGGTGGGCGGCGGCGCTGCGCACCAGGTCGTTGTGCACCACGAGCCGGCGGGCCAGCCGCTCGGAGTCCGCCAGCAGCGCCCGCAGCGCCGGCGGGTCCAGGTGGTGCAGCAGGTGGTTGGAGACCACCACGTCGAAGCGCTCGCTCGCCTCGACCAGCTGCGCGCTCGTGACGGCCCGGAAGGACGGGGGCGCCAGCCGCGGCCGTCCCGCGGCCCACCGGGCCGTGGCCCGCTCCGCCCAGTCCTGGGCGCGCTCGTCGGGGTCCGCCCCGGTCACGCGCAGGGACACGCCGTCGCGGGCCGCCCAGGCCGTGAGCGCGCGGGCGAGGTCGCCCCCGCCGCAGCCCACGTCCAGGACGCTCAGCCGGCCCTCCCGGGCCGCCAGGGGCAGCAGCGTCCGGCGCCAGGTGCGCGCCCAGCCCGCGACCAGCCGGTTGACCAGGCCGAAGCGCGCGTACGTGCGGTGCAGCGCGGCGAGGTCGCAGGCGGGGTCGTCCATCAGCTCGGCGAGCTCGGCGTCGCGCCGCGAGAAGTCGGGGCGGGCCCTGCGTGTCGACATGGTCCCATCCTGGACCAGGGCGCCGGGTGCGTGCTCGATAGACTGGCCGCCTCCGGACCCGGAGCCGTCGGAGGGAGGGCACGCATGGGGGACGCCGTGCGCACGGCCGCACCGGCCTGGATCGGGGCCGCCGCGGGCTGCTGGGCGGCCAACGCCGCCCTGGGAGCCGGCGTCGCGCTCGGGCTCGTGCACACCGGCCGGTTCCGCTGGGTCCACCACGCGCTCTACACCACGACGACGACGGCGACCGCCGCCGCGACCGCCGCCTGCGCCCTCTCCGCCGCGCCGCGGGCCCGCCGCGCCGCCCTGGTGCTCGCCCCCGCGCTCGTGCCGCTGGCGGTCCTGCCCCGCGCCGGGACCCCGGCCCAGGGGCACCCCCGCCGGCACGCGCTGCTCGCCCTCTGCGCCGCCCCCTGCTACGCGGCCGCGCTCGCGGCCGCCCGGCCCGCCCGCCCGTGACCACCCGCCCCGACCGAACCGGAGACCCCATGGAGTTCCTCGACGTCGTCTTCCGCCGCCGCACCACCAACGGCCCGTTCCTGCCCGGGGCGGTCGATCCCGAGCACCAGCGGCTGCTGCTGCGGGCGGCCGCCGCGGCCCCGTCCCAGTTCAACAGCCAGCCCTGGCGGTTCGTGGTGGTCGAGGACCGGGCGAGCATCGAGCGGATCGCGCGGATCAGCGGGGAGTCCATGACCCAGGTGATGGCGGAGGGCACGTTCTTCGACCGGTACAAGCGCTACTTCCGCTTCAGCGCCCAGGAGATGGAGGAGCAGCGCTTCGGGATGCTCTTCGACCGGCTGCCCGCGGTGCTGCGCCCGTTCACGAAGAAGGCGTTCACCCCGGGCGGGCAGGCCCTGATGAACCGGCTGCGGGTCCCGCAGACCCTGGGCGCCGAGAACCGGAAGCTCGTCGCGGGCTCCCCGATGCTGCTCGGCGTGATGCTCGACCGCCGCGAGTACCGGCCCGGGGAGCTGTCCGGGTTCTACTCGCTGTTCTCCATGGGTGCGGCGATGGAGAACCTGTGGCTGACCACGGTGGAGCTGGGCATGGGCATCCAGTTCGTGTCCTTCCCCATGGAGGCCCCCGAGCGGTGGGCGGAGATCGTCGAGCTGCTGCAGGTGCCCGAGGACCTCGAGCTGATGGCCGTCTACCGCCTGGGCTACGTCCCCGAGGAGCAGCGCCGGCCGGCGATCGACTGGTCCTCGCGGGAGCGGCGGCGGATCTCCCAGTACGTCTTCCGGGAGACCTGCGCGAGCCCGCAGGAGGGCTGGGACGACTGAGCCGGTCGCGGGTCTCAGGCCCCGCCCGGACCCGCGCCGAGCCGTCCGTCCAGTCTCTCCCGCAGCACCGTGGCCCCGTCCCCGGTCAGCTCAGCGAGCCGGGCCGTGCGGCCGGTGAGCAGGAGCAGCAGCGCGGCCACCGGCCCCCGCACCTCGGGGCCCTCGCCCACGGCCCACGGGGCATCCGTGGCGGCGAGGCGCAGGCCCTCGAGCGGGAGATCGGCGAAGACCTTGCTCCGGAGCCCGCCCAGGCTGCGCCACACGCGCTGCGCGGCCACGGCGGCGGCCTCCACGGGCACCGTGAGATCAAGGCCCAGCGGGAGCGCGATGTCCTGCCCGTGCACGAGGACGTCGATGAGGGTCTCCTGTGCGGTGAGCCCCACGTTGTGCCGGCGCGAGCCGACGGACGCGCGCAGCCGGTCCACCAGCTCCCGCGGAGGGAGGGCGGCCCGCTCCCGCGCCGACTCCCGGATCATCCGGTTCACCCCGCCGGGGTGGCGCAGCGCCGAGCGCAGCGCCTGGGCCGGGCCCATCTGCTGGAGGGTCAGGTGGGCCGCGACATCGCGCACGGTCCAGCCCGCGCACAGGGAGGGCCGCGCCCACTGCTCCGGTGTGAGCCGCTCGAGCAGCTCCGCCGTGCGCAGGCGCTGGTCGTCGATCGCCGCCCACAGCTCGTTCTCGTCCATGTCGCCGCCCCGTTCTCCTCCGCGGCCCGGTCGCCGGGCCGTGGCCGGAGTCTATGCCCGGGAGGCGTGGTGGACGAGGGACCGGACCGGGCCCCGACGTCCCGTCGGTCGTGCCGCGGTGGAGCGACCGCCGCACAGCCCGCCCGGCGAGGTGCGTCACCCACTAGGGTGGGCGCACGGACGCCGACCGGCGCCGGAGCGCGGACGCCCTCGCCGCCGGTCCGCGACCACCGCCGCCGGTGCCCGGGCGCCGGCCCCGAGACCGCCGAGGACCGGCCATGACCGAGACGCCCACCGGAACGCTGACCGAGACCTGGCTCGAGGAGGTCGCCCGCCGCCTGCCCGCCCGTGTCCGGGGCGACGTCGTGGACGGGCTGCGCACCGCCGTCGCGGACCGCATCCACGACGCCGCCGCGCGAGGGGTGCCGGCGTCCGAGGCCGAGCGGCGCGCCCTGGAGGAGCTCGGCGATCCCGCCCGGCTCGCCGAGGACCACGCCCCGGGCCCGCGCCACCTCATCGGTCCCGCGCACTACCACGAGTTCCTCGAGCTGCTGCGCGTGCTCGTCCCGGTGCTCGCCGGGGTCTTCGGCGGGCTGTCGCTGCTCGGCACGCTGTTCGCCGAGGCCGGCCGGCAGGACCCCGTCGCCTACGCCGCGCTCGCCCTCGCCTCCTCGCTCGGGTCGGCGCTGCAGGGGGCGCTGATGGGAGCGGGCGCCGCCGTCGTCGTCTTCGCGGTCGTCGAGCGCGTGGAGTCCACCCGGACGGCGGGGCGTGCGGCGGGCGCGGACGCACCGGCGGAGGCGGCCGGCAGCCGGCGGTCCGGGGTGGAGGAGGAGCCGGCCCGCTGGACGGTCGAGCAGCTGCCGCCGCCGCGCCCGCCGCGCGACGTCACCGTGGGGGAGCTGGTGTGGAGCTCACTCGGCCTGGCCCTCGCCTTCGCCGCGCCCTTCCTGCTCTCCCGCCCGCTGTTCGCCCACGGGCCGCTGGCGGGGGAGCCGCTGCTGGCTCCGGGCCTGTGGTGGCCCTGGGTGCCGCTCTACCTGGGGCTGGTCGCGGTCTCGTGGGGGTGGGAGCTGCTGCGCTTCCTCCGCCGTCGCTGGTCGTGGGGCCTGTGGGCGGTCAATGCCGCGGTCGACCTCGCGATGGCCGCGCTGCTGGTCACGGTCCTGCGCACCGAGTCCGTGGTGAACCCCGTCCTGCGCGAGCGCGGCTGGGTGGGCGAGGGATTCGCGGCGGCCGGTGTCGTGCTCGTCGTGGTGATCACGGTCTGGGACCTTGTGGCGACCTTCCTGGCCTGCCGGCACTCGCTCGCGCGGCGGCGCGGCGCCGGAGGCGGCTGAGCCCCCGGCGCAGGAGCCCGGCCCGGACGTGTCAGGCCCGGACGTGCTCGGCCCGCGGGAGCTCCGGGGAGCTCCCGCGGGCCGGGAGGGGGCCGTGCCGTCCCGGGGTGCCGGGCGGACGCGGGCGCCGGTCCCCTCGTAGGGGCCCGGCGCCGGCCGGGGTGCGCCGCTCCTCGTGGGGAGACGCTCCGTGTGCACACCAGAGAACACCGGGTTCGACACCCTGCGCAAACGTCTAGTCTGGAACTGATCAGATCGACCAGTTCGCGCCGCGGCGCGGGACGGGAAGTGGTCAGCATGACGAACGACCGGCTCGACGCCACCGACCGCAGGATCCTGGCCGCCCTCGACGAGGACCCGCGGATGACGGTGCTCGCCCTGGCCCAGCGCACGGGTTTGGCCCGCGGCACCATCCACGCCCGCCTCGAGCGCTTCCGCGCCGGGGACGCCCTGCGCCGGCACAGCACCCGGGTGACGCCCGCGGCCCTCGGGTACGGGATGGCCGCGAGCGTGGCCGTGGAGCTGGACCAGCACCAGCTCGAGGCCGCGGTCGCCGGGCTGGAGGCCATCCCCGAGGTGATCGAGGTCTTCGCCCCGGCCGGGCAGACCGACCTGCTGTGCCGGGTCGTGGCCCGCGACCCCGACGACCTCTACCGGGTCTCCGAGGAGATCCGGCTGTGCCCGGGGATCCTGCGCACCTCCACGAGCATGTTCCTGCGCACCGTCATCCCCTACCGGATCGCCCCGCTGATGGACCGGGACCCCGGACCGGAGGGGCGGGGCGGTCCGGGCGGGCGGTGACCGGGGCGCTCAGACGGTGACCGCGCCCAGGGAGGCGGAGCGCACGAGCTTGACGTACTTGCCCAGCACCCCGCCCGCGTACTGCGGCGGCAGCGGCGACCAGCCGGTGCGCCGGGCGGCGAGCTCCTCCGCGTCGACCAGCAGCTCCAGGCTCCTGGCGGCGAGGTCCACACGGATCCGGTCGCCGTCGCGCACGAACGCGACCGGCCCGGCGTCGACCGCCTCGGGGGCGATGTGGCCGATGCACAGCCCCGTCGTCCCGCCGGAGAACCGCCCGTCCGTCAGCAGCAGCACGTCCTTGCCCAGGCCCGCACCCTTGATCGCGCCGGTGATCGCGAGCATCTCCCGCATCCCGGGCCCGCCCTTGGGGCCCTCGTAGCGGATCACCACGACGTCGCCGGCGGTGATCCCGCCCCGGCCCAGGGCGTCCATCGCGGCCTGCTCGCGCTCGAAGACCCGGGCCGGGCCCTCGAAGACCTCGGCGTCGAAGCCGGCGGACTTCACCACGGCCCCCTCCGGGGCCAGCGACCCGTGCAGGACCGTGATCCCGCCGGTGCGGTGGATGGGGTTGTCCAGGGCGCGGATGACCGTCCCGTCGAGGGGGTCGGGGTCCAGGGCGGCGAGGTTCTCGGCGACGGTGCGGCCCGTCACGGTCAGGGCGTCCCCGTGCAGCAGCCCGGCGTCGAGCAGGGCCTTCATGACCACCGGGATCCCGCCGTGGCGGTCGACGTCGTTCATCACGTACCGGCCGAAGGGCTTGAGGTCGGCGAGGTGGGGCACGCGGTCGCCGATCCGGTTGAAGTCGTCGAGGGAGAGCTCCACCTCCGCCTCGTGGGCGATCGCGAGCAGGTGCAGCACGGCGTTGGTGGAGCCGCCGAGGGCCATGAGCACGGTGATCGCGTTCTCGAAGGCCTCCCGGGTCAGCACGTCCCGGGCCGTGATCCCCCGCCGCAGCAGCTCCACGACCGCCTCCCCGGAGCGGTGGGCGAACTGGTCGCGGCGCCGGTCGGCCGAGGGCGGGGCGGCGGAGCCGGGCAGGCTCATGCCCAGGGCCTCGGCCACGGAGGCCATCGTGTTCGCGGTGTACATCCCGCCGCACGCGCCCTCGCCGGGGCAGATGGCCCGCTCGATCCGGTCCAGGTCCTGCCGGCCCATCAGCCCGGCCTTGCAGGCGCCCACGGCCTCGAACGCGTCGATGAGCGTGACGTCCTTCTCGGTGCCGTCGGTGAGCTTCACCCACCCCGGGGCGATCGTCCCGGCGTAGAGGAAGACCGCGGCGAGGTCCAGGCGGGCGGCGGCCATGAGCATCCCGGGCAGGGACTTGTCGCAGCCGGCCAGCAGCACCGAGCCGTCCAGGCGCTCGGCCTGCATCACGGTCTCCACCGAGTCGGCGATGACCTCGCGCGAGACCAGCGAGAAGTGCATGCCCCGATGGCCCATCGAGATCCCGTCCGAGACGGAGATCGTGCCGAACTCCAGGGGGTAGCCGCCGCCGGCGTGCACGCCCTCCTTGCACCCCTGGGCCAGCCGGTCCAGGGACAGGTTGCACGGGGTGATCTCGTTCCACGAGCTGGCGATGCCGATCTGCGGCTTCTCCCAGTCGTCGTCGCCCATCCCCACCGCGCGCAGCATGCCGCGGCTGGCGGTCGCGTCGATGCCGTCGGTGACCTGGCGGCTGCGGGGCTTCATGTCGGGGCTCATGCGGTCCTCCGGGGTCGGGGCGTGCGGCGGGGTGTCCGGCGAGCCTATCGACGGGCTCGCGGGGCGTCGACCCCCGCGCCCGGGGGCGGCTGCCGCCGTGCCCGGGGCCTCCGCCGCCGGGCGCGGGGGAGACAAGCGCGGCCAGGGCTCCTAGGCTGGAGGAGAGCAACGATAAGCACCCTGATCGAAGGAGTTCCGCGATGCCCGAGTCCCCCGTCTCCCAGCACGCCCGTGCGATGACCGACGAGGGCGGGATGCCCGGGCAGCAGCAGCGCCCGCCCGGGCTCACCGCGGCGATGGACCCGGTGCCCGACCACGGGGAGTCCTCGTGGCAGGGCCGCGGCCGGCTGGAGGGGCTCAGGGCCCTGATCACCGGCGGGGACTCCGGCATCGGCCGGGCCGTGGCGATCGCCTTCGCCCGCGAGGGCGCCGACGTCGCGATCAACCACCTGCCCGAGGAGCAGGAGGACGCCCAGGACGTGGTCGGGTGGATCGAGAAGGCGGGGCGCACGGCCGTGCTGGCCCCCGGCGACCTGCGCGAGGAGCGGGTCTGCCAGGAGGTCGTCGACCGCGCGGTCGAGGGCCTCGGCGGGCTCAACGTGGTCGTCAACAACGCGGGCTACCACTGGGCCCGCGGCGAGCCGGGGCTCGAGGGCCTGCGCACCGAGGACCTCGAGCGGGCCGTGCGCACCAACCTCTACGGCACCCTGTGGGTCAGCCGGGCGGCGCTGCCCCACCTCGGCCGCGGGGACTGCATCATCAACACCACCTCGGTCCAGGCCTACGACCCCTCCGTGACGATGATCGACTACGCCGCGACCAAGGCCGCCCTCAACAACGTCACCGCCAACCTCGCCGCCGAGCTCGGCCCGCGCGGGATCCGCGTCAACGCCGTGGCCCCCGGCCCGGTGTGGACGCCGCTGCAGCCGGCCACGAAGGAGCCGGAGGCGGTCGCGGCCATGGGCAGGGACACCCCGCTGGGCCGCATCGCCCAGCCGGCCGAGCTCGCGGGCGCCTACGTCTTCCTCGCCTCCCCGGAGGAGGCCAGCTACGTCAGCGGTTCGGTGCTGGGGGTCACCGGCGGCACGCCGGTCTTCTGAGCCGCCGCGCCGCCGGTGCGGCGGGATCCCGCACCGGCCGAAGCTCCCCGCACGGAAAGGAACGGATCATGGCCAGGACAGGGAAGAACGACCACGCGAAGAAGAGCGAGCTGCCCTCGACCCTGCAGCGCTCGGCGCAGCAGGCGCAGGACACCTTCGCCAAGACCTACGACTCCGCGCTCGAGCAGTACGGCGACGAGGAGCGCGCCGCGCGCACGGCCTTCGCGTCCCTGAAGCACACGCACGAGAAGGTCGGCGACCACTGGGAGGTCAAGCAGGAGAGCGGGCCCTCCGACGAGCACGCCGAGGGCGGCCGGGACGACCCCGCACCGACCGCCGGGGGCGTGGACGCGAACGCCTCGAAGCAGCACCTCTACGAGCTGGCCCAGCGGCTGCGGGTCGAGGGCCGGTCCTACATGACCAAGAAGGAGCTCGTCGAGGCGATCCGCAAGGCCAACGACGCCGCCACGCGGCGGGCCCGCGGGAACTGAGCCGCGGCGTCGGTGCCGCTCAGGCCACCCCGAGCAGGCCCCGCACGAGGGTGACGGTGCCCCCGACCCCGGCGAGCACGAGCGCGAGCGTGCGCGCCGCCGAGGTCGGCACGCGCCGGGCCAGCACCCCGCCGAGCAGGACGCCGAGCACGACCACGGCGACGACGCCGGGCGCGATCCACCACGGCGGCACCCCGCCGGGCCCGGCCGCCCCCAGCAGCGTCTTGGTCAGCACCGACAGCGCGCCCATGGTCATGAACACCGGCTGCAGGGTCGCGGCGAAGGAGCGGTGGTCCCAGCGGGCCAGCCGGGAGTGGATGACCATCACCGGCGCGGCCACCCCCGCCGTCGTGTTGAAGAAGCCCCCGATCGCGCCGGCGAGCACCGTGGGCAGCCGCCCGGGCCACTCCGGCAGCCGGGGCAGGCCGAAGGTCGTCGCGAGCGCCGCCAGCACCACCGCCCCGATCACCACCTGCAGCCACGCCGCGGGCAGCTCCCGGACCAGCAGCGCCGCCGGCACCGCCCCCACGGCCGCGGCCGGGGCGATCAGCGCGTAGCGGCGCCAGTCCACGTCGCGGCGCACCGAGAGCATGATGAGGAAGCCGGAGACCGTCGTCGTCGCGTTGGTCACGAGCACCCCCGAGGCCGGGCCGATCAGCAGCGCCAGGGTCGGGGCGACGACCAGGCCCACCCCGGTCCCGGACACGCGCTGGAGGACCGTGCCCACGAGCACGGCCAGGGCGGCGACGACGACGAGTTCCACGGGCCCCATTGTGCGCCACCGCCCGTGCGCCGGGAGCGGACGCCCCCCGCCCCCGTTGGCGCCGGCCCCGACCGACAGTAGGCTGACGAGGAGACGCGGCCCCTGGCGGCCGACCCCCGCACGACCGAGGACGGAGAGACAGCGCATGACCATCACCCGGGACCTGATCATCGGCGGCGAGCACGTGCCCGCACAGTCCGGACGCACCACCGAGGACCTCAACCCCTACACCGGCGAGGTCTTCGCCCGCGTCGCGGCCGCCGGCCCCGACGACGTCCACCGGGCCGTGGGCGCGGCGGCGGACGCGGCCGAGGCCTGGGCCGCCACGGCCCCGAGCGAGCGGCGGCGGATCTTCCTGCGCGCCGCCGACATCTTCGAGTCCCGCCTCGAGGAGGGCGCCCGGATCATGGCCGAGGAGGTCGGGGGCGTGCGCGGCTGGGCCGAGTTCAACACCCACCTCGCCGCGAACATCCTGCGCGAGGCGGCCGGGGCCGCGACCCTGCCGCAGGGCGAGGTGCTCGCCACCGACATGCCCGGGGTGATCTCGATGTCGGTGCGCCAGCCCTACGGCGTCGTCGCCGCGATCTCCCCCTGGAACGCCCCGTTCATCCTGGGCATGCGCGCCATCGCCGTGCCCCTGGCGGTGGGCAACACCGTGGTGCTGAAGCCCAGCGAGGACGCCCCGCTGGCGTGCGGGCTCTTCCTCGCCGACGCCCTGGTCGAGGCCGGCCTGCCCGCGGGCGTGCTCAACGTGGTGACCAACGACCGGGCGGACGCCGCCGAGGTCGTCGAGGCGCTGATCTCCGACCAGCGGGTGCGGATGGTCAACTTCACCGGCTCCACCTCCGTGGGCCGCACCATCGGCACCCTCGCCGCCCAGCACCTGAAGCCCGCCGTGCTGGAGCTCGGCGGGAAGAACAGCCTCGTGGTGCTCGAGGACGCCGACCTCGACTACGCGGTCGACGCCGCGGCGTTCGGCGCGTACATGAACGCCGGGCAGATCTGCATGTCCGTGGACCGGGTGCTGGTGGACCGCAGCATCGCCGCGGAGTTCACCGAGCGCTTCGCGGCGAAGGTGCGGAACCTGCCCACCGGCGACCCGACCGACCCGGCCACGGTGATCGGCCCGGCCGTCAACCCCCGGTCCGCCCAGCGCCAGTACGGGCTCATCGAGGACGCGGTCGCCAAGGGCGCCACCGTGCGCGCCGGCGGTCACCGGCTCGAGAACTCGCTCGTGCCCGCGACCGTGCTCACCGACGTCACCCCGCAGATGGACATCTTCCACGACGAGATCTTCGGGGCGGTCACGGTGGTCTTCGAGGTCGACGGCCCGGACGACGCCGTGGAGTTCGCCAACAACACCAACTACGGGCTCACCGCCGGGGTGATCACCGAGAACCTCGGCGAGGGCTGGGACGTGGCCAAGCGGCTGAAGACCGGGATCGTCCACGTCAACGACCAGTCGGTGGCCGACGAGCCGCAGGCCCCCTTCGGCGGCATCCAGGAGTCCGGCTACGGCAAGTTCGGCGGCCAGGCCGGCGTCGAGTCCTTCAGCGAGCGGCGGTGGATCACCGTCCAGGAGGAGGGCCACGCCCGGTTCCCCTTCTAGGCCGTGACGATGACGGCGAGAGGGACCGGCCCGGCGCCGGACGCCGGGCGGCTGCGCGAGATCGCCCGGGAGTGCTTCGGGATCGAGGAGTTCCGGGAGGGCCAGCTCGAGGCCGTGGCGGCCGCGGCGGGCGGGCGCGACGTGCTCGCCGTGATGCCCACCGGCCACGGCAAGTCCGCGATCTACCAGGTCCCGGGCGTCGCCCTGCCCGGGACCGCGGTGGTCGTCTCCCCGCTGATCGCGCTGCAGCACGACCAGGTCGAGGCGCTCGGGGAGCACCTCGGCCCGGGGCGCGCCGTCGCGGTGAACTCCCGCGTGGGCGCCCGCCAGGAGCGTGCCGCGTGGGCGGCCTACGACGACGGGACCGCCGACTTCCTCTTCCTCGCCCCGGAGCAGCTGGCCCGGGAGGAGACGGTCGAGCGGCTCGCCGCGCGCCCGCCGTGCCTGTTCGTGGTCGACGAGGCGCACTGCATCTCCTCGTGGGGCCACGACTTCCGCCCCGACTACCTCGTGCTGGGGGAGACGGTCGAGCGGCTCGGGCACCCGCCGGTGCTCGCGCTGACGGCGACCGCCTCCCCCCACACCCGCGCGGAGATCACCGAGCGGCTGGGGCTGCGCGACCCCCTCGTGCTCGTGCACAGCTTCGACCGGCCCAACATCGAGCTGCGCGTGGTGCGCCACCACGAGGCCGCGGACAAGCGCCGGGCGGTGCTCGACGAGGTCGCCCGCGCGGGCGGGCCCGGCCTGCTCTACGTGGCCACCCGCAAGGAGACCGAGCAGTACGCCGCCGCGCTGGCCGAGCGCGGGCTGCGCGCGGAGGCCTACCACGCCGGGCGCCGGCAGTCCGACCGGGAGGCCGTCCACGCCCGCTTCCACGACGGCGCGCTCGACGTGGTCGTCGCCACCACGGCCTTCGGGATGGGCATCGACAAGCCCGACGTGCGCTTCGTGGTGCACGCGGACGTGCCCGACTCCCTCGACAGCTACTACCAGGAGATCGGCCGGGCCGGCCGCGACGGCGCCCCCGCGCTCGCGGTCCTGCACTACCGCTCCGAGGACCTGGGCCTGCAGCAGTACTTCGCCGGCGGCGCCCCGGCCGAGGAGGACGTCGCCGCCGTGTTCCGGGCCGTGCGCCGGCACGGGCCCGTGCGCGTGCGCGGGCTGGGGGAGCGCACGGGGCTGGGCCGGCGCGCCGTGGCGCGGGCCCTGCACCTGCTCGAGCACAGCGGCGGGGTCCTGACCCGCCGCGAGGGCGCCACGGCGGCCCCGGGGGCCACCCCCGCGAAGGCCGTCGCGGCGGCGCTGGCCGAGGCCGAGTCCCAGCACGCCATCGACCGGTCGCGGATCGAGATGATGCGCGGCTACGCGGAGACCGACGGCTGCCGCCGCGACTGGCTGCTCAACTACTTCGGCGAGGAGACGAGCGGGTGGTGCGGCAACTGCGACAACTGCCGGGAGGAGGGCTCCGCGGCCGAGGCGGCGGAGCGGGCCGCCGCCACCCCGCACGGCTGGGAGATCGGGACCCCCGTCACCCACCGCGAGTGGGGCCCCGGCCAGGTGATGGGGTCCGAGCCCGACCGGATCACGGTCCTCTTCGACGCGGTGGGCTACAAGGAGCTGTCCCTGCGGCTGGTCGAGGAGCACGAGGGCCTGCTCGTGCGCGACGGGGCCTGACGCGCCCGCGGCCTCAGCGCACGACGTCGTAGACGGCCTTGACGACCCCGTTGGCGTAGGCCTCGTGCTCCACCAGGGCGAGGCGGCGCAGCGTGTCGGCGGAGTCGTCGAAGAGCCGGCGCCCGGCGCCCAGCAGCAGCGGGAAGACGAGCAGGTGGTAGCGGTCCACCAGCCCGGCGGCCGCGAGGCCCTGGGCCAGGGTCGCGCTGCCGTGCACGAGCAGGGGACCCTCGAGCGAGTCCTTGACCCGGGCGACCTCCGCCAGCGAGCGCAGCACGGAGGTGTTGTGCCACTGCGGGTCGGTCAGTCTCGAGGAGACCACGTACTTGGGCATGGCGTTGTACTCGGCGAACTCCTCCATCGCCGGCCACACCGGGGCGAACTCCTCGTAGCTGACCCGGCCCAGGAGCATCGCGGCGGCCTGCTTCTGCTCCCGGTCCTTGAGCTCGTAGGCCGCCTCGTCGAACTCGACCTGCCGGAAGGTCCACCCTGCGTGGGGGTGGTCCCCGCCGCCGGGGGAGTCGACGACGCCGTCGAGGGTGATGAACTCGGTGACGATCAGCTGTCCCACGGGTCCTCCTTGCGGGTCGGGACGGTGCCCGGGCGGCCTCAGTCGCCGACCGCGTCCCGGCCGCGCTGGACCAGCAGCGGGTCCGGGGCGTGGACCACCTCCGGGTCCTTGTCCTCGTAGTCGAACTGGTCCAGGAAGTATCGCATCGCGTTGACG